>PSMD01000052.1:0-14028 GCA_040289925.1 Chitinophagaceae bacterium | reverse complement strand
GGTATATGGTTTAAAAGATGGAATTATTAAACCTGTGTTTGAAATGACAGCCGGAACAAAGATAGATCCGTTGTATCAATACGAGGACCTGTAGTGTAAATCAGTTTGGCAAATTAATCAGTCAGCAAAATTGTAATTTGCGTCATGTCTATTGAAGTAAAGAATCTTCTGAAGGTTTATGGTGAACAAAAAGCGGTTAACAATATTTCTTTTAAAGTAAATAAAGGAGAGATTGTTGGTTTTTTAGGCCCGAATGGTGCTGGTAAATCAACCACCATGAAGATCATTACAGGTTATTTACAGCAGGATGATGGCTCTGCATTTGTTTCCGGCATTGATGTAAGCCAACAGCCCTTGGAAATAAAAAAGAAGATTGGCTATTTGCCTGAATCAAATGCTTTGTATTACGACATGTATGTGAGAGAGTATTTAAATTTTGTGGCCGAAGTGCATAATGTTGAAAAAAGAAATGAAAAAGTAGAAGAAGTTATTGCATTAACAGGCCTAACTATTGAAAGTAAAAAAAAGATTGGGCAGTTATCAAAAGGGTATAAGCAAAGAGTAGGGTTAGCCGCTGCCTTAATTCATGATCCCGAAGTATTGATACTGGATGAACCAACCAGTGGGTTAGATCCTAACCAGATTGTTGAAATAAGAGAAGTAATTAAGCAGCAGGCCAAAAACAAAACAGTCATTTTTTCATCTCACATTTTACAGGAAGTAGAAGCCATTTGCGACCGTGTTATCATTATTAATAAGGGGACAATTGTAGCGGATGACAGGTTATCAAATTTGCAGAAAACAAATCAACAAAAACAAGTAGTAACAGTACAGTTTGGTGAACAGGTTGATCAGGAGTTACTACAAGGAATTTCCTCCGTTGAAGCAATTGAAAAATTGCAAAAAGGAAATTACAGGCTGCAAACGCATAATGCAGAGCTGTGCAGGAAACAAATTTTAGAACTGGCTTTGCAGCAAAATCTCAACATCGTTTCTTTGCAAAGCAAAAACCAGAGTTTGGAAGAAGTGTTTAGAACTCTGACACAAAAAAAATAAAGCAATTCTACTTTTTTTAAAAAATAATTCATGAGCTATATCTCCGAAATTTTTGCCAGGCAAATTTTAGATTCAAGAGGTAACCCAACTGTTGAAGTAGATGTATTAACTGATGAAGGGGCTTTTGGTCGTGCTGCTGTGCCAAGTGGTGCCAGCACTGGTGTACACGAAGCAGTTGAACTGCGGGATGGTGACAAGAAAAAATATTTAGGAAAAGGAGTACTGAAGGCTGTAAAGAATGTAAATGATATTATCGCCCCTGCTTTGCTGGGTAACGATGTGGCCGACCAAACCGGCATTGATGAAATGATGATACAGCTAGACGGAACAGAAAATAAAAGCAAACTGGGAGCCAATGCAATTCTTGCCGTAAGCATGGCAGTAGCAAAAGCTGCAGCGGAAGAAGCTGCATTGCCATTGTTCCGTTATATCGGCGGCACTAATGCCAGGGTGTTACCTGTGCCTATGATGAACATTTTAAATGGTGGCGCACATGCTGATAATAAAATAGACTTCCAGGAATTTATGGTTATGCCAACAGGTGCGTCAACTTTTACTGAAGGATTGAGATGGGGGGTTGAAATATTCCATGCCTTAAAATCTGTTTTAAAGAAAAAGGGATACAGTACAAATGTGGGTGATGAAGGAGGATTTGCACCCAATATTCAAAGTAATGAAGAAGCCATAGAAACTGTTTTACTTGCCATTGAAGCAGCCGGTTATAAAGCAGGCTCACAAATTGTAATTGCAATGGATGCAGCTAATAGTGAGTTATGGGATGGCAAGAAAAAAAAGTACGTCTTTCATAAAAGTTCAGGAAAAGAAATGACAAGTGAGCAGTTGGTAAAATACTGGGAGAAATGGGTAAAGCAATATCCGATTGTATCAATTGAAGATGGAATGGCTGAAGATGACTGGAATGGCTGGCAAATGCTGACTGAAGTCATTGGAAGCAAATGTCAGTTGGTGGGTGATGATCTTTTTGTGACGAACGTTAACCGCTTACGGCAGGGAATTGACAAAGGAATTGGGAATGCCTTACTGGTTAAAGTGAATCAAATTGGTACAGTTACAGAAACAATAAATGCTGTAACTATGGCGCATCAAAATAGTTACAACACAATTATGAGCCACCGCAGCGGCGAAACTGAAGACACGACGATTGCTGACCTGGCCGTTGCCTTAAACTGTGGCCAAATAAAAACGGGATCCGCAAGCCGTACGGACAGAATGGCCAAATACAATCAATTAGTGAGAATTGAAGAGCAGCTTGGCTTTTCAGCAATTTATCCCGCAGGAAAGATTAAATTTGGTAAATAAAGCCTTCATGAGAATACTAACCCACATTCCTGCCTGGCTCCGAAATAAATATTTTCTCTCTTTTGCCGGCTTTGTTGCCTGGATGCTTTTTTTTGATGAAAGAGATGTTTTTACGGTAATGAAACACCGGCAGGAGCTGAACCAACTTTTGCGAAGCAAAAAATATTATACAGAACAGATCAATCAGGAGAAAACCGAACTCGAAAAATTACGATTTGACCCCGCTACACTGGAAAAATATGCACGGGAGAAATATTATATGAAGCGGGACGGTGAAGAACTTTTCCTCGTTCCAGAACAGCAATCCAACTGATTTTTTTCAATTACACAATAAGCCTTTCTTTGCTCCGTTAAATATCCGGACGAGACAATTTTTTTACTGCACATTAACTGGACAATGCATGAACAAATTTACACCGGAGGATCTTTTACTGTATTTGTATAAGGAATCTTCTCCCCAATTAAATCAGCAAATTGAAAAAGCTTTACAGCAAGACTGGACCTTGCGTGAAAAGCTTGCTGTTCTAAAAACTTCAATAAGCCGCCTGGACGTTATTAAGCAATCTCCGCGTACTGAAATTGTGCTGAATGTTTTGAATTATGCCCGTGAAAAAACTGCAGAAGCTATAGGCTGAATAAATTTGGTAAAACCGTTTAATTTCTTTCCTAACAGAGGGAAATTTTTTTGCCCAGGTTAACTAATTTATTTAGTAAATTGCTGCTAAAATTATTGGCCAAATAAAACTTTACTGTTATGCAATTCACTGGAAATAAAATGCCTGGATATAAGCTGTTTGAGTATTTACTTGTGCTAACTCCTCATGAAGAATTAAGAACCCGAATAGCAGAAGTAAAGGAACAATTCTACCGGTATTATAAAACTGAGAATGCCAAATGGGGGAAACCTCACATAGCACTGGTAAATTTTCTTCAGTATGAGATGATGGAAGAAAGGATAATAAATCGTTTAAGAATAATTGGGATGGGATTTCACCCTATAAAAGTTGAAATGAAGGATTTTGGAAGTTTTCCAAGCCATACTATATATATCAATGTTATTTCAAAAATGCCCATTCAATTACTTGTTAAGAACATCCGGTCGCAGGCACAGCGGTTAATGAAATTGAACGAAGAAAATAAGCCGAATTTTATAATGGAACCCTATCTTCCAATAGCAAGAAAGCTGAAGCCCAGGCAATATGAAAAAGGATGGTTAGAGTACAGTAACAAGCATTTCAGCGGACGCTTTATTGCTGATGGAATGCTCTTATTAAAACGATCATTGGAGAATATGAAATACCAGGTGGTGGAAAAGTTTTCGTTTCAAAACTTGCCTGTTGAAACAAAGCAAGGCAATCTGTTTTCTTAATAACACTTCAAACCCATGAAAATGGCTAACCAACTAAAAAAGAATGCTAATCCTTTGTCTCCAAAAAAGAAGGATGAGGAAGAAAATTATTTCAGTGGCAGAGGAGCTCAATTCAATACAAAAAACCGGTTTTTAAAAGATGAAACAACCCGTGAGCATGTAGAAGCAATAGATGATTGGGAAGAGTTGAATACACCAACTCAGTATATAGAGCAGGAGGTAAAAACAATTGTGAATAAAGTAGAAAGCCCTGACCTGAGCATGATGTTTAGTATGAACCCTTATGCCGGCTGTGAGCATGGGTGTATTTATTGTTATGCAAGAAATGTTCATGAGTACTGGGGTTATAGTGCAGGGCTTGATTTTGAAAGAAAGATTATTGTGAAAATAAATGCTGCGCAGGTTCTTCGTAAAACCTTTATGAATAAAAATTGGGATGGTTCTCATCCGATCATGTTGAGTGGAAATACAGATTGCTATCAGCCTGCAGAGCAAAAATACCGGTTAACGAGAGCCATGCTTGAAGTTTGTAACGAATTCAACCAGCCGGTTGGCATACTAACAAAAAACTCCTGGATCATTAAAGACAAAGACATACTGCAGGAAATGGCTAAAAAAAAACTGGTTTCGGCAATGGTTTCCATAACCAGCTTTAATGAAGAGTTGCGAAGAGTAATGGAGCCCAGAACAGCAACAGCCAGCCAGCGACTAAAAGTAATTGAAGAGTTAAGCAATGCCGGTGTGCACATGGGTATTATGATGGGGCCGATGATACCCGGCCTTAACGAACACGAAATACAGCGGATTATGAAAGCGGCAAGAGATGCCGGGGCAAAGTTTACAGCTTATACGTTTATCAGGTTAAATGGTGCAATAAAATTTTTGTTTCATGATTGGCTATACAAAAATTTTCCCGACAGGGCAGATAAGGTGTGGCATTTAATAGAGCAAAGCCATGCAGGTAAAGTGAATGATACAAGGTGGGGTGTAAGAATGCGTGGCGAAGGTAATATTGCAGAACTGGTAAGACAGCAATACAAAAAATACGGAAAGCTTTACGGTATGAACGAAGACAGATGGGAATTAGACACTACAAGTTTTAGAAGACCGGGAGAACAGGGAAGATTGTTTTGATCTTCATTATTCTTTTCTATTTTGGTTGAAACCTTAACTATGGCTAAGAGAAACTTTGATCCACTTATTGATGGATACGACGATGGTTTAATAATCCCCGAAATCGGCAAATGAGGAGAAAGAAAATACAGGCTAGTAGGCAATTATTATGAAATATTTACGACTGGGATGAAAAATAAATGGGGCAAACTTGTATACATAGACTTATTTGCAGGTGCTGGCTTTGCCAAAATTAAAGAAACAGGCCGCATTTTAAAATCTTCTGCTCTTATTGCTTTATCAACTAGTCATAAATTTGACAAATACATTTTGTGTGAAGAGGATGAAGGAAAACTGTTTGCTTTAAAAACTAGAATAGAAAGGGATTTTCCGAATGTAAATGTGGAATATGTTTTAGGTGATTCGAATAAGAACGTAAATAAGATTATATCGCTAATACCGAGAGAGAATTGTCTAAGATTTTGTTTTGTTGATCCCTTTTCGTTGAATTTGAGATTTGAAACAATTGAAAGGCTTTCCCGAGTTGGTAAAATTGACTTCTTAATTCTGCTTGCATTGCTAATGGATGCTAATCGAAATTTTAGCTTTTATATGCAAAAGAATAGCAAAAAAATAGAAGAGTTTATTAAGGATCCGAATTGGCGCAAACCTTTTGAAACTGGCGAATTGGGTCCTAAGGACTTTATTAGATATCTATCGGATAAATATGATTTTAACATGAAGAACCTGGGGTATGTTAAACCAGTCGAGAAACATTTAGTGAAAATCGAAGACAAAAATATTCCGCTGTATTATTTGGCCTTTTATTCAAAAAACCCGAGAGGAAATGATTTTTTTCAAAAAGTTGAAAAACCAATATCTCCTCAACAAAAATTATTTTGATATGGCACAATCTAACATCGAATGGACCGAAATGACCTGGAACCCAACAACTGGCTGTGATAAAATTTCCGCTGGTTGTAAATACTGCTATGCGGAAGTGATGGCAAAAAGATTGCAGGCAATGGGAATGGAGAAGTATAAAGATGGGTTTGAGTTGCGAATCCATGAAGATGCTTTATTGGTTCCTTATGAGTGGAAAAAGCCTAAAATAGTGTTTGTAAACTCTATGAGTGACCTGTTTCATAAAGATGTACCTCTTGAATTTATTCAAAAGGTTTTTACAGTAATGAATAATACACCCCAACACACTTACCAGATACTTACAAAAAGAGCTGATAGGCTTTATGAATTACATAATAAATTAAACTGGACAACAAACATTTGGATGGGTGTGTCAGTCGAAAATGAAAAGGCAAAAGAACGAATTGACTTTTTGCGGGAAACCAACTCAAAAGTGAAGTTCTTATCCTGTGAGCCTTTAATTGGACCACTTTTTCATGTCAACCTGTCAAATATTCATTGGGTAATTGTTGGAGGTGAAAGCGGTCGAAAAGTAAGAGAGATAAAAGAACAATGGGTTTGGGAAATACGTGAACAATGTGCCGAACAAGGAGTGGCATTTTTTTTCAAACAATGGGGAGGCGTGAATAAAAAGAAAACAGGTAGAGAGCTGGGTGGTGAAATTTACGATCAAATGCCTATGATATATCACGAAGCGAAGCCTAAACCTTAATATAAATCTTCTTCCTGTCAAGCCACAAGCAAACAGCCCACATAAAAATAATAACGGTAATGGCATAAAGCAATGAACCCAGCCGTGGGTCGCCGGGTACATGAATGTAAACACGATGGTACATCCAATTCCAGGGATTGATGTAAACCATCTCACCTTTCTCATTTAAGTGATCAGGTATGCGGATGAGAGAGAGTGTACGTGGTAAAAAAGCACTCAGTGCAAAAACAAACAACGCATTCTTACCAAAAACATCAAAGAATCGGGTGAGCCAGCCCTTTGCATTTCTGTATTCTATGAAATAAATCATAGTGGCAATGGTAATAGTAGCCAGGCCCGAAGTATAAACGGTGTAAGAACTGGTCCAAATTTTTTTATTGATAGGGAAAAGCATATCCCAGCAAAAACCAGTTACTATCATACCCACCCCTGCTACAAACAAACCGGTGAGCATCTGGTAAGGGCCAAAGTTTTCATTTGCTGGTGAACCAGCTTCCGGTTGTTTTGATTTCTTTTGTATATAATCACCAATCAAATAACCAAAAATCACCTGCACAATGGCAGACATGGTGCTCATTATGCCTTCAGGGTCAAAGGGAATTCCTTCTCCTTTGTACATATGGGCTACCCCAAGAATTTTTTTATCTACATTGGTACCAAACCACCCCTGTAAACTGTAAGGATCAACGGGATTAGCTATATATGTAATGACCCAATAGGAGAGCAAAAGCAACAATCCGAAATAAAAAGCAGTTTTGGGTTTTAAGTAATAGATGATGATGGAAGCAAAAAAATAACAAAAAGCTATTCTCTGCAATACTCCTAAAATACGAACACCACTTTGTGGATTATTCTGATCAACCCAGTGGCGAAAGACCAGGTGACTATTTTCCCATTTTACAAAAGGCCACCATTGTAAAAAAAGACCGATAGCAAAAATGAGAAGTGATCGTGTTAATACTTTTTTCCAAAATACTGCATCACCGCCTGCCTGCAAGCGGGGCATTACAAATGAAAGAGCATTGCCGACTGCAAAAAGAAAAAAGGGGAATACTAAATCAGTAGGAGTTAAGCCGTGCCATGGGGCATGCTCAAGCGGAGGATAAATGTGAGACCATGAGCCCGGGTTATTCACTAAAATCATCAGGCAAACAGTGGCACCGCGAAATACATCCAGAGAATAAAAGCGTTGCTTCATGCAGTTGTTTGGTTTTTTAAATGTAGATCTAAATCTGTTTATTTCTTTACAAGATAGCACCTGAATAAAACTGATTTTACCTGCTGGTATTTCACCGGAGCAGTTTGGAGCAGTTGTGGCAACTCGGCCGTAAAAGGAGTCGAAAGGCAAGATACCACGCAGTTACCATACACCATCTATACTTCAACTATGCTTCAGCTATTCAGCATGTATAAAGGTGGCTTAGCCTTAACTCACTGTAACATATAAGGTGGGGTATAAAATACACGTATGGTGGAAAAATATTTTTCTTAGATAACATAAAATTTGATGTTCTTAGTTATTAATTATCTGAGCATTTTATTGATTTGCCAGCCACACTCATAGGATTATATTTGCATGAATTTGCCTCAGAAATTAGCCGGTCGCAAAAAAAATTATGTGACTGAGATGGCGAAGCCATAAATAAAATTGAAGAGAAGTTGAAGTGGTATGCGATATATACCAAGCCCCGGTGGGAGAAAAAAGTTCATCAACTTTTAGTGAATAAGGGTATTGAAAGTTATTGCCCATTAAACAAAGTGAGAAGAAAGTGGAGTGACAGAATGAAAACGGTTGAAGAGCCTTTATTTAAATCGTATGTATTTGTAAAGGTTACAGATGAAGACAGGACGAAAGTGAGAATGACTGATGGTGTTATCAACTTTGTTTACTGGAATAAAAAGCCAGCGATTATTAAGGAAAAAGAGATACAAGCCATTAAGCGATTTTTAGATGAGCATGAAAATGTAGAAGTGCACCCCATAGAGCTTAAGATTAATGACCGGGTAAAAGTAAATGCCGGAACCTTGATGGACCAGGAGGGAAAGGTGTTGGATGTAAGAAAGAAAATGGTGAAAGTGGCCATTGACAGTCTTGGGTATATCTTGATAGCATATATCGAAAAAACTAAATTAACTTCGGTTGAGCCGAGGTAATAACAAGTCATCATAAAAACCAAAATGAGAAATCCTTCTTTTTGCTGCCTTATCCTGCTCTCACTGTTCTTTATTTCTTGCAACTCTTCAAAAACCATTCAATACAATTACCTGGCAAATGCCAGGGATACCAGTGGGAAAGAAGCCTTAAAAGTAAAAGTATTTGAACCGGTTATACAAAAAAATGATCTGCTTTCTATCCAGGTATATACCTCAACTACAAAATCGTCAGAAACAGATCCTCTTTACAATTTGCCTGCAACACAATCCGTTAATCAATCAAATCAACTACCGCAAGGGTATCTGGTAGATGCAAATGGGAACATAGAATTTCCGAGACTGGGGCTATTGCATGTGGAAGGTCTGACAAAAATGGAACTAGCTAATCTTATCAAATCAAAGATTACCGACCTAACAAACCCGTCGGTAATGATACGATTTCTCAACTTCCGCATTACGTTTTTAGGAGAAGTGAACCGCCCGGGAACCATCAGCATTCCCTATGAAAAAATAAATATACTGGAAGCAGTTGGGTTGGCCGGCGATTTACCGCTGACTGGTAAAAAAGACAATGTTCATGTAATTAGAGAGGTGAATGGAAAAAGAGAGATGGGTACAATTGACCTGACTTCAAAAAATGTTTTTGAATCGCCTTATTTTAACCTGATGCAGAACGATATTATTATAGTTGATGCTACAAAAAGCAAACTGCGTTCTTACGATCAGTCTATCATTTTGCAGCGGGTAAGTTTTGCGCTGACACTGATCACCAGTGCAGCTATCATTTATAACATCTTCAAATAACTGGAGTGCAGCCTACAAACGGTACAATACAACATGTGGAAACGGTTTCTGCGAAAACTGAGTTAGGAAACCTTGGGGTTAAGGATATTTTTTTTAAATACATACGCTTTTTACCCTTGTTTATTTTGTCACTGGCAATAGCGTTGCTGGGTGCTTATATATATTTAAGATATGCCACGCCTATTTATCGTTCTGCCGGTACATTATTAATTAAAAGTCAGCCACGAGGCAAAGGGCAGGGAGATGAAAAACTGAATCAGCTTTTTTTGAATGAAGGAACCCAAAATATTCAAAACGAAATTGAAGTTTTAAAGTCAAAACCGCTAATGCAGCGGGTGGTTGACAGCCTGCATTTACAGGTTAATTATTTTGCAGTAGGAAAAATTAAATCACCCAACATTTACAAGCAGGGCCCATTTTTAATGGAAGTGGTCAGTATTCCTGACTCAAACCGAAGCTTTACCCTGAACATTCATTTTTCCAGCGACAATTTATTTTCTGTAAATAACAGCAAACAATCTTATGCTTTTGGTGAGGCCTTTAAAACAGAGTATGGGATTTTTAAATTAATTAAAAATAATTACAGCGGGTTGGGTAAAGAGTATAATGTAACCTGGGAGCCTACTTATGCTGCAGCAGGTAAGTATGCCTCATTGGTACAAGTTACCCCAAAACCAAATACAGGTATTCTTACATTAACGCTTGAAACAACTAACCCCCAATTAAGTGCTGATATTATTAATGTGCTGATGAATAAATATGGTGAATGGACAAAAGAAGATAAACAGGAAGAAGCCTTTCAGACACTTAAATTCATCCAAATAAGATTGGATAAACTGCAGCAGGAAGTTGACAGCCTGCAAAGAGTAATTCTTGATTATAAAGTAGCCAACAACCTTATTTCACCCGATGCGCAGACGGAGAATTACTTTAATAGCATGATTGAATCAGACAAGATTACCAACCAGCAAACATTGCAATTCAATATTGCGGAAATGATTGAAAACTACCTGGCATCGGGTAAAAATAAAAACACTACAATTCCTGTATTAGTGCCTTCTCCATTAACCGTGCAGGATATTACCTTAAATGCATTGATTGGACAATACAATAGCTTACAACTAAAAAGAAAAGACTACATTGATGCCGGTGTGCCTGCAAATAATCCGCTTGTTACTGAGCAGGACCAGGCTATTGAAAATCTTCGTGCAAAAATTCTGGAGAATCTTGCCAATGTTAAAAAGGCTATTAATCTTACAATAACCAACTCTAGAAAAATTGGAAATGTAGCAGAAAGCCAGATTAAGATTATGCCGGCGAAAGTGAAAAAGCTGGCGGAAATGCAAACGCTGCTTGACAGCAAAATGGAGCTTTACAAATTTTTAATTACCAAAAAAGAAGAAACCTCTATTTCCGTTGCTTCTACTACTCCAAACTCCCAGGCAATTGACCAGGCTTATGCATCATACACTCCCGTTAAGCCCAACCGCCGGGCTGTACAGATGCTTGCCATATTAATTGGCATTGGCCTGCCTGCTTTGTTCATTTTTATGCTGGAGGTAATAAACGATAAGATTACTACCCGCTACGACATTGAAAAAATTACACAGGCGCCGGTGTTAGGAGAAATAGGTCATTCATTTGCTGATTCGCCATTGGTGGTTAGCAAAACAAACAGAGGCATGGTGGCTGAGCAATTCCGTATCATTCGCTCCAACCTTCAATACGTACTGAACAAAATACCCAAGTCGGTTATTCTTGTTACATCATCTTTCAGTGGTGAAGGAAAATCTTTTATTACCATTAACATGGGTGCGGTAATGGCATTGGCAGGCAAAAAAACCATTGTGCTGGAGTTCGACATTCGCAAACCTAAAATCTTAACCGGTCTTGAAATGGGCAAAAACCCGGGCATTACCAATTTTTTATTAGGAAAGGCAAATATTGAAGATCTTCCTGTGCTTATTGCCGGTTATGAAAACTTTTATGTATTGCCTTGCGGCCCTGTTCCCCCTAACCCTTCAGAAATGCTACTTGATACAAAGGTTACAGAACTGTTTAACTGGCTGAAGGCAAATTTTGATGTGGTATTAATTGATACAGCTCCTGTAGGAATGGTTGGCGATGCGATGACGCTTGGACAATTTGCCAATTGCACATTGTACATAGTAAGGCAAGGGTATACTTATAAAAAACAGATTGCTTTAATTGACGAGTTTTACCGTGAAGCAAAACTGCCGAAAGTTTCTATTGTAATTAATGATGTGAAGATAAAACCGGGGTATGGTTATTACGGATATGGCCGCTATGGGTATGGCTATGGGTATAACTCGGGGTATTATGAAGAAGAACATCCCCCAGCCAATAGCTTTGAGAGATTGTTGAAACGGTTTACTTCTAAAAAAAGAAAAAGGACGAAAGCATAAATGAGAATATTAGTTACCGGCGGCGCTGGGTTTATCGGTTCTAATCTTGTAGAAAAGCTATTGAATGATGAGCAGGTAAGTTTTGTAAGAGCAATGGATAATTTGGCAACCGGCTCACGTACAAATATTGAACAGTTTCTTTCTCACCCAAAGTTTGAGTTTATTGAAGCAGATATCCGCAACTACGATGATTGCCTGCGTTGCTGTGAAAGTGTTGAACTAATCAGTCACCAGGCTGCTCTGGGTTCTGTACCACGGTCTATTAATGATCCGCTTACCTCAAACAATGTGAACATTACCGGCACACTCAACATTTTTACTGCTGCGAAAGAAAAAGGAATTAAAAGAGTAGTGTATGCTGCCAGTTCTTCTACGTATGGAGATCATCCGGGCTTACCGAAAGTAGAAGATGAAATTGGAAAGCCACTTTCTCCTTATGCCATCACGAAACTGGTTAACGAGTTGTATGCAGATGTGTTTGCAAAGCTTTATGGGATGGAGTTTATCGGTCTGCGATATTTTAATGTGTTCGGGCCGAAACAAAATCCAAACGGGCCCTATGCGGCGGTTATTCCTTTATTTATGCAGAGTGTTTTAAATAACGAACCGCCAACAATTAATGGCGATGGAGCACACAGCCGCGACTTTACTTATGTTGACAATGCAGTGCAGGCAAATATTCTTTCATTGTTTACTACCAATCCATCTGCTGTAAACCAGGTGTATAACATTGCATATGGTAAGCAAACAAGTTTGAATGAGTTATTTGAAATGCTGCGCCGAATTAGTGGCAGCCAATTAAAAGCAAACCATGGCCCTGAAAGAAAAGGAGATGTGAAGCATAGTTTGGCAGATATTTCAAAAGCAAAGCAGTTGTTGGGTTATGATCCTGAAATTAGTGTTGAAGATGGGTTGAAGAAAACTTATGAATGGTTCCGTGCTGAGTTAAAGGCGGTGGCTGGAGGTTAACAGCGACCCGAAGTTTTGGATAAGTTCAGGGCAATAGGCAAATCCGGTTCGAAGAGAGATATAACTTGTCAGGCTCAGCTTGTCGAAGCCTGACGAATAACAATGAAAGCAGCATACAACTATTATGTTTACATTCTTGAATGTCCGGATCATTCATATTATGTAGGTGTATGTAATGATATAGAGAGACGAATAGCTGAGCATACTGAAGGAGTAAATAAAAACAGCTATACTTTTTCAAGGCGGCCTGTTAAGCTTAAGCTATTTGAATTATACACTGAAATTTCACAGGCTATAGCAAGAGAAAAACAATTAAAGGGATGGTCGAAAAAGAAAAAGGAAGCCTTAATGCATGGAGATTTTGAACAACTTAGAGGTTTGAGCAAGTCTTCAGGCACCCTTCGGCAAGCTCAGGGTGACAATGCCATTGATAAGCAGAGTTAAGAATTAACTAATGAAAACGATCATTATAACAGGAGGTGCAGGGTTTATCGGCTCGCATGTAGTGCGGTTGTTTGTAACAAAATACCCGGATTACATGATTGTAAATCTTGATGCTTTAACCTATGCAGGCAACCTGGAGAATTTGCAAGATGTAGAGGGTGCACCAAATTATTATTTTGAAAAAGCAAATATTCTTGACAGTGAAAGATTGGAAGAAGTGTTTAATAAATGGCAACCGAATGGAGTAATTCATCTTGCGGCAGAGTCACATGTTGACCGCTCCATTCTTTCTCCGCTGGATTTTGTTTATACCAACGTGATCGGAACAGTGAATTTGCTGAATGTCGCGAAAAAACTTTGGGGCGGCACCCTTCGGCAAGCTCAGGGCAACAGAAACTTGTTTTACCATATTTCAACTGATGAAGTGTACGGTGCGTTAGGTGATACCGGATTTTTTACAGAAGAAACTCCATACGACCCCCATTCACCTTATTCAGCCTCCAAAGCTTCTTCCGATCATTTTGTGAGAGCTTATCATGATACTTACGGATTGCCAACCATTATCACCAATTGTTCTAACAATTACGGGCCTAATCATTTTCCTGAAAAATTGATTCCCTTAATGATCAATAACATCATCCATAAAAAACCTTTGCCCGTTTATGGAGATGGTCAATATACCCGCGACTGGCTGTATGTAAAAGATCATGCAGATGCTATTGATCTTGTTTTTCATA
>PSMD01000051.1:0-14524 GCA_040289925.1 Chitinophagaceae bacterium | reverse complement strand
ACGTGTGGTTACTTAAATTTAATCCCATTTGTCAGATCAACTCTTAACTTCTACACTTTTAGCCTATATATAAGGTTCAAATCCTCCTTCAATTGGTTCGATAATTCTCCAATGTGGGGCACAAACAGAAAAGAGCGAATGAAATATTTCGCTCTTTTTTATTTCAAAGTGAATTACGATTCTCCTTACAAATGCCGCCTTTCAATCTCTTTTTTAATTAATCCAAGTTCTCTGCCTGTTTGCCCTTTTACTGAACTGTTTTCCTGTGCACGGCGCATGAGGTAGGGAATGACATCGCCAATTGGTCCAAATGGTAAATACTTGCTGACATGGCAACCGGCTTTTGACAAATTAAAAGTGATGTTATCACTCATGCCATAAAGCTGTGAGAAATGAACATGATGATGATTGAGCGGCAAACCTTTTTGCTGCAATAATTGCGTTGTAAAAAGATTGCTGTACTCGTTATGCGAAGCAACCACCAATGCAATTTCTTCAAGGTGATTAACACAAAACTGCACAGCCGCATTAAAATCACGGTCAGTTGATTGTTTATCAGGTTGTATAGGCGAAGGATAGCCTTTTTCTTCTGCTCTTTTTCTTTCTTTTTCCATGTATGCGCCACGCACCAGTTTGGCGCCGAGTATGAAATTCTTCTGGCGGGCATACTCATAACTGTCTTTCAAAAACTGCAACCTGTCGTGCCGGTAAAGCTGAAGTGTGTTGTAAACAACCGCTCTTTCTTTGTTGAATTTTTCCATCATTTCCATTACCATTACATCCAAGGGGTCCTGTATCCAGGTTTCTTCCGCATCAATAAACACTCCCACTCCTTTCTCTGCTGCTGTTTTACAAATAAGATGCACACGGTCTTTTACTCTTTGCCACTCTGCTTTTTCTTCAGCACTTAATTCACCTAAAGCTGCTTCATATCTTTTAAACAATGAACCTGCATCCGGTTGTGTTGAACGGTCGAGTTTCTCCAGCAAGCCAAACCGTGCAATGCCGGTACACTTCACACTCATAAAAGGAATGTTGGGCTGGGTAGAAGCATAATTGATCACTCTTAAAAATTCTTCAGTGGCATGCGCAAAGCCTTTCTCATCATGTTTTCCTTCTACTGCATAATCTAAAATTACCTGCACACCAAACTCCCCCAGTTTTTTTGCAACCGGTGCAGTTTGCTCCAGTGTTTCTCCACCTACAAATTGCTTAAAAATAGTTTTTCTGATTAATCCTTTAATGGGTAAACCTATCCGCATGGCCCAGGGAGTAAACCGGGTTCCTAATTTTACCAGCGTTTGATAACTCATGCTTTTAAAAAGAAATCGGGCCCTCTTTAATTCCTGGTCTGTTTTGTAGGCAAATGCATTTTCGGTATTATCAAAAGAAATAACCGGGTTGGGATCCATAGCAATCGTTTTTGAAAAAAGACGGCCAAAGGTAAGGGAACAAACGATTTTCAAAACCTTACCAAACTCATGCACACTGGTAAACTTTGCATGCTTTTTATACAGAAATACAATTCGCTAGTCCGTTCAGCAAATTATCTGGCGAACTCCGACACCCCGTGTTATGGGTTATATGGCCTATGATAAATACCGCGACCGTGTGGTTTTGTTTGGAGGTTGTTTAGGTTGGCTTAATGGCGCTAACGACAGCTGGGAATGGGATGGTAAAAGATGGAAAGAGATAAAAACGGAAAAGCTTTTATTTCTTTAACTCCATTACCCAAATATTTCGCTGCGGAATGATGACGCTGCCCGTTAAAGGAATTTGATTGCCGTTCAAAACATTCACTGCTTTTGAAAAACCTGCAGTTCTTTCTTTAAAGCGATCCATGTTCACATTGTGTTCTTTGGCATCTGTGTTCATCACCACCATTACAGTTTGTTTATCATCATAGCGAAAATAAGTGTACACTCCGTCAACCGGCAGATACTGCATCAGCTTCCCTTTGGTAATTGCTGAAGATGATTTGCGAAAATTTGCCAGCGTTTTTATAAAACTCCAGATCTCATTTTCTTTCGGAGTTCGCCCTTCTGTGGTGAATTTGTTTTGCTTGTCTTCAGGCCATCCACCTTTAAAATCCAAACGAACCCAGCCATCGGCCGGGCTGGTAAATCCAGTCATTAATATTTCATCACCATAATAGAGCTGGGGCACGCCACGAAAAGTTAACAGCCAGCCCAGGGCCAGCTTGTACTTCGCAGTATCTTCTCCTGTTACTGAGTAAAAACGACTGAGGTCGTGATTATCCAAAAAAATCACCTGGCGCATTGGGTCCTTGTATAAAAAGTCCTGCGCCGTAGTTGTGTAAAGTTTGTTTACGCCTTCCGTCCAGCCGAAAGGCTCATTTACCGCCGGCTGAATACCGTAAAACAATTGCTGAAAATCTGTTGTTGCGGGCAGGTTGCTTTTGAATTTTGCGTTCACGTTATTCTCACAGAAAAAACTTTGGTTGGGAACACCATGCACCCAGGTTTCACCAAACATGCTGAGTGTGGGATACTCATCCAGCAACGCTTTATTGCAGCGGTTCATAAACTCCAAATCATTGTAGATATAGGTATCAATTCTCCAGCCATCCACAGCAAATTCCTCTACGCTCCAAATTGCATGTTGAATAAGGTAGTTGGCAACAAAAGGGTTGCTATGGTTCATGTCGGGCATTTGCCGGGTGAACCAGCCATCTGTCATTTGTCTTTTTTCAGATGGAGCACCGTAAGGATCGAAAAGTGTTTGATCTTTATAATTTGTTTGAGTAAACACGGGCCACTGGTGCAACCAATCTTTCATCGGCGGATCCTGTACCGTAAAATGATAAAGCCCTACGTGGTT
The DNA here is from genome assembly GCA_040289925.1 of Chitinophagaceae bacterium. Taxonomy (GTDB): domain Bacteria; phylum Bacteroidota; class Bacteroidia; order Chitinophagales; family Chitinophagaceae; genus VBAU01. The sequence continues at coordinate 11,683 of PSMD01000051.1, read as the reverse complement.
GTACACTGCATCCTGTATCAGTTTCATTCCCCGTTTGTGCAATTCATCACTTAATTTTTTGTACATCGTTTCACCGCCATACCTGGGATCAATTTTATAGTGATTGGTAAATGCATACCCATGTTCCGTTCTGTTGGGCATATCATTTTCAATCACCGGTGTCATCCACACAGTAGTAACGCCAAGGTCTTTTAAATAATCAAGATGATTAATGACGCCCTGTAAATCGCCACCGTGACGGTCATAAATTGAATCACGATTCAAAGACTGGTCTCTCATACCAGTTATGCGGTCGTTGGATGGGTCGCCATTGCTGAAACGATCAGGCATCAGCAGATAGACAAAGTCTGTTGAGTTTACTCCCTGCGCAAACTCAGTTCCTTTTCCCTTGCGGCGAGGTTTTAATTCAAAATAGATGCTTTTGTTTTTATCAAGAAAAAATTTGCCGGGCTTTGCTGCTGATGAAATATTCAGATCTAGAAAAACATAGTTTTTATTTTCAACTTTATTCACGTTTTTCAACTGCACGCCGGGATAATTTACCGAATAGCTTGCGGTGGCAACATCTTTTCCATACACCATTAACTGTACTTTATTCCATTTCATTCCCACCCACCAATGGGCGGGGTAAACTTCAACCTGGGAAAAGGAATCCTTCGGCAGGCCCAGGGAAAAAATGCAAAATGCCACAAAAAGTAAAAAAGTTTTTTTCATACCATTATTTATACTGAACGTTCTTCTTCTATTTCTAACCTGAGTGTTTCTGTTTCATCAATAGCTTCACCTTTTTTCTCTTTCACAAAAATTAAGCAGATGAGTGCAGCAAGAATCATTAATCCTCCGCCAATTTCTACTGCTAACAACCTGTCGTTCCCCAAAACATTTTTCATCAACCACCCAAAACCCAATGAAGCAATTATTTCAGGCAGCACAATAAAAAAATTGAAAATACCCATGTAAATGCCAACCTTATCTTTTGGTAAATGCCGGCTGAGCATGGCGTAAGGCATTGACAAAATACTTGCCCATGCAATACCAACTCCGGTCATGGATCCGTATAACATGTATGGGTTTTCAACCCAGCTTACACTGATTAATCCTATAGCCCCACAAAAAAGACAAAGCGAATGAGTGAGCTTTCTACCGAGCCGGTCTGCAATAAAAGGCAGAATTAATGCAAATATAAAAGTGACAACGCTGTAGAAAGATAAGGTGAGGCTTCCAAAATCGGCACCTTTTGCATACACGGGGTCACTGGCATCTGTACCATGAAATACATTTACTGCAACAGCCGTTGTATAGTAAAACCACATCAAAAAAAGTCCTGGCCATGTAAAAAATTGAATCAACGAAACAATGCGCATCCGCTTAGGCATATTTGCCAGTGCAGAAAAAATTTCTTTTACTCCGCCTCCAAAACCTTTATTCGATTCTTTTACTTTTTCTTTATACCCAATGTCAGATGGCGGATATTCTTTGGTAGTAAATACAGTGTACAGTACAGCGGTAAGAAAAAAGAAAGCTCCTGTGTAAAAAGATAACTTCACATTGTCAGGAATAGAACCCTGCTCCGCTGTATTCTGAAAATGAAAAAGATTTTTAAAAATCCATGGCAGAGCTGACGCAATGCTTCCGCCTAAACCAATCATCAGGCTTTGCATAATAAAACCACGGTTTACCTGAGAATCGGGAAGCTTATCCGTTACAAATGCACGAAAAGGTTCCATTGCCACATTGCCAAATACATCCATGATCCACAACAATCCTGCTGCCATAAATAAGGTGCTGCTATGAGGCATAAATACAAGAGCGATGGAGCTGAGAATGGCACCGATCATGAAATAAGGTCTTCTTCTTCCCCAGCGTGGATGCCAGGTGCGGTCGCTTAAATAGCCAATGATTGGCTGAACAAGTAAACCGGTTAAGGGTGCAGCTAAAAATAAAATCGGAACCTGGTCCGGGTTTGCACCAAGGTTTTCATAAATGCGTCCCATGTTTGCTCTTTGCAGATCCCAGCCAAACTGGATCCCAAAAAAGCCTACGCTCATGTTTATGATTTCTGAAATTGACAACCGTGGTTTTTGCCCGGTAAAAGCAGTTGACATAAGCAATCGTTAGTGTTAGAAAGATTTGGGAAGAAAGTTAGGAATTATAGATGATAGTTATTCAGATGATAGTTGATTCCCGAAAGAAGCAATGTCCTCTCTCTCTTTTTATGTACCATCTAAATAGAAAATCCATTTGGAATGACCGCACCTTTTTTTACAACCACAATTCCATCTTTAACGGTATAAAGAGAATGATCACTGTTTTCAAGATGACTGCCGCCATTGATTCTTACATCATGCCCAATGCGGCAGTTTTTATCAATGATTGCATTTTTTATGTAGCACCTTTCGCCAATGCCCAGCAAGGGAATTCCCATCTTGTTATCATTGGCAATATCATCCAGTGTTTCAAAATAATCATTACCCATAATGTAGCTGCTAAGTACAGTTGTGCCGTAACCAATACGTGAACGAATGCCGATAACGCTATGCTCCAGCCGCGATGCATTGATGATTGAACCTTCAGCAATAATTGTCTTTTCCAAAGTAGTGCCGCTGATTTTTGCCGGTGGCAACATGCGGGCACGGGTATAAATCTGTTTGCTGTTGTCAAACAAATTAAAATCGGGAAGATCAGCAGTGAGGTTGAGGTTGGCTTCAAAGAAAGAAGAAATGTTTCCAATATCTGTCCAGTAACATTCATACTGGTAGCTGGACACTCTGTATTTTTCCAAAGATTGCGGAATGATCTCTTTACCAAAATCAGTTCCTTCTTTGTATTCGGTTTGCAACAGCTCAAACAACAGGTTACGGTTAAAAATATAAATACCCATTGAAGCCAGGTATTCTTTTCCTTTCATCTTCATTTCATTACCGGTGTCACTCACCCATTCTTCTAAACCGGTTTTGGGTTTTTCAATAAAAGATGTAATAAGGCCTTCTTCATTTTTTTTGAGTATGCCAAAATCAGAAGCATCTTTTGCAGTTACAGGAATGGTGGCAATGGAAATATCTGCATTCATTCTTTTGTGCTCAGCCAGCATGACATTAAAATCCATTTGATAAAGCTGGTCGCCGGAAAGAATGAGAACATAATCACTGTCAAACGGCGCAATATGCCGCAAACTCTGGCGTACGGCATCAGCAGTGCCCTGGTACCACGCCGGATTATCGGGAGTTTGTTCTGCCGCCAGAATATCTACAAATGCAGAGCTAAATGCACTGAAGTGATAGGTGTTTTTGATATGACGGTTTAAAGATGCTGAATTGAACTGAGTAAGCACAAACATGCGGCTGATGCCGCAATTAATGCAATTTGAAATAGGAATATCAACCAACCGGTATTTTCCTGCAATTGGCACTGCAGGTTTTGAACGACTTGCTGTAAGCGGATATAATCTTGTTCCAGCACCTCCTCCCAATATAACTGCTAATATTTCCCGGCTCATGGTTTTTATTTTTATGTCCCAAACTAAGTTACTACTATTAAGCTTTTGTTGCGCCTGCCCCGATGCATATCGTGGGTCAAACTCTTCAACTTCTGGTTCGCTATTCAGCTTTTTTATTTCACGCAACACGCAAAGAAAAATACAAAAGACGCAATGCTTTACGTCTTTGCGAAACTTTGCAGTCTTTGGGTGGAAATCTATTTCAAAGATTCATAGAGCTTCACATAATCCATTGCTGATTGTTCCCATGAATGGTCAATCCCCATCATATGCTGCTGCATCCAACCCATCAGGTTCTTTTTATGATAATAAAGATCAATTGCTCTTCCCACTGAATAGGTGATATCAGCTACGGTTGGCTGGTCAAACCTGATTCCGAATCCCTGGTATTCTCCAAAATCTTTTACGGTGTCTTTCAATCCTCCAACACTTCTTACCATGGGCACAGTTCCATAGCGTAAGGCATACATCTGGTTCAACCCGCAGGGCTCAACCCGGCTGGGCATTAATAAAAAATCGGCGCCGGCATAAAGCAAATGACTCAATGGTTCGCTGTACCCAATGTAAGTGTTCACGTACCCGCTAAGGTTATGCTTTAGTTTTTCCAATTGATTTTCCACTGCCGCTTCACCCGAACCAAGAACCATGAAGTTAACATTGCCATGATACTGATAAATGGAATTAGTGATGGCATCCGGCAAAAGGTCTGCCGCTTTTTCACCAACCAATCTGCCCACAAAAACAATCAGCGGCTTTTCTATGTCCAGTCCAAACTCTCCGCAGATTTCTTTTTTATTTTTCATCTTGCCTTTGTCCACATTTTCCTGGTCGTAATTTTTTATGATGTAAGAATCTGTGGAAGGATTCCACACTTCAGTATCAATGCCATTCAAAATGCCCACACATTTTCCTTTTTCATACTCAAACAATTTTTCCAGCCCGTTACTCATCCATCGAAGCTCATCCATATAACTGTAGCTAACTGTGGTTACACGCCAGGCACATTTTATTCCGGCAGCCAGCGGATTTATATTTTTATTCCATTCCAGCAAGCCACCTTTCCAGGGATCCCAGGCAGGCAGGTAATGGCTTTTATCCCAGCCCATCCAACCCTGGTATTGTGCATTGTGAATGGTAAGCACCGTAGGCACATCACTTAACTGTTTAAAAGCATAGCATTGCGACATCATGAAAGGAATGAGTGCGGTGTGATGATCATGCACATGTACTACAGCAGGCTTATGCTGCCATTTGCTCAGCCAGTCAACAAAGGCTATTTGAAATGAAGTGAAGCGTTCTGTATCGTCATCATAGCCGTAAACTTTTTCACGGTCAAGCAAACCATTTATGTCAATGAGATAAAGATCAAAACCGAGCTTATTTGTTTTCTCTTTTATTACATTGTACTGAAACCAATGTGACCCAAGATACTGGTTGCCCTGGTGAACAAGTTCCCATTCACTATCGTATAAAAATTTTGTGCGGTACATGGGCAGTACCACTTTGGCAACATGCCCTAATTTTTGCTGGTATTTTGGCAAGGCCCCTACCACATCTCCCAGACCTCCAACTTTTGCTACAGGATAACATTCTGCAGATACGTGTACAATTTCCATTCTAACTTTTTTGTTCTTTAAATTAATATTTTGTGTGGATAGATTCTGGTAAGCAAAGATGAGGCGAAATTTTTCCATTGCTTATTTCTATTTATTTTGAGAACAATTTTTTCATCAAATCAACAAACATGTCAACATCCATTAGCTCGATTAAAGAAACAAGTTCTTCTGGTGCCTACGTTCCTACCAACTATGGGGCACTCAGCACACTAGTGGTTGTTTTTTTCTTTTGGGGATTTATTGCTGCAGGTAACAGTGTTTTTATTCCTTTTTGTAAACATTATTTTCACCTTGACCAGTTTCAAAGCCAGTTGATTGATTTTGCTTTTTACCTGGCTTATTACATTGGTGCACTGGGTTTATTTGCCTATGGTGCATTTGGTGGCCGTGACCTTGTGGCAAAATGGGGTTATAAAAAAAGCATTGTATATGGCCTGCTGTTTTCTGCTTTGGGTGCAGCAGCTATGATTATTGCTGTAAATGCCAACACATTTGCCGGCATGCTGGCAGGTTTGTTTATTGTAGCACTGGGATTTTCATTGCAGCAAACGGCAGCCCAACCCTTCGCTATTTCACTCGGAGATCCTTCAACCGGAACCAGCCGTGTAAACCTGGGTGGTGGGGTAAATTCCTTTGGAACCATGATTGGACCGCTGGTGGTTGCTTTTGCTTTGTTTGGAAAAACAGCAGCAATCACAGATGATAAAATTGCAGCACTTAGTTTAAGCAAAGTGATCATTCTGTATTCGGGGGTGGGATTGTTGTTTATTGCTGCCGCTGCATTATTTTATTTTTCAAAAAAAGTTCCTTCAGGAATTTCTGTAGAGAAAACAGAAAATGCAAATAAGGCTCTGTACACTTTATTAATTATGACAGGCTTGTTGGTAGTAATGTTTGTTCCTGTATTTAACAGTTATAAAATTGATGCAGCTACTCTTTCTGATATTGAGAAACATGACCTGGAAACTTACCGAATGAAATGGTTATTTGGTGCACTGGCTATTGTGGTGCTGGGATTGATTATTGCCAACCTGAGTGCCAAACGCAAACCCGAAGGTTGGGGAGCTATGCGTTACCCTCAATTGGTGCTGGGTATGCTTGGCATTTTTGTGTATGTGGGTGTAGAGGTAACAATTGTCAGCAACCTTAGTGAATTGTTGAAGCAACCTGATTTTGGTGGTTATCAATCCTCTCAGGTGGCGCCATTTATTTCTATGTATTGGGGTAGCTTAATGATAGGCCGGTGGACAGGTGCGATTTCAGTTTTTAACCTGAAATCAACCACCAAACAAATATTAATGTTTATTGTGCCACTGATTGCTTTTGGAGTTGTAATTGGCGTAAATGCATTATCACAATATGATGTAAGGCCTCTTTATTATTATGTGCTTTGCGTTGTAGTTCAAATTATTGCTTTTTATATAAGTAAAGATAAACCGGCCCGCACCTTATTAATTTTTGCACTGCTGGGTTTAGCGGCCATGCTGATTGGGTTATTTAATACAGGGCAGGTAGCAGTTTATTCTTTTTTAAGTGGCGGCTTGTTCTGCTCAATTATGTGGCCGGCAATATTCCATTTGTCCATTGCAGGTTTAGGAAAATGGACCACACAGGGCTCCGCGTTTTTAATTATGATGATTCTTGGCGGTGGTATTATTCCTCCTATACAGGGAAAAATTTCCGATTACGTGCAGTCCAAATCTGATATGGTTGGATATGGTATTCATCAATCTTACTGGGTGCCTGTGTTGTGCTTTGCTTACCTGGCTTTTTTAGGTTTTGCTGTAAGAGGCATTCTGAAAAAACAAGGCATTGACTATGATGCTAAGGTTGATGAAGATCTTCAGCCACTTGAAACTTCTCCTGAAAGTGCTTTAAACGTAACAGAAAATAATCCGAAACAATGATTGATCTTTCAAACGAACTGGCAGTTGGAATTGATATTGGCGGAACCAATACAAAATTTGGCCTAGTAAATCACCGTGGAGAGATTTTAGAAAAAGGAGAATTAAAAACAGATAATTACCCGGCAGTAGAACAATATGTTGACGCTTTGCACAACGCTATTTCTCCGCTAATTGAAAAATATGCTGCGGGAAAAAAAATAAAAGGCATTGGCTTAGGTGCCCCGAATGGCAATTATTATACCGGCACAATTGAATATGCCCCCAATCTTCACTGGAAAGGAATTATTCCGCTTGCTAAACTGATCACTGAAAAATTCAAACTGCCCTGCTCACTTACCAACGACGCTAATGCAGCAGCGGTTGGAGAAATGATGTATGGTGCTGCAAGAGGAATGAGAGATTTCATCATGATCACCTTAGGCACCGGTGTTGGCAGTGGCATAGTGGCCAACGGGCAATTAATTTACGGTCATGATGGATTTGCAGGAGAATTAGGACATACCACCATTAGACCCGGTGGCAGAAAACATTGGGGTACCGGCATGCATGGCACACTTGAAGCCTATGCTTCAGCAACAGGTATTGCCATTACTGCCAGAGAAATGCTGGAAACAGATGCAGGCAAAAACAGCCTGTTGAAAAATATTCCTGCGGAAAAAATTACAGCAAAAGATGTAGCACAGGCTGCAGAAAAAGGAGATGAACTGGCGAAAGAAGTTTACAGATTCAGCGGCCAGATATTAGGTGAAGCACTGGCGAATTTCATTATGTTTTCTTCCCCGGAAGCCATCATACTTTTTGGCGGGGTTATTAGTGCCGGTGATTTAATACTTAAACCAACCAGGGAGCATATGGAAAAAAACCTGTTGCCCATTTTTCAAAACAAAGTGAAGCTGGTATTTAGCGAACTGAAAGAAGCTGATTCAGCCATTCTTGGCGCAAGTGCATTGGTGTGGGAGATGAAATAGATTTGCTGCAGGAATAAACAACATGATCCCTACAGATTATTACCTGAGCACTGTAACCGTTCCATCTTTATTCCATTTAATGATTGAAGACGCCTGGGCTTGGGTAAAATCATTTTGGCGATGCTGCGCTACATAATCAACGCCGCTTTTTATCGCAACAGAAACTTCTGAAAAATTTTTAGGAGCAGGTACACCTGAAATATTTGCTGAAGTGGAAACAATGGGTTTTTTAAACCGGTTGATCAACTGGCGGCAAAATTCATCTTTGCAAATGCGGATGGCGATGCTGCCATCCCCTGCTACCAGGTTTTCAGCTAAGCCGATGGCACCTTCATAAATAACTGTTGTGGGCCGATCAGCTTTTTCTAAATAATCAAACACGGCAAGGTCGGGCTGACTAACATATTTCATCACATCTCTTTCACTGGCCACCAAAACAATCAACGCTTTTTCATCGGAGCGATTTTTTAAGCGATAAACTTTTTCAACAGCCAGCTCATTTGTTGCATCACAACCAATTCCCCAAATGGTATCGGTAGGATATAAAATAGTTCCTCCGTTTCTCAATATCGCAAGGCAATTCACAATATCACTTTCAAAACCTGGCATCATACAGTTTTCAATTCATCTTTTTTTAAGGTAGTATAAACGTTCATAACAGCAGCTGCGCATTTTTGCTGCGTAAAATTTTGAGCCTGCCTCCACCCTTTCTCTTTCATTTCATTTACCAAATGCTCATCACTTGCAATTTGCTTAATAGCTGCCGCAATTTCTTCAGCACTTTCGGGATTTATATAATAAGCCGCATCTCCGCCTGCTTCGGCCAGGCTGGAAACCTTTGAAGTAATCACGGGTAGCCGGCTCCACAATGACTCCAGCACGGGAATACCAAAGCCTTCGAAAAAAGAAGGATAAATCATGGCTGTAGCCATTTGGTAAATGGCAGGAAAATCTTCAGCGGTTTGAAAAGTTTTTGAATGGCGGGCTGCTTCAGTTTCTGACAGAAAAATAATTTTTCCACCCAGGTTATTTTGAATAATAAAATCTTTCACCTGCTGCTTGTACTTTGTTCCATCCCCAATTACCACAAGTGGCAACGGCATTTCATTTCTTAAAATGAACATTGCTTTGCAAACGTTCAGCAGATTTTTTCGTTCAATGACAGAACCAACGTAAAGAAAAAATTTATCAGGAAGATCATATCTTTTTTTGACGGTTGCTTTTGCTTCGGCCGTTATTACTTCACCAAATTTTGGATTGCAAGACTGATAGCAAACTGAAATTTTTGAAGCAGGCACCTGGTACAACTCTACAATATCTTTTTTTGTTTGTTCGCTAATGGCAATCACCTTATTTGCATGAACACAGGCATACCTGAATTTTTTGTTGTAGATCTTTACGTCAATCGAATTGTATTGTTCCGGGTAACGTTCATGAATTAAATCGTGAATGGTTACTACAGATTTAATTGCTGTTTGTTGCATGCCTATGGGAATTTCATGGCTAAGCCCGTGGTAAATATCGATGCCCAGTTTTTTTAAATCTTTTTTTACCCAACTGCTTCGCCATAGTGAAGGAAATAAACTCCCCGGAAATCCATTAGGTAAAATCTCATGCACATTCTCTGCACTTAAATGAAAAAGCGATGATGCTTTTGGGTTGAACAAATAATATTCATGGTCGGGATAATACTGAACCAGCGAACGGATAAGTGTGCGGCTGTAATGTCCAAGGCCGGTTTGATTGTGAAAAGCTCTTTTACCATCAAAGCCAATATTCATGCGGCAAAAATAAGTGAATGTAAATGGTGAGAGTTCATTTGCCAACAACCGCAGCTACTGCCGACTTTCCATTATTTTCGCTGCAAATTTTTTGAAGAATGAAAGAACTGATACTGGAAGCATGGAATAACCGTGAGTTATTGAAAGAAAACAAATATGCCGATGCAGTAAAACAAGTTATAGAAGAAGTTGACAAAGGGCGCCTGCGTGTTGCATCTCCAACCGAAAATGGGTGGGTTGTAAATGAATGGGTAAAACAGGCCATACTGCTCTACTTTGCTATACAACCCATGCAAACATGGAATGTTGAGCCGTTTGAATTTTATGACAAGATACTGCTGAAAAAAAATTATAAAGAGCTTGGTGTAAGAGCTGTGCCGCATGCTGTGGCAAGATATGGTGCGTATGTAGCAAAAAATGTTGTGCTAATGCCAAGCTATGTAAACATTGGTGCTTATGTAGATGAAGGAACGATGGTTGACACATGGGCAACTGTTGGCAGTTGTGCGCAAATTGGAAAAGGAGTGCATTTAAGTGGTGGTGTGGGCATTGGCGGTGTGCTGGAACCTTTGCAGGCATCGCCGGTAATTATTGAAGATGGTTGTTTTATTGGCAGCCGCTGTATTGTGGTAGAAGGTGTAGTGGTTGAAAAAGAAGCTGTGCTTGGTGCCAATGTTGTATTAACGCAATCCACAAAAATTATTGATGTAAGCAGAAATAACCCGAAAGAATACAAAGGCCGTGTGCCTGCACGCAGCGTAGTAATACCCGGCAGCTATTCAAAAAAATTTTCTGCGGGAGAATACAATGTAAGCTGTGCACTAATTATTGGTCAGCGCAAAGCAAGTACCGATTTAAAAACCAGTTTGAATGATGCGTTGAGAGATTTTAATGTGAGTGTATAGGTTGTTTGTTGGTGGTTGCTTTATGGTTCGTATGGTTTATTGTAAATTGATCCTGATTACTCTCAACTCAAACCTCAAACCTCAAACTTTAAGCATTGAGCTTATTAAAATTAATAGTAAAGGTTGTTCCCTTGTTCACCTGGCTTTCTACCTGCACAGCTCCTTTGTGAGATTGAATGATTGAATAAGAAGCTGACAAACCCAACCCAACTCCATTCTGTTTCATTGTAAAAAATGGCTCAAATAATTTAGTAAGATATTCCTGGGGAATGCCTTTGCCGTTGTCTTTAATAATCACGGTGTGGTTATCCGGCGTTTCCTGTATAGTAACCGTCAGCTCACCCTTGCCGGCTTCCATGGCTTCTACCGCATTAATTAAAATATTTGAAAAAGCAATTACCAGTTTGCCTTTGTCGGCATTCACCATCAATGGCTGCTCAGGATAGTGTTTTTGCAGGTTAATTTTTTGCAGGTTGATCCTGTCAATGGCATTGCCAATACTTTCTTCCACTACATCCTGCAGGCATTGTGGTGTAAAAGCCAGCTCTTGTGGCCGGGTAAGGTTCAGTAATTCGGTAATAATTTCGTTAATGCGGATGCAGTTTCGCTGAATAATATCTACCAGTTTTTTTGCTTGTCAGTATTTTCAAATGGCAATTGAAAATTATCAATAGAAAGGCTGATGTTGTTTAATGGATTTCTGATTTCATGAGCCAGTGCCCGCATCAATCTTTCATTGGCTGCCAGTTTTTGCGCCTGCAGGTTGGCCATTTCAGCTTTCTTAAAGTTGCTCATGTCGTGCAAAATGCCGTGCACCAAATGTTTTCTGTTTGACGACACCAAAAAAGAAATTGAAAACAAACAAGGCTTTAACTCACCTCCTTCACTGGCAATTTCAATCCCGCTTCTGGCGGCCTGGCCGTTTCGCTTATCTTTAAACTGATCATGTTTTTCACACACCTATCCATAGTGGCATATCGTTCATCCTCCTCTGTTATTTCCCTGTAAGT
>PSMD01000050.1:13780-15732 GCA_040289925.1 Chitinophagaceae bacterium | reverse complement strand
CTTTCAACATTTCTTTTTTCCGAAAGGGAAAGGTCATCTTTTTCAACCAATGTATTTAAGATCGATCCTAATTCATCTTCGCTAAAATAATGGTGGGAAAGCTCAGAAAGTGTACCGATTTGTTGCCTACGCATTGTTGCTCCCTTAACTGGTAAGTATGTCTCCTGGTCCCATTGTAAAACAGCATTTGCAAAACGTAGGTCGGCAACCCGATGCATTTTTTGCCGATAACTTTCGTATAGTTCACGGGTAGTGTTCATGGCGGCAAAGCTATAGATTATAGCTGCGCCACAAATGAATTTTTTTTTAAATAAATATGGCTATTGAATGTCTTTAATTCGAACGAATTTAATGCCCTTTGCAGCAGCTTCTCGTGCTATCAACTTGATGCGATCAACACTGATTTGATAAGCAACGTTTTCTCTCTGAATTTGGTGCGCAAATAAGATTAAACAATCGTGGCGTTCTTTAGCCGTGCCTATGAACTCGGTAATTTTTGCATCGTCCAAGGCAGCATTCATATCTACAGGTACACCAAAATAAACTTGTTGTTCTCCCGATTGACCAACGAATCCTCTTTCAAAGTTTTGCCGGTTTGTTACGCAACGAACACTTTTGAACATACGCAACAGGGAAGTATTAAGACAGGCGTCGTAAGCACCGAAAGGATAGGCAAAATTATTTACATCAAAACCATCACGTTTCATTTGATGAAGATTGCGTTCAATTTCATCACGAATTACCACGGCCATTCCTTTTTTCTTTACCTCTTTAACCAAATCTGGATGACTAGCTGTATGATAAGCGATTTCATGCCCATGCGCTTCTATTGTGTGCAGTTTGCTCTTTTGGTCATCACTAAAACGATGATAATGGCTTATGTAAAAAGTAGCCTTAATCTGTAATGAATCCAAAAGTGGAAGATAGCGATACCAGTTATCGATGAAGTGATCATCGAATGTAAACGCAATAGCACCATTTTCAAATTTACCGTATGGAATGTCTGCCTTGTGGCAGCCAAAATTGGTAATAGATAAAATACTAATAATGATCGCAAATGCCCAGTTTCCCTTAAAACGCATATCGTTTTTTGTTAGATAAAGATAAATAGGTGTTAACACCTAAGTGTTGCAAGGTCGATAAAGGCTGTTCAAATGGAATCGGAAGTGCAATATAGATCGATGAAATTTTTTGAATTTCTTTGCAAATATGAAATTTTTTGAAATAATAAGCGCCATTGAATTTTTCGCTGCCCCTGAATTGCAAGAAGAGTATGACAACAGTGGATTGATTGTTGGTAGCAAAACTACAGATTGCACAGGTGTTTTATGCTGTCTGGATGCAACGGTAGAAGTGTTAAGGGAAGCAAAGGTCAAAGGTTGCAACTTGGTTGTAGCACACCATCCAATAGTTTTTAAAGGGGTTAAAAAAATAAATGGCAAAAATTATGTAGAAAGAGTAATTATTGAAGCTATTAAAAACGATATAGCTATTTATGCAGCTCATACTAATCTTGATAATATTTTATTAGGTGTAAATGGAATGATTTCAGAAAAGCTGGAATTGAAGAATAGCAAGATACTGCAGCCTAAAACAAAAGTTCTCAGGAGGTTGATCACATTTGCGCCAAATGATAAAGCTGAAAAGGTTCGTCAGGCTCTGTTTACAGCTGGTGCCGGTCATATTGGAAAATATTCTGAATGCAGCTTTAACAGCCAAGGCGTGGGCACCTTTAAAGCGGAAGAAGGGGCGAATCCATTCGTTGGAGAAATTGGCAAGCAGCACCAGGAGCAGGAAATTAAAATCGAAATTGTTTTCCCAGCTTATTTGGAACAACAAATAATTGATGCTTTAGTATCTAATCACCCTTACGAAGAAGTAGCTTATGATATTTTTACCATGGAAAATGTGCACTATGGCATTGGTGCGGGCATGATGGTCCTGTACTCACT
>PSMD01000050.1:849-13770 GCA_040289925.1 Chitinophagaceae bacterium | reverse complement strand
CGGGCATTATTGGTGAATGTAAACCTATTGGCGAAATAGAATTTTTACAAAAAATTAAATCTGTCTTTAATCTTAATCTTATTCGACACACAGCCCTACGAAATAAGGCCATAACAAAAGTTGCTGTTTGTGGAGGTGCAGGCTCATTTTTGATCAAATCTGCTTTGGCACAAGGCGCAGATGTGTACATTACCAGTGACCTAAAATACCATGATTTCTTTGATACTGAAGGTCAGATGCTGCTATCGGATATTGGTCATTACGAAAGCGAACAGTTCACAATCGACCTTTTACAGCGTCTTTTGCTTCAAAAATTCCCTACCTTTGCCGTCTTTAAAACAAGCGTAAATACAAATCCTGTACATTATTTTAGCTAAGTATTACGCAGAAGATTGAATTCTAAACTCAAAATTTATAATGGCAAACGTTAAAGAATATTCAGTAGAAGAAAAACTAACCTCACTGGTTAATCTTCAAAAAATTGATTCTAAACTGGATGAAATCCGCATTCTGAAAGGCGAACTTCCAATGGAAGTGGCTGACCTGGAAGACGAAATTCAAGGCTTGCATGCTCGCCAGTTGCGCATCGAAGAAGAAATCAATGGCATTACTGAGTTTATTGAACAAAAAAAGAATGCCATTAAAGACGCACAGGCTTTGATTAAAAAATATGAAAAAGACAGCGAGAATGTAAAGAACAACCGTGAGTTTGAAGCAATCAATAAAGAAATTGAAATGCAGCAGTTAGAAGAAAAACTAGCTGAAAAGCATATTAAAGATGCGAACGAAGAGATAGCAGAAAAAGTCCTGGCACTTGAAAAAGCAAAAAAAGCCATTTCTACAAAAGAGGGGGTATTGAATGCGAAGAAAGGCGAGTTGGAAAAAATTATCGCATCTACTGAAAAAGAAGAAAAGCAATATATTAAGCAAAGAGAGGCTGCCCGCAGTTACGTAGATGAGCGTTTGCTGGCTAGCTATGAAAAAATTCGCAAAAACTATCGTAATGGTTTAGCCGTAGTGCCTGTGGATAGAGATGCTTGCGGCGGCTGCTTTAACTTTATTCCTCCACAAAAGCAAAGCGAAATCAAGCAACACAAGAAAATTATGGTATGCGAAAACTGTGGCCGTATTTTAGTAGATGCTGATTTGAATGACGCTGTTGAAATCAAATAAATTGATACCTTTTTTATAAAAGCCTTCGCAATTGTGAAGGCTTTTTCTTTTACTAAATCTTTAGCACCAAAACAGGATTTGCAGTGCTTAATTTTGCGTACTTTGTTTGCCTATTATGCTGCGCCAATTATCTATTCATAACTACGCTATCATTGATTTTCTCGAGATTCATTTTTCCAAAAACCTGAATATTGTTACTGGTGAAACGGGTGCAGGTAAATCAATTATTGTAGGTGCGTTAGGATTAATTTTAGGCCAGCGGGCAGATAGTGGCGTTCTGATCAATAAAGAAAAAAAATGCGTGGTAGAAGGTAGCTTTTTTTATGAAAGTGAAGACAGTCTCATTACCCATTTTTTAAAAGAGCATGAACTAGATGTGGCAGAAGAAGTAGTTGTGCGAAGAGAAATTGCTCTAAATGGTAAGTCACGGGCTTTTATTAATGACACACCTGTAACCTTGAATCAATTAAACCAGCTAAGCAGCTTGCTTGTGGACTTGCATCAACAGTTTGATACATTTGAACTTGACGAAAACGACTTTCAACGTGAAGTCCTTGATGCTTTGGGCAATAATTTTTCATTGTTGAAAAAATATAGAAATGTATTTGCACAATCGCAAGACGCAAAAAAGCGATTGAATGAATTGCAGGAACAAAAAACGCAATTCAATAAAGAATTCGATTATCATCAGTTTCAATTCAACGAATTAGAAGAAGCGGGCCTGAAAGAAAATGAATTAGAAGATGCCGAGCAGGAATTAAAAATGCTTTCCAATGTAGAAGGAATTAAGAATGCATTGGCAAAAGCTTATTTTGATTTGCAAGAAAGCGAGGAGCCTGTTGTTCGGTGTATTAAGTCGATCATCAATTCACTTCAACCCTTCGCTGAATTGCAGCCCGATTTAGCTGCGGTAATAGAGCGCCTGAATTCTTCTTACATCGAACTGCAGGATATTGCTGATGAGGCCGTACGCATCAACGACAGCATTGGTTCTGATGCAGCTACAATCGATCGGTTGAATGAACGTTTATCGATCGGTTACAAATTGCTGAAAAAGCATGGCGTAAAAACAACGAACGAGTTATTGACTATTCGCAATGAGCTGGGCGAAAAATTACAAGCTGTTTTAAATATTGATGATGCGATTGCCGGAGCAGAAAAAGAATATCAGCATTTAATTTCAACAGCAGAGGATTTAGCCCAAAAATTATCGGCTGTTCGTAAAGAACAAGTAAAACCTTTGGAGCAGCAGATAAATAAAATGTTGGCACAGGTCGGGATGCCTAATGCCCGCATAAAAGTATCCATTGAAAAAGCGCCACTCAACAATACTGGTGCCGATGCAATCAAGTTTTTATTTGATGCGAATAAAAGCAATCAATTTCAACCAATACGTAAAGTAGCCAGTGGTGGCGAATTAAGCCGATTGATGCTCTGTATAAAATCGCTTGTAGCAAAATCCATGAATCTGCCAACACTCATCTTTGATGAAATCGATACAGGTATTTCCGGTGAAGCAGCCAAGCAAGTTGGTGTTATTATGAAAGAATTGGCCAATGCCCGACAAGTAATTTGCATTACCCACCAACCACAAATTGCAGGTAAGGCTGATAGGCACTTCCTGGTGTATAAAGCGGTTACAAATGATAAGGTAACTACTGGCGTGAGAACGCTAACTACTGACGAACGCATTATTGCTATTGCCAAAATGTTGAGTGGGGAAAAACCAACAGCTGCAGCTATGGAAAATGCACGGGAAATAGTAATGAATTAACTGCATGAGCCGAATTAACCGACTGCTAATTGTTCTTGTCATTCTTGCATCCCTTTTGCCAGTCTACATGATTCATCAATGGTTGCAAAAGATCATTTAGCCTCGCAGATCATTTGTCCAATTTATGCGATATTTATTAATGTCGTTTGCATTGGTGTTTGGATACACATTTTTACTATTGGAAAGTTGTTTCCTGTGGCAAACAGATAACGCTTATTTTTACGCCTCCAAAATCAGTTGTGATGACTAATAATCTTCTTCAAGGGAAAAAAGGAATCATCTTTGGTGCATTAGATGAAAAATCTATTGCCTGGAAAACAGCATTAGCATGTCATGCGCAAGGTGCACAAATTGTGTTGACCAACGCTCCGGTTGCCCTGCGTATGGGTGAAATAAACAAGCTTGCTGAAGCAGTGCAGGCGCCGGTTATTGGGGCCGATGTTACGAACATGGATGATCTGAAGAAATTGTTTGAAGAGTCGCAAAAGCATTTTAATGGTGGTATCGATTTCCTTCTTCATTCCATCGGTATGAGCTTGAATGTCCGCAAAGGCAAGCATTATACTGAAATGGATTACGAGTGGAATAAAAAAACACTTGATATCTCTTCTATGAGTTTGCACCGTGTGTTACGTACAGCATGGGATATGGATGCACTCAATGAGTGGGGCAGTGTGGTTGCATTAACGTATATAGCTGCTCAACGTGTGTTCCCCGATTACAATGAAATGGCTGATGCCAAAGCACTTTTGGAAAGTGTCGCAAGAAGTTTTGGTTACCATTACGGCATTCGTAAAAAAGTTAGAGTAAATACTATATCTCAATCGCCAACTCGTACTACAGCTGGTAGTGGTGTAAAAGGTTTTGATGCCTTTATTGACTATGCAGAGAAAATGAGTCCTTTAGGGAATGCTTCTGCAGAGGCTTGCGCTGATTATTGTGTGAGTTTATTTAGTGACCTTACTCGTTTCGTAACGATGCAAAATCTTTTCCATGATGGTGGCTTTAGTTTTACTGGTGTAAGTGAAGCCGTGGTGCAAAGTATTTATGATAAAGCGCATTAAGTAATAATAATCTTAAAAGAAAACCTCGCAGTTGCGAGGCTTTCTTTTATTCAGTTCTTTTATCGAACATTCGCTCTTAAAAAAGCTTACACCTTTACATACGAATCTGACAAATTACTTCCAAACCATCCATGTCCTTCTGTTGGATACGTAACCATTTGAGTAGTTGCTCCCAGGCTATTTAATCTCGTTTTAATAGTGACTGATTCCACCATGTTTACTAAATCATCCAAGCCCCATGTAGAATAATAAAAGGAGGTGCCCGCCCCGTTACATAATTGATCGGACTTGATTGCGTGTACATAGCACTATTGCTGGTTGACGTACCACCGACAATTGTTTGCAATGCTATCGATACTAATGGATTCATAGGATTATTATACATATCTACCATATCCGTAGGGCCAAAAAAATCTATCACCGCTTTGATCTTAGGGTTATTGTATTTATAACCTTGTAATAAAGCTAGATGTGCACCTGACGAAAAACCAAGCAGCACTATTTTGTCTTTATTAATGCCGTATTGGGAAGCTTTCTTACTAATAAAATCAATAGCAGATTTTACATCGTATTCCTGCGTTGGAAATAAATTACCACTGTTTACTAATCGATAATTGATATTAAAGATGGCATAATCAGGCACTCTTTTCTTTAATGAATATATGTAAGGATCGAACTCGGCTTTGCTGCCACCATTCCAACCACCACCATGAATTAAAACAATAACTTTTGTTGCAGTGATTGAACGATTGGCAGGCAAATAAACATCCATTCGTTACATGGAATCTTTTCCATAAGAAAAATCACGTTTGGTTTTTTCAACTAAAAAATTATCGGATATAGAAAGGTTGGCATTCCCTTGGCAGGCTGTTAATAGCGACATAGAAAATAAGAGTATGATTAGCGTTTTCATGAGACACTAACAGGAGGCAGGTTTGGTGCCCTTATTGCTGAAAGAAAGGTTAAGAAAGGGATAGAAATCAGAAGATATACCAAGGGAAATTGCCCTTAGCCATATTGCGAATTAAGGGTTTAATAGCGGCGTCAGGACATTTGTTCAATATGGTATCTGCTAAAATTTGTAAGCTTCTGCGAGAATAAAAGCCAACCGAAAAGCGTTTCACCGTGCTACCTGTTTTTGAAAATTAAAATTCAGTTTCCGGCTTCTGCTTTGCCACTCGTAGCTTGTAAATATGCCTGTTGTATTTCGCCAAAAAATAGTTCGTTGTCCTAAATATGCAGATACAGTAATGCCCAAATCATCAATCGTTATTTTTCGATGGACGAACAAAAAACTGAAAGAAAAATGAGTATGAAAGCAATGCCGATGTAAAAAGGAAAGGTAGTATTGATCTGATGCCCTATTGAAATGTAAAAAGCACCTATAACCAAAATGGGCAACATATAAAGCCATGTTCTTGGCTTAAGCACAATAGGTTCAGTGTAAAGCATCATCAACTCAATTTAATGCTTAATTCGTTTAGTTGCTTTTCATCAATTGTTGCAGGAGCATCAAGCATTACATCTCTGCCACTGTTGTTTTTTGGAAAGGCAATAAAGTCACGAATGCTTTCGCTGCCACCGAGAATAGCACACAAGCGATCAAAGCCAAAGGCAATACCACCATGCGGCGGAGCACCATACTCAAACGCACCTAATAAGAAACCAAACTTATGTTGTGCTTCTTCCTTACTCATGCCCAAGGCTGCAAACATTTTTTCCTGTAGTTCTCTTTGGTAAATACGAATAGATCCACCGCCAATTTCATTACCATTCAGCACCATGTCATAGGCGTTGGCTTTGATATTAGCATAGGGATGCTTTAAATAGTTAGCTGCACTTTCAATAACAGGGTTGTTATTGATCATTGTTTCAATCTGTGATGGTTTTGGCGAAGTGAAAGGATGATGACGAGCTACCCAACGGTTCTCTTCTTCTGCATATTCGAACAGAGGAAAATCAAATACCCAAAGCAGTTTAAATTCATCTTTTTTACGTAGACCCAAACGTTCACCTAATTCTAAACGTAATTCAGAAATAGCTTTTCTTGTTCTTTCTTCTGCGCCAGCAAGAATTAAAATTAAATCGCCGGGCTGAGCATTAGCGAACACAGCAATTGCTTTTAATTTTTCTTCATTATAAAACTTATCTATGCTGCTCTTTAAAGTACCATCCGCATTGTATTTGATGTTTACCAAACCTTGCATACCTATTTGCGGACGCTTCACCCAATCGGTCAATTCATCTATTTGCTTGCGGGTATACTCAGCGGCACCCGGAACAGCAATAGCCAGCACTGTTTCGGCATTATCAAACACACCAAAACCAACACCGTTAATGAGCTCTCCGGTAGCAATAATTTCGCCGTCTTTATTGAAAGCAGATTTCAAATTGGCTACTTTCATTCCAAAGCGAATATCTGGTTTGTCATTACCATAATACCACATGGCATCTTCCCAGGTCATGCGCTCTACAGATTCGCTGTAATCGATTCCTTTTACTTGCTTGAAAATATATTTGACCAACCCTTCAAACATATTCAGAATATCTTCCTGCTCTACAAAGCTCATCTCGCAATCGATTTGCGTAAACTCGGGTTGACGGTCGGCACGCAGGTCTTCATCACGAAAACATTTTACGATCTGGTAATAGCGATCATAACCACTCACCATCAATAATTGCTTGAAGGTTTGTGGTGATTGTGGCAACGCATAAAACTCACCGGGATTCATACGTGACGGCACTACAAAATCCCGTGCACCTTCAGGCGTAGATTTGATCAGGAAAGGTGTTTCAATATCCATAAAACCTTGTCTGTGCAAATAATCTCTCGTGGCACAATTCACTGCATAACGCAATTCAAGATTTCTTTTTACTGCATTTCTTCTAAGGTCCAAATAGCGATACTTCATGCGTAGGTCATCGCCGCCATCTGTATCATCTTGAATAGTAAACGGTGGAACAGCAGACTTGTTTAATATCTTGAAAGAAGTAATAGTGATTTCTATTTCTCCGGTAGGAATGTTTCCATTCTTATTGCTTCGTTCGGTAACAGTGCCCATTGCCTGCAATACAAACTCACGACCCAAAGGCTCTGCATCTAATTGCGAGTTCAATGCTTCATTAAAATACAATTGAGTAATGCCATAACGATCACGTAAATCAACAAAAGTGATAGAGCCAAACTTACGAACAGCCTGCACCCAACCGGCCAATGTTACTTCTTTGCCCTTATCAGCTAATCTTAATTCACCACAGGTATGCGTACGAAACATGAGAACGAATAATTAAAAATGAATAATGAAAAAGATACAATATGTATTTGAGTGGCAAAGATAACAGAGAGAGGGCCAAATAGTTGACGCAGCCGTTTCCGTTGTCGTAGATGAACAGAAGTCCCCGATCAATGCTAGGTTAAGCTAATAACCGTTAAATGCTTTTTTTAAGCTCGGTGTGGTGGACGCTGCCTTGGTTTGCAGATTAATAGTTGCGTAACACTGAATTGTCGCAAAGCACCAATTCAATTGCCGCATCTACACTCTTTTCTTATCAAACAATAAATTTATCTTTGCCTTATTCACTTTAAAATAGATTTTATGGCAAACAATAGCTTATCGTTACACCGGGTGATTAAAGCCGCTCCGGAAAAAGTATTTCGCGCCTTTGTAGAAGCCAATGCTATAGCAGCGTGGTTACCGTCGTATGGCTTTACCTGTACAGTGCACGAGATGGATGCAAAAGAAGGTGGCAGTTTCAAAATGTCGGTTCACAATTTTACCACTGGTAATGGCCATTCCTTTAGCGGCAGATATATAGCCATAAAGCCGGGAGAATTTTTACAATACACAGACACGTTTGATGACCCGAACCTGCCAGGTGAAATGACTATATCGATCACCTTTAACAAGGTAATGGTTGGCACTGAAATAAAAATAGTGCAGGAAGGTATTCCTGCAATGATCCCTGTAGAGATGTGTTATTTAGCCTGGCAGGAGTCGTTGGAAAAACTGATCAAACTGGTGGAGCCGAATATTAAGGATACCTAAGAACCTCAGTTAATTATGTTCCGTTAAAAGCCTCCGAGGATGGAGGCTTTATCGTAGCAACTAATCAACCATCAATTAAATGTGGCACAAAGCGGCTCTTGTTATCAGTAACTAACGTATTTGCTTCGCGAAAGCCCATACCTGCCGGTTGCTGGCCAATAACCTAACTGCCGAGTACCGGATAATTGCCATTGAACTCCGGCAGTTCAAACAGTTCCTGAAAGATATAGCCTTCGCTGCAATAATTGCCTTCAGTGTATTGTACCAGAGATCCCATTGCTCACCATGTTAATGTTGGCGCCTTCACGGCTAAGGAATGGTTTCTTTACATAATTGGTCAACCGTCCACTTTCGAAATAAGCAGGCAGTAAGTACGGATGATTTGGATACAACTCCCAAAGTATACGCAGGATAGCTTTGTTGGATAGGATCATTTTCCACGCAGGCTCGATCCAAAAGGCACGATTACGATCTTCCAGGATATTTTTACTAAAGTCTTCCTTTATCAGCCACTCCCAGGGATAGAGTTTGAAGACGTTGGAGATGGATTGGTTCTCGAGATCAACAAATTCTTTTGTATCGCTATTCCAGCCAATATCATCTATGAGATCAATTTGGTATCCAGGCATGCTTGCATCGCACAATCACGCAGGTAATCAGTGTTGGTTAGATCTTCCAAGGTTTCTTTGAATCAAGTGAAGTGCAGCTTGCTGCTATTTAAATAAGCTTTTAAAAACTTCCAGTAGTCGATGAGCTTTTCATGCACCGCATTAAACTGGTCTTTGTTTTTGTCAAAGTCCTGCAGCCAAAACCATTGAATGATGCCTGCTTCGTATAATGATGTGGGTGTGTCGGCATTGAACTCTAACAGCTTTAATTTACCCTCTTTGTAGCAAAGATCAAAACGACCGTAAATGGCAGGATGGTCTTCCATCCAAGTACGTTCTATATACGGAACGATCCATTGCGGAATAGAAAACTGTTCGTAGAGGCCCTGATCCATAACATGTTGTACAGCAGCTAGGGACATGTCCCATAATTCGGCAGTGGCTTTTTCAATGAACAATATTTCATCCATTGTAAAAGAGTAGTAGGTGCTTTCGTCCCAATAAGGAACGTTGGTGGTATGAAAACCAAAGCCAAGGTTTTCGACGGCACGTTGCCAGTTATTGCGAGGCGATGTTTGAATACGTTTCATGTTGTGCATTGTGAATGGTGAATAGCGAGTCGGTAGCCATTGGACAATGAAGTTGTTTTCCATGAACTATCAACTTTTCTATGATGACACACAAAAAGAGCATGCCCAAAGCCGCCACGACTTACAGCGACTTTAAAACCATTGCTGCCAATGTTGGATGACTCGTGAATGTCACCAGAGTAATAACCTGCACGAGGGTATTCATTATTGTAATAATTACCATAAGGACGGAAAGCATAATACCATAGGCATGGAACCATGGTAATAACGTGTACGACTATAGGGTGCCGTAGCATCGCTGCGCAAATAGGTTTTGCCATTGCTGCTTTCCCAATCTTTTTGCGGACGATTGCAGGATGCCAAAGCAGCGGTGATGAGTACCAGCTAGATGTATTTTGTTTTCTTCATCTTACTTCACTGTTATATAGATTTCGTAATCTTTTTTTACCGCCACGTTTTTGGTATCGCCATCGCTGTTTTCAGCAACAGTGTGTTCCGTGCCTAACACCGGTAGTGTGTCGTGGTACTGAATGGTACGATACACACAGTCGTGCACCCATACTTTGTGCGTGGTAGTGAGTACATCGTGTGTACTATCGATGTGCGCCACCGTGATAGCTAATTCTACTGCGCCGTTCTTATTTACGTCGTGAGTAATGTCTTCACTGCTGTCGTTGGAGCAATCAATAAGCGATAAGCTACAGGCAAATAGCAAAAGTTTTGGTAGAGATATAGTGACAATTATTATTTATAAAGAAAAGAAAAGTTTTGAGGCCACAAAACAGTGTTTCAAGGAAGCTGTGTTGCAACTTATGATTTCGAAAGAATACTATTGAAGCGATGCACATCAGCCTCGGGTGCAATAGGAAACTGGTAAATTAAATGTTGTACTAACTGATGTGCAAAGAAAGGTGCCAGCGAGGTACCTTTTGTACCCATCCCATTCAAGATGCCAACACTTGGAAATAACGGATGAAAGCCAACAAAAGGCCTGCGTTCCAAGGTGGCAGGGCGAACAGCAGCTTTGTGAAATAAAACTTTATAAGGCTTCTTCAACCATCCTTTTAGAACCGATGTTGCATGCGTATAAAACTCTTCCGAAGGTTGATCGTTTTCAAATTCCCATTTGTAGTTAGAACCTAACCAGTAACTATTTTTCACACCCGTTGGTACAAGAGTTAATCCTTTTTTAAACAGATGTTCGTTGGTCAGTTCATTGCACTCAATGATTAATGCTTCGCCTTTGTTAGGAGAGAAGGGAAGGGCCTTGAACCAAGGATTGTTGGTTGATGCAATGCCATCGCAAAAAATGATCTTCTGTGCAGTGATATTGTTGTATTGAATAAAGTCAGGCTCTACTTTTAATTCATCTAAAACAAATGTTTGTTGTAGCAGCGCCTTTTTATGGATTAACTTTTTTTTCCAATCTGCTAATAACAGCGAAAGATGTACGGTGTATGCCGGCTTAATTTCTCCGCAACCAAAATCATAATTAAAGAATTGGTTGAAATGATTTTGATCGGGATAAGTGTGTAGGTAGGTATCGTCTTCTGTAATGCGTTCTACAAATGAATTGCGCATTTGCGAAGAAGGGAAAAAGTCGATGATACTTTTTTGATTAATGTATTTCCTTTCAAAATAATCACCTAGTTCGGTGTAGGTTAGGTTAGCAAAGTCAATCAGTTCTTCAATCATCCATGTAGTGACATATCTTCTACCTGTAATAGGGTTAATAATGCCAGCTGCAATTTTGGATGACGTGTTTTCTGCAGCATCATCAATAACTACAAAGCTTTTGCCTTCTTTATGTAAAAACCATGAAAGCATAGTACCACAGATGCCCTGGCCAATGATGAGACAGTCAACTTGCATGTGCTAAAGTTAGGCAGATGCTATTTTATTCTACTGTGACAGTACTCTCTTTGTTATAGGAATTTGATTGGCGGCCGTCTGCCTTTATCATGGTAGAACCTTGTGAAAAGGTGCCTAACCGTGTTGCTACGGCGAAGTAGCTAAATGTATAACTGCCCTTGGATAGCTTGTTAACTGTAAAACTTGTTATGCCATTTGATTGGTTAAGTACTTGATAGCTATGTATGCTTTTTTCGTTTGGCTTCTTTGCGAAAGGTAAAAGAGTAGCCGGATAATAATCATCGATAGTCACCCCGTTCAGGTTTTTGGTTGTCTTGATATGTAATTCGGTGTAGATCGTATCATTCAAACGAATGGTTGTTTTTTCAATCGGTATCAATACCGGTTTTTTATTGATGGTTTTCCAAACAAATAATTGTTTGCTTAATTGTATTGATTTGTTTGATGGATTGTCACTTTTAATAAGTGAATCAATCTGTAAACTGTCCAAATGCTTTGTTGATTCGCTGTCTATCCGTGCAGTAACACGCACATAAAGTTTGCCCTTAAAATCATAAGGTACCTGAACCGGAAATTTAGCCTGCTCTTTGCTATTAGCAGCAATCGTGAAGTATTGATTCGGAAAGGTGTTCAGAAACCAACCATCAACAGATTGATTTGTTGCCGGGTTGATCAATTCTAATTGCACTTGCCCGGTGATCTCTTTGTTTGAATGATTACTGATGTTTGTTTGAAACTCGATGTGATCGCCCTGCCGCAGAAATTTTGATGTGTTGGTTTGTATGGCTAACGTTTGCGCTGATGCTACGAAACCACTAAATGAAAGCAGGAAGAAAAAAAATCTTTTCATGTAGTTTCAAAAATAACTGCAAAACTTGGTTGAATATGTAAAAGCTTTGTAAAGAGCCACCAGCAAGGCTTTACCAATTGTTTACCAATGGATCACTAAGCATTTTTCCTGAGGCTTCTTCTTATATATGGAGGACACCTAAATATGAAAATAATTTTTACCCTTTTAGCTGCATGCATATAAGCGCATCGGCCTTTGCCAACGATGTTACTGTTTATCTTTACAACAATAATAAATATCAAGTGCTTATAGATGGAAGGAATTTGTATAACAGCGGCTATTCAAAGAGGAACACTTTTTCATTACCTAATGTTTCCAGTGGGCAACACTCTATTCAAGTGATCAGAGCCAGAAACAACAATGGCAATGGTCGTTGGAATAATGGTTATGCAAACGATGTTGTTTATTCAAATTCGTTTTCGGTAGATCCACAGTATGATTTGTTCACACAAGTAGATAACAGAGGTAGAGTAACAATGGATTAGCGCAGAAATAATTACAGCAATGGTTATGGTCGTGACGGACGTAAAAGAGATTGGGATCGCAATGGCGACAGAGATGATCGTAGGTATGACCGCAACCGGGGAAATGGCAACTACGGTGATGGGAATTATGGCAATGGTGGGTACAATAACCGTTAACATGCAGCTATGAACGATGCTGACTTTAATCAATTGGTGCAGCATATTCGCAGCCAATGGTTTGGTAAATTGAATACTGCTAAGGAAACTGTAAGTAATACCAGTTATTATTTTTCTACTTAACAGATTCGACAAGTGTTTCAAATCTTTTCTTCTGAAAATGACCGTTTAGCGTTGGCAAAGCTGGCGTATCGTCAGACAGTAGATCCGAATAACTATCGTCAATTGTATGATTTGTTTTCTGCTAATGGGCAGGCTGATTTAGACAATTATATCCACAGTTACAGATATTAATCACACACT
>PSMD01000050.1:529-771 GCA_040289925.1 Chitinophagaceae bacterium | reverse complement strand
TTTTATAAAATAATTGATCAAGGCATTGTTGTCCTACAGAGATAAGCAAGCCAGAGGGAAGAGAGGCACGATTTCCTAAGAACCGCTATAAATAAAAAGCCCTCGTTTGTAGCGAGGGCTTTTTTATGCAAATACTTTTATTTATTTGTTGATAACTGAAGCCATTGTTTTACCAATATCAGCAGGACTTTGTACTACATGAATGCCACATTCTTCCATGATCTTCATTTTAGCAGCGGCGG
>PSMD01000050.1:0-376 GCA_040289925.1 Chitinophagaceae bacterium | reverse complement strand
CCGCCAATTTCACCAATCATTACGATGGCATCGGTATCATCATCATTCATAAATAATTCAATTGCTTCTTTGGTAGTAGTGCCGATGATTGGATCACCACCAATACCCACTGCTGTAGAAATACCCAAGCCTGCTTTTGCTACCTGGTCTGCTGCCTCATAAGTAAGCGTACCTGATTTAGACACAATACCAATGCGACCTTGCTTAAACACAAAGCCCGGCATGATGCCCACTTTGCATTCGCCTGCGGTAATTACACCAGGGCAGTTAGGTCCAATCAAACGAGAAGTCTTACCTTGTAAAAAGTTCTTCACTTTTACCATATCCTGCACCGGAATACCTTCAGTAATACACACAATCAGCCCAACGCCTGCAT
>PSMD01000049.1:5317-16248 GCA_040289925.1 Chitinophagaceae bacterium | reverse complement strand
TGTTCTGGTTGCAGCCATTGCTATCTGGTTGTTCGCCCGCAGCATCAAAAAAATCCGCCGTAATATATTATTCGGTAAAGATGAAGATTACAAGAACCATCCTTCTGAAAGATGGAAAAATGTTTTGTTACTCGCCTTCGGCCAGAAAAAAATGTTTCGCAAGCCGCTGGTAGCTGTTCTTCACTTTTTTATTTACGCCGGTTTCATCATTATCAATATTGAGATTCTTGAAATAATTATTGATGGCATAGCCGGTACGCACCGCCTGTTTTTTCCACTGCTGGGAAATTCTTACAGCTTTCTCATCAATGCATTTGAAGTGCTTGCTGTTTTGGTTTTAGTAGCCTGCGTTGTTTTTTTAATTCGCCGCAATGTCATCAGGGTTTGGCGTTTCCGCCATCATGAACTGGATGGATGGCCACGCAGCGATGCTAATTACATTTTGATTACCGAAATTCTGTTGATGATTCTCTTCTTAACCATGAATGCTGCCGACAGGGCCTTGCAGGTAAAAGGAGTTTCACATTATGCTGATACCGGCAGCTTTTTAGTGTCAGGAATTATTTCTCCGGCATTTGAAAACCTGCCTGAGCAAACATTGATCATCATTGAAAGAACCTGCTGGTGGCTGCACATCATCGGCATTTTTGCCTTCATGAACTATCTTATCTTTTCTAAGCACCTGCATATTTTGCTGGCCTTCCCCAACGCTTATTATGCACGGCTAACTCCTAAAGGAGAAATAAAAAATATGCCGGCTGTGCAAAATGAAGTACTGTATGCTATGCAGCCAGAACTTGTTCCGGCAGATGTAACTCCCCCATCAAAGTTTGGTGCGAAAGATATTTTTGATTTAAGCTGGAGAAATTTGCTGGATGCTTACTCCTGCACAGAATGTGGCCGCTGTACGGCGGCCTGTCCTGCCAACATCACAGGCAAAAAGCTTTCGCCCAGAAAGATTATGATGGATACCCGTGATCGTATGGAAGAAGTAGGAAAAAATATTGATAAAAACGGAAAGTTTGTTGATGACGGAAAAAACTTGCTGAGTTATATAAGTGTAGAAGAATTGCGTGCCTGCACCACCTGCCAGGCATGCGTGGAGGAATGCCCCGTTGCCATTTCGCCCCTTGAAATTATTTTAGAACTACGCCGTTCACTGGTAATGGAAGACAGCAACGCCCCGCAGGAATGGAATGCGATGTTCAGCAATATTGAAAACAATTTTGCACCATGGAAATTTAGCCCGGATGAAAGAGATAAATGGGTGACTGAAATGCCTACACAGTCCTAACGTTTTACGGTAACAAAACAACCATGCTGTTGATTTAGGATAGATGAAAAAACATTTATTCAAAATCAAAAACTCTTTTTCTGAAAAAGATCAGCGTTCTTGTTTTATTTTTTTCTTTCCTGGCAATTGCAGGCTACTCCCAATTTGAGGTTGGTGCAGAATTTCAGCACAACTTTTTAAAAAACAGTTCTAACACTATCAGCGGCGGATTTGAAAATTTCCCCGGTAAAAAAGCTTCAATTTTGGTATTAGTTATAACCTGCCTTCAAAAAAAATGATGCCGGCTTACGTGTATTCGGTGGCATGCGTTATTCCTTTGCCAATGCGGTAAAGTTTAACGCAAATGGCAATGTTATGGCTGGCGGCCGTCTTGCTTACAGGTTTAACGAAAGTAAACTGACTGCTTCGGTTCAAACAGGTTATCATGCTATTTTCAATGTGCATGAATTTGCAACTCCATCATTGGGTCTTGGTTATGATTTTCATTTGAACGATGAAGACAAAAAAGACAAAGAAATTCCCTGGCTGTTTGTGAGAATATCAGGTGGTTATCGTTTTTAATTTTATGCGTAAGACACAAATTTAATTTGTGTCTTATTTTTTACTTACATTTTTCATCGGCGCTGGGGCCATACATGCCAGGTACAGGCACATCCAACAATCACAAATAAACTGAAAGCTGCCCGCGGTGATGAATGAGATGGTTAAATGTTCAACCTCTAAAAGCAACTTTCTTTGGAATATCATATATCACATTCTCTCCCATTCTAACCACCCAGTGCTTGTCAAAATCTTCTATACTCATCTTACCAAAATCATCAATGGCTGTGTTTACACTATTATCCGGTATGCCAAGTAATTCTTCAGTGCTGGCAGCTACATGTGCAGAAAACGGCTGTTTCATAAAATCATAGTCATCTATCGTTACAATCCGGCTGATCCATTTTGGTATTTGTGCGATATGCGTAGCCAGCCTGCCCAAGCTCATTGATTATTCATGAGGCTTCAAGCTTGCATTTTTCCAATGGAACTTTCGCAAGAATTTTTTTGTCATTGCAGCTTCGTGTTTCAGTTTTGCAATCAAACCATCTTTAATAGCCATAATTTTTATTTTTCGTGATCAGGAATAATTTTTTCTTCAAGGCCGTGTGTGACCTGTTCAGGATGCTCCAGCTTGTCCATAATATTCTTCTTTTTAAAAAATAAACGCCAGGCCTGTATAACTGCGGTTAAGGCAAAGATGCCACCTATCACCCAATTTAAAATGTGCTGGTTATTGTTGATGGAAGAAGCAATAAGCTGCCCCCCAAAAATAAAAACGCAGTTACCGATAAATGTTCCCAACCCAATACCAATAATGTAGCTGTTGTAA
Organism: Chitinophagaceae bacterium; assembly: GCA_040289925.1. Classification (GTDB taxonomy): domain Bacteria; phylum Bacteroidota; class Bacteroidia; order Chitinophagales; family Chitinophagaceae; genus VBAU01. The sequence continues at coordinate 13,582 of PSMD01000049.1, read as the reverse complement.
TGGTCATTACGGGCAAGTAAAACTTTTTTTGTGAATAAAACAGTGCTCCAACCAAACCAAAATGGAATTTGCACAGGGTTTACTGCACATATAGCTGCCCCCAAAATAAAACGTGGTAAAGTGCTGCTGAGAATAATATTTTTTTCAGTGGAGGAATGCAGTGCCGCATAAAAACTGGATGCTGCCAGTGCTACAACAATACCCAGGGTAATCCACTCAAAAGCCTTAAATAATTTTTCCTGTTTGCGTATCCAGTCAATGCCAACCAGTGAAATTCGTACATAAATCATTTCAACCAGCAAAGAACCGAGGGAGAAAAACATAGCCTGCATGTAACCATCAGTAACCGAAATTTGCATAGCGGCCACATTCAATGTACCCAACGGTAAAGAACCAAGGAAACTAACAAGCATGCCGGTAATGAAAATCCGGAAAAGTGGATGCATGAAACGAAAATACGAGAAAAGCTTATTCAGGATAATCGGTGGAAAAAATCAAAGCAACAACTTATTTAGCCAATACAGAAAGAAATACTGCCACCTCATCTGAAATAGAAAGACTGTTGCCTCCTACTCCAAAATCTCTGCGGTTAATTTTAAAATTACCTTCAAACAACCAACCGCCGTCTGTAGGGGTAGCCTTAAATGGAAACTTAACATCTTTGGTAACTCCTTTAATGGTTAGCTTACCAAACATGTACAGGTAATCTTTGTTATTGGACCTGGTAACTTTTGTTGATTTAAAGCTCAGCTTTGGAAATTTTTTTACGTCAAAAAATTCAGACTTGCGTAAATGATTATCTCTTGATGGAATATCAGTATCAACTGTAGCAGCATCAACGGAAACATCAAAATCGGAGGCTGAAAGATTTTGCAGATCAAATTGTATTGTACCTGATAATCCTTTAAAATCTCCACCGGTTGGTATGCCGAAATTCTTAATAACAAAATGCACCTTTGATGATTGATCAACCGGTGTGAACGTTTGCGAATAACCCTGCACTGCCACGGCTAAAAACAAAAAGCAAAGCAATTGTTTCATGATATACCTTTTTTTAAGCAATAACATGCACAAGAACGTTTGAAGCTGCCGGATGGTTGCTTATTACAAATTTGCTTTGTGTGAAGAAATTTTAACAGGTCAATCAAATTTTACCAGCATTTTAAAATGCTGCTTCGATTGCCTTAAAAATTTCCGCCCTTTTTTCCACGACCAGTACGGTGTGCCGTTTTTGTGATTGTATTTGCTGATTTGGTACAACACTTTCCAGTGCTTTAAAATTTCCCCGTATGCCCGGCCCAGGCTCATGCCGGCATCATAAATATGGTTTGGCTCAGCGCCGCAGCCGTTGAATTCAAGAATGGAAAAATCACCGTTCTTCAAATGGTCAATTGATTTGCATTTAATATCATAACGGCCGTAATAAAATTTATCGGTGTAATGGCTCAGGTCGTCAAAAATTTTCAGTAGGCGATCATCAATTTCGTGGGAAAGATCAATAAACCTGGCGCCGCGGTTGTGGTTACCCGCATAGGATAAATAAAAATGCTGGCCTGCCGGTAACACCCTGTCAAGCCTGTGTTGATGGCGGTGCTTCATTTCCTCAAGCCTGAATTTGGCTCGTGGATGCTGAAGAATCAATTCCCACAGAGTGCTGTGACCGTCACCATATACTTCAAGCAATTCTTTTTGAATAAAACCGCTGATTGTCCCCTTTTGCTGAGTGGGATGCCTGTAATAAAACACACTCACCTCTACCGGCAAATCAACCAGCTCCTGCACAATGTATTCAACCGGAATGCGGCTGTGGTATTTTTCAAGCTGGTCTTCATTTTCAATTTTCCGAAACAGGATGCCCTTCATGCCTACATCAGGCTTTACAATAAACGGATAGGCAAACCCTGCTTCACAAACAATTTTCATGACTTCTGAAAAAGGAAGGTTGTTTAAAATGTATATGGTTTTTGGATAAGAATCCGGAGGAAGTTGATCGTACATTTCTTTTTTGCTTTCACCTTCAAAGCCTCCAAAAGTAATTGTGGGATTAGAAGAACTAAAAAACCAGAAAGACCTTGAACGCAGGCAATACCAAAACCACACTGGGCCAATAGGTGCATACAATACATAAAACGGCCACAGCTCCCAGTTAAATAGTCTTTGAAAAAATTTCTTCATAGAATGGCCGCAAAAATAGTTATTGCCACCATTACAATTTGTGAAGTTTGTTCTTGTATATTGAGAAAAAATCTTTTTGTATCCCAAAACCTGTTTTATGAGAAAAACCTTATTCATAGTTATGGTAACTATTACCTGCCTGTTACCAGCTGCCATCAGCAGCTCAGCTGCGGTTCATCTTACTATCCCTGTGCATCCAATCATAGCAGAACCGACGCCTCTGACAAAAGATTTTTATAAAAAATTCTCCTCTTTAAAAATTAGCCAGGTACAAAAACTGTTAGGCCGCAGGCTTACGCTAAAGGAAAAAATTTCATTCCTGATTTTAAAAAAGAAAATGCGCAAAGCAAATGAAGATGCAAACGCAAACACCGGCTTTGCCTTTGGCCTGGCTGCGGTGTTCACTTTGGTGCTTGGTTTCTTTGTCCCCTATGTATTGGTTGGTGCTTTGTTATTTGGCATTTTTGCCGTTGTGTTTGGCTACCTGGGTAAAAAAGAAAATGGGAGTAATAAAAAAAGCCAAAACGGCTATTATTATGGGCTGGATAAGTATTGGCATGTTTGCGTTGCTGATATTGGCTGCTGTGGTTATTCTTGCATCCTGGAACTGGTAAACCCTGGAAGTATCTTGTAATTGTGTAATAAATTTGAGCAATGGAAATAAAAACAATGGCCGAGCTGTTTGCAAGTGGCCGGCAACCGGATGTTTTGTTTTGGGTGGGCTGTTCAGGAAGCTTTGATCAGCGGGCACAAAAAATTACAAGGGCCCTTGCGGCCATTTTAAATAAAGTGGGAGTTAATTATGCTATTCTTGGTAAAGAGGAAATGTGCACTGGCGACCCCGCAAGGCGGGCCGGTAATGAATTTTTATTCCAGATGATGGCCTGGCAAAACATTCAGCTATTGAATAATTATGGCATAAAAAAAATTGTAACAGCCTGCCCGCATTGCTTCAATATTTTTCGAAATGAATATCCCGCCCTTGGCGGAAATTATGAAGTGATTCATCACACACAATTTCTTCAGCAGTTAATTGAAGAAGGAAAGATTAGGCTGAAAGAAGGTGGAAGCTTTAAAGGCAAAAAAATTACTTATCACGACAGTTGCTATTTGGGAAGAGGTAATAATATTTATGAAGCCCCCCGAAAAGTTTTGGAGTTACTAGATGCTGAGCTGGTTGAAATGAAGCGTTGCCGCAGCAACGGCTTATGCTGTGGTGCAGGCGGCGCCCAAATGTTTAAAGAAGAAGAAAAAGGAAATACAAGAATAAATTTTGAAAGAACCAATGAAAGCATTGCCACCGGCGCAGAGGTTATTGCAGCGGCTTGCCCGTTTTGCAATACCATGCTGACTGATGGAGTTAAAAATGCAGAGAAGGAAGCTGATGTGAAAGTGATGGACATAGCTGAATTGATTGCTAATTCCATATAAATATGAACACTCAGCAAAAAGATTTTTGGAGAAATTTTACGTTTAAGAGATGCCTGGTTTTTACACTGTTCATCTTTTCCCTGACTCTTACAGTAATGTTGCTATTTTATGCTTTATCAAAAAGACTTCCATTTCAGAATTATTTACCAGCGAAGAATTGTTGAGAAGAACTGTTATGGCAGTAGCAATAGGATTTATTTTCGCTGCCTGGTCTGAAACAAATACTGCCCGGTAATTTTTATTTCTTTTCCGCAGGTTTATCTTCCTGCCTTGAAGGATCGGCATCTATTTTTTTTCCCTTTCACATCTTGTTTGATTATTTGTTCGCCACTGCCTCTTTCCTCGCCCGGGGCTTTATCAACGGCTTGTTGCCGCTTATTCAGATCATCAGTGTGTTTCTTTTTTTCTTGCATAAAAAGATTTTTTTACGACTACCCTTGTTGTAACCTGTTTCTTGAACTGCTCTAGTCATGCACCAGATAAAACACGTTGCCAATAAAAGGCAGAACCAGCATCATCGCCAGCCAAGGAGATTTTTTATTTTGTGCTTTTGCATGCAAAAATGTAGCTCTGAAAAACAAAATGGCGGGCAGCAAAGCAGCACCAAAAAATAATGTTTTAAAAAAAGAATGATCAGGGTGAATGAATATGGCTATCACAAACAGGCCAAGTGCCTGTAAAAAGAGTACAAATAAGGTTTGGTGTTTCATAATACGGCTTTTCAATAGAAAAATCAATAATTATGCCGCGATAAAAAATGAAAAATGCAAGGCTATCTATGGAAACTGCCAGTATAATTGTGGAAAATATTACCCCACCATCTTCTTATTTAGCGAGAGTTGCTAATATATTCTTGACTCTTCAGTGCTATCGAGGAGGCTGCTTGTAATATGATTATCAAATACCTCTTTCTTTTCTGCAATGACCTGCCGAAATATATCATTAATAGTGATTATATTCAAAAATCTCTGTTCAGCATCTATAGCTGCCAAATACCTCATCATGTGCCCGTTCATCAGGTTCATGCAATATTCAACTGTAATCAGTTAACGGAACCACAGGCAAATCGGTTGTCATAATTTTTTTTACAGTAGTGTTGCTGCTTGTACGGCCACATAATAAAACTTTTCGGCATAATACCTTTCACATAAAATACCTTTAAACACACCGTCTTCCGTCACAGTCAGGTAGCTGGAGTTGGCTGAAGAAAGAATTTTCGATGCTGCCAGCATCAGCGCATCTGACCGTACACATTTATACGATTGGATTTTTGTGTTCAATATATCTTTGACCGTTCTCATTTCGCTTTTTATAAAGGTCGGCTATAAATATTATTCGTTGCATGACCTGTGTATATAAAAAACTATCCATGATATCAGCAACCAATCTGCCGGACATTCCTGAATTAACCAGGCTCATCAACTCTGCTTACCGCGGAGAAGCATCAAGAAATGGCTGGACAACCGAAGCCGATTTAATTGAAGGAGATTACCGTACTGATGAATCTGCCCTGGCGCAACTGATACAAAACCCCAATTCGGTGATTTTGAAATACACCAAAGAAAATAAAATCGCCGGCTGCGTATATCTTGAAAAACAAAATAAAAAATTATACCTGGGCCTGTTGAGCGTATCTCCCGCTATACAAAACAGCGGTATTGGCAAACAACTTTTAGTTGCAGCAGAAGATTATGCTTTAGCCAATCATTGCACTACAATTACCATGACGGTAATTTCTGCCAGAGAAGAACTGATAAACTGGTATAAAAAATTTGGTTATGCAGATACCGGCGAAAGGAAACCATTTCCTGAGCATGAAAAATTTGGCAAACCGAAAAAGCACCTTCAGTTTATTGTTCTTGAAAAGAAATTAACTGCTGCCGGCTGATTGGTAAATTTCATCCAGCTTTTTTCCAACAACCGGGTAAGAAAATTTTTCAATAGCTGTCTGCGAAATCTCCTGCTGATTAAAGCGATTGTAATTCTCAATTATTTTCTGCATAGCCTGCACAAGAGCCGGAATATCTCCAGGCTTTACCAAAATACCGTTTTGTACATTTACCAATTCAGGAATGCCGCCCACCCGGGTTGCAATTACAGGCAGGCCGCAGCAAAGTGCTTCACCAATTACGCAGGGTGAGTTTTCAATATTGCTGAATAATATGAATGCATTTGCCTGTTGCATTTCGGCAGCCACCTGTTGATAAGGTATTTCACCTTTAAAGATCACTGAGCCATCTAATCCAAGCTGGCGGGCATAATGCAGGTAATGGTCATTCCGGTTACCCACCATTACCAACTCAAAAAAGTTCCCCTGTTCTCGCAATTGCTTTGCGGCTTGTAAAATGCCTTCTGCATTTTTTAATGCCACCATGTTTGAAACATGAATAAACCTGAAGCGGGCATGAGTTGATTCTTTTAAATAAAACAGCTCAGTATTCACCACGTTGGGCACAATTTCAAACGGTTTTTTTAAAACAAACTTGTTTACACCTTTACCCAGGTATTCACTAACAGTTAAAAATTTTTCAGCAGCAAAAAATATGCTGCGGGTCAGTTGCTGAAACCATGCCGGCCTGACGGCAAAATTCAATTCATCAACTTTATTGTAAATGCCAAAATGTTCTGTAACAATAAACTTCGTTCCGTATTTTTTTTTCATCCACAAGGCTAATAATCCGGCTTTAACCGGCACATGCACATGCACTACATGTGGCAAACCGTTTTTGCTGATGTAGTTTTTGATAGACTGCTTGTATAATTTTTTCCATTTTAAAAAACCAAGCAACCTTGGAAAAAAAGATGCAGGCTTTTTAAAATAGATAATATGCTCAGTTAAACCAGCTGCCTCATTTTTTTCTTCATAAACTGAATTCGTCACCACGCCTTTTTCATCGGCCACAACCTGAATTACATGCACATCATTATACAGAGATGCTGCCTGCGCATGCCGTTGAATGAAATCTCCATCAAATGCATCTAACTTATTCGGGTACCAACTTACCAGCCAAAGGATTTTCTTTCTCATTTCTTTAAACAAAGAGGCCTAAAGTAATAAATTATACTTTTGAATATGGCTACCGGCAAAAGCTCAAAAAATTTTCAAACAGAATTAAACACCGGATTTGGGACCCGCTACAGCGGAGGCCGGTTTTACAATCGTAATGGCAATCCAATGTAACCAAATCAGGTGTTGGAATTTTAAACCGTTATAGCTGGTACCATACCATGCTGGCTATGCCTCGCATGAAATTTTTGCTCCTGTTGTTTGTTTTTTACATCCTTATCAACCTGCTGTTTGCCGGAGTGTATTACCTGGCAGGCATTGAACATCTCTCTCTGGCTTGAAGACAGGTTCTGCGTGGCAAAATTTTTCTGAAATTTTCTTTTTCAGCACGCAAACATTTACCACAGTTGGCTATGGCCGCATTAGCCCGGTTGGGTTTATCACCAGCGCCATTGCAACATTTGAAGCTTTTCTTGGGCTGTTAAGCTTTGCAATAGCCACCGGATTATTTTACGGAAGATTTTCAAGGCCGAGAGCATTTTTAAAATTCAGCGATCATGCCATTATTGCTCCTTACAAAAATGGAATAGCCCTTATGCTGCGGATGGCTCCTTTTAAAAATAACCAGTTGTTTGATGCAGAAGCAAGGCTTACCCTGGCGATGAAGATAAACGAAAACGGGAATGCAAGCAACCGTTTTTATTCTCGATCTTGAAATTTCAAAAGTGAATGCACTTGCTTTAAGCTGGACAGTGGTACATCCCATTACAGAAAGCAGTCCCCTATTTGGGTTTACGCAGGAAGACCTGGAAGAATCAAAAGCTGAAATAGTTGTCTTCATTAAAGCCTTCGATGATGTTTTTGCTAACACAGTAATGGCAAGAACATCATACATAGCATCAGAAATAATTTGGGGTGCACGGTTTAAGCTGATGTACAATCCGAACACAACCCACACCCAAACCATTTTAGGCCTGCAAAAAATTAATGACTACGAAAAAATTGATTTGCCCGCAACGGCAGTAGTTAAACAGCCACAATTTGAATAAAATCTTTGCGGTTGATGTAATACAAAAACAAAAAATAAAGAATGGGAAAAAGACTGGCAATCTTTAAAATTAAAAAACCCGTAGCCAGCCCCAGCAGGTAACAAAAAGCAAGCAAAGTAAACCCTGCCACCAGCTGTACATTATCAATGGCGCAAACAATTTTGAAATAATAGGTGTGCAGATGATGATACACCAACTCCAGTGGTTGTGTAATATGATAACCGTCGGTAACAACCAACCGCGGATTATTTTCCTCCACGGTGATCACAATTCTTTCGCCATGTCTTACAGGATAAATATCCCTGCCATTTACCACTACCCTGATGTTTAAAAAACTAAGCAGGAATTGTTTTTTGCGTGTAACTACAATATAATAAGGCTTCGAAATAACCGGCGTTTTTATGTTTAAATCACTTCAGGGCTTTGATGATTTGGATAAAATCTGCAGCCACCAACGATGCGCCGCCAACCAAACCACCGTCCACATCAGCACAGCTAAACAATTCTGCCGCATTATTTGCTTTTACACTTCCGCCATACAAAATTGATAGCTGGTTTGCTGTGTGGCTACCGTATTTTTTTTCAATAATAGAACGAATGTGT
>PSMD01000049.1:3132-5284 GCA_040289925.1 Chitinophagaceae bacterium | reverse complement strand
GTAGTGGCTGTTTTGCCGGTGCCAATTGCCCAAACAGGCTCGTAAGCAATAATAATATTTAAAAGTTGCTCTTCAGTTAAGTGAAATAAAGATTCCTCCAACTGGCGGCCTACAAATTCTTTTTCAGTTCCGGCCTCCCGAATGCTCAGCGGCTCACCGCAGCAAAAGATAGGTTGAATGAAATTTTCAAGGCAGCGATTCACCTTTTCGGCGAGCATGGCATTTGTTTCATTAAAATACTCCCTGCGTTCGCTGTGGCCAACAATGCAATAAGCTACTCCAAGCGAATGCAGCATCTCTGCCGATATTTCACCTGTATAAGCTCCATTGGTTTTATGATAACAGTTTTGCGCAGCTGCATAATAATTCCTTTCATCTTCTACTTCGCTTCTTGTGAGCAGTAAATAAGGAAACGGCACAGCAAAAACCACCATCTGCTCATCATTCAACTGAATGTTTTCCATTAAAATATCATCCAGTAATTTTTCTGCCTGCTGAAAGGTTAAATTCATTTTCCAGTTGGCGGCTGCAATTTGTTTTCTCATGAGGACTTTTTCTTTTTAGGTAAGAAAGCAGGGTTTAAACTTAGTTGAGAAGGATAAGCATTTAATAGTGCTCAAAAATATATTTCAAAATTGTTTTTTCATTTTTTGTGAGCACTTTGTTTTTCAGGTTTTTCCAGTTTGCAATGTCTTCAAAGGCTTTTTCCAGCTTATATCTTTCAATGCCTTCATTGCCCCAGCAAAAACTGGGAAGATATTTTGGAGTTAACCCGGTTCCGAGCACATTGCAGCAAGCACCTACAACCGTACCTGTGTTAAATGATGTATTGATAGCCGAGCGGGAATAATCACCCATAAAAATGCCGCATTTTTTTCCAGTCACCATTTCACCTTTCGGTGTCCATATACGCACATCACCTGCATTATTTTTTAGGTTTGAGTTAGAAGTGCCGGCGCCCAGGTTACACCACTCTCCTATTACCGAATCGCCAAGGTAACCATCATGTGCTTTATTGCTGTAGCCAAAAAGAATGGAGTTTTTGATTTCACCACCGCCAATGCAATACGGGCCTAAGGTTGTTGCTCCATAAATTTTGGCACCCATTTTCAGCACTGAACCTTCACCCATTGCAAAAGGACCACGAATAAAACAGCCTTCCATTACCTCTGCGTTTTTACCAATGTAAATGGGGCCGTTTGATGCATTTAAAACTGAATGCTCAACCTTTGAGCCTTTCTCCACAAAAATTTGTGTGGCTTTAACCAGCTTGTTTGTTTTTGAAACAGGAGCGGACTTTCTTCTTTTTGTGAGCAAAGCAAAATCCTCCCGCAAACACTCGTCGTTCCACTGCACAATTTGCCATGGATACTGCAGCATCTTCACCCTGTCTTTAATGGTTACTGCACGGGTAACTTTTATTTTATGCGGCTCAATAATTTGTTTTTTGGTGAAACGAAACACAATGCCTCCGTCACCATTTACAACAATGAATTCACCATTTTTGAGTTTGTAAATTGCTTTAACCAGCTTAGGGGTTGGTATAACATTGCCTTGTATCATGATAAAAACATCAGTACCGATGTTCTTATCAAGCCGTATTGAATTATCAAGGTCTTTGTAATCATCTTCCCATTTATCAGAGGAAGGAATGCCCAGTAGCATTTCCCATTTTTCACGAATGGTTAAAATGCCAATGCGAATGTCCTGCACCTGCCGGGTTAATGTAAAAGGATAAAGACCTTCTGGCTGACAAAATTCTTCCGTGAAAATAATGCGGTGCATGACATTCAAAAATAAGGAAGATTTTTTGCCGGCAACAGGAGCATGCACCAAATAAAAAAGGTTGCAAACATTATGCTGATGTATTTTAATTTTGCAACCTGCGCCAACTTAGCTCAGTTGGTAGAGCATTTCATTCGTAATGAAAGGGTCGTCGGTTCGAGTCCGATAGTTGGCTCATTTTTTCTTTAACTGCTCAAAAGCCTTATTCAAAATTTCTTCGGCATTGTCATCAAAAACAATGTTAGCAAAACTGCCTTTTTCAACTTTTACTTCTTTGGGATGTTCTTTGTTCACCAACATAATCGGCATGGATGGTATAACCAGGTCATCAAAATATCCGCTGATGCTCCATTTATGCCCACCCATA
>PSMD01000049.1:373-3078 GCA_040289925.1 Chitinophagaceae bacterium | reverse complement strand
TTTGGGCTTGCCGCCAAGAAAACCGCCATAGACTTCTCCTTTTTCAGAAGGGCCGATTTAATCCTATGCCTACTACCGGGTAATCTCCCGGCTTTGTATCAAAAACAAAATTCAGTGTCAGCGATTCCTGGTTTGGGCCGCCGGTGGAAGTCAGCATACAGAAATACGGTGCCCCCCGGCTGCAGCTTGTCTTTATCTTTTGATACTAATGCAGAACCACCCAGCGAAATATCTTTTCCATCAATTGAAATTTTGGTTGAAGCTGAACCGGTAGTTGTTTTCATTGCTTCTTTGCTCTCTGTTGTTGTAGCTGTATTTCTTTGCTGCGAAGCAGATTTTACTTCATTGGCAAATGGCTTGTTTGAATTATTACAGGCAATGAAAGCAATTACCGCAGGCAAGAGAATAAGTTTTTGCATAAACGTTTTTGATTTTTGGGGTGAAGAATGTGCGCGGACAGGTTAGCACAAAGGAATTGGGAAAACAATGTATGCAATTTTTCTTTTCAGCCCTAACGAGTGTGCGCATTAGTAACTGAACTGTTCAAAATTTTTATTGAGATCAATCTTTTTTTCTGCAGCAAAAGCGTTTAAGGTATTTACAAAGCTGAAATCAGAAATAATCTCTTTTATCTTTTGCACATCATCAGCAAATATCCTGTCTTCTTCTGCAAATGAAACATACTTCCGCACATGCTCATGCGCAAACTCCAGCAACTGCGAACTTTTTAAGGGCCTTCTGAACTCAATGGCCTGGCAAGCCGTTAGCAATTCAATAGAAAGAATGTATTCCAGGTTATCTAAAATGCGATTGAGCTTTCTGCCGCTAATACTGCCCATGCTTACATGGTCTTCCTGCCCCAGTGATGTGGGAATACTATCGGCACTGGCAGGAAAACAAAGTGTTTTATTTTCTGTTACCAATGCAGCCGTTGTGTACTGAGGAATCATAAAGCCGGAATTCAATCCCACATTCTTCATGAGCAACATGGGCAAACCCCATTTACCTTCTAAAAGCAAATAACATCTGCGGTCTGAAATATTTCCAATTTCAGCAACGGCAAAACAGGCATAATCCAATGGCAGTGCCAGCGGCTGCCCATGAAAATTTCCACCGCTAATAGTGTCATCTGCAGAAAAAACAATTGGGTTATCCGTAACAGAATTCAATTCAATTTCTACCAGCTCTTTTACATGCAGCCAGGCATTACGGCTGGCGCCATGCACCTGCGGCATACAACGCAAAGAATAAGGATCCTGCACTCTTCCGCAATCAACATGACTTTGCATAATGGCCGACTCATTTAACAATTGGCAAAGACGTTGTGCCACCAGCTTGTTGCCGGCAAAGGGCCTTAAATCATGCAAGCGTTCAACAAATGGTGCTTTTGTACCGGTCAATGCTTCCAAACTCATGGCACCAATAATATCCGCCGCCTCCAGGCAGTTGTGCATGCGTTGTACTGCTTTTGTAGCAAATGCAAGAATGAATTGTGTTCCGTTTATGAGAGCCAATCCTTCTTTGGGGCCCAGCTGAATTGGAGTTAAAGAAAATTGTTCAAGAATTTGAGATGAGGTGAAGCGTTTTCCCTGGAAAAAAACTTCTCCCAAACCAATTAGGGGTAAAAACAAATGCGACAAAGGCGCCAGGTCGCCACTAGCACCTACACTTCCTTTTTCCGGAACAACAGGAATGACGTTGTTTTCTATGTGCCAGATGATTCTTTCAATAGTTTGCAGCCGCACACCACTAAAGCCTTGTGCAAGGGCATGCACTTTTGTAATCAACATTAATTTGGCTATTTCGGGCGCAATGGCATCTCCCACACCTACACTATGGCTTTGTAAAATTTTATGTTGAAGAGTAAGAGTATCTTCTGTAGAAATTTTTGTATTGGCTAAAATGCCAAAGCCTGTATTAATGCCATAAACCGTTTTGTGCTGGTCAACAATTTTTTTTACAGCCTGTGCTGATGTATTGATTTTTTCAACGGCAGCTTTGTTTAAAACCCCTTTGCTTTTGGCTGCGGCAATATCAAGTGCTATAGAAGAGGTAAGTTTATCTATTCCGTAATTAAATAAGGTGGGCATGTGTGCAATGTAAATAATCAGGCCATATAAAAAAACAGGCCCTGGAAAACAGAGCCTGTTCAATTAGACAAGACAACATGAATAAAAAGAAATGTTCCGCCTACTTATTATTCGTCTCGCTGTTTTATTCTCTGCTTTGATTGTTATTATTCCTGCTTCCACCTGAAGCTTTTCCGCATTTTCTACCTATCTCCGACATATGCCTGCGGTCTCTGCTCACAGCCTCGCCACCTTTCCTGCCTGCTATTCTTGCTTCTTCTGAAGTAAATTCATGTGCAGTTCCTTTTTCATGAGCTGCCTTGCCACCTAAGCTAGCAATTTGTTTTTGCCTTTCAGGATCCATTGATGCAAAGCCCCGGTTTGAGCGGTTTTGGCCCTGGTTTCTCTGGTTGCCTTCATTTCTTGCCATAATTCTTACATTTTAAATAGTGAAAAAACCATTAACGGGGACCACCTTCTTCCTGTCCTTCTTCATCCTGTTTATGATCCACATTTTGCCTGATTGATTTCTCTTCTTTTCCTTCAATAGCAGAAGAAGATTTGCGATCCGCCTCGTTTTGTGGTTTATGATTTTCGTTCTGCAACGGTGCAGAAGGGTTTGTTTGCGTTTCTTTA
>PSMD01000049.1:0-284 GCA_040289925.1 Chitinophagaceae bacterium | reverse complement strand
GAGCCGGAAAAATGGTACTGAACAGCATTTAAACTGCTTAACACTACCAGCAAGCAATTTTGTGGCAAGAATGTACACAAACAGTTGAGAGATGAAAAAGATGTTCTACAGTTTTATTGAGAAAAAAAATTTGTACCGCACAAAATTTTATGCACCTGTATGTTTCGGGTTTTGGCTGACGATAATTTTTACTTTAATTTGCGGCCCGAATTATTTAAAAAATTAATCAGGTCCGGTAGCTCAGCTGAATAGAGCAACTGCCTTCTAAGCAGTAGGTCACTGGT
>PSMD01000048.1:4936-16732 GCA_040289925.1 Chitinophagaceae bacterium | reverse complement strand
AGCTCCGTGGCTTTTATTATAACCTTTTTAGCCATACCAATTGTTTTACAAATTGCTGAGGAAAAAAAGCTGTTAGATCTTCCTAATCAAAGAAAGATTCATAAAGTTCCGATTCCTTCATTAGGCGGCGTAGGTATGTTCGGGGGCTTTTTACTGGCATCTCTTCTTTCTATTTCTACCAACCTTAACCCGGAGTTCCAATATTTTTTTGCAGCAGCAGTAGTTATTTTCTTTATTGGTTTAAAAGATGACCTTGTTGTGCTTTCCGCCACTAAAAAATTCATTGGCCAAATAATTGCCGCTTCGATCATTATTCATTTGGGCGGCATTAAAATAACCAGTATGCATGGCCTGCTGGGCTTTACAGAAGTCTCAGAAGGTTTCAGCATCGCCATTTCTTATCTCACCATTATTGTTGTGATTAATTCTTACAACTTAATTGATGGAGTGGATGGGCTTGCCGGTACGCTTGGCTTGTTTACCATGCTCATTTTCGGCAGTTATTTTTTTGCAGTAGATATGCCGGCTTATTCGTTACTGGCTTTTTCAATGGCAGGCAGCCTGCTTGCTTTTCTGATATTCAATCAGCACCCCGCAAAAATTTTTATGGGTGATTCCGGTTCATTAATGATCGGATTGGTGAATTCCATTCTTGTTATCAAATTCATTACAGTGGCAGATTCTCCTGCGGTTATATTACCGGTAGAATCGGCTGTGGCAATTGGCTTTTCAATTTTAATGGTTCCTTTGTTTGATACGCTGCGGGTATTTGGCATACGCATTTTCAAAGGCAAATCTCCATTTACACCCGATAGAAATCATCTGCATCATCTTTTGCTCGACCGTGGTTTCAGGCATCAAAGCGTTACAGCTTTTTGTGTGGCGTTAAATGTTTTGTTTGTTGCTTTTGCTTATTTTTTCCGCTGGATGGGGCCAACTTATGTTTTGCTGGTAATGTTTGCCGCCGCTTTTTCAGGCATTGCATTTTTCTATTACTTCCGCCGCAAACCAAAACTTTTTGTAGCCAAGCATTTAAACGAAGCCGAAGAACTGGGGCAACCTGTTACTCCTAAAATTGTTCCTCTTACTAAAGAAACTGCTATTGTTGAACAGCAATAAAGTGCTGCTTTCCATGCACTGAGTTTTGTTTCTTGTGCCTTATCCCTTTTTCTTTAGATTTGCTTCCCAAAAATTACTCTTATGGCAGAAGATATTGCTTCCATTTATGCCAATGCAGAAGATCATATGAAAAAGGCCATTACTCACCTGGAAACAGAACTTGTGAAGATTCGTGCCGGCAAAGCAAATCCTCAGATGATAGATGGAATTATGGTTGATTATTATGGCTCACCAACTCCTATCAACCAGGTTGGTAATATCAGCGTAATGGATGCCCGTACTCTTAGCATTCAGCCCTGGGAAAAAAATATGCTGCAGCCTATTGAACGGGCTATTATTGCTGCTAACATTGGTATTAACCCGCAGAATGATGGAAACATGATTCGTTTATTTTTGCCGCCATTAACTGAAGAGAGAAGAAAAGAGCTGGTTAAAAAATGCCAGAATGAAGGTGAACATTCAAAAGTAGCCATCCGCAATATTCGCCGCGATGCAATTGAGCACATCAAAAAACTGCAAAAAAACGGGCTGAGTGAAGATGCAGCCAAAGATGCCGAAGCTGATATACAGGAGCTGACAAACAAATATATTTCTGCGGTAGAAAAACATCTTTCCTATAAAGAGAAAGAGATCATGTCTGTCTGAGTTTTTTCCGGCTTCTCCATTTGAAACCATTTGGAACATTTGCCAGGTAAACGCCAAACAGTATAATGGTTATGCAAAAAATTTGTGTGGCGCCAATGCTTTCTCCATCTAATACTCCCCAAAATGTCCCTACTATAGGAATGGAATAAGTAACCAGTGAAGCAAAAATTCCACCGGCTCTTTTAATGAGTACATAAAACAAAAGTGTGGCAATGGCAGTGCCTGCAACGCCTAAAACAACTGCTTCAAAAACGGCTTTTTGTATCGCCGGCTGGTTAAATGATAACGTAAAAAACTGCTGATGCCATAATACAAATGCAGTAGGAATGATCATGCTGCCAATGGAAATTGATGAAACATACAATGGGTTTTCATTGCGTAAAAAATGACTGACCATATTTACATTGATGCCGTAAAACAGGGTGGCCAGTAAAATAAGTGACGCGAATTTCAGGTTGGCAAAATTGATTCCCTTCCACGAAAGGAATAAAAGAGTAACGCCGGTAAATCCTACAAACACTCCCAGCAACTTGTTGGGTTTTATTTTGTCTTTAAACAAAGCCGCAGCAATCAGCACTACAAATAAAGGTGTAAGTGAATTAAGAATGCTGGCAAGTGAGCTATCAATTTTTTCTTCAATTGCCCTGGCATATAAAAATGCAGGTAACAGGTTGCCCGTAATACCTGATAATACGGCTACCCACCTCTTTAATATTTTGCGCAGATGAATAAGGGTAAAAGGAAGAAATACAAGTGCAGCGGAAAAAATACGCAGGGCAGCAATTTGCGGTGCCGTTAAATGTTCTTTACTGTACTTCATTAAAATAAACGAGCTGCCCCAAATAAATGTGAGCACTAAAAAGATCACCCAGTTAAGCAAATTATTTTTCCCCATAAAAAAACAAGCCGCAAATTTCCGGAAAGGAAATCACAATTAAAATTTATATTCATAGCTCAATACAAATAGTGGGCAAAATAAAACTGTCTGATATAAGCACCCGGGCTCCCAAAGAGTTTGATAAGGAAGAAACTAAAAAAAAGCTGCAGAAGATTTTGGAAGAGCTGGATGATCTTCAGAATTTGCTTTATGCAGAATCAAAACATTCTTTGCTGATTGTTTTACAGGGCATGGATGCCAGCGGAAAAGATGGGTTAATCAGGAATGTTTTCGGTCAATTGAATCCCCAGGGAGTGATGGTGAAATCTTTTAAGGCTCCAACTGCTGAAGAGCTTTCTCATGATTTTTTATGGCGAATTCATTTGCATACTCCGCAAAAAGGAATGATCGGGATTTTTAACCGTTCGCATTACGAAGATGTTTTAATAACCCGTGTGCATAAATGGTGTGATGATGATACAGCTATGAAGAGAATGAAGGCGATCAATCATTTTGAACAGTTATTGTTTGAGCACAACCAAACGCATATTTTAAAATTTTACCTGCATATTTCTCAAAAAGAACAGTTGGAACGGCTGCAGGAGCGGATCCAGAATCCCCAAAAGCAATGGAAATACAATGAAAAAGATTTTGAAGAAAGCGGCTATTGGGATGATTACATGAAAGCTTATGAAGATAGCTTTGAACATTGTAATGCTTTTCCGTGGACCATTGTGCCGGCCGATCAAAACTGGTATAAAGAATACATTGTAGCCTCCAAAGTTTTAGACACCTTGAAAATTCTTGACATGAAGTATCCCGGCCTGAAAAAGGAATGATTTTTTAATGATAAAATCTGACTAAAATGGGAATGTTGAAAGAATTCAGGGAGTTTGCTATAAAAGGCAACCTGGTTGACATTGCAGTTGCCTTTGTAATGGGCGCAGCTTTTGGAAAAGTAATTACAGCTTTTACAGAAGGTATGATAGCCCCGCTGATTGGTTTGCTTGGCGGAAAAGACCTGAGCAAAAACATGTGGGTAATTAAACCTGAAGTAAAAGATGCTGCAGGTACCGTTATTGATCCTGGCGTTGCTATAAAATGGGGTGCCTTTGTAACAGCAACAATTGATTTTTTGCTTGTTGCTTATATTATGTACCTGTTAGTAAAAACCGTAAACAGGTTGAGGGAAAAACAAGAGCAGGCACCGGCCGCAGCACCTGAGTCATCAATGACTGACAAATTGTTGATGGAAATCAGGGACGCTTTAAAGAAATAAAAAATAAACCATTATCTTTGGCCAGTATCGCTATAACGTTTTATTTTTAGTGGTACTTTCTACCATTTAATAACTAACTGTTATGAGAAGATTCATTTTTACTCTTATTGTCATCTCTTTAGCCGTTTCGGCATCTGCACAAAAAACCCAAAAGAAATCAAATAGCCCCTGGAAAAAAGGTGGAAATATTTCTTTGTATTTATCACAGGGCGGTAGCCGTAACTGGGCTGCTGGTTCAGATAAATTTTCTCTTGCTTTTACCGGTTACCTTAATCTGTATGCCAACAGGCAGGCAGGTAAGCACAACTGGAAAAACTCAGTAGATATTGGTTACTCCATGACCAATCAATGGTCTGCAGGTGTTCGTAAAAATTACGACAAGCTTGAAGCACTAACTAATTACAGCTACCAAATTACTAAAAGCACCGGCGTTGGGCTGTTTTTAAATTTAAGAACTCAGCTTACCAATGGGTTTGATTATACAGAATCACCCAAAAAAAGAATGTCTGGCTTTTTTGCGCCTGCTTATGCCATAGCTGCTCCCGGTGCATATATTGACATCATTAAAAACGTAACCATTTTTGCCACACCTGCTGCTGCAAAATGGGTAATTGTTACAAATGAGCCTTACAGTTTTAATTACCAGGGTGGCGTAAAACCCGATAGTAGTTCTGAAAGGTCGCTGGCTTCTATGTACGGCGTTGATCCTACACGCAAAGTTCGTTTTGAAGTAGGGCCTTTTGTTTCTGCCGCTTTCAATAAAACGATCTGTAAAAGTGTAAATTATAAAACAAGGGTTGATGTACAGTCAGACCTTACTAATGATGAGCCATTTAATGTAGATGTTTACTGGACAAACCGCATTGATATGAAAGTAAATAAATGGCTGATGGTAACTTATAATTTCGACCTGATATATGATGATAATGTGAGAATGTTTGGTAAGAGCAAAATGGGTAGCGGCACTCAGCTGAATTCAATGTTGGGTGTGGGTGTTTCTGCAAAATTCTAACTAATTAATTCCATATTTTTGAGTCCCGTAAGAAATAGCGGGACTTTTTATTTCTAAAAAGATATTGTGAGTAATTCATCTTACCAGATTAAGCTTCCGCAATTTGAAGGCCCGTTTGACCTTTTACTTTTTTTTATTGAACGTGATGAACTGGATATTTACAACATCCCCATTTCAAAAATTACTAACGATTTTTTGGATTACATCCATCAGCAGGAATCTTTGAACATTGAATTATCCAGTGAGTTCATTCTGTTCATCTCTACCTTAATGCGCATTAAGGCAAAAATGCTGTTACCGAGAAAAGAGTTAGATGCCCAGGGTAATGAAATTGATCCGCGGCAGGAGTTGGTTGATAAAATTCTGGAGTATAAAAAGTTCAAAGAAGCCGCTGCGCAAATGGCAGAAATGGAAGCCGAAAGAATGCTGATGATCAGAAGGGGAAATATTCAGAGAGAACTGGCACAAATAGGAGAGGAGGTCGGTGAAGGCACAGAGATACAAACCATCACTTTATTCAAACTGATGAAATCTTTTGAAAAAGTGATGCTTCGTTTGAGCCAGCGCATTAACAAGCCTATCCATACCGTTGTTCAATACAACTACACAATGGAAAGTAGTCGCGATGCCATGCTGAGTCTTGCACAGCGGGAAAAGACGGTTGCTTTTGAAAAGATTTTTCAGGATTGTGAGAATAGGGTACATGCCATCTTCCTGTTTTTGGCTTTGCTTGAGTTAGTACAGCAAAAGTTTTTAAAGATTTTGGTAGGTGATGGAAGAAATAATTTCATTATTGAATACAACGATCCTGAAAAACGATTGGCAGAACTGGAGGAAGAAATGGGAAGTTAATGAAATAACAATTCTAAACTTTTAAACCCTTAATGAATATGAAACGATCTGCAACTGCAAACTGGAAAGGTTCCGGCAAAGAAGGTAAAGGAACTGTTACTGCGGATAGCGGTATTTTATCTTCAACACCTATTTCTTTCCGCACAAGGTTTGAAGAAGTACAAGGCACAAGCCCCGAAGAATTAGTGGCAGCTGCACATGCAGGTTGCTTTTCAATGAAACTGAGTTTTGTATTAGGTGCTGCAGGTTTTACGCCAGACAATATTGATACAAAATGCACCATTACAGTGGAAAATGGAACTATTACAAACAGTCATTTAGTTGTGAAAGCTGCTGTACCCGGTATTGACGCTGCTAAATTTGAAGAGTGTGCAAATAATGCAAAAGCCAATTGCCCCATCAGTAAATTACTCAACACAAATATTACCATGGAAGCCAGCCTGGCTTAGCGGTAAGTCAAAAGGGTTTTGCAATTTTCCTGTTAGTCTTTAACCAGGTGATAATAATATTGCCAGTATTCAATTTCGGTTGAATCATTTTCGTGCAATTCTATCAGCCATTGCCTTTCATTAACCAACCGGATTATTTCAAGTGAATCACGTTGACGCTGGTTCAATAAACTTGCATCTACCCTGGATTCATAAGCTCAAGGAATAAACATTTTCCGGGGCTTAATATCTTCTAACTCCCATTTAGCCGGTACCGGTTGCGGCCGGCTGATGTTCTTCTTCAGTGGGCTCAGCCGAATTTTGATTAACTGGATAAAACCATGGCTTAATAATAGCAGGAGGAATGCTGGCAAATGCATGAAACGATTCAAAAAAGAAATAAGGAGTAAAAAAAGAAATAGCAAGAGAGCTTAGCAAAAAAAAGATCTTCAGTTTGGTAGTAACGATAAAGCGAAAAAACCAAGCATTACACCCAGGCAAATAGTAGTTGTAAAAACAAAGTGAAACAATAGCTGGTTTTTTTGGGGATGAAATAACTTTTTGAGAAGAAAAAAATGAACGATGCTCAAAATAAAACTCAGTGCTGATGCTAATACTCTCATTAACAAAGGATCAGTAAAATCAAACACCTGTGGATGTCCAATGAAGCCAATAGCAGATAATAGAGCAATAGCAAGCAGCAGGTAAATATGCTGGCGAAAGTAATTTCCAGTTAAACTTTTTTTTGCAATACCCAACAGCAGCCCATAAAAGGCAGCCAGTAAGCATGCAGGCAGGTAAAACCTGTATAAATTCTCATTCATCATAAGCGATAAAATAAAAAGGGGCAAAATCAGAAATTTTAGAGGAGGGAAGAGGTCTGCTAATCCGAATATGAAAAAATAAATGAAGAAGGGAAACAGAATCTACTCAAATATCCAGAGCAGCACCGGCTTTGAAGAGTTTTGAATGATGGGCTTAAGTTGTTGCAGAAAGCCGGGCGCTACAGTAGGACAACCATCGCTCTGGCAGATCTCATTTTTCACTTCTGTTTCAGGTACACAGTCATGTGCATGCAAAACAACAAATCTTTCGAAGGATTTGTTGTTAGTTTTTTCAAGACCGTGCAGTTTAAAAGCAAGACCAAAACGGCCATAATAGCTTTTACCAACTTTGTATTTGCATACAGAGGTGCAACCGCAGCCAACCGTATTGCCAAATTTTCTACCTTCCAGCCAGCTTTCATTGCATCGGCCATGTGTTACCAACCCTGCATTTTGGATAGTGTCTTTCCGAAGATCATAGACAAAAAAGCGGTTTTGACCGGAGGGAATACTCATGTCAATCAAGAAACAAATGCGCTGGTTGAAGTTATTTTTCTTTGCAAATTCTTTTGCATCTGCGGCTCTAACCTGTAGTTTTTTGAAATAGTCAGTCTTATTGCTTTCGGCAAGGCGTGATGTTTTCAGCCTTTTTCCTTCACCCGTAAAATTTAACCATGCCCATGAAAAGCTGGTGAGCAGCAGTAGCAATAAGGTTATGGAAATAATTTTTTTCATACCCGTCAAAAGGTAAGAATCAAAACGAAAAAAATTCCATAATCAGTGTAAAAGAGATCTAAAATTAATCAATGCCAAAAGCAAACAACAGCGCATCCATGCCGCCACTGTAGCCACCAATCACTACAAAAGCATACTCGCCTCTTGGTAAGGATTTATCAATAACCAGTTCCCAATAACCTTCACGAATCTTTTTAACGCTAAACGTATACTTGTCTGATGATTTATTTTTTCCCATAGAGAAAGCACCGCCTGATTTCATTGTGTAGATCTTTCTCTGGCCTTTGGTTGAGGCTACTTTGTATAAACTGATCATAGTCGTTGGGTCGTTTCCGTAATTAGACATTCCGGTCATCATGGAAGGATCAGTGCCCTGTGCCAATAACATCGAATCCTTTTCTGCCGGCTCACTCCAGTGACTGTTGCTGCTTCCAACCAGTTGGTAAGAGTAAAGTATGGATCGTTCATCAAAAAAAGAGGCTGCTGCAACAGAAAAAGAGAGGTTGTTCTGTAAATAAGTAAAGCGGTTTGCAGCATAATTCCAGGCGGAATCATTTACCGTTAACCGGGTAAATAATAAAGGCGGAGCAGCAGCTTTTGTACGCTGGGTGGCCAGTATTTTTAACATGCCGCCATTATTATTAAACGCCCAGGCAGTATGATCGCTGGTTATTCCGATGCGATAGATAGTTTGAAAAAGATTATTGCTTTTGCTGATATTGGCGATCACATATTTACCATCCTTTAAAAGGATCTTATCAATACCGGATTGAGTGCCCGCCCAAATATTGTTTTGATTATCGCAGGTCAGGAAATAAATAAAATTATCCGTCAGGCCGTTTTTTATACTGAATTGGGTTAATGATATTTTTTTGTTGTCTTTTATTTCCAGTCGGTAAATGCCATTATGCCTGGTGCCAAGCCATACAATATTGTTTTTATCAATGGTGATGGAACGTGATGAGATATAAGAAGGTAGTTGTGATGAATAATCATGGGCCAGTTCCAGATACTTTCCGGGTGTTTTGGGTTGAAGTTTAAAAACAATCAACTGGTTTGTACGAGGAGCAATCCATACCTGCTGTTGTTTGTCAATTGCCAATTGATCAGTGGTGTATGGAACCGGGTGTTCAAAAACTACCTGGTCATTTTTTATGACTGTTAAAAAATACGAGGTATCGTGTTTGGTAGTCATAATTAGAAGCGCACCATTACCATCTGTAATACCGGAACCGACCCAGATGCCAGGGTTATTAAGAATGACCTTTGGTTTTTTATAGGAAGAAGGGAGGTCTTTATCATTAATAACAATCAACTTTCGTGGGTTAGCCAAATATATTTTTTGTCCAAGAATGAAAAGATCAAATACACCCGCTTTGTCCGGGTAAGGAAAGCTTACTATTTCGTTTTTATAGATCCGTATCAAAGAATGGTTTCTTGCATTATAAAGCCAAACGGTATCGTTTTGATGACGAAGTGCAGTGATCATGATTGGAATGCCTGCCAGGGTTTTATTAATAATCTGGGTATTAATACTGCTTATTTTTATCACGCCATTACCATCTGAACATACCCATGTAATTCCTTCCCTGTCCTGGAAAATGGCATTAAAATTACCTGAACGCAAACCCTGCTCAGCACTAAAAATTTGACCCTGCCCCTCTTTGGTGATCTTCTGCACCTGGTCGCCACGAACAAACCATGAATTGCCTTCCGCATCAAAAAAGAAGCTTGAAAACTTTTTTTTCAATACATTTTTAAATTGCTGTGGTATTCCTGCCAGCACAATTTTTCCCCGGTTTAATAAATAGGTATCGAGTGTTTTGATTTGATCGCCTATTCCCACCCAGACTCTCGCTTCATGATCTGTTGCCATGCCATATATTCTTTCTTTTGTAAAAACATCGGTTACTCTGTGATTTTTTTTTGTCATAAACAACCAGCTTTTCTTTTATTTCCTTGCTCCAGGGAACTAGCAGCAAATAATCTTTGTATTCAATAATATTTTCCAGGAAGAGGGCTACGTTTATATTATCCACAAGGGTGGGCACCTGTATAAACCTTTGCTTATCCAGTATAAATAATCCCTGATCAGTTGCTGCATACAAATGGCCGTCCGAAGAACGGTGAAACCGGTTAACGGTCGGGCAAAAACCATCCACAGTTTTAAAGCTGTTTATTTTGCCGCTTGCCAATACATTTAATTTAAAAGTATTGGTGGCCACCAGTAATGAGTCGCTGTTTATCTCAAAAACATCATTCACTACATCATTAGCCAGTCCGTCCTGTGTGGTATAATTAATAAACCTGCTTCCATCGTGAACACTCAGGCCACCATAGGTTAAAAAATACATACGGCCTTTGCTGTCCTGCTTAATACTGCGAACACGGCTGTTGGCAAGTCCATCTCTTGGAGTATAATAAACAAAGGGATATTGACCACCGAACTCTGCGACTCCACCTGGCCGGGTGGATTGTGCAAAGCAGTTAGCAGAAGCAATGTAACATGCCAGCAAAATAAGTTTCCGGTGCCTATCTAAATTTACTCAGAAAAAAGCTGAATGTAAAAAGAGAATGATCGGATAAATTTACTCCTGTACAAGTAGCAATTTCGTTCCTTCGTACACTTCTGTTAAAGAAACAGAAACAGCCACAGAAGATAGTTGCAACATTTCAGAAACGGCTCTGTATTCCTGTAACTCCCAATGATTGTTTGCATTCAGGTGAAATACCTCAATATGGATCATCTCAGAATCAACGAGGATGTATTCTTTGAGTGTGGGAATATCACGGTACAAAAAAAATTTCTCCCCTGTCATAATTTTTTGTGGAAGGAGAAAGAACTTCAATAATAACGGTAGGATTTAAAACATTCACTTCATCATCATGCAGGGTTTTAATCTTTCCGCAAACAATGGAAATATCAGGATAAGTAAATAAACCGTTTTTTTTCGATGTGAATTCGCTGGTCGCTGTTAAAAGGCCGGCAGGATTTTCCTTTCAATCTATAAGCTTAGGCTTCCAAAAATATTTCCGGCAATAACATTATGCGCCACTTTAGCCCCACTCATTGCAAACACTTCGCCGTTGTAATACTCATGCTTTTCTGTTGCAGCTTCTTCCCACGCCAGGTATTCTTGAATGCTGATTTTTTTCTTGCCGTAAACCGGTATCGGTTCTCTTATATCCATACTTAAATCTACAAAAAATTTTGGCTGAAGATGTCTGTTGCTGGCATGCCTTTATTGCAGAATAGCAGTGGTTGTGTTCACCTTGTCTCTCATCATTTCCAGCACTGCCTGTCTAATAGCTTCCGCATCATAGCCACATTCGCGGTGTAGTTCTTTAGGTATGCCATGTTCAACAACCCTGTCGGGAATACCAAGAATTTTCAATTCATTTTTATAACCATGCTGGTTCATAAACTCCAACACTGCTGAACCAAAGCCACCCACTACAGTTCCATCTTCAACAGTGATGATTTTTTCATACTTGCTCAATGCATCATGCAGCAATTCTTCATCAAGCGGCTTGGCAAAACGCATATCATAATGGCCTACATTCAATCCATCATTCTTTAAATCTCTGATGGCTGAAGCTGCAAAATTGCCGGGATGACCGAAAGATAAAATCGCAATATCCTGTCCTTCTTTCAACTTACGTCCCGTACCGATGCGGATTTCCTTCATCTCCGTTCTCCATTCAGGCATTACGCCTTCACCACGGGGGTAGCGAATTACAAAAGGATGACACGTGGTTTCAAGCTGCGCGGTATACATCAGGTTGCGCAGCTCACTTTCATTCATCGGGGCACTCACAATCATATTGGGTATGCAGCGCATATATGCAATATCATAAGCACCGTGATGTGTAGGCCCATCATCGCCCACCAAACCTGCACGGTCTAAACAAAATATCACCGGCAATTTTTGAATGGCCACGTCATGTATCACCTGGTCGTAGGCCCGCTGCATAAATGAAGAGTAAATGTTACAGAAAACTTTCATGCCCTGCGTAGCCATGCC
>PSMD01000048.1:0-4902 GCA_040289925.1 Chitinophagaceae bacterium | reverse complement strand
AGCATGTTGCTCGGCAATGCCCACATCAAATGCCCGATGCGGCATTTTTTCCATCATAAATTTTAAGGAAGACCCGGAAGGCATGGCGGGAGTAATACCAAATATCTTTTCATTCTTTTCTGCCAACTCAATAATAGTGTATCCAAATACATCCTGGTATTTGGGTGGCTGCGGAAGATCAAATTTTTTCTTTTGTATCTCACCGGTTATTTTATCAAACAGGCCTGGTGCATGCCATTTGGTTTGATCTTTTTCTGCCAGTGCATAGCCTTTGCCTTTTACGGTAATAATGTGCAGCAACTTGGGACCAGGAATTTCACGCAGGTCTTTTAAAGTATCAACCAGCTTGGTAACATTATGCCCGTCTATCGGGCCAAAATATCGCAGCTTGAGCGATTCAAACAAATTGGCGTAGTTGCTTACCATTCCTTTCAAGCCTTCAGTAAGCTTATGTGCCATGGCACGGCTAAAGTTTTTGCCTACCGGTAGCTTGCCAAGCAAATTCCAAACATCATCTTTTATTTTATTGTAGGTAGGAGAAGTTGTAATGTCGGTCAGGTATTCTTTTAATGCACCCACATTGGGGTCAATGCTCATGCAGTTATCGTTCAACACAATCAACAGGTCAGTATCAGCCACGCCGGCATGATTGAGGCCTTCAAATGCAAGTCCTGCCGTCATAGCTCCATCACCAATAATGGCCACACATTTTCTATCAGTTTCTCCTTTATACTTTGCAGCCATGGCCATGCCGAGAGCAGCAGAAATTGAAGTGGAAGAATGACCTACACCAAATGCATCGTACTCGCTTTCGCTGCGCTTGGGAAAACCACTTAGTCCATTGTATTTGCGGTTAGTGATAAAATTATCGCGGCGGCCGGTCAAAATTTTATGGCCATAAGCCTGGTGACCAACATCCCAAACCAATTGATCGTATGGCGTATTGAAAATATAATGAAGAGCAACGGTTAATTCTACTACACCCAGGCTGGCAGCAAAGTGACCGCCATGCACACTCACCACATCAATAATATATTGACGCAGCTCATCACAAACCTGGTGAAGTTTTTCACGGGGAAGTTGTTTAAGATCGGCGGGTGAATTGATTGTTTGCAATAAAGCGCCAGGGGTGATCTCCATTCAGTAAAAGTTATCGGGTGTAAAATTAGTATTTAAAGATGTGACGGAGTAAATAAGTGTTTTTATTCATGAAAACGGGCATATTTTGACGTTTTCTTAATTTTTGTTCCATTTGTAAGACCAATCTTCCACTGGTATATTTACAGGCTACCGTCCGTAACGGAAAAGTTTAGATTTGCTGGCTATGAGCAATAGAAACAGATTGTATTGGATTCTGCAGCTAAGTGGCTGGGCTTTTGTGTGCCTGGTGGTTTTGTTTTTTGCCCATGTGTATAAAGTAAAAATATCCAATTCGGTTTTGCTGGGAAGGCTGGCTGTACTTTTTGTTTCGGGTATTGCCACAACTCACCTGCTCAGAATTTTTCTAAAATGGAAAGGGTGGATGATGCTCTCTATAGAGAAAGCAATCCCCAGGATGATTGTCGCCCTGATTGTTACCTCCCTGCTTCATACTCTGATAATACTTTGGGCTATTGATCTTTTTAAATTATATACAGAGAATCAGAAGAAATTAAATTTCTTTGCCCGTCTTTTTGGATCAACAGTTGACAATGGCTTGTATATTTTACCCTGGTTGTTGATCTATTATTTCTACCACTTTATTGAAAAAAGCCGCAAGCAGCAGCTGGATACCTTGCAGTTGAAAGCATTGATTAAAGAGCTGGAATTAAAAACAATCAAAGCCCATATCAATCCTCATTTTATTTTTAATTCTCTCAACAGTATTCGTGCATTAATAGATGAAAACCCACAGCGGGCCAGAAGAGCGATTACAGAGCTTAGCAATATTTTGCGCAGCAGCATGCAGGCCGATAAATCAGAAACCGTAAGTTTTGAAAAAGAATTAAGCATTGTAAAAGATTACCTGGCGCTGGAAAATATGCGTTTTGAAGACCGCCTGAAAGTGGAATACCAGATTGATGAAAAGACACTCGATCAACCTGTGCCGCCCATGATGCTGCAAACACTGGTTGAAAATGCGATCAAGCACGGCATCAGTAAACAGATTAACGGAGGTACCATCCGGATCATTTCTGATTTCAGTGATCAATATCATGAACTGGCCGTGCAGAACACAGGAATATTAAATGGCTCTATGAATGCAGAAGGCTTTGGGCTTTCCAGTACACAAAACCGTCTTTCACTTTTGTATGGTGATAAAGCAAGTTTCCAAATCAGGCAAATCAATCCTTCAACAGTGGAAGCAAAACTGCTTTTGCCGGTTGAAGCTGCGAAAGTTTTCTCCTAAAACCAATTATCCAGGTAAGCATTAAACAATTAACTATTTACAAATGAAAGCAATTATTATTGACGATGAACGTTTGGCCAGAAGGGAACTGCGCCGCTTGTTACAGGATTACCCTGAAATTGAAGTGGTTGATGAAGCGGCCAATGCCGATGAAGGCATTGCCAAAATTGAATCTCAAAACCCGGATCTTGTATTCCTGGATATTCAAATGCCGGGGAAGACTGGTTTCGACCTGCTGACCAGTCTTGAAAAAGCACCGCATGTAATATTTACTACCGCTTATGATGAATATGCATTGAAAGCTTTTGAAGTAAATGCACTGGATTATTTGCTGAAGCCGGTTGAACCAAAGCGTTTGGCCGATGCGATCCAGAAATTACATATTACGGAAGCCCGGGAAACAGTGGCCAATGAAAATGCAAATCGCAGCCTGCTTACCGAAAATGACCAGGTATTTGTGAAAGATGGGGAACGTTGCTGGTTTGTAAAGCTGAGCGACATCCGCTTGTTTGAAAGTGTGGGCAACTATGCAAAGGTTTTCTTTGGTAATAATAAGCCTCTTATTTTAAAATCGCTGAATGCCCTGGAAGAAAGGCTGGATGAAAAAACATTTTTCAGGGCTAACCGCAAGCATATTATTAACCTGCGCATGATCGAAAAGATAGAACCTTACTTCAACGGTGGTTTGTTGCTGGAGTTAAAGGGTGGCGAAAAAATTGAAGTGAGCCGCCGGCAGACGGTGAAGTTTAAAGAGATGATGAGCTTGTAAAGAGAACTGTGGAACTGCGAAGCGTTATGCCTGAATATTCAAAATAAAAACCGGGCATCGTAAATGGCCAGTGCTGGTAAGGCACCCCAATCGTACTCCCGGCGTTCAACACAAAGATAAATAGAACCCGCAAAATTTTACAATTGCCAATGGGCAATCAGGTAAAAAGGTAAATAAGAAAATGAAAAAAATGAAGAGATTTTGTTTAACGTGGTTATTGATTTCAATAACCATTTTTGTTTCTGCACAAACCAATGTAGATGCAATCATCAATTCAAAAGAAGCAGAGCGAATTGAAAAAATTCTTGCATCCGATGAAATGCAAGGCCGCCGTGCCGGCACACCGGCTATAGATAAAGCAGCCAGCTTTATTGCTGATGAATTTCAAAAAGCAGGATTACAGCCATTTACCGGCAAAAGTTTTTTGCAGGCTTTTCATAAAACCAAAACGAAAGTAATCAGTGTAAAAGCTGAAATAGATGAACAGGAGCTTAACCCGGTACGGGTCATTGTACATTCTACCAGCACACAAACTAAAGTGGATGAAAAATCTGGACTGGAAATAGTTCATATTAAATCAGGAAAAACCATGCGGGAGCAAATGCCACAGGTTATGGAATCAGACAAAAGCATGATCGTGTTTGTTGACTCCAGCTTTGCCAGGAACTTTCCCCGCCTGGCAGATTTTGCACCCGAAGGTTTTTCAACTGATCCCCAAAACAGCCGTGTAGTCATCTATATCCTGGGTAGTTACCAGCCAACCAAATTCAGGATAAAAGCAGAGAGTGTTGTACAGTCAACACCCTATGCCAACCTAGTAGGTGTGTTACCGGGCAAATCAAAACCTTCCGAGTATGTCATCTTTTCTGCGCATTACGATCACCTGGGTATTGCCAAAAAACCGGTGAACGGAGATTCGATCTACAATGGCGCCAACGATGATGCGGCGGGTACAACAGCGGTAATTTTGCTTGCAAAATATTTCAAGGCCTTAGGCAATAACGAAAGAACGATAATATTTGCTGCCTTTACAGCCGAAGAGCTGGGTGGTTATGGCTCACAGTATTTTTCAAAACAATTAGATCCGGGTAAAGTGGTGGCCATGTTCAATATTGAGATGATAGGAACGGAAAGCAAATGGGGAAAAAACTCAGCCTATATCACCGGCTTCGATAAAACCAGCATGGGAGAAATTCTTCAAAAAAACCTGGCGGGCAGTGGCTTTACTTTTTATCCCGATCCTTATCCTCAGCAAAATCTTTTTTATCGTTCAGACAATGCCACCCTGGCCAGGCTGGGAGTGCCGGCCCATACCATCTCCACCGCCAAAATGGATGAAGAACCCCATTATCATAAATTAACCGACGAAGTTTCAACCCTTGATCTGCAAAACATGACGATCATCATCAGATCAATTGCCCTGAGCGCAACAACTATCGTTGCAGGAAAGGACACACCAACCAGGGTGAAAGTAGAGGAGCTGAAGTGATTTGAGATTTGTTATACAAAATGTGTAACATAAAATATATAACGCAAGGGCTGAAGTGAATTTTCAAAAAAAAATTACCTTTTGTCTGGATACAAAAAGTAACAAAAAAATCAAGGCAAAACTGATACTGATTAAATTTTAAAGTTTCATTCGTTTTGCCAATATGAAATTTTTTCTTTCATCATTTATTGGCATAAGGCTGTAGAAGTTAAGAGTTGATCTGACAAATGGGATTAAATTTAAGTAACCACACGT
>PSMD01000007.1:75394-76900 GCA_040289925.1 Chitinophagaceae bacterium | reverse complement strand
TTTTTCAATTTAATCAGCAGAAAATAAATTTTGGCTGAACATGGTTATTGGCACGTTGGAAGGGCCATCGCATAAAAAAGGAAAACAAAGGCTTTTCCCTGCCTCTTTCAAAGCAATCACCGTTGTTTCCACTTTTGTTTATTGCCACTTCAGTAATTTTTTCAGATTGTAGGCAACAGCACTCATGAGGATGCATTTATTTGCCTGTTCAATTCCGCGGGTGAAATTCTTGAGAGAGTTCGCACTTTTCATCTTCGGGTTGTCTTCGTTGCTTCTTCCATTTCAGCCTGAAATTAAATTGCCGGTATATATATGAGCTGATATTGCAAAAAACCTGCTGTCAGCAATCAGGAAAGCCAAAATCTGTCCTCAATTTTCTGGCTAATTTCGTTAAATTAGACCACTTTTTTACTCCTTACCCTACGAACCATATCATTAACTGCTGTAACAATGAAATCTCTGATGTTAAGGTTCTCAATAATAGCCGTATTGGTATTTGGCCTGTTACCTGTCGTTTCTGCGCAAAACTGCGTGCAAACGATTAATCCCACTACCAACACACCTTTCAACCACACCATAATCAATTTGCCTTGCGGCCAAACCTGTACTGATATAAACCTCAAGACGCCGCATGTTAAAAAAACTTCTACATACGTAGTTAATACGATTCCCTACACACCATATCCTTACACGTCGACAACGGGTTCGGAAGATCCGGTTTTATATGCTGATGATCAATACAGCAATGCGGTTGCCCTTCCATTTACTTTTCCTTTTTACGATTCTTTATTCAACAATACGGTTGTTGGGTCAAACGGGTTAATCACTTTTGATATTGCCAATGCTAGCTGCGGAAATGCATGGATGATAAATCCGCCTCTTCCCTATGCCGGGGGAACCATTTGTAACTCGGGAAGCACATATTATCCAAAAGCTTCAATAATGGGAGCTTACTCAGATCTTGATCCAAGATCAGTCGCAAGCGGGCCAAATAGAATCATTCAATGGCATACAGAAGGTATTAGTCCGTGCAGAAAATTTGTTGTGAGTTATGTTGACATTGGTGTTTATGGAAACAATAATTGCACGCCAAAAACCACGTTTCAGATTGTGATTTATGAACATTCCGGCATAATAGAAGTTTACTTTCAAAATAAGAGTTGTGCTTCTAGTACAAATGCGGGCCGTGGTATTTTAGGTGTACAAAACTGGAACCGCGACCAGGCAGTTTGGGAAACGTCTCCTAACACAAATGCTCAGGCCGGATGGACGTTTAATAATGAAGCCAGACGGTTTACTCCTGCCGGGGGAACGACAAATTTTGTAAGTTCTGAATTAACCACGTTAACGGGTACTCATATTAAATGGGCCGACACTGCAACAACAACAATTGGAATTCTCGATTTGAAATTTCCAAATGTTTGTGTTTCTGCTGCATCAACACAATTCCTGATAAAAACAATTTTTGTTTCTAATGTTAATCCTATGGAACAGTTGATCAGCATA
>PSMD01000007.1:35979-75336 GCA_040289925.1 Chitinophagaceae bacterium | reverse complement strand
CTACGGCCACTACCTGCGGCCCGCCAAATGGTACAATAACGGTTACCGTTCCGGCAGCAGCAGGTACAGCTCCATTCACTTATACACTTGATAATCCTCCGGGGCAAAATTCAAACAGCCATACCTACACCTTTAACAACGTAGCCGCAGGGTCGCATACCGTTTATGTGAGTGATGCTAATGGTTGTGGCAGCACTATTCCTATCACTGTATCATCCACCGGAACATTGAATGTTACCGCCTCGGCAACACCAACCTCCTGCAGCAGCGTAAACAACGGAAGCATTACTGTCACTCCGCCAACAGGCACTCCTCCGTATTTGTATTCATTAAACGGTGGCACACCGCAAAGCAGCAATGTCTTTACTAATCTAGCTCCCGGCAATTATACAGTTACTGTTACAGATAATGGAGGATGCAGCGGTACAACAACAGTTACAGTTGGCGCCGGTGCACCTATTACCGGCAATGCAACCACTACCGCATCTACATGTCCAACATCAGCAGATGGAACAATTACTGTAACGCCAACAAGCGGCACAGCTCCTTATACTTATTCAATGGATGGCCAGCCTTACCAGTCATCCAATATATTCACGGGTGTACTGGCCGGCACACATTATATAGTGATTAAAGATGCAATTGGCTGTACTTCCAATACGATACCGGTTACCGTTAATTCAGGTCCGCCTTTAAGTGGCACTGCAAGCAGCACACCTACTTCCTGCCCGGGTGTAAATAACGGAACGATTACAGTTACACCCACCAGCGGAACTCCGCCTTATCAATACACATTGGATGGTGGCTCTTTGCAAAGCAGCAATGTATTTACCAATGTTTCTGCCGGCCCGCACACTGTACAGTTTAAAGATGCAGCAGCTTGCAGTTCGGTTATTATTAATGTAACTGTTGCACAAGGAACAGGAGTAACTGCTAACGCAACCTCAACCGCTACATCCTGCTCAGGTGTTAACAACGGAACAATTACTGTTACACCCACCACCGGCACTGCACCTTATCAGTATTCATTAGATGGTGCAGCTTCACAATCATCGAATGTATTTACCAACGTATCAGCCGGCACACATAATATTATTGTGACCGATGCTACGGGTTGTTCTTCTTCGCCCATTAATGTTACTGTTGCTGCAGGCAGTGCGCCAACAGGCACAGCTACTTCAACACCGGCTAGCTGCAATGGCGTTAACAACGGAACAATTACTGTTACACCTACCACCGGCACTGCACCTTATCAGTATTCGTTAGATGGATTGACTAATCAAACTAGCAATGTATTTACCAATGTGGCTGCCGGCAATCACGTAGTTGTGTTTACCGATGCCAACGGTTGTGTTTCATCTAACATCAATGTTACCGTTGCTGCAGTCGCAAATGTTACAGCCAGTGCAACATCCACGCCTACATCCTGTCCCGGTGTAAACAATGGAACGATTACAGTGACTGCATCAAACGGTACTGCTCCTTATCAATATTCATTAAATGGCGGTGCCTATCAATCATCCAATACATTTGTCAACCTGGCTCCGGGAACTTATACGGTTGTGGTAAGGGACATAAATACCTGCACATCCAACACAGTTTCAGTAACAGTGGCTGCAGGCGCAGGTGTTACCGGTACGGCAACATCTACAGCTACCAGTTGTAATGGCGCCAGCAATGGAACAGTAACAGTTACGCCAAATAATGGAGCAAGCCCTTATCAATATTCATTGGATGGCGGGGCTTTCCAGGCAAGCAATGTATTTATCAATGTAGCTGCCGGCCCGCATACAATTGTGTTTACTGATGCAGCCGGTTGCAGCTCTTCAACAATTAATGTTACGGTTGCTGCGGGTGCACCGTTAACAGCAGGCATCAATCAAACCAATGTTACCTGTAACGGGTTAAGCAATGGTTCTATTACCGTGAATGTAAATGCACCTGGCACGGCGCCGTTCCAATACTCATTAGACAATGTTACTTTCCAGGCAAGCAATACATTCACAGGTTTGGCGGCAGGAACTTACACTGTTTATTTCCGTGATGGACAAAATTGTACCGGCACACAAACTGTTACTATTACACAACCTGCAGCTCTTGCCCTGAGTGTAGGCACTCAAAATGTTTTGTGTAACGGGCAAAGCAATGGTGTGATAACTGTTACCGGCAGCGGAGGAACCTCTCCTTACCAGTATTCATTGAACGGAACAACTTATCAAAGCAGTAATACATTTAATGTAGCTGCAGGAACTTATACCGTTTACATTCGTGATAACAATGGTTGTGTACAAACACAATCAAATGTTGTGATTACAGAACCGGCTGCACTCACAGCTTCTGCCACTACACAGAATGCAACCTGCAATGGTGGAAATGATGGAGTGATCACGGTGAATGCAGGTGGTGGCACAGTTTCTTACCAATATTCCATTGATGGTATAAACTTTCAGTTGTCAAATACATTTACAGTAGCACCGGGCAGCTATACAGTTACGGTTAAAGATGCAAACAACTGCACCTTTACAACCAATGCAACAGTGGGCTTAAACAACACACTCACTTTCTCAACAGGTGGTAACCCCACCATTTGCGAGGGCACATCAACCACGTTAACTGTAAACAGTAATGCTACTCAATACAACTGGACACCAACTACAGGATTGAATGATCCAACAATTCAAAATCCGACTGCTTCACCCACAACAACCACAACTTATACTGTTACGGCAACACTTGGTGGTTGCAGCACCAGCGGATCAATTACAGTAAATGTAAATCCAGCCCCTGTGGCTGATGCAGGAGCCGATGCAGATATTTGTTATGGACAGGATGCACAATTGTCCGGCTCTGGCGGAGTGAATTATATCTGGACGCCGGCAACAGGTTTAAATGATCCGACAATTCCAAATCCAACAGTCATAAGGCCGGCATCATCCACTCAATATTCTTTAAAAGTGATAGATGCAAACGGCTGTACTTCGCTGAATACTGATGTAGTGAAAGTGAACGTAACTCCACCGATAAAAGTAACCGTGTCTCCAAAAGACTCTATTGTTGCTGAAGGCGATCAAATTCAGTTGCTGGCTACTTCCATTGCTACTAACTATTCATGGAGCAACGGAGTAACCCTATCTGATCCAAACATTCCAAACCCAATTGCATCTATGCCTGCAAACAGTTATGGCAATGTTTATTCATACACGGTTACTGCATACACCGCAGCGGGTTGCCAGGGTTCAGCTACAGTAATATTGAAAGTTTATAAAGGCCCGGATATTTATGTGCCCACGGCATTCACACCAAACGGAGATGGAAAAAATGACTTGCTTATTCCATTGCCGGTGGGTATTGCTGAAATAAAATATTTCAGGGTGTATAATCGCTGGGGTCAACTGATGTACTCTACTACAAAAACAAATGATGGCTGGGATGGAAAACATGCCGGCATTGATCAGCCCCCGGCAGTTTATGTATGGGTAGTAGAAGGTGTAACAAAGGTTGGAAGAAAAATTTTCAGAAAAGGGACCGTTACGTTGATCCGATAAAATTTTTAATACTTTATCAAAAGCCGTTGTGTCTGCAGCGGCTTTTTTTCCTTCCGCCCGACAAAAATCGTTTTCGCTCCACTGGTTTTTTCAATAACTTCCGTCATAATCTTCAAATATTCTATTGAAATGAGAAAATTGTTTCTGCTCCCAATG
Source organism: Chitinophagaceae bacterium (assembly GCA_040289925.1). GTDB lineage: Bacteria > Bacteroidota > Bacteroidia > Chitinophagales > Chitinophagaceae > VBAU01. Next base: position 71,635 of record PSMD01000007.1, on the reverse strand, counting down.
CTCGGGGTATTGTTCTTCTGCCTGGTGGCAAAGGCACAACCAACATTTCCCGAGAATGGTGTGGCCGATCCGCGGCACGGACATTATGCCTTTACCAATGCCACGATCGTTAAAGATGCCAACACTACCTTAACCAATGCTACTTTAATTATTAAAGATGGAAAAATTGTTGCCGTTGGTACTAACCTGAAAGTGCCTACGGGTGCTGTTGAAATCAACTGCAATAACAAATGGATCTATCCTTCCTTTATTGATATTTATGCTGATTACGGTATTAATCTTCCGCAACGTCAGCCAAGCACAGTTGGTTTCAACTTTGCACAGCAATTGCAACTGGAGTCTGCTACCAAAGGTGCTTATGGATGGAACCAGGCTATTAAAGCAGATGCAGATGCCTATAAGCAATTTGTAGTTGATGATTCAAAAGCAAAGCCTTTGCGTGAAGCGGGGTTCGGCACTGTGCTTTCTCATGTGCGGGATGGCATTGCCCGCGGCACAGGCACACTGGTTACACTGGCCAATGAAAAAGAAAACCTGGTGATGTTGAAAGAAAGAGCATCGGCCCACTATTCATTTAACAAAGGTTCATCTACGCAAAGCTATCCCAGTTCTATGATGGGTATGATTGCTTTGCTGCGCCAAACTTACCTGGATGCACAATGGTATAAAAACAAACCAGCTTCTGAGGGGGTGAATGTTAGCCTACAGGCATGGAATACCAACCAGGACCTTCCGCAAATTTTTGAAGCCGGCGATAAATGGAATGACCTGCGTGCCGACCGCATTGGTGATGAATTTGGCGTGCAGTATATCATTAAAGCCGGAGGAAATGAATACCAGCGCATCAAAGAAATAAAATCAACAAACGCTACTTATATCATTCCGCTGAATTACCCGCAGGCAATGGATGTTGAAGATCCCAACGATGCAAGATTTGTTTCATTGAGTGATATGAAACACTGGGAGCTGGCTCCAACAAATCCTGCAGCATTTGAAAAAGCAGGCATTCCTTTCTGCCTTACTACTTCTGACCTGCGTGATGTAAAAACTTTCTTCATCAATTTGAGAACGGCTATCAATTACGGTCTTTCTGAAAATGCTGCACTCAATGCTCTTACAAAAACACCGGCCACCGTGTTGGGTGTGTATGATAAAGTGGGCAGTTTGGATGCCGGTAAAGTTGCCAACTTCCTCATTACTTCAGGCTCAATTTTTAGTGAACGCACAACCATTTTTCAAAACTGGATACAGGGCCATAAATATGTAATTAAAGAAGATACATGGACAGACCCGAGAGGTAAATACAATGTTGTCATCAATAGTTCTGGTGGTCCGGTTAACTATACGCTTGATTTTAAAAACAACACTACCGCAAGCTGGATTGGTAAGGACACAGTAACATCTAAATTTTATTATGACGGCAGGCAGGTAAGAATAAACGTGGCACCTGAACGTACAAGAGGCGCTGCAGAAATGTTTCGGTTGAGCGGTATGGTTGATAACAACGTTTGGACAGGTTACGGAGTGGATAGTGCAGGAAATTCATTTACCTGGACAGCCAGCTTTACCGGTGCTGCCGAACAAAAAGCAGACAGCTCCCGCAAAAAACCGGCTGGTCAATTGGGTAAGATCATTTATCCGTTTTTACCATTTGGTTGGTCAGAAGAACAGCAACCCAAACAGGAAACCATTTTAATAAAAAATGCCACAGTTTGGACAAATGAAAAAGACGGTGTTTTACAAAATACAGATGTGCTGTTGAAAAATGGCAAGATTGCTGCCATTGGAAAGAATCTTTCCGAACCCAATGCCCGCATTATTGATGCTACAGGCTTGCATGTAACTCCCGGCATTATTGATGAACACTCTCACATTGCGGCATCTTCCATTAATGAAGGCGGACAAACTGTAACATCAGAAGTAAGAATTGGTGATAACCTCAATCCCGACGACATTAATATTTACCGGCAGTTAAGCGGCGGAGTAACTACTTCTCATATTCTTCATGGCTCTGCCAATACAATTGGTGGGCAAACGCAACTGATTAAACTGCGTTGGGGTGCTAATGATGAAGATCTGAAATTTAAAAACTGGCCCGGCCAGATAAAATTTGCGTTGGGTGAAAATGTAAAACGTTCTACCAGTGCTATCAACAATGCGTCTAATAACAATCGCTATCCTGATACAAGAATGGGTGTGGAGCAGGTTTTAATTGATGCATTTACCCGTGCAAAAGATTATAAAAAAGCCTGGGCTAATTACAACAATGCAAAAGATAAAAAAGGCTTAACCCCGCCGCGCCGGGATCTTGAACTGGAAGCCCTGGTTGAAATTTTAGATAACAAACGATTCATCACCTGCCACTCATATGTGCAAAGTGAAATTACCGGTTCAATGGAAGTGGCCAACAAAATGGGTTATCACTACAACACTTTTACACATATTCTGGAGGGATACAAAGTAGCTGATAAAATGCTGGCTCATGGTGCAAACGCTTCTACGTTTTCTGACTGGTGGGCTTATAAAATGGAAGTGCAGGATGCTATTCCGTACAACGCAGCCATTATGCACAAAGTAGGTTTGAATGTTGCCATTAATTCTGATGATGCAGAAATGGCCCGCCGCCTGAACCAGGAAGCTGCTAAAACAATTAAATACGGAAATCTTTCGGAAGAAGAAGCATTGAAAATGGTTACGCTGAACCCTGCAAAAATGCTGCATGTTGATGACAGGGTAGGAAGTTTGAAAGTAGGTAAAGACGCTGATGTGGTGGTTTGGACTGATAACCCGCTGAGCATTTACGCAAAATCTCTTTATACCATTGTTGATGGCACAGTGTATTTTGATCGGGTGAAAGATGAGCAAATGCAAAAGCTGGTTCATGCAGAAAGAAACAGGCTAATTAAAAAAATGATTGGTGAAAAGAAAAGCGGCGCACCAGTACAGCCTGCTATGCCCACTTATCAAATCATTAATACCTGCAGCGATCATTTACACAGCCATGGTTTGTTAACCATTGATTCCGATGAAATAGAAAACCAATAATCAAACAGGGAAGAAAAAAATAAAACAATGAGAAAATTATTTCTAATACTACTCAGCTTTTCAGCATTGCTTGTACATGCCCAGGAATATGTGCTGCCTTCGCCAAAGCAATCGCAGCCGGTAGTTATTACCAACGCAACCATTCATGTGGGTAACGGGCAGGTGTTAAATAAAGCTTCTGTTGTTATGGAAAATGGAAAGATAACAGCCATAGGCACCCACGTTACCATTCCTGCCAATGCCAATATAATTAATGCCGAGGGTAAGCATGTTTACCCGGGCCTTATTTTAGCCAGCAGCAATTTGGGTTTGGTTGAAATTGGTAACGTTCGGGCAACAAATGATGTTAGAGAAATTGGTGAAATGAACCCCAATGTTCGCTCCATTGTTGCTTATAATGCTGATTCGAAAGTCATCAATACTTTACGCAGCAATGGCATTTTATTAGCCAACATTGTTCCAGACGGTAGTTTGCTGACAGGGCTTTCTTCTGTTGTGCAGTTAGATGCCTGGAACTGGGATGATGCGGCTTATAAAACTGACCAGGGTTTGCATTTGGTTATGCCTTCACTTATGCCAAGACCAAGAGGTTTTGGAAATTTTGGCGCTGCACCTGGCGGTCCTAATGCCCAGCAACCAGACCCTGTTAAGGAAGGATTGGAAAAAATTGATATGGTAAAAACTTTTTTCCGTGAAGCCAAAGCTTATTTTAATGAAGCTGAACATGAAGAGCACAACGTAAAGTTTGAAGCCATAAAAGGGTTGTTTGATAAAACACAAAAACTTTATGTGCATGCCAATACAGTGAAGCAAATGCTGATTGCTCTTGAATTCATAAAAGAGTTTGGGTTTGATTTAGTGATTGTAGGTGGAAGTGAAAGCTGGCAAATTGCAGATTTGCTGAAGCAGAATAATGTAACTGTCATTCTCAGTCAGCCTCATAGCCTTCCAACCTTACCCGATGATGATGTTGACCAGTCTTACAAAACAGCGGCGCAATTGCAAAAGGCGGGAGTAACCTTTGTGATTAATGACCAAGACAGCCAAACCCGTGGCCGTAACCTGGCATTTAATGCGGGTACTGCTGCGGCCTATGGCTTAACAAAAGAGCAGGCGCTGCAGGCAATTACTTTAAATGCAGCAAAAGCGTTGGGTATTGAAAAGCAAACCGGCAGCATTGAAGTGGGGAAAGATGCAAATATTATTGTGAGTGAAGGAGACATTTTGGACATGCGTACCAACCAGGTAACTGATGCATTTATCCAGGGAAGAAAAATTGATTTAAATGACAAACAAAAACAACTGAACGACCGCTACAATAGAAAATATGGATTAAAAGCGTTTTAATTAGTCATGATATTTACTTAATAAAACTGCCGCAATAGTTGCGGCAGTTTTGTATTTATAAAGCCTGGCTGTTCTTACGCATCCATTGAGCGATTGGAACGATTACGTCCCTGCTGTTTGTTTTTTCGGTCTTTACCACGGTCTATTTCTTCATGGTTTCCCATGCCTTCATTATCTGTCTCTGCAGAAAGTCGTGAATTGATTTTGTTTTCATCATTATGTGTACCTATGTTTCGTTCTCTTCGTTTTGAGGAACGATTGCCGTCGTCATTGCTGTTATTTCTATTCTGGTTCATAGTATTTGTTTTCTATTTATCTTGAAAAATTAATGCCATTGATTCCCATCGCTGAGAAAAATTCTGGCGTTTCTGGTTTGGCATTTGCGGCAAAAACAGTGAATAAGTGACGATGCATTAAAACATTTCTTTCATTTCATAAAATCAGGTTTGTTTCAGGAAAAAAAACTCTTTCGGGATATTTAAAAGTTACGCATGTTTGTGTTGCATCTTTGCAGTTAAAATAAGATAGCAGCATAAAATAAAACATGAAAACAGTTTATATCATTACAATCATCGGAACAGTTTTGGGGGCAATAGCCGGCTGGCTGTACTGGCGCCAAATTGGCTGCAGCAGTGGAACCTGCATGATTACTTCAAAACCGCTGAACAGTACTTTGTACGGCGCATTGCTGGGTTTTTTATTAGGGAACCTGGTTGCTTCAACTGTTGTAAAACCATCAAAGAAATCTTCTACTTCCAATAAAGAAAAGCATGATAAAAATGATTAAAGAACTTTTTGGCTTTTGTTCAAAAGAAAATCTAACAGAAAAAATTGCCAATGGCACAGTGATTATTGATGTAAGAACACCGCAGGAATTTGCTATGGGCCATGTAAAGGGGTCAGTAAATATTCCACTGGATTTGCTTCCTCAAAAAATGAATAAGCTGCCAAAAGATAAACCGATCATTACCTGTTGTGCCAGCGGTATGAGGAGTGCTACAGCCAAAAACATATTGCTGCAAAATGGTTTTCCAATGTGCACAATGGCGGCAGTTGGGTGTCTGTATCAGGAAAACTGTAAGTGCTTTTAAAAAAGTCAGCCCCAGGCTATAAATAATACCAGGGATTCCGGCGGGCTGCTTTCATGTAGCGTTTCATGTTCATCCAAAACGCAAGGATCATGTAAATAATAATGGGTGAGCCAACGGTTAGCAACGAAATATAAATAAACCAAAGACGGATGCGGCGATGTGAGCTACAGTTTTGTAAGAATTTTGCCCGATGGTCATGTTGACCTGCAGGACCTGGAAACACAATTAGCGAACCACCCCGTACGCTGCCTGGTAACGCTGATGCATGCCAACAATGAAATAGGTAACCTGCTGGATATAGATGCCGTGGGCAATCTTTGTAAAAAATACAATGCTATTTTTCATTCAGACTGTGTGCAAACAGTTGGGCATTACCCTCTTGACCTTGGCAACACACCCGTTCATTTCATTTCAGCATCAGGCCATACATTTCATGGCCCAAAAGGTTGCGGTATATTGTATGTGAATGATAATGTAAAGATCAACCCTTTCATTTTTGGCGGCGGACAGGAAAGAAATATGAGAGCAGGCACCGAAAATTTATATGGTATTGTTGGCTTTGCAAAAGCTCTTGAACTGGCTATGGCGAATTATGAAAAAGACAGCGCCTATATTCAGTCGCTTAAAACATACATGATCAAACAGCTCAGAGAAAACATCCGCAATGTATCCTTTAACGGCGATACGGAAGGAAGAAGCCTTTATACCGTATTAAGCGTTTGCTTTCCCAAGACTGAAAAATCTGAAATGCTCCTCTTTAACCTCGACATTCATAATATTTATGTATCGGGTGGCAGTGCCTGCTCAAGCGGCGCCGGCCAGGGCTCACACGTTATCCGTGCCATTAATAATGATCCTAACCGGGTAACCGTTCGCTTTTCATTCAGTAAACAAAATACAAGGTAAGAAATAGATAGAGTGGTTGAAAAATTGAAAGAATTGATTTGAAATTATTTTCCCGCATTCAAATCACCAATAATCAATTCCATTTGCCAGCCTCCTTCATCAAGATTTAGCAACTCAAGCCTGATAGTAAAGCCGCGGTATTCCGGTGCAATATTTCCGGCACTATTATCAATCTGCCAGGCTTTGCCCATGATATACCAATTCGTGTTTTTTGAATATCGTGTATCCTGAATGTCTTTGAGCTTAGCTCCATTGAAATCAAGAGCTTCAATTTTCTTCACCCAGTCTGAAAAATTTTTTTTGAAATCTGCCGATGAAGCATCATCATCAATATTTATATAGCTGCGTAAATACCTGTTGGTTGTTTTGTGTTTCCGTACAACATGCATACCGTAGGTGCCTTCTATCATTACGTTTGATTCATACGTTTCCCATAATGAATCATAATTGCCTTTTGAAATAGTAGTGAAATTTTTAGGAAAGGCCAGCATGATTTTCATGAACTGGCTGTTTAATACTTTACCCGGCTGTGCGTTTACTGACAGGGATATTGCCACAATCATACACAGCAAAAGAAATTTTCTCATAACAGAATTTGGCTTTGAAAATTATTTACAGGTAATACCAGGGGTTGCGCCGGGCTGCCTTGACGTATTTTTTCATGTTCATCCAAAAGGCAATAATCATATAAATAATGATGGGGGAACCAACAGTTAAAAAGGATATGTAAATAAACCACAGCCGGATGCGGCTGGTGGCAATGCCCATTTTTTCACCAATGGCCGTACAAACACCAAAAGCTTTCCATTCTATAAAATCTTTTAGGCGATTCATAGAACTAATTTAAAAAAAATTTGTTTTAAACGCAGAAGCAAATTTTAATCCACTGCTTTTTTAATGTGAGGATTAGTTAATTTCGCAGCCTCTTTTAAGGGTTCGATGCTGGAAGTTGCCAGGCTTTTAAACTTCGGTCATCGGCCTCAAACCTCAAACATAGTTTTCATGCTATTTGATCTCGATCTAATTCAAAAGGTTTATAAAGAATTACCTGCAAAACTGGAAGCAGCCCGAAAACTACTCGGAAGACCTTTAACACTTTCAGAAAAAATACTTTATACTCATTTATTTCAACCGGCTTCCAAAGCCTATGAACGTGGAAAGGATTATGTGGATTTTGCCCCCGACCGTGTTGCCATGCAGGACGCCACCGCACAAATGGCTTTGCTGCAGTTTATGACCTGTGGCCGTGATAGAGTTGCTGTTCCTTCTACCGTGCATTGCGACCACCTGATACAGGCAAAGGTTGGTGCAAAAAAAGATCTTCAGCTGGCATTAGAAACTAACCGTGAGGTCTATGATTTTCTGGCCAGCATTTCAAATAAATACGGCATTGGTTTTTGGAAACCAGGCGCCGGTATTATTCACCAGGTAGTGCTTGAAAATTATGCCTTTCCCGGTGGTATGATGATCGGAACGGATTCTCATACTCCTAACGCTGGTGGTCTGGGAATGATAGCAATTGGCGTTGGGGGTGCTGATGCAGTGGATGTAATGGCCGGCTTACCCTGGGAGTTAAAAATGCCCAAAGTGATTGGCGTAAAACTGACCGGGAGAATGAGCGGCTGGACCAGTGCAAAGGATGTCATTCTTTGGGTGGCCGGGCAATTAACCGTAAAAGGCGGCACCGGTGCCATTATTGAATACTTTGGAGATGGTGCAGATAGCCTGAGTGCAACCGGCAAAGGAACCATATGTAATATGGGTGCAGAAATTGGCGCTACTTGCTCGTTGTTTGCCTATGATAAAAAAATGAGCGACTACTTAGCAGCCACCGGAAGAGAAGAAGTTGCAAAGCTTGCCGATGGAATACGTGAACACCTGAGACCCGATCCCGAAGTTTACCAGGATCCTTCCAAATATTATGACCAATTGCTTGAGTTAGATCTCAGCACTTTGGAGCCTTATGTAAATGGACCTTTCACTCCCGACCTGGCAACGCCTATTTCTAAACTGAAAGAAGCTGTTGAAAAAAATGGCTGGCCGGCAAAGCTGGAAGTAGCCCTGATAGGCAGTTGTACCAACTCATCTTATGAAGACATCAGCCGCTCTGCTTCTATTGTAAAAGATGCAATGAGTAAAGGATTAAAGGCTGTCAGCGATTTCACCATCACACCCGGCAGCGAACAGGTGCGATACACCATTGAAAGAGATGGCTTCATAAAAGATTTTGAAGATGTTGGCGGTTTAGTTCTCGCCAATGCCTGCGGCCCCTGCATTGGCCAGTGGGCCAGGCATATTGATGACCCTAACCGCAAAAACACCATCATCACTTCTTACAACCGAAATTTCGCTAAGCGAAATGATGGATTGGCCAGTACTCATGCTTTTGTGGCCTCACCGGAAATTGTAACTGCTCTGGCAATGGCTGGCACTATTGCGTTTAACCCGCTTACCGATACATTAAGAAACAATAAAGGCGAAGAGGTAAAACTTGCTGAACCCAAAGGATTTGAACTACCTCCCAAAGGTTTTGCAGTTGAAGATGCCGGTTACCAGGAGCCGGCTAAAGATGGAAGTGAAGTGCAGGTAGTGGTAAAAGCAGATAGCCAACGTTTGCAATTGCTGTCTCCATTTCCTGAATGGGAAGGAACTGATTTGACAGGATTGAAACTGCTGATTAAAGTAAAAGGCAAATGCACTACCGATCATATTTCAATGGCCGGGCCCTGGTTAAAGTATCGCGGGCATTTGGATAACATCAGCAACAACATGCTGATTGGTGCCATTAATTTCTTTAATGATAAAACAGATTCAGTAAAAAGCCAGGTAACAGGAGAATACGGACCGGTGCCTGCCACACAACGCCAGTACAAACAACTCGGCATTGGAACGGTGGTAGTGGGAGATGAAAATTATGGTGAAGGTTCATCAAGAGAACATGCAGCCATGGAGCCAAGGCATTTAGGTGTAAGAGCCATTATTGTAAAAAGCTTTGCCCGCATACACGAAACCAATTTGAAAAAGCAGGGCATGCTGGCATTAACCTTTGCAAACAAAGAAGATTACGATAAGGTGCAGGAAGATGACACCATTGATATTGTTGGCCTCACCAACTTTAAGCCGGGTGAACCATTAAAAATGATTTTGAATCATAAAGACGGAAGCAAAGATGAAGTGGTGTTGAATCATACGTACAACGAATCGCAGATCGAATGGTTTAAGGCCGGCAGTGCACTAAATCTTATTCGCAGGCAGGTGCAGAAAAATTAATTTTTGATTTGGTGATCATGCAGCCGGGTAATGCCGGCTTTTTTATTGTTTCTCATCAAAATCTTTTTCTGAAAATGTATGCATAGTGGTGATTTGAATTTCAAGGATGAAAGAATCTTATTTTAGCAAAAAAACAAACCACCATGATTTTTTTAGATGCCGGAGGAGTTTTTCTGCTTGGCTATTTTGTTGTGCTTTTCATTTTAGTTGCTGTTTTGCTAGAGGCAGTTGTTATGCTTTTATTCAAAATAAACAGCTTTGGTAATTGCCTGTGGCAATCATTGGTTGCAAACATTGCTTCGCTCATTATCGGTTATTTATTGTTGGCAGCTTTAAACAATGCTGACTTTAAAACCGATGGTTAGGTGGGAGCTTTACTTCCTTTATTTATTATGTTTATAGCCACTGTTTTGGTGGAAGGTTTGCTGATCATGTTATTCAATAAAACAAAACCAAAATCAAAAATTTGGTTGGCAACAGTAGTGATGAATGTTGTTTCCTATGTAATCCTGTTTTTATTTACTGGCGGATTATGAATCAACAATCATTTAGGCTGGTTTTACTGGGTCTCGGCCATGGCCTTAACGATTGTATTGCCGGCTATTTTTTAGGCTGCCTTGTTTTATTAAACATAGATGCTTTGCAAATTGGTTTGGGCCTGCTGTTGTACAACCTGCTTGCATTTGGCGGGCAATACCCCGTAGCCCTGTTACTGGAAAAAATGCAGCAGCCAAAAAAAATGCTGATATTTTCTTATGCTCTGAATCTTTCTGCTATTATTTTATTTGATCTTTTGCCACAGTTTTCCATTGTGCTGGCTGGCATAGCATCGGCTATTTATCATGTTGCCGGCGGCAGCATCTCTGCAGAAAAAAACCGGGCTGCCAGCATTGGCATTTTTGCCGCTCCCGGTGTAGCAGGTTTGGTAGCAGGTGGATATTTTGCTTACAGCGAAATAAACATTTTGTACTGGCTGCTTGCCGGGGCCATTGCTTTTCTATTTTATTTTTTTGTAGTAAGAATTGACACCCCGAAAAGTAAAATAGTTGAAGAACGTAAAAATAATTTTCACGTAGATAGCCATGATGTGGTGATGATGTTGCTTCTGGTCTTTATTTCTTTTCGCTCAGTTATCTGGAATATTTTTCAGCTTGTGCATGAGCGGCAATATGACTGGTTGATTGCAATTGCCGCTGCTGCTTTTGTTGGTAAGCTGGCGGGTGGCTGGCTGGCCGATAAAATTGGCTGGAAATTGTATTCCATCATTTCATTGGTAGCCGCCATGCCCCTGCTAAGCTTTTTTAAAAAAGAAATGGTATTGTTCACCATCGGTATTGGCTTTCCGGCCACTACTTCGCTGCTGATCACTTACATGAAATCAAAAACCGAAAGAGCTATAGGCTTGTCCTTCGGAACAACTATTATGGCCGGAGCGATTGTGTTTTATACGCCGGCAAGAGCATTTCTCTTAAATAACCTGGCTTTAGCGGCATTGGGTTTGGTCATGCTGGCCATTTTGTATTTCGTTCGTAAGCCTTCAAACTTGCATTCTTAAAATATCTTTGATAAAAAATCTGCCAATGGTTTCTATAGCAGAAGCGAAGCGGCTTGCACTTAGTTTTCCTGGCGCTGTAGAAGAGCCCCCATTTTCATTTGCCGTCCTTTCGTGTTAACAAAAAAATTTTTGCTACACTTCATCAAGACAAAAAATACATGATGGTTTCTTTATCGCCTGTTGATCAATCTGTATTTTGTAAGATTGATTCAGCAGTCATTTTTCCTGTGCAGGGTAAATGGGAATTGAAAGGAGCTACTTTTTTTGATTTAAAGGCAGTCAGAAAATCAGTTTTAAAAGATGCATTGGATTTTGCCTGGCAAAAAATTACTCCGGAGGGCAAGGTGAAAAATACAAATGGTCGTACCTTGAAAAAAAATAGCAACTTTCAATAGGCTTACTTGCATCCGCATTCCTTTACCGGGAACTATGATAAAAAAAGTTGTATAATTATCTAAATCAAAGCAACGGTTATGTATTTGTGCCAGTGGAGCCTTGAAATTGTTTTTGGTAAGCAAAAACAGGCTCTTGATATTATGAAAGACTGGGGAGCCGAAAAATTTCGCTCTTCTCATTTTAAAAAATCAAAAAACAGGGTGTACGTAGGGCATATCGGTGAATCTCCTTCGCTAATTATTGATGAATATGAATTTGAAGACCTGGAAGATTTTGTGGTGGCATTGTCTGAGATGAGCCAGCCGCAATTCAAAAAATTTGCAGAGCAAATAGCACCTTACATTGTGCCTGGCAGCCAAAAGTGGAAAGTGTTTAAACAGGTACCATAAAAACTTTGGTTATTTTAGCTGCAATTATTCAGGCTATGAAGTTTTTTTCTCTTGCATTTGAAGGTCCCTGGGCTTTTGCCGCACTGGTTATTCTTGCTTTTTTACTGGCAATAACTATAGAGGCAGTGATTATGCTTTTATTTAAGCTTAACAGGTTTAAAAAATGCCTGCTGGATTCTTTTATGGCCAATGTGGGCTCGGTGTTGTTGAGCATTTTGCTATTCTTAATTTTTAATAAGGCAGAATTTAAAGCCATTTCGGAGTTTACGGAACTTATCCTGCTGTTCATCCTTACCGTTATTTTTGAGGCCTGGATCATCCGGCTGCTGAATCCTCAAACTTCCTGGAAAGAAATATTACCAGCCAGCCTGGCCATGAACCTTCTGACCTTTGGCATTATGTACATTTATTTAAAAACAGAGCTCGGATTTTAACGGCGTAACGGTTACATTTTCAGCAAAAAAATACATTAAACCTTATCATCCAAAGCAACCCGCAAAGGGCTGCAAACGATTTATTTTGTAAGGTTTAAAAAAGCTAAACTTGCTTTCAGCCGAGGAGCTAAGCCTGCATATTGACCGGTGTACCCAAAACAACCGTGAAAGTCAAAAAAAGATCTACACTTCTTTTTATGGCTACGCTATGGCTATTTGCGACAAGTATACAAACAACCAGGATGATGCCCTGGAAATTTTGAACGATGGCTTTCTGAAAATCTTTAAAGAGATCCATCGTTACAAGCCGGCTTATACCGATGTGGTGAGCTCATTCAAAGGTTGGCTCCGAAAGATCATGGTCTATACAGCCATTGATCATTTTCGCAAAAATCATAAGCACCAGTTCACCACAGACATTGACAATGGCATTATCCAGGTATCAAACACAACTGAAGACGCCCTGGACAGAATTTCTTACGATGAAATTATTAAGGCTATACAGGAGTTAACGCCGGGCTACAGAACAGTTTTAAACCTGTTTATTATTGAAGGGCTCAGTCATGATGAAATTGCAGCGCAGCTTGACATTTCAACCGGTACATCAAAAAGCAACCTGGCAAAAGCAAGAAGGCAGTTACAAAAAATATTGTTTCAGCAAAACCAAATACAGCTAACAAAAAATGCGGGTTGAAGATTTGGAAAAAAAAATAATTGAGGCAGCAGAAAAACATCATCCTGCTTATGATGATAAAGCTTGGCAGAAAATGAAAAAGCTGCTGGACGTTCATATGCCGGTTGAAAAAAATGACTACTGCAGGGTGCTATGGCTGTTCTTCTTATTTCTTCTGTTGGGTGGTGGCATTTTTGTAGGCATCACCAGGCCATGGAAGAAAAACCAATTGGCAAGTTCGCCTTCTTCTAAAACTGTAAACACGTCTTCCTCTGCTCAAAAGCGGGATGTACAAATAAATACCACCAATATCAACGAGGTTAAATTTCCAATAAATGAGCAGGCAAATCAGTTTTCTAATGCGGGTGAAACTGAAAAGCAAAATCAAAAAACAGATTCAGAAAATGTGAATGCAGACGAGAGCCAAAAACTTCAAAAAACACTTTTAATCAAAAAGAATAAAAATTCCGTTTTAAACAGCAATCAAAAAAATAACAAGCAAAAATTCATCGCATCGAATTTGAAAACAAAGGAACGGAATAATGAAGTGGTGAAAAAAGATGAATCAGTAAAAATCACAGAAAATCCTTCCATCAATAATACGCAACAGCAAAACACAACTATTTTAAATAAACCTGTGGTGAGTGAAGAGAAAAATAAAAATGCAGAGGATGATAAAACTATAAATGAAAACCTGGCTGCAAATGGTGAGCAGAAAAACGATAAAACTGCAATAAAAGAAAATCCGCAGCAACAAACAGCTAAAAAGCAAGACAAAAAGCAAAACTTTCTTTCCGGGCTTAGCTTTTCCATTTCTGCAGGGCCCGACGTTAGTAAAACGCCCAATGCAAACACCGGCAAAACCACCGCGGTGTATGGCGTTGGTATCGGGTATGCCTTTTCAAAATTTACATTGCGCACAGGCATTTACTCTGCCAGTAAAATTTATTGGGCCTCCTCAAAAGATTATAAGTTGAACTATCCTTTACCCACCTACGTAAAATTTGAAGGAGCCTATGCTAACTGCCGGGTGTTGGAAGTACCTGTAAGTGTCAGCTATCATTTTTTGCAGAGGAAAACCTGGCTATTGTTTGGTTCAGCCGGCTTATCAAGCTATTTCATGAAGAAAGAAAAATATGTCTATTGGTATAAAAACACAACCAATGGCAGTGAATACAATTATGCAAAAAATTACAGCAATGAGAACAAACACTGGTTCTCTGTATTAAATCTTTCCGCAGGTTACAGCCGTCAACTTTCTCAAAAATTCTCCGTTTCTGCAGAGCCTTATCTCAGGCTTCCACTGAAAGGAGTGGGAGAGGGCAAAGTGAAACTGAACAGTGGAGGTATTTTGTTCAGTATTGGGTATAAGCCTTTCTTAAAAAAATAAAATTATTTACCCCAGCGATAAGTTTGAATAGAGAAACCTGCAAGGTCAAGCACCCTGTCAACAACAGTAGCTGCAACTTCTTCAATAGTGGTTGGCTTGCTGTAGAATGAAGGCGTAGCGGGGCATATAATACCTCCGACAAGAGTAACCGTTTGCATATTTTGAATGTGAATGAGGTTATAAGGAGTTTCCCGAACGACACAGATCAGCTTTCTTCTTTCTTTTAAAATTACATCGGCTGCACGGGTAATTAAATCATCTGAAACACCGGATGCAATACGACCGAGTGTGCCCGTTGAGCAGGGAATAATGATCATCGTATCATAATTACCCGAACCTGAGGCAAACGGGGCCGAGAAATCATCTTTCTCAAAAAACCTGATGCCTGTGTAGTTTGGAAATGCCCCTAACTCTGTTTGCCATACCTGGCGGGAGTTCGATGTCATGACAACGGAAAGTTCAGCCAGTTGGTCATTTAGCTTCAATAATTTATTCAGCAACTGCCTGGCATAGACAGATCCACTGGCTCCGGTTATGGCAACTAATACCTTTTTCTTCATTGTTTTTAAGCTCTAATCTGGCATTCAAAGGTAATGGACAGCCGATTTAAGTGGTTTTACCGAAAACCTGAAAAAAAATGTCCGGCATATGCCGAATATATTCAATTATTGCCGATATTAGTCCTGAATTTTCATAGGATAAGGTTTAATGGTTAATGGTTTTTGATTAGGGTCCCCGACGGAACGTCGGGGTTCTTTTTTAGAAAGACTTTCTGCGAAATAATTTCTGCAAGTTGTAGTGAAAGATTTCTGTTATCGGAACACACAACGCTTTTAAAAATGAGAAAGGAGCAACTTGTTGGTCCTTTCTTAGTAATCGGCTTAAATGATCAAAATGCTTTTTGCGGGCCGGCTGTATTTATTTTTTGTGTGTTTTCATTTCCCATGTTTTCCATGATCCAATTGGTCATCTTGCTCCATAAATGAAAAGTGGTGTTATCAAGCTGGCCTGAGATGCCATGATTTTTATCAGGATAATAAGCACTTTCAAAATCAACATTGTTTTTAACCAATGCTTTTATCATTTGCACACTATTTTGAAAATGTACATTATCATCTGCCGTACCGTGAATGATCAAATATTTGCCTTTAATAAGATTGGTAAAATTAATAGGTGAGTTATCCTCATAGCCTTTTGGGTTTTCCTGCGGCGTACGCATGTACCTTTCTGTATAAATATTATCATAGTATCTCCACGAGGTTACAGGTGCTACAGCTACAGCGGCATCAAAAACGCCTGCACCTTTTGTAATTGCCAGAGAGCTCATAAAACCACCATAGCTCCAGCCCCAATGGCCAATGTTATTGCTATCTACAAAAGAAAATTTAGAAAGATATTTTGCGGCATCAATCTGGTCTTCAATTTCAAACTTACCTAACTGCAGGTAGGTTTTCTTTTTAAATTCTTCGCCACGAAAACCGGTACCGGTATTATCAACGCTCACCACAATGAAACCTCTTTCAGCCAATAACTGGTGCCACATGCTAACAGCACCAAAGCGATTGGCTACTTGTTGTGAGCCGGGCCCGCCGTAATTGCAAAACAGCACAGGGTATTTTTTTGATGGGTCAAAATTGGCTGGCTTCAGCATCCATCCATTCAAGGTATCGCCTTTGCTGTTTGGTACTTTAATAAATTCCGCTTTGCCAATTTCATATTCCTTCAACCGGGCATTCAGCTTTGAATTGTTATTAACTACTTTCACCATTTCAGCAGCAGGCTCTTTCTTTTTATTCCGGTTTAGTTTGTATTCTGTAACAACCTGCGGTGTATTTAGAGTAGAATAATAATCGTAAAAGCGGGTGAAATCATTATTGAAGGCCACCCGGTGATAACCCTGATCTTTTGTTAGTTGAAAAACTTTCTTACCAGTAAAATCAGTGGCAAAAACAGTACGATCCATCGGCGTGGGATAAGCCATCGTGTAATAGATCATCTTGTTTTTTTCATCCACACCATTTACATCGGTTACTTCATAATTGCCTTTGGTAACCTGTATTTTGTTTTTGCCATCAAGGCTATACAGGTATAAATGCCTGAAGCCATTCATCTCGCTGGTAAAAAGAAGGTTTTTACCATCTTTTAAAAACCACCAGTCATCATTTATCTCAACAAAATATTTATTCTTCTCTTCGTACAGCAGGCTGCTGCTGCCTGTTTTTGCATTTGTGCTCAGCAGTTTTAAATCATCCTGGTGGCGGTTCATCCAAAATACCACAAGCGTATTATCATCCTGTGTCCATTTAATTCTGGGTATGTAAATATCACCCTGTTCATATTGTGCCGGCACATCTTTGCCTGTGGTTACATCGTAAATATGTATTTCAACTTTTGAATTTTCCTCGCCGGCTTTCGGGTATTTATAACTGTATTGCTTATTGTAAGCATCATCATACACGGTAAACTGGTACTCCTTTACTTTACTTTCATCAAACTTGTAATAAGCAATGTAATTTCCTTTGGGGCTCCATTGGTAGGCCTGGCTAAACTCAAATTCTTCTTCATATACCCAATCGCAATTACCGTTTATGATGTGGTTCCATTTTCCATCTGTTGTTATTGCTATGGTATGGCCTGTGGCAATATCATACAAGTAAAGATTGTTGTCTTTTACGTAAGCTATTTTGCTGCCGTCAGGAGAAAAACTGGCATGCATAATTTGGCCTTCATTTACCCGAATAGTTTTTTTGGAAACCACATCAAACAAATAAGCATTCGCTTTAGTCGAGCGGCGATAAATTGATTCACGACCATTAAAAAAAATGATCCGCTTTCTATCACCACTAATTTCATAATCTGAAGTATTTAACTGTTTGCCATTTTCATCTTTTACATCTTGCACATTAATTATGCTATCAATAGGTGTTTCGGCAAAGCCGGGTACAAATTCACTGCGAAAAGTGCCTTTTTTGTAAATGTCTTCCAGTGTAATCTGCTTCTTTTGTGCAATAGCAATTACAGGCAGAAACAGCAATGCGAGCAGGATTTTTTGCATGTGTAGTTCTTTTAACCGGCTAATTTAATTGAATAGAATGAAAGCCAGCCGCCGCTTGTGTAAACTCTAAGGGAGATTTTAGCTTAAACAACACTAACAAATTATTTACCCATCCACTGCTTGAAGTCTGAAACTTTTTCGCGGCTTACGATGGATTCTTTATCTACAACCGGTTTTATTTGAAGCAGTAACCTGTTCCGAAAATAATCATGAATCTGGTCAATACTTTCAATAGAAACAAAGAAAGAACGGCTGATGCGAAAATATTTTTCAGGGTCAAGCATTTGTTCCAGTTCATTCATGGTATAGTCAACCACAAATTTTCTATTGTCCTGTGTTTTAAAAAAATTCAACCTGCCATCGTTGTAGAAATAAGCAATTTCATCTACATCAACACTTACCAGTTTTTGGGCATGCTTTACCAAAAACCGCTTGCGAAATTCTTTTGGCTGTAATTTTTGCTGTAGTTCTTTTACCAGGTTGTCCACGTTAATAGCTACAGGATTTTCTTTAACGCCGTACATTTCTTTTAGCCCTTTTAACTTGTTAAGAGCAGCTTGCAAGTCTTCCTTCTGCACTGGTTTTAAAAGATAATCTACACTGTTAACCTTAAAAGCTTTCAATGCATATTCATCATAAGAAGTAGTAAAGATGACGTTGCTTTTTACATCAACCCTGTCAAAAATCTCAAAGCTCTGTCCATCGGCCAGCTCAATATCCATTAAAATCAAATCAGGAGCCAGGTTATTGTTTAGCCAGTTAACTGATGAGCGTATACTATCGGCTACACCTACCACTTCAGCGGTTGCATCAACAGACTCAAGTGTTTTGCGCAGCTTTTTTACCGCCAAATCTTCGTCTTCTACAATAAAAACTTTCATCGTTTATAGTTTCTGTAAGCCAAATTATCTATCTCTTTTAGCAATAGCAAGTGTAGAGATTTTGAATTGGTTTTTTGGAGGTATGAATTGTAAAATGGCCGGTTAAACCGTTAGCACTGCCGGCTGTATTAAAGGTACTACTACGGCAAATTCTTTCCTGTCATCTCTTACACTAATTTCTCCCTGCTTCATTAGCTTGTATTTTTTTACAATGTTTGATAAACCTACTTTGTTTGAGCTTACCATTCTGTCCTTACGCTGCAGGTTGTTACTCACAATCAGTTTACCGCTATTTGTTGTCATAATGAGGATCTTCAGAGGACTGTTTTTTAAAATCATGTTATGCTTTACTGCATTTTCAACCAGCATTTGCAGGGTAAGAGCCGGAACCTGGTAACTGAGATAACGCTCATCAATGGTGACTTCCATATCCAGTCCGTCGCCATACCTGGTTTTCAGCATATGGAAGTAAGAATAAATAAACTGCAGTTCTGAATCGAGTGTAACCAATCCCTCTTCATTAGTGCGAAGCAGGTAGCGATACATTTTGCTCATTTCATCCAAAAATTTTTCGGCCTTACCAGGGTCTTCACTAATTAATGATGAAAGAGAGTTTAAACTGTTAAACAGAAAATGCGGATTTACCTGTCCTTTCAGGCCTTCAAGCTGGCTTTGTAAATTTTCTTTTTTCAGATTTTCCGCTTCATCAACCATGTGTCTCCATTTTTCATAAAAAGCAGCACCTTCATTAAAGCTGGTTGCAAGCAAATTGCAGAACACGCCTATCATTAATGTCATTGCATAATTCTGTTTGTTAATGCTGTAACCCAAAAAGCCAATGTAATCATAACCCCAAAAAATTATAGAAATACCAATGATCATAATCGTCACATAAAAGATCATGGCTATTAATATCCGCTTGAAAGTATCGCGGTATTTTGGGTAGCGGTTCATTAGCATGGAGGCCACCATGCCGCAAATAATATAAATAAGAAAAATAACAAGGAAGGTGAGAACGGTTGCAATTAAAAAATCCTTCAGATTAAAAAAATAGCGGTTGCCAAATAAAGAAAGGTTGATAGCGAATGCAAACACAGGCATCAGCAAAAGGCCAATGGCCAGTTCTTTTTTTTGAAAATGACAATGGCTTTACTGTGGATGGCGGTTCATTCATACCGCGTAAATTAAGTTAGTTTCTGAAAAAAGCCTGTCGTATGCCGTTAGGTTGCTTAATTTTTTAAGGAATTGATTTCAGCCATAAAGCCTAAATCTATATTTTTGCAGCCCTTTCTCAGCTAACCAGTTTTAGCTGGCCTGGCGAGGTAGCTCAGGCGGTTAGAGCGCAGGATTCATAACCCTGAGGTCATGGGTTCAACTCCCATCCTCGCTACAAAGGCTCCGGAGTCCGGAGCCTTTTTGTTTTTCAGGATGATTAAAGACTTACAGTTTTTTTCTTATTCAACCACTGAAATTCTTGTGCCTTCTGAATGTGACGAAAATTCCGGCGCATACATGCACTGAATAGTGGTAATGCCGTTAGAGAAATTTCCGGCATGGGTTACAAACAAACTGTATTCAAACACATAAGTTCCTTTGCGCAAATAATCAAAAAAGAAATTGGTGCTTGCGTCGCGGGTTGCTTCGTAATAGCCTAACCCACCCTGCCACCTGTAACCACTCAGCACATTCACCGGTTCAAGGGCAGAAGCTCTCATATCTTTCATGTGCACATATTCCATGTCTCTATCTACACACAACTCAATTCTCACTTTAATTTTATCACCTACTTTTAACTCATCATTTTCTTTAACCGGTTTTAGTACAGATCCACGGTCTGTATTTTTTTCAACAAATAATTTTTTAACCAGCTTCAATGGGGTGGATGCAGTTGTTACTTTATCCATGTCTTCAAAATACTGCCAATAAACTGCGCCCCAGGAAGTGGAAGTTTTGCCAGACGGCGAAGTGACTGCAACGTTTATATTTCCCATTTCAGGTTTCACATTCTTTTCTTCAATTGTTTTTTTGAAGTAGCCTGTTCCTGTCCCGGTGTTGCTCTGATTTAGAACTAAATTGCCCAACTTGATTTCAACGGTTGGTTCATCTGCCAGCCAGAGTGAGCCCTGTAGCAAAAGAGCATAACAAGCTTCGGCAGTTGCTTTTGTTGTCTGCCAGTTATTGGTTTGTTTGTTTTTCAACAGCCATGTTTTTAAATCATCAACAGTTTTTACATCTTTTGCTGCTTCTGCAAAAACTTCAATCAGCAAAGCCTGTGTTTCAATGGGCGCCTGCCACCAAAACCATCCGCTGCTTTGATCTTTCCAGTACATGCCTAACTCTTCATGATTAACGGAGGTTTCTTTCAGTGATCTTAAAATATCCGCAGTTGTTTTTTCTTCACCGGTTCTGTACAAGGCAAGTGCAATCATTCCCTGCATGTATTTATTTTGTTTTGTCCAGAATTTTTGTGCTTGCCCACGATAGTAATTGTATGCTGTTTGAATTTCTTTTGGAATGGCTGTTTTAAAAAAGCTTCTCATGTACAAATATTGAATTTGGGTGAAACCAATATTCTGATCTGCCAGTTTCACTTTTTGTTTTACCAGCCAGTCGTAATCTTCTTTTATTTTTTTATCCAGGTAGGGTAGGGCTGTGTGCAGAATTGTTGCCAGTTGTTTATCCTGCACCGCTGTTGTTGCTTTTAGTTTTTGTAAATGACCAATGCCGGTAACAATGTATTGCGTGATGTAACGATCATCAGGCCCGCCTTTGAACCAGACAAAGCCTCCGTTTTCTGATTGCATTTGTTTCAGCTTTTCAAAAGCTGTATTCAGCTCTGTGCTCATCTTCACCATGTCAAAAAGCAAAGCGATATTTTTTTTTTGCTGCTCTTCAGTTTTTGCTTCCAGCACCCACGGCGTTTCTTCCAGCAGTGCTGCTTTCAGCTCCTGGTTTTTTTGAAGATTAGAAAGTAAGGCAGTCGTGTCTTTGGTTTTCCATTGCTCAAATATTTGTTTGATGCGTGGAGAAGAATTGGCGATCATGCCGGCCAGGGAATTTGCGTAATAGCAATTCCATGTTTGTTCGGCACAATCATACGGATACTCCATTAAATAAGGCAAAGCCTGCACCGCATACCATGCTGGGTTGGATGTGTATTCCACAATGAGGGCATGATGCTGCAATGTTTGCGAATTACCCGAGTTTAGCAATTTCTCAAACCGGAAATTTTTATAAGTAACACCACGTAAATTGATCGGCATTGTTTCTGTTACCAGTATTTTATTGGTAAGAACAGGCAATACATTTTCTTCACCATCACTCACTGTTGCAGAATCTGTTTTGGCACTGGCAACAATGCGCCACACCAAAGCATTGCTGAGTTGCATCGGAACCTGGATAGGGAATTTTACTACTTCACTTTGGCCGGCTGCTACCGTGAAATACTGGGTAGGAAAGCTATTCATCAACCAGCCGTCAACGGGTTGGTTGGTTGTAGCATCAAACAACTGCAGCTCTGCCTGCCCGGTAATTTCTTTTTCAGTGAGGTTAACAATTTTGGAACTGAATTCCATTCTATCCCCCTGCCGTAAAAATCTTGGAGCATTTGGTTGTACCATTAATTGCTTTTGCGTAATCAGTTCTTTTGTAGAAAAACCAAAAGCAAGGTCTTTGGTATGAGCAAGGGTTTGCAACTTCCATTTTGTGAGAGCTTCCGGCGCAGTGAAAGAAAATTCAATGTTGCCTTCAGCATCAGTATGTAATTCCGGAAAAAAGAAAGCCGTTTCCTGAAAGTTTTTGCGAATGTGAGTGGATGAGTTGTCTGTTCTTGTTTCTGACGGTTTTTGTTTCACCGCCATCTTTGTAGTATTAGCAGTTGTCAAAAAATTTATATCACCATCTTTCTCCTCATTTTTTTGAGCTACAGGCGCCGTTTCTTTCCGATAGTGGTTTACCGCAATGTCTCCTGACACTTTATATAGTCTTGAATAAATTCGATAACCAGGAGTTTGGTTAATTAACTCATCATATCTTTTATCAAGGCTTTTCCAGTTTCTTTGTTCCACTGCATGCTGATTTGCTTTCACCTCTGAAAAATTCATGGAGCTTTTCCAACTGCGGTAACTTGAATAATAAGGCCAGATGCCCGGCTTGCTCCATGCATGCATGCGAAACTGATCCAGCGAGGCGTCATACATGCTTGCCAGCATTTCTGCTGCAACCTTTTCATTTTTGTATCCTTTAATTTTTACTTTCCATTTCTCTTCACTGCCCGGCAATGTTTTATCTCTGAATGTTGCCCATTCAATTTGCAATTCTTTATTCGTCCAGGGTACAGCAATTATATTGTTCGTCTGGTAAAAGCGATTATCTTTTACAAAAAAGAAATTTACACCATATCCTCCGCGACCAGCTTCAGTAGCTCCAAATTCAAAACCTTTGATTTCATTCGAAAGGTTTGACAGTTTGTAATTCGGCGTTTGTGTTTTATCACTGGTTGATTTATCTGTTTCCTGTATTACAAATACATCTTCGGCAGATGTGCCGATTTTAATGGTGGTTTTCTCACCGGGTTCAATAGGTTTGCTTCCTTCTGTCCACAAATATTCCGGCAATGCCAGACGATTTGTTTTTTCGTCATACACTTCAATAAAAACCACATCTTTTACTTCTGCGCCGTCTTTATCTTTTGCAGTTACTTCAATGCTGTAAAAGCCTGGTGTAAACTGGTTGTTTGTAACAGGAAATTGACTGGATGAATCAGTTTGTGCCGCTCTTTCAAAAATTGTTTTTTCTTTCGCCCATGTTTTGGGGTCTGTTTCATTATCATACTCATCATGCGGAAAAAGGCTGATGTATTCTTGTTTGCTCATTACAAACTGATCCGGTCTTTGCCAATATCTTTCCCGGATCAATCTTTTTTCTTCTTTCAATTTACTGATGTTCACTTTTACCGTTGCAGGTTCAAACTCACCGGCCATATTGGTTGTAGTAATAGAGATATTTTTCAAGCTGTCGGTAGAAATTCTTTTCGGTAAGGTAACATGCAATAAAAGAGACTTATAACCTGCTGTAATCGTTTCTTCGCCACTGCGGGTTTCACCGTTTATATCAGTTACATCAGTATAAACTGTGTAATCAAATACAGGATCAAATTTTTTGTCAATAGTTAAATCAGGAATGGCAGTAAATTCAATGGTAAACTTTCCTTCCTTATCTGTTTTTATTTCTCCGTGTGCAATTTCCATTTCTTTTACCAGCGGCATCCACCATTTCCAAAACATCCATGGGTAAATAAATCTCGGCTCTCTTACCACCCGGTACTTCACCAGTGCTCCATCAATGTTATTGCCTGCATAAGCTTTTGCAAAGCCGGTTATTTTAATGTTATCATTTACTTTATAGCTGCCTTTAATTTTTTCATAGTCAACAAAAAATTTCGGCCGTTTATATTCTTCAACACTAAAATCAATTTCTCCTTTGTTGTCTTTCATCAGTAAGCTAAACTGTCCCGTTAATCCGGTTTGCGGTAATTGAAATTTGCCTGAAAAAGAGCCGTATTCATTTGTGCTCACCTGCATCGAGTCAACCGTCTGTCCGTTTGCATCACGCAGGTAAATGATGGTTTTATAGTTGGACTTGATCTCATTTCTTTTTTCCTGGTGCATGCTGTTAATTGCAATGCCTTTAAAATAAATGGTTTGACCAGGGCGGTATATGGAACGGTCAGCAAACAGGTACACGGCCAGGTTTTCTTTTGGCTCATTTCTGTCATTGGGATAATAATAGTCGTATTCATAATCAGCCATGAAAAGCCTGTCGTTATTATAGCTAACATCTATGCTATAATAAAAAGAATAACTGCTTTCCTGTGTTGGTTTTTTAAAAAGGAAGAAGCCTTGATCATCGGTTTTCAGCTCTGCAGATTTTTCTTTTACATATTTGGAAAGCTTATAGTCATAACGCCTTTGCCAAATTTGTACAGTTGCATTTTTCAGCGGCTGGCCACTTTGGCGGTGAAGTACAAAATAATTTTCACCATTGTTAACATAGCTGATGTTGGAAACATAAAACAATCTTGCACCCAGTAAAGAATTTTTCGGGTTAAAGTCTTTTGTGGTAGCGGCAAGTAAAAAGTATTCTCCGGCATCCAACGCATCAATCTTTATTTCTACTGTATGTTGTTGCAGGTCGTTAGTGGCAGGCAACGGCTGCTGCCAGTTTTTTAATGCAGTAGCTGATGTAATTTTTGTCCAGGACTTTTCATCCCAATAATTTTCTAATTCCTCTTTTAATTTATCTGCTGTTATTAAACGCAGGTAAAGCTGGTCAATATTTTTATACTCCACCAAAACCCTGAATGGTTGTGCAGGCAGATTTACTTTTTCAACACTAAAAAGCAAATTCTTGCGGGTGATCTCCTGCAAAAGGTTATAGGCATTTATCTTTCCTTCTGAAGAATCTTTTTGAGCAATAATTCTTTGGAGGATCTCTTTTGCCTTTACCCTGTCAAAGCGGTGTGTTGTATCGCCATTTGGTTGATAGCTGTTAGCATCCTGGTTATACTGTTTTGCAATTAAGAACCAGGCTTGTGCAGCAGCAGGATCATCCTTGTATTTATTTGCAATATGCTGCAAGGCGGCCAGGTATAAATTTTTTTTATCAGGATGAACAGAGTATTGGTTCACAAATTCTATTCGGTCAATATCAGCATCAATCAATGCATCAGGCTTTGCATCATTTAAATGAAAGGAAAGAAGCTGCTGGTAAATCAATAATGCTTTGTGATGAAGTGAAAGAGAATCGTTGGTTACAAATTCCCTTTTTACAAATTCTCCGGCAGCATCAAATGCAGAAGCCTTGTCAATTTCAAAAGAATAAGCAGGGCGGGTAATATCACTTTCGTCAGACTTAAAATATTCCAGTGCACGGTGGGCCAGCAAATCATAAAGCGTTGGCCGCAGGTGCCGCATATTTCCGTTAATAATTATCGCATTAAACTCATCCAGCTTAGTTTGCTGAAGAATCTTTGCGTTTTTAATTGATTCCAGGTATAGCTCTCCCATCTTTTTGTGAAGATCATCTGCCGTCCATGTGGCAATATCTTTTTTATCAAAATCTGCGGTGTTGGATCTATCATACAATAACCAGCGGTGTTGCTTAAAGTACTGCCAGTACATTTGTGCTAAGATGGAATGTAAAATAGAAGCAGAAGGTTCTTTGGCTAATGCAATTTCTTTTTCAAACTCTTTTATACTTTCCTCCTCATTCTCTTCACGTATTTCCTGCTGCAATTGGGAAATGTAAATGAGAGATTTTATTACCTGTGCTTCTTGTTTTTCTTTTTTAGCAAGCTGGTAAATTTTTTTTACCTGCTCCAGTGCTGATTTGGGCAATAGTTTTTGCTGGAAAGCTTCTACCTGCTTCCATTCTTTCTCATACTTTTTCATGGGAGTTTGTGCTATGGTTTTGGTGGTTGTAAAGAAAATGATGGCGAAAAAAACTGACAGCCGAAATGGTTGCATGATCATTCTGCTAAATTTTGAAAATACAAGATATTGATTATTGAATTACTGATGCAGAATGCAGATCATTTTCACACTTTCTTTTTACTCAATTTTCTTTTGAAAAACTTTTAGTCTTCGGTGCTTTTAGCGTTTTGTTGTTAAGCAGGCACAGCATTTAACTTTTTGTTGCCTGCAGCGGCATGTACTTTGAAAACTGAAAAGCAAAAAGGAGACTGAATGAAAAAATTAAAAAAGATCGTGAACAACATTACAACCGGTATCAGAAACAAGCTTCGCCAGTATGGTTCTTCCGCCGGTAATTACCAAATGGCTCCACTTTATTTAAAACGAAAGTAACTATGAAAAAAATTTCTACGCTACTGACTTTATTTCTTTTTTCTTTTTCATTATTTGTCTTTGCTAAACCTGCTGGTAAAAAGCCCAAAACTTTACTCACCATTGTTTCTTCCGACAGAAGCGACATTCGTGTAATAGTGGATGGCCGTAGGTTTGAGCCGAATACAAATTATATGCGTATTCGCAATATGCAGCCCGGCTATCACTCCATTAAAATTTACAAGGAAAGAAATTCCGGCCTATACACCATTTTCGGAAAAAGGTATGAGCTGGTGTTCAACAATTCTGTTGTCATCAGACCTCAATCAGAAATTCGGATTTCAATTGACCATTTTGGAAGAACTAAAGTAGATGAACAAAGATTGAATCGCCGTAATGGTAGTTATAGTTGGGATGATGATTATGACAGGGACAGAAACCGCGACTGGAATTATGATGACAAGAGATGGGATGATAACAACGATTATGATTTTGACCGCGGCCGCAACTATGGTGATTATGGCGATCATGATAAAGATTGCGACCACGATGATCATTGGGGCAACCGTGATAGAAACGGCGGTTATGGAAATGGTTATCCAAACAACGGTGGTTGGGGCAACACTGATAGCCGTGTAATGAGCGATTACGACTTTGACCGCGTGCTAAACAACATTAGCCGTGAAAGATTTGAAAGCAATATGATGAAATCTGCCCAGCAAATTATTGCTACAAACTTTTTCACTTCTGCACAGGTGAAGCAAATGCTGCAGCTGTTTAGCTTTGAAGATAGCAAACTAAAGTTAGCCAAACTTGCGTACGATAAAACCGTTGATCAAAGAAACTTCTACGTCGTAAATGAAGTATTTAGTTTTAGCAGCAGTAAAGATGAACTGGCCCATTACATCCGTAACCATTAAGCAAGAATAAAAGCGCCGATAAAAAAACCTTCCCAATGCGGGAAGGTTTTTTTATCCGGTTATGTATAAGATGAGTTCAATTACTTGTTATTAATAACAAATGCCATGGTCTTTCCAATATCTGCGGGGCTTTGCACTACCTGAATACTAGATTCAGTCATAATTTTCATTTTTGCAGCGGCTGTGTCATCGGCTCCGCCAATAATAGCACCGGCATGTCCCATTCTTCTTCCGGGAGGTGCAGTTTGACCTGCAATAAAACCAACCACCGGTTTTTTGTTTCCGTTTTCCTTTATCCAGCGGGCAGCTTCTGCTTCCATACCACCACCTATTTCACCAATCATCACTATGCCGTCAGTTGCTTCATCATTCATAAATAACTCAACTACATCTCTTGTTGTGGTACCAATAATCGGGTCGCCACCAATACCAACGGCAGTTGAAATACCAAGGCCGGCCTTAGCAACCTGGTCAGCAGCTTCATAAGTTAGTGTTCCGGACTTGGAAACAATGCCAATTCTACCCGGTTTGAAAACAAAGCCTGGCATAATTCCCACTTTACATTCGCCGGCGGTAATTACACCCGGGCAATTGGGTCCAACAAGTCTTGTATTTTTCCCTTGCAAATAATGCTTCACCTTCACCATATCCTGGGTAGGGATTCCTTCTGTTATACAAACTACCAGCCTAATACCAGCTTCTGCAGCTTCCATAATGGCATCGGCCGCAAATGCTGGTGGAACAAAAATGATACTCACATCAGCTCCTGTTTGCTTCACGCAGTCGCTAACTGAATTAAACACCGGTTTGCCCATATGAGTTGAACCACCTTTGCCCGGAGTAACTCCACCCACCACATTGGTTCCGTATTCAATCATTTCTTCGGCATGAAAGCTTCCTTCAGTTCCGGTAAAGCCCTGCACCAAAACCTTTGACTGTTTATTGATGAGAATGCCCATATTCTATTTTGAAATTTTGCGGGCAAAACTAAGGCATTATGGCCAATGGAGTAATGAGTAATAAGTGTGAGAAAAAAAGCAAGGCCTGAAACACAGCTTCTTTTTATTAATAATAACCCCAGGTAACAGTGCCCCAATAGCTTTGCCATTCAGCTTTTGCATTGTTTTCCAGTCTTTCCATTTTTACGCAACTAATCATCCATTGCCCTTCAGGGTCAAGAAAGAATTTTAATTCACCGTCGTCATCGGTCTTGTATTCCTGCACACTCATATTTTCATTCAGCTTATGCCAAACTTTTACTTTGGTGTTTTTGAGTGGTTCACCGCGAAAAAATATTTTCACTTTAAAATTTCCGTCTTTGGCAACAGTATAAGGATTATCATCCGGCACAATATCCAGGGGCAAGCCGGTTTTCTTTTTATAAGTAGAAGTGTATTTGTTGCCGATTTGTAAAATGGCTTTTGCGCTGCGTTGGTAAAATTCTTTGCCGGGTTTAGCGGTGTCACCCTTTTCAATCCGATAGTTCAGGGCATTATCGAGTCCATCTTCTTTTAAATAATTGTTGAAATCGTTTGCATTCAGTTCTATGAAATTATTTTTCGTTTGCAGGGCCACCACTACAGTGCCTTCATCCATAAATATTGCCTGCAGCGAGTCTCCTTCGGCATTGGTCAGGTCTTTATGCAGACCGGTATCACTCACTTTATCAAAAAACAATTGCAGGTTTTCAACACGGCTTTTATTTCCCTTCCAGTTTTTGCCTGTAAAATTTTCGCCGGATACAAATTTCAGGTTCACCATTTCGCCGCGACCATAGATATATTTATCGGGTTGAATCCAAAACTCATGACCAAACAACAGCCCGGTCAAAAGCATAAAAACTATTAGAGTAATTTTTTTCATTGCTTATTTTCTTGTTCTTCGTCAGTTGGAGGTATCAGGGAAGGAGCGTCTTCGTCAATTAATTGTTCCATATTTCTGTCTTCAGAAATCTTGCCGGTTTCTTCCAGCATACGCATGTCTTTTACATCTTGTAAAAATTCTGATGCAAATATGAAATCGTTCAGCCGTTGGTTTTTACTAAAGATGATTTCCTTGTTATTACCTTCCCATTCTTTGTTTCCTTCAAACATGTAAATAATATAGTCGCCAATCTCCATTACACTGTTCATGTCATGTGTATTTACAACAGTGGTTATATTGTATTCAACAGTTATTTCCTGGATCAACTTGTCAATTACCAACGAGGTTTGGGGGTCTAAACCTGAGTTTGGCTCATCGCAAAACAAATATTTTGGATTAAGCACAATAGCCCTGGCAATACCCACCCTTTTTTTCATGCCACCGCTCAGTTCTGCCGGAAATTTTTTGTTTGTATCCTTCAGGTTTACTTTTTCCAGCACTTCATTTACCCGGTTTAGTTTTTCACGGTGTGTCATTTTAGTAAACATGTTCAGCGGGAACATAACATTTTGCTCTACCGTTAAGCTGTCAAACAATGCAGAACCCTGGAAAAGCATTCCGATCTGTTTCCTCACTTCAGCCTTTTCTTCTGTTTTCATGGCTGTAAAATCCTGCCCGTTATATAAAATATGTCCATCATCTGGTTTCAAAAGGCCTACCATGCATTTCATTAAAACTGTTTTTCCGCTGCCGCTGGCGCCAATGATCAAATTGCACTGGCCGGGTTTCATAACGGCGCTTACACCACGGATTACCGTTCTGTCGCCAAATGATTTTTTTATGTCTTTCAGTTCAATCATAAATAGCTTATAGCAAGATAGCGGCCAGCAGATAGTCTGCCAGCAAAATCATAATACAACTGGTAACAACAGCTTTTGTACTCGATCTGCCAATTTCAAGTGATCCGCCCTGTACGTAATAACCAAAATAAGCAGGCACACTTGATACAATAAATGCAAACGTATATGCTTTGGCCATGGCAAACCGTACGTTGTAATCCAAAAATCCTTTCAGCAGCCCTTTATCATAAATGCTACCTGAAATAATGTTTGCCGCAGTGCCGGCCAGTCTTCCACCCCAAATACCTAAAGCCGCTGCAATAATTACCAGCATAGGTACAACCAGTAAGGCAGCCAGAATTTTTGGGAGTACTAAATATGTTTTTGTATTGATGCCCATAATTTCCAGTGCATCTATTTGCTCACTTACCCGCATATTACCTAATTCACTGGCTATTTTACTGCCTACTACGCCTGCCAGCACAATACAAATAAGAGTAGGAGCAAACTCAAGTATTACAGTATCTCTTACAATTTGTGCAATGGTTGATTTGGGAATTAACGGGGTCACCAGCTGATAAGCAGTTTGCACGGTTGATACGGCGCCCATGAAAATAGAGATGATGGTAACAATGCCCAGTGAGCCAATACCAATTTCAGAACACTGATGAATGAATTCTTTCCAGTACATTTTCATGTTCTCGGGTTTGGAGAACATGCCTTTTAACATCAAGAGGTAACGGCCTATTTCGCTGAAGATGGTCATGGATATAGGGTGTAAAATACAAAATGTGCAGCATTAGTTTTTTGCTGAATGAATTGTGCCACTCCGGTTACAGAATGGCACAAGGCAAAATAAATTAATCAACTTTTATTCCGAAAGCGTTTCCACCAGCGGGAACGTTTTACTATATCTTCTGTTGGAGATTTTGATTTGATTTGAGCATCTACTACCGCAATCAATGCCATATTAAAAATGCTGCGTACACTGCTGCCAAGCTGTAAAATGTGCACTGGTTTTTTTAATCCCATCAAAATAGGACCAATGGCATCTGCAGCTCCAATTTCTTTCAACAAATTATAAGCGATATTTCCCGCCGCCAGGTTAGGGAAGATGAGTGTGTTTACATTTTTATCTACCAGCTCACTAAACGGATAATTTTCTTTCAGCAGCTCATTATTGAACACTACGCTTGCCTGCATCTCACCATCAACAATCAGTTGGGGCATGCGTTGTTTAATAATGGTTCTTGCTTCGGCCATCATTTTAGCTTCCGGCGAATTGCTGCTACCAAAGTTTGAATAGCTAAGCAATGCAATGCGTGGCGTTATATTGAAATTGCGAACCTCACGGGCTACCATGATGGTGATATCTGCCACTTCTTCGGCAGTTGGGTTAAAATTCACTGTTGTATCAGCCAAAAACAGTGGCCCCCGCTTGGTGAGCATCAAATACATGCCGGCAATTTTCTTAACGCCTTCTTCAGTGCCGATTGTTTGCAAAGCAGGGCGGATAGTATCCGGATAATTTTTTGTGAGACCAGATATCATGCAGTCTGCATCCCCACACTCCACCATCATACAACCATAATAGTTGCGGTCTCGCATTACTTTTTTTGATTCGTAGGCATTGAAACCTTTTCTTCCTCTCTTTCTGAAAAATATTTCAGCGTACTGATTTCTTTTTTCTTCCGTAGCATCACTGCGGGGATCGTAAATCGGGAATCCTTCAATATCTATTCCGTTAGCTGCGGCTATTGACTGAATGCGACTTTCATCTCCCAATAAAATAGGATAGCCTACCCCTTCATCAAAAACAGTTTGTGCAGCTTTTAAAATTTTTATGTTATCTGCTTCAGAAAAAACAATTCTCTTCGGATTGGTTCTTGCTTTGTTGCCCAGCACACGCAAAACCTGGTTATCCAAACCAAGTCTTTTGTTCAATTCATTCACATAACCTTCCCAATTGCTAATTGGGTGTTGTGCTACACCACTCTCCATCGCTGCTTTTGCAACGGCAGGGGCCACTGTTGACAGCAATCTCGGATCTACCGGTTTTGGAATAATGTAGCCGGGACCAAATGAGATTGTTTTTTCTCCGTAGGCAAGATTCACAATATCAGGAACAGGAGATTTTGCCAGTTCAGCCAGGGCTTTTACAGCAGCCAGCTTCATGGCTTCATTAATTTGAGTGGCTCTTACATCCAATGCTCCGCGGAAGATGTAAGGAAAGCCTAGCACATTATTTACCTGGTTGGGAAAATCACTTCTGCCCGTTGCAACAATCACATCCTTTCTGGCAAGTATTGCGTCTTCCCAACTAATCTCCGGGTCCGGGTTAGCCATGGCAAACACAATTGGATTTTTTGCCATGCTTTTTACCATTTCCTGTGTCACAACATTTCCTACACTCAAACCAATAAACACATCGGCATCTTTCATGGCTTCTGCCAAACTCATATCACTTTTTGCATTGGCGAATTTCAGCTTCATGTCTTCCAGGTCGTTTCGGCCTTTATGCAAAACCCCTTTACGATCGAACACCAAAAAGTTTTCATGCCTTGCACCCAATGCTTCATACAGCATGATGCAGGCCATAGCCGCTGCGCCGGCGCCATTCACCACAAACTTTGCTTTTTCAATTTTCTTTTTTTGCAGTTCAAGAGCATTCAGTAAAGCTGCTGCGCTGATGATGGCAGTACCATGCTGGTCATCGTGCATCACGGGTATGTGCAATTCTTCTTTTAATTTTTTTTCAATGTAAAAACATTCAGGAGCTTTAATGTCTTCCAGGTTTATTCCGCCAAATGTTGGCTCCAGTGCCTTTACAATCTGCACAAATTTTTCGGGATCTTTTTCTGCAATCTCTATATCGAACACATCAATGTCAGCAAAAATTTTAAACAACACGCCTTTCCCTTCCATCACAGGCTTGCCGGCTTCGGGACCAATATCTCCCAAACCCAGCACAGCGGTGCCGTTACTGATAACTGCTACTAAATTCCCTTTGGCTGTGTATTTGTAAACATTTTCTTTTTGCAGAGCAATTTCTTTACAAGGCTCGGCCACACCGGGAGAATAGGCGAATGAAAGGTCTCTTTGTGTTTTTGCTTCTTTTGTTGGAACTACTTCAATTTTTCCCGGTCGTCCTTTGGCGTGATATTCTAATGCGTCCTGTTTTCTGATTTCTTTTTGCATAATTGGTTTTTAATACGGCAGCCTTCACGGTTTTTTCATTCTGTCAATCCACTTTAAGCCTGCCGGCTGCATCAAAACAGATGGTAATTTTATTGAGGGCAGCAAATTACGAAATAATCGTTGGGGGGATGTGATTGATATCAATTGCTCAAATGATAACAGATGCACCCAACCACGTCATCATTCCCATCCCGATTTCTATGGCATCTTCATCAATATTAAAACCAGAAGTATGAACTTCGGAAGTAATTCCTTTTGATTTATTTCCCGTGCCTAATCGAAAAAAACATCCGGGAATGATTTGCGAATAATACCCGAAATCCTCAGCACCCATTCGCATTTCAGTTTCTTCCACATTTTCTTTGCCAATGAAATCTTCTGCCAAACCCCTGGCTTTTTCATTTAGTGTTTCATTGTTTATTACAGTGGGATAACCTTTATCAATATGCAATTCAATTTCTCCACCGAATGCTTTTACTGTTTGGGTAGAAATTTTTGTAATGAGCTCATGAGCTTTGCTTCTCCATTCTTCATTCATTGCCCTGAAGGTTCCCATCAGTTTCACTTCATTCGGAATAACATTGGTGGTGGTGCCGCCATTGATGGCAGTAATGGAAAGCACAGACGGATCGAAAGGATTACTGTAGCGACTGACCACTTGCTGCAACGCAACAATCAGTTGTGCTGAGATTAAAATAGGGTCCACACATACATGCGGTGAAGCTGCATGACCCCCTTTGCCTTTTACAGTAATATAAATTTCATCGGCGCTGGCCATAACCTGCCCGCTGCGGAAACTCAACTTGCCAATTTCCAGTTGCGGATTTACATGCATGTCGATAATTCCCTGCGGTTTTGGATCCTCAAGCACATTTTCTTTAATAAGCAAACTGGCACCACCCGGATTTTTTTCTTCGCCGGGTTGAAAGATGAGCTTCACGGTTCCTTCCCATTCATTTTTTAGTTCATTCAAAATTTTTGCGGCGCCAAGTAAACAGGTTGTGTGCACATCATGTCCGCAGGCATGCATCACACCTTCGTTGGTAGATTTATAATCAATTGCATTTTCTTCTTTAATTGGCAGAGCATCCATATCTGCACGGAGAGCAATAATTCTTTTATCCGGATTTCTGCCTTTAATCAAACCAATTACACCTGTATTGGCTTTAATTTCAAACGGAATGCCGTATGAGTTAAGCTTATGCTGGATAAATTTTGAGGTTTCAAATTCCTGGTAGCTTAATTCAGGATGAGCATGCAGGTGATGACGCACTTCAATAAACTCTGTAGCATATTGGGCGGCCAGTTGTTTGATTTTTTCTTTCAGCATGGCCTCAAAAATAGACAATCATTTGGCTGAGACAAATGTGGTGAATGTGCTTCGGATAAAAACTCTGTGCTCCCTCTGTTGAATTTCTTTGTGTGCTCTGTGGTTTATTCCTTTTTGAATAATGATTTACCGCAGAGGGCACAGAGCAGGGATCACAGAGAGCAAAGAGAAGATCAATTGTCGCTGAAAAAACTTCGGGATAATTAAGGATTCGGCTCTTCATTTATTTTGTTGCCTTTTCCATCTTTTAATTCAATGGCATCAGGCATAATAAAAACGCCTTTGGGAAAATACTTGTTGAGTTTTTTCTGGTAGGCTTCGGCGTCTTTTTTCTCTTTAAAATTTCCTGCCTTTAATTTGAAATAGGGAGACTGATAGTAGAGATAAGATTTCAGCTCAGGAAAATATTTGTACACCATTGCTTTTGCATTAATGGCTTCTTCACGTTTGTTTGTGTTGATGATGAGGAGACGAAAGCCTTTTCCGGTTTTTGCCCTTTTTGAAGCTTCTTCATTTATCTCTGCCTGTTTTTTTATCAACAAATCAATTCGTGGGTCTTTATGAACTACTACAGAGCTTGTATCCTGCGCAAAGGCAGCCATCGAAACAATTAAGGTAAGACAGAGAGCAAGTAATTTCATATGGGGGTAAGTTGTCTTCAAAAAACTTTCCAGCTTAACAGATCTGTTATTTTTTAACAGCCTGTTAATAACCACCTCCACCACTGCCGATGTTTTCAATGGGATGCCAGGTGGTTTTAATTTCCTGTGCATCTAAAATATAATAGGGTGATTGAGCTTTATCACTAAACCACTTTACATTTTTATAAACATGCACCCGTTTAACATTACCAGCAGCTTTCTGCTGAATTTCTTTTTGTATATCTACGTTCTCGCCGCAATAAACGACGGCATTTACATCCATATGCGTTGCAAAATGCGAGTGAAGCTCAGAAACTTTTCCCGTCAGAATGTTGACAACGCCACCGGGCACATCAGATGAATTGATAACTTCTGCAAATGTGATAGCACAAAGCGGCTTCGTTTCTGAAGCCAAAACAATACAAGTGTTGCCCCCGGCAATAACCGGAGCAATTGCAGAAACCAGGCCGATGAGCGATGTGTTTTGTGATGCAATAACAGCCACAACACCTGTGGGTTCTGGCACAGAAAAATTAAAATGTGAAGAAGCAACAGGGTTCACAGTTCCAAAAAGCTGCTGGTATTTATC
>PSMD01000007.1:22333-35969 GCA_040289925.1 Chitinophagaceae bacterium | reverse complement strand
GCACCAGCCGGCATAATAAATTAAGCGGTCAATAGAAAGATTTACTTCTTTTTGTGCCTGGGGCTTTGGTACATCCTGTTTAATCAATTCTTCAATAAACTGGGCCTTTCGCCCTTCCAGCATTTCTGCTATGCGATATAAAATCTGGCCCCGATTGAAAGCAGCTTTTGCACTCCATCCCTTAAAAGCATTTCTTGCTGCAACTACAGCATCACGAAAATCTTTGCGTGAACTGAGACAAACATTTGCAAGCTGTTCGCCCTTTGCATTTGTAGCAACATAATACCGGCCGCTTTCTGTTCTGGGAAACTGGCCACCGATATAAATTTTATAGGTTTTGAGAACTTCCAGTCTTTTTGGTATAGACGTCTTTTCAAGGCCGTTTTCACCAATAGTAAGTGTTGAAGTTTTTTCTGCTGGTTTGCTCATGAGGTTTTAATGTTTAAGGGTTTAAGAGTTTAAGGTTTTCTTTTCTTATTCCCTGAACCTTGGTTGTTTGAAGATATTCTATCAATTTTTGTAACATGGCACTAATTCTTACAGCCATTTGATACAACTCGTAAAATTTTTCTATAGAAATATACTTTCTATCTAATGCTCTATATAATTGCGATAAAAGTTTACCGCATGATCCCTTTGAATGTCCAACAAATTGAATGAACTCCAATTTCGTTCCTCTTTCAAAGCCCTTCGGCAATGTTATCCATCATCGAATTTGATGAACCTTCTAACTGGATGATCAAACGATAACTTCTCTTGAAATTGCCATTATCTATTAATTGCCCAATCTTTCCGCATAGAATTCTCGCATTTTTCCAGGCTTCAATTACTTCAAATCGTTTTATGGTAGCCACAGCATAAGTTTAACTTTTAAACTATTAAATTTTTAAATATGCCGAAAGTCCGTGCAATCCACCTTCTCTTCCATAACCGCTTTCTTTAAAACCGCCAAATGGAGAAGTGGGATCGAATTTGTTATAAGTGTTTGCCCACACAACGCCGGCTCTCATTTTTGTTGTCATATTAAAAATCTTCGAGCCTTTGTCTGTCCACACACCGGCACTTAAACCATAAGGCGTGTTGTTTGCTTTTTCTATCACTTCCTCATCTGTTCTGAAAGTTTGTATGGCCAGCACAGGACCAAAAATTTCTTCCTGTGCTATCCGGTTGCTTTGTGCAACATTCGTAAACAAAGTTGGGCGGCAGAAAAAACCTTTGTTAGGAATTGAGCAACTGCTCTGGTACATTTCTGCACCTTCTTTTTGCCCAATGCTGATGTATTTATGAATTGTAGCCAGTTGAGCTTTTGAATTGATGGCGCCGATGTCAGTGTTTTTATCCAACGGATCACCCACAATCAAAGTTGCCATGCGGTCTTTCAACTTTCTCAGCACAACCTCATACACACTTTCCTGCACAAACAACCTTGAACCAGCACAGCAAACATGGCCCTGGTTAAAATAAATTCCATTGATTACACCTTCCACTGCCTGGTCAAGCGGTGCATCTTCAAAAATGATATTAGCAGCTTTGCCACCCAGTTCAAGTGTCACTTTTTTATCAGTTCCCGCAACTGCCCGCTGGATAATTTTTCCAACTTCTGTTGAACCAGTGAAAGCGATTTTATCAATGTCCGGGTGATTAACAATGTCAGCACCCGTTTGTCCAAAACCGGTAATAATATTTACAACACCTTCCGGCAGTCCTGATTCCTGGATGATCTCAGCAAGTTTTAATGCAGTGAGTGGCGTGGTTTCTGCAGGCTTCAACACAACGGTATTCCCTGTAGCAAGAGCCGGAGCAATTTTCCATGCAGCCATGAGCAAAGGAAAATTCCATGGGATGATTTGACCGGCCACACCGAGCGCAGAAGGATTTTTTCCGGGGAAAGCATATTTCCTTTTATCGGCCCAGCCAGCGTAATAAAAAAAGTGATTGGCTGCAAGCGGCACATCAATGTCTCTCGATTCCCGAATGGGTTTACCCCCATCCAAACTTTCAATCACGGCCAGTTCCCTTGCCCGTTCCTGTATCATTCTTGAGATGCGGTAAATATATTTTGCCCTTTCAGCAGCCGGCATTTTCTTCCAAACTTTTTCATAAGCATTGCGGGCAGCTTTTACAGCTTTGTCAACATCTGCAGCATTTGCCTCAGCAACCTCTCCAATTTTTTCTTCTATTGCAGGATTGATCGTTTCAAAATATTTATCAGAAGAAGGCTTTACAAATCTTCCATTAATAAAAAGATCGTAACGGTCTTTTAATTGAATGTGACTAGTGCTTTCCGGCGCAGGAGCATATTCCCACCCGCTGTTGAATTTTAATTTGGGAGCACCATTAGATTTTGCTCCAACTTTTATTTCCTTTTTCGCCTTTGTTTCTGCCATGAAATTTTTTTTTTTTGGGTATCAGCGACATTAACTTTTTTCACCGCCTGTTGCGTCGCACTCTTGTACGTTTTGTAATTCTATTCAGCCTCACTCTAACACTCTTGTTCAACAAAAAACTACCCGATCTGCTTTCTTCATGGATCAGGCTTTTAATCAATCGAAAAATAATCGGCACTTTGATAAACACCGGTCTTCTCCTTCATCAACTGCATCAGCACATCATTCGCTAAGCTGCTTGCTCCAAAGCGAAACCAATGGTTATCCAGCCAGTCTTCACCCAATACTTCATTTAACATTACCAAATAATGCAATGCTGATTTGGCTTTTGAAATGCCGCCGGCAGGTTTCATTCCAATCATCTTACCTGTATTGTAATAAAAATCACGAATAGCTTCCAGCATACAAAGCGTAACGGGCATGGTTGCCGCCGGTTGAATTTTTCCGGTAGAAGTTTTAATGAAATCGGCACCTGCATACATGGCAATGTCACTGGCTCTTCTCACTTTATCCAAAGTACTTAGCTCACCGGTTTCCAAAATGACTTTCAGTCTTGCAGGGCCGCAAGCCTCTTTAATCGCAGCTATCTCATCAAAAACAAAATTGTATTCGCCGGCTAAAAATTTACCTCTTGAAATAACCATATCTACTTCATCAGCACCTTCACTCACCGCAAACCTGGTGTCTTCAATTTTTACTTGGATAGGCGCCTGCCCGCTTGGGAAAGCAGTGGCAACTGAAGCGATCTTAATTCCTGAATCTGCCACTGCTTTTTTAGCAACCCGTACCATAGAAGGATAAACACAAACAGCTGCAACAGTTGGCAATCCTTCATACGCATCGTGCAGGTGATGGGCTTTGTAACAAAGTTGCTTCACTTTGCCGGCTGTATCTTTTCCTTCCAGCGTGGTCAGGTCAATCATGCTCAGCACCATTTTTAACCCATCAACCTTGCTTTCTTTTTTAATACTACGCTTGGTAAACCGCAAAGCCCTTTCTTCAATACCAACCTGGTCAACCCGTGGAGAAAGACGAAAATCCGGTATAACAATTTTTTCGTTTACAACACTCATAGTTTGTGTTTCAGCGAACTCCAAAAGTAGTTCAAATTTTGCCAAAGGGGAAATGATATTAGGTAACATGGAATGAACACAATGCTGTTTTATTGTTGTTGTGTAAAGTGCTTTTGAAATTAAAAACATTAATGCACGACCTTTGCAGCCCATATGAAACCAAATGAAAAGCTGATTTTGTTGTTGCTGGCATCCATCAACTTTACCCACATCCTGGATTTTATGATCATTATGCCGCTGGGTAATTACCTGATGCCTTATTTCCATATTACCACTCAGCAGTTTTCTTTAATTGTGTCGGCCTATTCTTATGCAGCCTTTACATCAGGCATTATTGCTGCATTTGTGATTGATAATTTTGACAGGAAGAAGAGCCTGATTTTCGGATACAGCGGTTTTGTTATCGGCACTCTGCTTTGTGGTCTTGCACCGAACTACAAATTTTTAATTGGCGCCCGAATACTTGCAGGGTTGTTTGGCGGATTGATTGGGGCGCAGGTGCTTTCAATTGTTGCTGATGTTTTTTCATACGAAAAAAGAGGAAGAGCAATGGGTTCGCTGATGGCAGCTTTTTCTGTTGCTTCAGTGCTGGGCGTGCCCATCAGTTTGTACTTAGCTAACCTCATTAGCTGGCATGCACCATTTATTATGGTAGCTATTTTGGGCTTTGTGCTGCTGCCGCTAACCATGAAGTTCATTCCACCAATGAGGGCACATTTTACTGGCAAGGATAAACGTAAATCAACCGCTGCGTTTGTGGTAGTTTTCAGCAGAAAAAGTGCATTAATAGCACTCAGCCTCTCCAGCCTGATGTTTTTTGGCCATTTTTTGGTTGTGCCCTTTTTAAATCCGTACATGGAGTTTAATGTGGGGTTTACCAAAAATCAAATTCCGCTTATTTATGTTGTTGGAGGCACAGCCACATTATTCTCCGCACCGTTTTTTGGTAAGCTGTCTGATAAAAAAGGAAAGTTGGGGATTTTTGTTCTTTGTTCACTGCTCACATTGCCTTTTGTTTATTTTATTGCCAATATGCCAGCCATTGCATTTTATTACGTGCTGGTGGCTACTGGTCTTTGGTTTATCGTGGCCAATGGCCGCTCAATTGCTGCACAGGCCATGATCAGTAATGTAATTGAAGCCCGGTACCGTGGAAGTTTTATGAGCATTAACTCGTCTTTACAACAGCTATTTGTGGGCAGTGCCAGTTTTGTGGCAGGTTTAATCGTTTCAAACGATCCGGTTACAAAAAAGATTTCACATTATTCGTGGGTGGGATGGGCCAGTGTTGTTATACTGAGCTTATGTATTTACCTGGGATATGCTCTTAAAAAACAAGTGCAGAGTTTGTAAGCCCCATCTTCTTCCCTTCTCCTAAAGAAGACGGGGAGTAAATTTTTTTTGCTTCACATTTTTTTAAAGAGGAATAGGACAAATGTCCTTTGCCTAATTAGTAACTCTGTACACCGGGTATCTTAAATAATCAGGTTCAAAAAAAGGAGAGTTTTGATAAATAAAATCCAGTTGTGCTTTTGCTGATTTTGCAAATGATGAATCACCAGCCCGTTTTTCTTCCAGCTTTGTTTTTAAATCAGGATGAGATTTTAAATATTCTGCAGCGATATCTTCAAAAGCATAACCAGAGTAGCCTTCTTTCTGACCAAGAATGGCATCAAAAAAATTCCAGGAGAAATAGGAATCTTCTGCCTGTGGTTCCAATGTTTCAATTAAAAAACGATCTGCTACCTGGGTGGTTGGAATGTACCAATCGCCTTTTCTGAATTTTACTTGCTGTGTTGATCTGCTCAACTTCACTTCACTGTTGGGATGATGCATTTCGTATTGCCGCGGCGTGGTTTTGTAATCATCAATATGGTAAACCTCTACTTCAATCACGGTGTCTTTTTTCAATTGCCTCATTTCAATACGGTTCAATTTCAGCAAATCGGTCACTTTCCACCAGCCCTGGGGAATGATGTAAGCTTTTGGTTTTTGAATAAATGAAACCGGTATGTACACGTTATAAAACTTCACCTTCCTTTCAAACGGTTTAGTGCGATCGTAATACAATCTCGGTAAACCCGAAACCTCACTTGCCTTGTGGCCGGCTTCATAACCTTTGTAAATAATTTCTTTGTACTGTGTACGATCGTTTTGCCAGCTTAAAGCAAATTGAGTTTGATTTTTTGCCCAGTCAATTTGCTCCTGTCTTGCTTTTTTTATCTGGATGTAATGCTGGTTGGCAAACTCAATAAAACTTTGCATCAGTTTATAAGTGGCCATTACACGCTGCGGATAGGGTTTCAGCATATGCGTTTCCGGAACAAACGAAAATGTATGCCACACACTTCCATAACCGCTGCTATAGCGGGGACTATCCCAAAACTCCGGCCATCCGTTTTCCGGTGTATCACCAAAAGCATTTACATAAGGAACAAGATCTTCTCCTTTTTGTTTCATTAAATCATACAACCCAGGCTCAAAAGTTTTATTCATGAATTCACCCATCGGCCCGCCAAGCTTGTTATGCTGCGATGCGATCAAAGTCATCACATGCTGGTAATCGGCACCATCGCTGACGTGGTTATCTATGAAAATATCGGGTTCTGTTAAGTGAAAAATTTCTGTAAAAGCTCTTGCATCTTTTGAATCGCATTTAATAAAGTCGCGGTTCAGATCAAGGTTTTGAGAATTTCCTCTAAACCCAAATTCTTCAGGGCCGTTTTGATCAACCCGGTAATTGGCACTTCTGTTTAAGCAACCTCCAATGTTATAAATAGGAATAATAGCCAAAACAATATTATCCGGCAGAATAAGCTTTCGGCTCACAATATCTCTTGCCAATAACATGGCTGCATCAATGCCATCTGGCTCACCGGGATGAATGCCATTGTTAATGAGAATAACTGTTTGTTTGTTTTTATGGATGTTACTGAAATTACAATTGCCGGTTTGTGACACTACTACAAGATGCAGCGGAAAACCGGCATCAGTCATTCCCATTGTAAGCATTTTTACTTTGCCCGATTGCTGATCGAGTTTTTTCCACCAGTCAATGATCTCGTAATAAGTTGGAGTTTGAGTGCCTTTTGATTGTTCAAACTTTGTGGTGAGCTGGCCAAATGAAACAGCAAAAAAGAAAATGGTGGTTAAGGTGAAAATCATTCTCATAATCATCAAAAATAAAAAAGGCATCCCGGTTAAAGATGCCTTTCAAAGCATTTGATGATGTAATTTATTTAGGGGCTGCTAATTTTTTAGCCAGCTTGCTTTTTAAATTGGCAGCTTTGTTTTTATGAATCACACCCCGTTTAGCCAGCTTATCAATCATACTTACTACCTCCGGTAATTTATCGGTAGCCTCTTTACCAGTAGTTGCTTTCAATGCACGAACAGCATTACGGGTAGTTTTTCCGTAATATTTATTTCTTTCACGGCGTTTAGCAGCCTGGCGAACGTCTTTCTTTGTAGCCTTATGATTAGCCATTTTTGTAAAATTTAATTTTCCAGGACGTCCATTCAATGGATTTCGTCCGGGCGGGCAAAGGTAAGGTTCGGAAGGTTTATTGCCAAAAAGAAGTCAAACTTTCATTAGCAACTTTAGAAATTTAGGGGAAGAATTGCCTGCAACTTACCGAAAGATACTGCCGGCAATCGCTAAAATGCTTATATATTCTGAAAATCATAGTTCTTTAGCGATATTTGCACTCCAATTTGATCATCAACCAACATGAAGGATTTCCAATATATCACTAATTCATCCCCGGCATTTATTGAAGGCTTATATAAAGATTATTTGCAAAATCCCGAATCTGTAGACCCAGAATTCAGAAAATTTTTTGAGGGTTTTGATTTTGCCCTGTTCAATTATTCAGGCAATGGTAAGGTGGCAGAAGCACCGGCAGCAGTTTTGGAAGGTATTGACTGGCTAAAAGAAATCCAGGTGTATCGCCTGATTCTTGGATACAGAAACAAAGGCCACCTGGTAGCCAAAACAAATCCCATTCGTGAAAGAAAAGACCGCGGCGCTAATCTTGATCTTTCTTTTTTCGGCTTAACAGAAGCAGATCTTGATAAAACTTTCCAGGCAGGTCAGTTAATTGGTCTTGGAACAACTACTCTAAGAAATATTCTTGAGCATTTAAAAAAATGCTACGCTTCACAAATTGGTGCAGAGTTTAAATACATCAGCGATCAAAAGAAAATTGATTTTTTAACCAATGCTCTGGAAAAAGAATTTTTACAACCTCTGCCA
This sequence comes from Chitinophagaceae bacterium, assembly GCA_040289925.1. Lineage (GTDB taxonomy): Bacteria > Bacteroidota > Bacteroidia > Chitinophagales > Chitinophagaceae > VBAU01. Next base: position 28,254 of record PSMD01000007.1, on the reverse strand, counting down.
TTAAACAAGCAAAGAAGAATACTGGAGAAGCTCAACCAGGGTGTCATCTTTGAAAAATTTCTGCATACAAAATATGTGGGGCAAAAAAGATTTTCGCTGGAAGGTGGTGAAACAACCATCGCTGCACTGGATGCTATGATAAATGTGGCTGCAGATAATGATGTGCAGGAAGTGGTGATTGGCATGGCACACCGCGGCCGGTTAAATGTGCTGGCAAATATCCTGGGAAAAACCTACGAGCAAATTTTTAGTGAGTTTGAAGGCACTGCCATTCCCGACCAAACCATGGGCAGTGGTGATGTAAAATATCATTTGGGCTTTAGCAGTGAAGTTGAAACAGCAAACAGCAAAAAAGTTCATTTAAAACTGGTACCCAACCCCAGCCATTTGGAAGCTGTTGACCCCGTTGTAGTGGGTTTTGCAAGAGCTAAGGCCGATGTTATGTATCAGTCTGACTTTGATAAAATTCTTCCGATACTCATTCATGGCGATGCATCTGTTGCGGGGCAGGGAATTGTGTACGAGGTTTTGCAAATGAGTAAGCTGGATGGTTATTATACCGGTGGCACCATTCATTTTGTTATCAACAACCAAATTGGATTTACTACTGATTTTGATGATGCCCGCAGCTCAGACTATTGTACTTCGCTGGCTGCTGCAGTGCAGGCGCCTGTACTGCATGTAAATGGCGATGATGCTGAATCAGTGATTAAATGTGCAGAGCTAGCAGCCCGTTACAGGCAGGAATTTAATTCTGATATTTTCATTGATATGGTTTGCTATCGTCGCCATGGCCATAATGAAGGTGACGATCCAAAATTTACACAACCGCATTTGTATGAACTCATCGGCAAACATCCTAATCCCCGCGAAGTTTACATCAATCATCTTTTAAATAATGGGGAAAGTGATGCGAAGGAACTGGCCAAAGAGATGGAGAAAAAATTCTGGAGCGATTTGCAGGAGAGGTTGGATGAAGTAAAGCAAAATCCTTTGCCTTACACCTATCAACCGCCGGAGCAATGGTGGAGAAGCTTGAGAAAAGCAACTGCAGAAGATTTTGATCAATCGCCTGCAACAGCCATCAGCGAAGAAAATTTCAAGACCATTTTTGATGCCATTATGAAATGGCCCGAAGGTTTTAAACCTTTACGGAAAGTTGAAAAGATCTTCCAGGATAAAATAAAGCTGTTTCAAACTGAATCGAAGATTGACTGGGCTACTGCAGAGCTAATGGCTTATGGCAGCTTATTGGTAGATGGCAAAGATGTTCGCATGAGCGGACAGGATGTGAAAAGAGGAACTTTTTCTCACCGCCATGCTATTTTGCGTGATGAAAATACGGATGAGTCATACAACCGGTTAAGCCGCATACCCGGTGCAACAGGGCAATTCAGAATTTATAATTCATTGCTCAGCGAATATGGTGTGCTGGGCTTTGAGTATGGTTATGCTCTGGCTAATCCAAATGCTTTGGTTTTATGGGAAGCACAATTTGGTGATTTTGCAAATGGAGCCCAAACCATTATTGACCAGTTTATATCTGCAGCGGAGCAAAAATGGAACCGCATGAATGGTATTGTGATGTTGCTGCCGCACGGTTATGAAGGGCAGGGCCCTGAGCACAGCAGTGCCCGCGTAGAAAGATTTCTGCAAATGTGTGCTGAGTTAAACATGGTGGTAACGAATATTACAACAGCAGCAAATTTCTTTCATGCACTGCGCAGGCAGTTAAGCTGGCCATTCAGAAAGCCATTGATCAATTTTTCACCCAAGGCCAATTTAAGAAACGTGGGTAGTTATTCAGGGAAAGAAGAATTTTTAGCCGGTGGGTTTAAAGAAGTGTATGATGATGCAGAGGCAGTGCCAGCGCAGGTAAAAAAACTGTTGTTCTGCTCCGGCAAAATTTATTTTGAGTTGAAAGAGCGGCAGCAAAAAGAAAACAGGAAGGATATGGCCATCATCCGGTTGGAGCAATTATACCCGCTGCCTGTAAAGCAATTGGATGAGTTGTATAAAAAATACAATCGTGCCACCTGGTTTTGGGTGCAGGAAGAGCCGCTGAATATGGGTGCAGCATCGTTTTTACAAATGAATTTAAAGACGATCAATTACGGCATCATCAGCAGGCAACCCAGCGCAGCTACATCAAGCGGCCATGCAAAAATCCATGCCCAGGAGCAGGCTGAAATAATTGAAATTGCTTTCACGATATAATTTTTCTAAGATGACCGGTAGTGGTCTGCTAAATGAAATAAAGAAAGCTGTTCTGCAAATTGATCATTCTGCAGATGTTATTTTATTTGGGTCGTGGGCCAGGGGTGACTTTAAAGATGAAAGTGATTGGGATATTTTAATTCTTACCAGTAAGCATTTAAGTCTGGCATTTGAAAAGAGAAATGAGGGATCGTATCTATGAAATTGAGCTGGAATATTTACAGCCGATTTCAAAAATTATAATTGAAAAAATTCAGAGGCCAAATCTGGCCATTACATCGTTTTATAAAAATGTTGTTGAGGATGGCGTTTATTTATGAATAACGATAAACAGGATTTGGTAAACTTTCGGTTGGATCGGGCAAAAGAAGCTTTCGATCTTGCTTGTGTTTTTAAGTAGAACGATTATTAAAACAATGAAAAGATTGAAATATGATTGAAATTAAAGTACCAACTATAGGCGAATCAATAAGTGAAGTGACTTTAGTAAAGTGGTTAAAGAAGGATGGCGAATATGTTAACCGTGATGAAGTAATTGCTGAACTGGAGAGTGAAAAAGCAACATTTGAAGTGAATGCTGAACAAGCCGGCATTTTAAAAACAATAGGAAAGGAAGGCGATACGCTGAACATTGGCGATTTGCTGGCACAAATAGACGAAACAGCAAAACAACCGGCAACCAGCACTCAGCAGTCCACAGTAGGTGGAAACGGAACAGAAAGCAAACAGGTAAAAACACAAGCTGCAAAAGATAAGGAGCAGGAAAGAAAGCAGCCCACAAATAAACAAACACAGGAAGAAAAAAAGGTTGTTACACAAGCAGCAGCAAACGAACAACAAGAGGTGAAAGCTACACCCGTTGCTGCAGCAATCATCGCTGATAAAAAAGTTGATCCCAAAAAAATTCAGCCTTCTGGTTACCAGGGAAAAATTTTGAAAGAAGATGTGCTGGAAGCAATTTCTTCTCCCGGCCGCAAACCGGGAATAGAGCTTTTTAGCCGGGAAGAGAGGAAAGAAAAAATGAGCAACCTGCGGAAGACAGTTAGCCGCCGTCTGGTAGAAGCAAAGAATACTACGGCCATGCTCACCACTTTTAACGAAGTGAACATGCAGCCGATAATGGACATCCGGGCAAAATACAAGGATAAGTTCAAAGAAGTGCATGGCGTTAACCTGGGTTTCATGAGTTTTTTTACCAAGGCTTGTTGCTATGCATTGATGGAGTGGCCCGCAGTGAATTCTTATATTGATGGTGATTCTATCATCTCACACAACTATTGCGATATTTCCATTGCAGTTTCTGCACCAAAAGGGTTGGTTGTTCCGGTTATTCGCAATGCAGAAAGTTTAAGCATGGCAGAGATTGAAGCAAAAGTTGTTGAACTGGCTACAAAGGCAAGAGAAAATAAATTAAGCCTGGAAGAGATGCAGGGAGGAACATTTACCATTACCAATGGCGGTGTGTTTGGTTCGCTGATGAGCACCCCGATCATCAACATTCCTCAGTCTGCCATATTAGGAATGCATAAAATAGAAGAAAGACCGGTAGTAGTAAATGGGCAAATTGTTATACGGCCGATGATGTATGTGGCCTTAAGTTATGACCATCGTATTATTGACGGCCGCGAAAGCGTAAGCTTTTTGGTAAGAGTGAAAGAACTGCTTGAAAATCCTGAGCAGTTATTGTTTGGAAAAGACCCGGTGAAAACCTTACTTGAATTGTAATTGCAAACCGAAATGGATTATAATGATATTTGAAGGTCAGAATTTTCTGGCCTTTCTTTCTTAATGAGCAAATATTATTCATATCTAAATACTGCAAAAAAAATTTTGCATCAATACCAGGGCGATGAGCCTTTTTCTTCTTTTTTAAAAAAATTCTTCAGTGAACAAAAAAAATACGGATCAGGAGACAGGAAAGCCATCAGTCATTTATGCTATTGCTTTTTTCGGCTGGGAAAAGCTTTGCGAAGCATTTCAATTGATGAACAAATTTTAACGGGTTTGTTTCTTTGCAGTAATACTGAAAATGAATTGCTGGAAAATTTAAGGCCTGTATGGAATCAAAAAGCTGCATTGCCGGTTAAAGAAAAAATCAAACTATTAGATAATCATTTCTCTTTTGCAGACATTTTTGCATGGGCAGAAGAATTGAGTGAAGGAATAGAGGCAAAGAGTTTTGCCTTCTCACATTTATTTCAGCCCAGGCTGTATGTACGTATGCGCCCAGGCTTTGAAGATACAGTGAAGAAAAAACTCACCGATGCAGCAATTCAATTTGAGCAGATAAATCAATCCTGCCTTTCTCTGCCGAATACTACAAAAATTGACAGCTTGCTGGTGGCTAATAAGGAAGTAGTGATCCAGGATTTGAATTCACAAAAAGTTGCTGAGCTTTTTCCGGTCAGGCTGGGCCGGCCAGGCGGGGTACAAGTTTGGGATTGCTGTGCCGGCAGCGGAGGAAAATCAATTTTGGCTTTTGATCTCAATCCCAAAATCATTCTGGCGGTTTCTGATGCAAGAGCCTCCATCATTCAGAATTTGAAAAAAAGATTTGAGAGAGCCGGAATCAAAAACTATCACTCTTTTGTTGCTGATCTAACAATCAACAAATCGCAGCTCCATCATCTAAAACCTGAAATCATTATTGCCGACGTTCCCTGCACTGGCTCCGGCACATGGAGCCGTTCACCCGAACAGCTTTATTTTTTTCAAAAAGAAAAAATTAAATACTACAGCCAATTGCAACAGAAAATTTTAAGTAATGTAGTTGAAAATTTATCGGCCGGCGGGCATTTGGTGTATTCCACCTGTTCCGTTTTTAAAAAAGAGAATGAAGACCAGGTAGAGTTTCTTCAAAAAGAATTCGGCCTTGAACTAATCAAAGCTGAATTACTAAAAGGCTATGATATAAAAGCCGACAGCCTGTTTGCTGCCCTGCTAAAGAAACCTACAGCTTAATAAATTCTTTTGATGTTAACTTGGTGATACCGTTATAAAATACCGCTACATATTTTCCATTGGCAAGATTATAAACAGGCAACTCAAAGCTAAATACACCGGCAGGTTTTGTTTTTTTGTATTGCGCAACTACTCTTCCTTTCACATCTACAATTTTCACAAGCAAATTTTCAATGGGGTTTTGTGAATTGATTTTTATGGTGAGATTGCTATGTGCAGGGTTTGGTAAAATGCAGATCGCATCTTTGGTGGGGTCAACAGGATTAATGCCTGTTACCACGCAGGGTGAAGAAAGAGTAATATTTGTTGTATCAATATAAGCATCAGCAAAGCTGGCTGCTGCCGTATCAATAATCTGCCTGATGCGGTAAGAGAAATTTCCCTGCGACCCCCCGGTAAGGTCATTAATAAACTGGTAATTGTGGTTGGCCACCACTGTGCCCGGCAAAGGAGTTACATCACCAATTTTTGTATAAACACTGCTGGAAGGAAGCTTTCTTTCAATTTCATATCTCATTGCCTGTACATCTTTGCTTGTCCAGTTAATGGTAACACGGCAACCATTTACTGATGAAGATGAAGTGGCAAACTCAATCAGCAAATTGGTAAATGCAAGTTTCATATTTGGAATGCCATAGCCTATCCTGTCATCTGGATTTGTTGAACGGCTACCTGCCTGCCAAAGTGCCGAGCGAATTTTTATGTTATTGAATTCAGGAAAACCTTGCCACAGGCAAGTGCCT
>PSMD01000007.1:798-22317 GCA_040289925.1 Chitinophagaceae bacterium | reverse complement strand
CCCGCCATGTTGGGGCAGGCAAAAGAAGTTCCATTATTGAAACCAATGGTGTTGTTGGTATTTTGCACAACTGCAGATACACCTACAGAAGCCACATCAGGTTTCACCTGTTGGTCAGACGACGGTCCGTAACTGGAAAATGAACCAACAAGGCCGCTTGAATTAACAGCCCCAACCGCAATTACACTATCACCGTCTGAAGGCGTTCCCAAATAATGCCAGGAACCATTTCCATCATTGCCTACAGAAGCAAAAACCAGCATTCCTTTTTTTGCAGCAAGGTCGGCCGCTATGGCTGCCATAGTTGTATTGCCATTCATGTCGGCATAAGTATGATTGAAGCTGGCATTATCAAATGTGGTATAGCCAAGTGATGTGGAGATAACATCTGCTCCTGCACTGTCTGCTCTTTCTGCACCACAGCTCCAGTTAAATTCTTCAATCAGGTATTCTGTTGCTGCATCTTCGGTTCGGAAAAGATAAACACTTGCTTTTGGTGCTTTTCCTACAAATTGCCCCGGCAGGTTGGCAACAATGGTTGAAAGGCATTGCATGCCATGTGCATGATCATTCACATCTGCCTCCCCCTGTACAAAATCCCAGGTGGAAAGAATTTGTCCGTTTGCCACTGCACTATCCATGGCATGCAGTGTTGCATATCCGGTAAAGCCTGCATCCAGCATTCCAATCTGCATGCCTTGCCCACGCAAGCCTATGTTGTGTAAAAATTCGCCATTGTGCAGGTGAATTTCTGCATAAGCATTTGCTCCGTAATTATAGTAATCAGAAAATGTTTGTTGTCTTCCTGTTTGTGCAGTGCCGCCCGTTTCCAAAGAAAATTTGTCTTTTCTTTCAAATGGGAATGGCTGCTCGGTTATACGGGCTGCAATGCCTGACACTGATTGAACAAAAGAAAAACCGCTGATGGTTGTGATGGCATTGGGATCTGTAGTTTGTATGGTAACAGCATTCAGCCATTTTGAAACGTTTAGCACGGTTACATTGGCTACACCGCTAATTTGCGAAACATAAGAAGGGGTAACCGGTAAATCAGTGCTGTCGATCGGAATGCCATAACGGCTTCTTCTGTCAATAGCACGTTGCGATAAATACTGAATGGGATTGGATAAAGAATACGGAGTTCCGTTTTTATTTTTTAGCCGAACAATATAGCGGCTAAATTGTGCTTCACTTTCTGTAGCAATAAAACTGACTATCAGCAAAAGGGGTAAAATTTTTTTCATGATAAGACTTTAGCTCTGCAATAATCAAATTTACTGAAACGTAGCCAGCCGGTTATCAGTTGTGTGCAATCATCCACATTTTTATGCCGAATCCAATCCTGTATGGATCGTAAGTAATGTTTGGCGGAGTACCAATGGGATTAGGTTGTTGTTCCCACAAAATAAATTCCCGGAAAACCATCCCGATGTTTTTTGAATACATTTCAAGCCCGTAACTGCGTGCAGCGTATGAATGAGGATCGGTGATAGGAACATTATAAGATTCATCATCCTGCAACACGGTAACCACATTGCGATAGGTTTGATTCATGATGGTGACAGAGTCCACCTCATTATCTTCATAACTAAAGTCCCAGTCAGCCATGTTATCATCATTGCTAAAACTGTACAGCGAACCATAAGGATCAGTTGGTAAATAGCGATTCCCTTTCCAGCTATTTCCCGCTTGTGCCGGCCAGTTTAATTTTATTACTCGTAAATTATCTTCAATTACTTCAATGGCAAATTTTGTTGGTGTAACCAGATAAGATCCATTTGGTACCCATGGGCCGGTGCCTAATGAATCGTTGATGTAGCGAAACACTCTGTAGCTCGGTCTGCCTGAATTATCGGTCACCAAAGAATCAATGACATGCTTCACACGATAGCGATGAATTTCTGTTGTTCTTCCAAAATTGGTGAACACGGTTGAATCAACCCTGTAAATAATATACTTGCCGGAAAGAGTAGGGTAGTATTCCCCAATAGCTGTTTTATTTAGCTGTTCATTTTTATTGCAGGAGATGATAAAGAAAGCTGATAGCAACAAACAAAAAACTGAAGAAGTAAATTTTATTCTCATAAGAAATACTGATCTGTTCAAGGATAAATTTTGCGGCTTTTTTTGAGAACTTAAAACTACAAAACAAAAACGGGGTTTTTAACAACCCCGCTTAAAAACGACAGTTCCGGTTTATTTATTGCCCGATAATAACATGATGCAATCATTGATTAATAAGACTGCCAGCCTGTATAATACCACCACCAATCACATCATCGCCTTCATAAAATACGGCACTTTGTCCCGGTGCAATTCCTTTCACCGGTTCATAAAACTGAACATGAACAGTGTTGCCCTGCGGGTAAATGTTTGACAAAGCTCCTTTGTCCTTATACCTGATCCTGGTAATTGCTTCCATGCCGGGTGAAAGACTATCGTATTTGATGAGATTGATCTTGCCAACTTTCATTTCGTTTTGCTCCAAATCTTCTTCATCACCTAAAACCACTGTGTTTGTTTCAGGATCAATTTTGGTAACATATGCCGGCTTGCCCAAAGCAATATCCAAACCTTTACGCTGACCAATAGTATAAAATGGATAGCCTTTGTGTTTGCCTAAAATATTCCCGTGCTTGTCAACAAAATTTCCGCCCGCAACTTTTTCTTCAAGCCCTTCTACTTTTCTTTTCAAAAAGCCGCGGTAATCATTATCAGGAACGAAACAGATTTCGTAGCTCTCACTTTTTTTAGCTAGCTCAGGATATCCATAATCAAAAGCCATTTGCCTGATCTCAGTTTTGCGATACAGCCCCAGGGGCAATAATGTTCTGCTTAAAAGATCTTGCTGCAAACCCCACAGCACATAACTCTGGTCTTTGGTTTCATCAACAGCTTTGCTTACTACAAATCTTCCGTTATCATGCTGACGAATTTTTGCGTAATGGCCCGTAGCAATATAATCGCAGCCCAATGCATCTGCACGTTTTAACAATGCACGCCATTTAATGTGTGTGTTGCACAGCACACAGGGATTCGGCGTTCTGCCGGCTAAATACTCTTCTACAAAATCATTGATCACAAAATCACCAAACTCTTCACGAATATCGAGAATGAAATGGGCAAAGCCATGTTGCACCGCAGCCATGCGGGCATCATTAAAACTATCCAGGTTGCAGCAACCGGTTTCTTTTTTGCTTCCACCGCTGGCTGCATAATCCCAGGTTTTCAGAGTAATGCCTACTACCTCATAGCCTTCATCATTCAGCATAAGAGCTGTTACGGTACTGTCAATACCGCCACTCATCGCCACTAAAACTTTAGCTTTTTTACTCATAAAAAATTGAATCTGCAAATGTACGACAACGGGGTGGCGTGGTAAAATGAGGATTGTTAATTGAGCTTGTATAGTTTGCCCGGTAATCCTGCTACCACATTTTGAAGTTCCAGGTTTAAGATGGCGGCGGCAACGGCACTGCTGCTTAAACCGCTTTTCAGGTTTATTTCATCAATGTGAACCAATTCTTTTTTAGTGAGAATGTTTACAATCACTTTTTCCTCGGTCGTCAGGTCAATAAACAATTCTCTTTGCGAGTTCTTTTCTTTTTTGATTTTTGTTTCCCAGCCCATCAACTCTATCAACTCTTTCGCGTCAGTCAGCAATACCGCTTTGTTTGCCCTGATGAGATAATTCGTTCCTGAACTTTTCTTATCCGTTATTCTGCCGGGTATGGCAAACACGTCACGGTTGTAGCCATTGGCTAATTCTGCAGTAATCAGGCTGCCGCCTTTAATATCTGTTTCTACAATGATTGTTGCATCGCAAAGGCCGGCAACAATACGGTTACGCCTGGGAAAATTTTGTTTATCGGGTTTTGTGCCTTTGTAAAATTCAGTGATCAGCCCGCCGCCATGCTTCAGCATTTCTTTTGCAAGCCCTGCATTTTCTTTTGGGTAAATGGTATCAAGGCCATGACCAAGTGCACCAATAGTTGGTAAATTATTTTTCAGTGATGCTTTGTGCGCAACGGTATCAATGCCAAAAGCAAGTCCGCTTACAATGGTAACGTTGCACAAGGCAAGGTCTTTTACCAGTTGTTCTGTGATTTGTTTGCCATAGTCTGTGCAATTTCTTGTACCAACAATGCCAATCATTCTTGCCGCATTCAAATCTGCTTTTCCGCGGTAAAATAAAACAATGGGTGGATCATAGCAATTCAAAAAGCGTTGCGGGTAGTTTTTATCGGTAACAAAAACAGCGCTGATCTTGTACTTCTCAATGAATTTAATTTCCTCTTCAATTCTATCAAACCCGCTGAAGGTTATTATATTTTTTGCTCTTACGGAACCAATGCCTTCAATTTTTTCAAGTTCAGATTGCCGGGCTTTAAAAATATCTTGTACTGCGTAGTGCTGTAATAAAATTTTTGCCTGTACAGGGCCAATGTTTGGTATGAGCGGCAAAGCCAGTTTGTATAAAAGATCGTTTGTCACGAAAGCAGATAAAAGTGATTGGCCAATTTACTAACCAGGTTTTATCTATTCACCATTATTTTTTATCTATTTGGAAATTACTCTTAACTCAGTCCGCCGGTTTTTTGCACGGCCATCTTCGGTTTTGTTATCTGTAATGGGTTTGGTTTCTCCAAAACCTTTAGCGGTTAATCGTTGTGCATTTATGCCTTTGCTGTTAAGATAGTTGACAACAGCTTTCGCCCGGTTGTTTGAAAGAGTCAGGTTATCCGCCGGCTTGCCTATGTTATCGGTGTGTCCGCTGATCTCAATTTTAAGCGTTGGATTTTCATTCAGCAACTCCACCAGCTTATCCAGCTCAGCCTGCGATTTTGGGTCCAGCTCATATTTGTTTGTTTCAAAAAAGATATTATTCAGAACAACGGAGGCATTTAATTCTATTGGCTGCAACGCAATATTTTTTTCGTAAGTGGAATCAGGATTTTTTTTTGCCAGCAAAAAATTATCGCTGTAAAACAAATAGCCTTTCCGGTTTACATTAAAGGCATAATCTTTTCCAACCGGCAGCGTAACCAGGTAATTTCCGTTTGCATCGGTTTCAATTTTTGAAACCAGTTGCTTCGTTGCAAGATCAATCAACTCCACATTGGATGTAAGCCCTGCCAAGGTTTTTTTATCAAACACTTTTCCTTTCACCCATAAAGTTTTTGGCGGCCGCAGATCTTCTCTTAATTCAAAGCGGTAAATATCCATGCCCCCGCGGCTGTCACTTTTATCGCTGGCGTAGTAAGCCGTTTTTCCATCGGCAGCAATAAACAAAGTGCCTTCCTGGTTAATGGTGTTAATCGGGTATCCTAAATTTTCCGGAATGCTCCAGCCGCCAGCCGGTTGTTTTTTGCTGAAGAAAAGATCATCATCACCATAGCCCGGCCATTTATCCGACGTAAAAAATAATGTTTGATTATCGGCATAAATAAAAGGGCATTGCTCATCACCGGTTGTGTTAATGTTCGGTCCCAGGTTTTCAGGAGCCGTCCAACGGCCATTTACAAAATGCGAAACATAAATATCTGTACCGCCATAACCACCTGTTCGGCTGCTGACGAAATAAAGATCCTTTTTATCTGGCGAGAGACAAGGCTGCGATTCCCAAAACTCAGAATTGATTTGCTGTCCTGCATTCATGGCTTCACTCCAGCCCTGAGGCGTTAAAAACGAAAAATAAATATCGCAGCTTCCAAAACCTTCGCGGCGGTTGCAGCCGGTAAACACCAGCATTTGCCCATCTGCTGAAATCATTTGTGCTCCCTCATTCAATGGAGTGTTGATGTTTCCTTTCAACGGCTGCGCCTTGTTCCATACATTATTTGTTGCAGTGGCTGAAAAAAAATCTTCATTACCCACATTTCTTGTAAACACCAGTTCGTTGCCATCAATCGTTAATGATGGAAAATATTCTGAAGAGCTGCTGTTAATGTTCTCGCCCAAATTCTCCAATAAAAAACGGTAGTTTTTAAGAGCAGGACCTTTTTCGTAAGCCACAGCAAACTCGTAATTTTTTTTGCGGGCCTCTGCATTTTTTTTTGAATTGGGGTTCAGCTTTTCATTGTTCAAAAAACGGTTTACGGCAGTAAGAGCTTCACCAAATCTTCCGCAGCCGGCCAGGCTTACTGAATACGCCAGGCGTTCACCTGCGGCATAGTTACTGTCAATGGCAAATCCTTTTTCATAGCTGGCAACGCTGGCTTCATAGTTTTTTATGCGACTGTAAATACCACCGAGAGCTATATAAGCATCCAGGTAATTTTTTTCAATGGCAATGCTTTGGTTCAACAGGTTGATGGCTTCGTTGTAATTACCAACAGAAGTTTTTTCAATGGCCTGCTGAAACAATGCAGTCGCCTTTTTATTCATGCGGGCGGGGTTGTAACCTTGAGCAAAACATAAAAGGAATGAAAAAAAACAAACATGTAAAAGCAGGGCTTTCTTCATTATTTAAAATTTGATTATTAACGCAATCTATTTGGTTTTATTGAAGAAGAACAGGGAAAACCAAAGGTTGCTAAGGCACATGAATATATTTATGAATCTGAAGGCTGAGTTCCCATTTTGGATGAGCCCTTATATAATCAATGATTAGCGGAGTAACTACGGCAGCTTTTTCCCATTCCGGTTGCAGGTAAAGCTTGCATTGCGATCTTACGAGAGCCGCATATTTTTTTGCCCATTCAAAATCAGTTTTATTAAATACAACCACTTTTAGTTCGTTGGCAAAAGGCATCACCTCTGTTAAAGGTGCTTTGAATTTTTTGGGAGAAATGCATATCCAGTCCCAACTGCCGGAAAGAGGGTAAGCACCGGAAGTTTCTAAATGTGTTTTATAGCCTGCCTGCTGAATTTGCTTTGTCAGTTCCGTTAAATCATACATCAGTGGCTCGCCGCCGGTGATCACTACAATTTCAGCGGGAGTTTTTTGTATATTCAGGATCAGATCTTCAATCTTTAATTTCGGATGTTTAGATGCATCCCAGCTTTCTTTTACATCACACCAAACACAGCCAACATCACAACCACCCAGTCGTATAAAATAAGCAGCCCTTCCCTGGTGAAAGCCTTCACCCTGCAGGGTGTAGAATTGCTCCATCACAGGCAGCTCAACGATTGCAGATACGGTAACAATCGGTTTCAGATTTGAGATTTCAGATTTCATTCACTGCAAAGATACCGTGAGGGAGTGGCAGCTCTCAGTTTGCTTCAGTGTATTTTTTAAAGTTGTCAAGTATTGCCTGCCAGCCGGCTTTTTGAAATTCAGCCGGATTTTGATTCTCTGCATCAAACACAATGATGATGTTTGTTTTTGCGTTCAAGTCTTCAAACGTGGTAACCACTTCTCTTCCGTCAGGCATAGTATAGGCCAGTTTCGTTTGATCAACTATTTCGTCATAAGTTGCTTCAAAGTCAAAACCAAAACTGCCGTCTTTGGCTTCCATGCGTGATTTGAGTTTGCCGCCCACTCTCAAATCATTTTCTGCTCTGGGGCATTGCCAGTTGTCTGCGGCAAAATTCCAGTTAACGATGTGTTCAGGATTGGTGTAGTAATCCCATACTTTTTTTGACGGAGCATTTACTGCAGTGTCGATTGTGATTTTTGTCTTTTCCATTTTCTATAAAATTTTTTCTTTCTCTACAGTCTCCACAAAGAATGACTCAAATTTCGTGAAGGTTTGTGTGCATTAAAGCAATGCGATTTTTTAGTGAGTCTGGAATTTTTTCAAAAAACGACGGAACGAAGCCAAAATATACAGCATTTGATTTCAGTCATTACCATTCGACTAACAAACGCCAATATTCAATACTCAATATGCAAGTTGCACTATAAACTGTGGTTTATTGTCCGTGGACCATTCCTCAATTCTTCATTACACAAGCACGGAAGGTATTCTTCAGCAGTGCAGCAATCGTCATGGGCCCAACACCGCCAGGCACTGGAGTAATATATGAACATTTTGGAGCTACGTTGTCAAAGTCAACATCGCCTTTCAAACTAAAGCCGCTTTTCTTTTTTTCATTTTTCACTCTTGTAATGCCCACATCAATTATTACGGTTCCTTCTTTCACCATGTCGGCAGTTAAAAAATGCGGCTTGCCCAATGCGGCAATAATTAAATCGGCCTGCAGGCAGATATCTTTTATATTTCTTGTTTGAGAGTGGCAAACAGTTACCGTGCAATTGCCGGGGCTGGCATTGTTGCTTAACAAAATGCTGATGGGCCGGCCAACAATATTGCTGCGGCCAATCACCACAGCATGCATGCCGGCAGTATTAATTTTATAATGCTGCAGCAACAGCAAAATGCCATAAGGCGTTGCAGAAATATAACTTTCAGCACCCAGCACCATCTTACCGACAGTTTCAGGATGAAACCCATCTACATCTTTTGACGGATCAATGGTGTTGATCACCCTATCTGTAGAAATATGTTTTGGCAATGGCAGTTGCACTAGTATGCCGTCAATGTCGGGGTCAGAATTTAAGTCGCCGATTTTTTTCAGCAACTCCACTTCACTCACTTCTTCTTCATAACGCAAAAGGGTAGAGGCAAAACCAATTTCCTGGCAGGCTTTAACTTTAGCCGCCACATAGGTTTCACTGGCGCCGTTATTGCCAACCAGTATAGCCGCCAGGTGTGGTATTTTTTTTCCTTCTATTGCTAATTGAGCTACGTTTAATTTTAATTCGTCTCTGATAGCCTGGGAGGCTTTTTTCCCATCTAAAATTTGCATGGCGCAAAGGTATGTGTTTCAGTTTCGCATTTTTCTGCCGCCTGTTTTCTGTTTTCAAAAAATGGTTTTTATATTCAGGCAAACTAACTCCAGTGCAAAAATCTTTGCTGCTCCTTCTTTTTGTTTTTATAAGATTGATGGGCTTTGCCCAGCCGGTAAAAGCTCCAGTTTCTTCTGCATACATTCATTTTGGCTCATACAGCAACCGGCATATTGATGTGTTCTCTTTTCAAAATAATCAGGCCTGCCTTGCTTCTGTAAAAAATTTCAGCGTTGGCGTTTATGGTGAACAAAGATTTTTGTTAAGGGAGCTCAGCTTGTATCATGCGGCTGCAGCCTTGCCTACTCATTCAGGAAATTTTGGATTGAGCGGAAGCTATTTTGGAAATGCAGATTATGCAGAATCGCAGTTGGGTTTAGCTTACGCAAGAAAATGGGGTGATAAAGTGGATGTAGGTATTCAGTTCAATTATTACATGCTGAAAGTATCATCTTATGGCAATGCATCTGCCATCAATTTTGAAGCCGGTGCTGTTTTTCATCTCACAGAAAAAATAAACGGCGGCATTCATGTGTACAATCCTGTTGGTGGCAAATTAAATAAAGGAGAAAACGAAAAGTTGCCTGCTATGTATTCGGCAGGTTTGGGGTTTGAGCCTTCCGATAAATTTTTCATCAGTGCAGAAATTGAAAAAGAAGAAGATAAACCGCTGAACGTAAAAGTGGGCATGCAATACCGTTTTGTTGATCAGTTTCATGCCCGTGCAGGCATCTCTTCTTCTTCATCTGCTTTTTATTTTGGCATTGGCTATAAATGGAAAGCCATGCGTTTGGATGTAACTGCCAGCTATCATCAGCAATTAGGATTTACTCCTGGGTTGGTTCTTATATTTGAAAACCCTAAAAACAAAGAGTGAAGCAAGCCGCCTGCATATTATCTCTCTTATTTTTTTCATTCGCTGTTTTTGGGCAGGAAATTCCGCCAACAACAGAGCAGCAATTTGAAAACCTAACCGATGTTGATCAAAACGAAACAGAAGATGACAGCTATCTGCAGCAGTTAGCTCATTTTAAAAAACATCCGCTGAATTTAAATGAAGCAGATGCCGCAGATTTAAAAGAGCTGATTTTTTTAAATGCTTTTCAAATTGAAAAATTCATTGCTTACCGAAAGCAGCTTGGCAAGCTTATTAGCATTTATGAGTTGCAGGCCATACCGGGGTGGGATGTGCAAACCATCAGGAGAATTCTGCCTTATGTATATGTGGGCAATGTGCAAACATTGAAAGATGATCTGTTGAAAAGATTTAAAAGCGGTGATCAAAGTTTGTTGCTGCGGCTATCCCAGGTGCTTGAACAATCAAAAGGCTTTGATGATAAAACCACCGGCACAAAATATTTGGGAAGTCCGCAAAAGATTTTTTTAAGATACCGTTACCAGTATAAAAATCTTTTACGGTTTGGTTTTGCGGCTGATAAAGATGCAGGTGAACCGTTTTTTAAAAACAAGCAAAAGCTGGGTTTTGATTTTTATTCTTTCCATTTTTTTGCAAGGCAACTCGGAAAGGTAACAGCTCTTGCTCTTGGAGATTTTACCGTGAATATGGGACAGGGATTGATACAATGGCAAAGCCTTGCTTTCAAAAAAAGTTCAGACATTCTCAGTATAAAAAGACAGTCGGCTATTTTACGGCCTTATAATTCTGGTGGGGAATTTTATTTTCATCGTGGCGTTGGAGCAACTGTTCAGTTGGGAAAATTTGAATCAACTGTTTATTGCTCTTACAAAAAGATCAGTGCAAATTTTGTAGCAGATACCGTGAACAATAAAGATTTTGTTTCTTCATTGTTAAACTCCGGTTATCACCGCACGGCCAGTGAGCTTGATGACAGGAGCAACGTCACTCAACTTTCTGCGGGGGGAAATGTTAGTTATAGTTACGGCAATTTGCACATGGGGTTAAATGCAGTGTATTATCATTTCTCACTGCCTGTTCAAAAGCGAGATGAGCCTTATAATTTTTTTGCCATTAGTGGGAGCAGTTGGAGTAATTATTCAGTTGATTACAGTTACACCTTTCGCAATCTTCATTTTTTTGGTGAGCTGGGTGCCGATAAAAATTTGAATAAGGCCATTACAAATGGTTTGCTGATTAGTGTTGATCCTGCTGTTGATCTTTCTTTTCTGCACCGTGCCATCAGCAAAAGCTACCAGGCTGTGTATGGCAACGCATTTACAGAAAGCACTTATCCCGCAAATGAAAATGGTTTGTATGCGGGCATAACGCTGCGGCCGCTTGCAGGCATAAGAGTAGATGCATATGCAGATGTTTTCAAATTTCCTTTCTTAAGATATTTGGTGGATGCTCCTTCTTCCGGCAAAGACTTTCTTGCACAAATAACTTATACGCCAAATAAACAATTAGAAATTTATACAAGGTTTAGAAGTGAAAGTAAGCAGGCTAATCAGTCGGACAACATAACTGTTACTAATTTTTTGGTAGCATTGCCAAAACAAAGCTGGCGGTTGCAGTGGTTGTATAAAATAACTGCGGCTGTTGCTGTGCGCAGCAGGGCAGAGGCTTTGTGGTATGATAGGAAAGGAGAAAATAAAGAAACCGGCTTTTTGGTTTTTTCAGATGTAATTTATAAACCCTTGCTGGCAAAATATTCCGGGAACATTCGCTTGCAATATTTTGAAACCGGTGGTTACAACTGTCGCATTTACGCTTATGAAAATGATGTGCTCTACGCTTATTCCATTCCTGCTTTTTTTGATAAAGGATTTCGTTATTACATTAATCTCAATTACGATTTAAGAAGAAATCTTTCTGCGTGGCTAAAATTTTCGCAAACGATCTATCCGGAAAAAAATTCCATTGGCAGTGGGTTAGATGAAATCAGCGGGCATAAAAAATCAGAAATCAAATTTCAATTCATTTGGGAATTCTAGCACTATAATAATGCTGTAACTGCTTCCATATTATATTGGGGTGGAACGCCTACAGAGGCTGCAACTTACCTGGCCCAACCATCAGTAAACTATGTAACAGCACCGGGCACTTACAAGCAAAAAATCGGCATACAAAAATGGATAGCTTTATACAATCGTGGTTGGGATGCATGGATAGAATGGAGAAGGCTGGATTATCCTCAGTTACCTCCTGCTGTTGACGCTGTATCCGTAATTCCTCTTCGTTATCCTTACCCTGTAAATGAGCAGAATGTTAAGCGTGTAAACTACGAGGCAGCGGCTGCTGCTATTGGTGGCGATGATGTTGATACGAGATTATGGTGGGATAAATTTTAAATCTTGAATTTTAAGGTGTCCAAAAGCCGGCAATCAGCAGGCTTTTGTCATTTCAGGGTTAATTCTTATCTGTTAATTTCTCATTTCATTTAATAAGCTGAAAGAGAGCAAATCAAAGCCCAAGAGTCTCCCTATATAACGCCGTGAACTGATGAAGAAACAAGCTGAGAAATTTTTCCGATTTGTTAAAATTTCTCTTACTTTGCGCAGCATTTTAAAAGGGAGGGTTGTCTCATCTTAAAATCCCTTCCTTTGGAATGGACGGTTTTCGTTGAAAATCAAGCTTATTAAATCTAAAAATTGACGTTCACATGAGAAAAATTGCATCACTGCTTTCAGTGCTGATGCTGCTTTGCACATTAGCATTTGCACAAACCCGAGTTGTGAGTGGTGTGGTGAAAGACGAAAAAGGAGATCCAATCCCTTTTGCCACGATTACTGAAACTGGGACTAAAAACGCCGTTCAGGCTGATGCCAGCGGAGCATTCTCTATTAAAATTGGCGCTAACAGCCAGCTTACAATTTCTTCTTCAGGTTTTACAACCCAAACCATTTCTGTAATTGGCAATAGTGTTTTTGTAACACTTGCCTCAGCCAATACTGAGATGAAAGAGGTTGTGGTGACCACAGCTTTAGGTATTAAAAAGCAGAAGAAAGAATTGGGATACTCAACTACAGTAGTGAGTGGTAAAGACCTAACTACAGGTAAAGCTACCAACATTGCCTCTGCGCTTGCTGGTAAAGCTCCGGGTTTGTTAGTTCAGCAGCCCAACTCTGGTGTAACAAACGATATTCGTATTACACTCCGGGGTAACCGTTCGTTGCTGAATAATAACCAGCCAATCCTTGTAGTTGATGGTACTATAGTAAGCTTGGCGTATTTGAACCAGATCAACCCTAACGATGTTGATAATGTAAACATCTTAAAAGGAGCATCTGCAACTGCCATTTACGGAAACGAAGCAGCAAACGGTGCGATTATCATTACCACTAAAAAAGGTACTCGTTCTGCTCCGGTAATCAGCTTAACTAGCACTGTTAACATGGAGCAAATTTCATTAATGCCTGAATTGCAAAATGAATTTGGTTCAAATGGTGGTGAAGGTGTAAATCAATACGGTAGTCCATTATATATTCCGTACGAAAACCAGAGTTATGGTCCTCATTATGATGGTTCATTAGTTCCACTAGGAGCTCCTGTAAGAATTTTCCGTCCGGATGGCTCTTATGTGGATTCTCTTTTACTCGTACCTTATGCTCCATTGAAAAATGAAAGGCGTAAGTTTTTTGATAATGCAATGACTTATCAGAACGACATTTCCTTCTCATCTGGCGATGCAAATGGCTTATTCTATGTGTCTGCCGGCAATATGAGAAGAAACGGAACTGTTCCTGGCGATAAAGCAACAAGGAACTCAATTCGTTTTAATGCTTCAAAAGATATTCGTAAAGTATCCATTGGTTTCAACCTTAACTTCATCAATTCTACATTTGATGTAGTGGGTCCGGATGTTAACCAGGATCGTCCTTTATACTTTTCTATATTAAACACACCAGCACATGTGCCTTTGACAAAATTGAAAGACACAAAGAACAATCCGTTTGCAACTCCTTCTGGTTATTTTAATGCATATTATGGAAACCCATGGTGGGCAATTCAAAATAGCCGTCAAAAAGACAACCGCGATAATATTATCGGAAACTTTACAGTTGGATTTAAGCCCTTGTCATGGATGAGTGCTTCTTACACTGTTAGCTACAATGCATTGTTTGATAAATTCACTTATCATAGAAATAGTGTTCATTATGAGCAGTGGGCTCATGATTATGCGGTGAATGGCTATAGCTATAATGGTATAGATTATCCGGCTTCTTACGGCTATAAAGAATCAGATTTTCCGGGTGTTGCCCAGGAAGGATACCGTGAATCTTTTAATACTAGCCGCTTGCAAGGTGATGCTATCCTGAGCTTCAACAAAACCTTCAATAAAATAAACGGTAAACTCCTGTTAGGTAATTCTATTAATGAAGTCAGAACTACCACAAGAGATGTTGGTTATGATCCAACAACTGGCGCCGTTAATACTTACGATGATGTTCCTGTTTGGGGTCCTCAATTTGTTCAGGGTTCACCACTGTCATACAGCGAAGAAACGCAGAAAAGATCTGTTGGTTTGTTTGGTGACCTTAGTTTAAGCTACGAAAACTGGTTGTTCCTTCATGGCAGTGTACGTAAGGACTGGGATTCAAGATTAGAAAAAGAAAACAGGAGCTTCCTGTATCCTGCTGCTGACCTTTCTGTTATTTTCACTGATGCTATTTCAGCATTAAAGAACTTTAGTGCTCTTAGCTCAGGTAAATTAAGAGTGGCTTATGCTAAAGTGGGCCAAATTACAGTTGGTCCTTATCAAACACGTAATATCTTCATTTCGCCTTCTAACTTCGGTTTCCCTTATGGTGAAGTAAACTCATATGCTGCTAGTGGACAGTTTAATAACCCTGCCATTAAGCCTGAGTTTACAGAAGAAAAAGAAATCGGTTTGGAATTGGCATGGTTCAAAAATCGTTTACTGACTGACTTTGCAATATTCCAGCAAAACACAACTAACCAAACACTTCCTTTAAATATCTCAGCTGCTTCTGGCCGCACCAGAGCATTATTAAATATTGGTGAAGTTGAAAACAAGGGTTTTGAAGCAGATGTGAAAGGAACAATCATTCAAAAGAAAAATCTTGTTTGGAGAGTAGGTGTAAACTATTCTTATATTAACAATAAAGTAATTTCTATTGACCCCGGAACTACAAGCCAGCAATTAGCAGGTGGTGGATTTGGTGGTGGTGGTGTTTATGCCATTGTTGGAAAACCGTATCCGTATTTACAAACAACCGACTGGGTAAGAGATTCTCTTGGTAGAATTATAGTAGATGCACGCGGTTTACCAAGCAGGGATTCCAAGTTGAAAGGTTATGGTACCACTCAGCCTCCACACAGGTTGGGTGTGAATACAAACCTTACTTTCGGCAATTTTACAATTAGTGCATTGGGTGAATTCCGCGGCGGAGCTGTTATTTTAAATGCAGTAGGTGCAAACCTTGATTTCACTGGTTCATCAGTTAACACTACAAGATTCAATCGCGAAAAATTCATCATACCTAACTCTTCTTACTTAGATGCTTCAGGTAAGTATATTGCTAACACTGATCGTGTTACAGACACAGATCCTTGGAACTTTTGGGGAAATATATACAACCAGGTAGGCTCAAACTACGTCACCAGTGCTGATTTTTGGAAGATTAGAGAAGTGTCTATTGGTTATGATGTTCCCACAAACATTGTTCGTAAAACTAAATTCATTAAAACAGCTAATATTGCTTTAGTTGGTCGTGACCTGTTCATCTTTAAAGCCAAAGAAAACATTTGGACAGATCCTGAATTTAGTAATACAACTGGTAATGGTATTGGTATCACAACAGATGGTCAAACTCCTTCAACCAGAAAATTTGGTTTAAGCTTGAACTTGACATTCTAAAATCAATTAATTAAAAACATTATGAAGAAGTATTTTTTAATAATTGCAGCTTTTGTTATAGTGATGGCTGGTTGTAAAAAAGGTTACCTGGATTTGCAGGAGAACCCCAACAACCCATCTACTGTGCCTGCTGCCTCACTGGTTGCTGCAGCTCAGGTAAAATCTGCGGCTATCATGGTTAATCCTAGTATTGCCCCGGTGCAAGCCTGGATGGCATATTGGGCATTTAGCCCCAACTATGCAGTTAACCAGGATCTGAGAGATTATAAGTTTACTACAACTTTTGCTCAGGGTTTGTGGACTAACCTGTATACAAATGGTTACGATTACCAAAAGATCATTGATTTCGCTATTGCGCAAGGCAACCCTGCTTTGGAAGGCATTGGCCGTACAATGAAGTCAATGCTGATGCAATATGCGGTTGATATGTATAACAATGTGCCGTATTCAGAAGCATTTCAGGGTGCAGTAAATAAAGCCCCGAAATATGATGATGGCAAATCTGTTTACGAAGCAATTTATAATGACTTAAACCTCGCTGTTAGCAAATTCAATAGCGCAAATGACGAGCAGTTCCCTTCTGCAAAACAGGATATGATGTTTGGTAGCTATGGCGCATCTCAAAAATCTTTGTGGATCAAATTTGCCAATACTTTAAAGTTGCGCATTTTGCTTCGCCAGAGTGAAAGATCTGACCGTGCTTCATATATCTCTTCTAAAATAGCAAGTGATTTTCCTAACGGTTTAAATTCATTTTTACAGGCTGGTGAAATTGCTGATGTAAATCCAGGTTATGAAAACGCTGATACGAAGCAAACTCCTTATTGGGCAAACTTTGGATATAACGCTGCTGGTAACAAAACAGGTAACAATGACTTTTACAAGGCCAACGCTTACGCTGTTAGCTTTTATACCCAACAGGGTGATATTCGTGGTTTCTTTACAATGAAGCCTGTAGGTACTGGTTCAGGGTCAGGTTCAATGTATGGTTATTTATTCCGCGGTAATGATATGGGTACCCAGGGAAGTTCAACCGTTCCTTACTCTGATGTAATGGATAATGCAAATATTGGCGGTTCAGTTTACCGTTACCCAGGGCAAAACCAGGCAATCATGACTGACTTTGAATCACTCTTCCTTCAGGCAGAAGCTGTACAAAGAGGTTGGTTTGCCGGAAGTGCTCAAGCTTTATTCAACTTAGCGAAGGTTAGGGCTTTCACTTACATGTTTGATAAAGTAGATGGCGCCGGTGCAGGTTCTACTTATGCAGACCTTTTGACGCCTGACCCAAGGAATAATTGGGCTTCAAATGCAAATAAGATCCAACTGATCATAACTCAGAAATGGGCTTCTATGAACACCATCAATTTCTTTGAGCCTTATGCTGATTATCGCAGAACCGGTTACCCAAATGTACCGCTGTCGAGCAGTGCAACCCGCGGTCCTCGTATTCCTTATCGCTTAAAATATCCACAAACAGAATACGACCTGAATGGTGCAAACGTAACTGCACAGGGTACAATTGATCAGTTTACGAATAAGATTTGGTGGCAACCATAAGCGTTTAAAATTTAAAAATTATACAGCATGAGAATATTAAAAATATCAACCGCCATAGTAACAGCAGCAGTTTTTTTGGCTGGTTGTATAAAAGAAAGAGGGAATGCTTTTACCAATCAAAAAGCTCCCAACTCCAATACTGTTTCTTTTGTAACAAGCAGACAGGTGGTTTCTCTGGAAATTGCTCCCGGCACTACTGTTGTTGAATTTTATGCAAGATTGAATTCTGCTGATAATTCAAAGCCGGCAACAGATATTACTATTACAAGAAATCCAACAATCGTTTCAGCAAACGGTTATGAGTTTCTGCCAGATTCAGCTTTTAACCTGCAAAATTCAACTGTAACAGTTGATCCGGTTACCGGCATTGCAACGTTCAAGCTGAATGTAAAGACAACAAAAATTGACCTTAGCCGTCAATATGCTGTGGGGTATACTATCAGTTCTGTAACCGGCGGTTCTACTATTGCAGCAAACAAGAATACCATCTTAATTCCTATTGGTGTTAAAAACAGGTTTGATGGTATTTACAAGCTTAAAATGAAACTTGTGGGATGGGCAGCTTATGGTATTGCTGATAACGTTACAGGCATTTACCCACTGGATATTCATGTAATTACTTCTGGCCCAAATGCTGTTACAATAAATGCTCCTGATGGACCATTTGGAAACTTGCAGCCTGGCTTTACCGGTGGTGTAGGATACATTAATGCAGCAACTGCTTTTGGTGCCACAACACCGCAGTACACATTCAACACTTCTAACCAATTGGTAAGTGTTGTAAATACATCACCTCCAGACAGCCGTAACAGGCAGTTGGCAATTAATCCTGCAATTACAACCAGCCGTTGGGATCCCGCAACAAAAACAATGTACCTGGCATATATTATGACTCAAAATGGCAGGCCGCCACAGTACATTTATGATACGATGTTCTATCTTCGTCCAAGACCATAAGCTATAGAATAATAGAAAAAGAGGAGTTCATCACTCCTCTTTTTCTATTTCTAATCAACTAATGTAAAATTTGGCTTTGGTCTTTCTTTCTTAGATTTGCTATCCAACTAAAAAATCCATGGATTCATCAATACCTGCTCAGCCTAACCAGTTAAACATAGAAATATCAGAGGAAATTGCAGAAGGCCATTATTCAAACCTGGCAATCATTACACATTCACACGCCGAGTTTGTAATTGATTTTGTGAACGTAATGCCAGGAACACCAAAAAGCAAGGTAAAGTCACGAATAATATTAACGCCGCAACATGCAAAGCGGCTTATGAAAGCACTTACTGAAAATATTGCAAAATATGAAGCCGTAAACGGCCCTATTAAAGACCTGGAAGAAATGCAATTGCCGTTTAATTTCGGTGGCCCGCCTGCCCAGGCTTAAAAAAAAATCCAAACATAAAAAACACAGCATCTATGAAAGTTAAAGTAAGCCTTTTACTTATTCTAACAAGTGTAGCCTTTTATTCCTATTCGCAAAACAGCCTGAGTATAGCAGGAGATTTTCAAACATTTTCTTCTGGTTTGCAGGGAGGA
The DNA here is from genome assembly GCA_040289925.1 of Chitinophagaceae bacterium. Lineage (GTDB taxonomy): Bacteria > Bacteroidota > Bacteroidia > Chitinophagales > Chitinophagaceae > VBAU01. Next base: position 3,615 of record PSMD01000007.1, on the reverse strand, counting down.
GTTATGAGTTCATCTGTCACCAGTTTTAAAAAGAAAGGTGATGTAGTTGGCAGCCAGTTTTTGTTTACTGATTGGGTAAAGGGAATGATAACTGCCAATAGCGGTATTCAGTTTTCTGACGGTCTTTTCAATTTTGATAAAATGGGTCAAAAGCTTTTTGTACTGGTTTCTGATTCCGGCAAAACTAACAGCTTTGCAATAGATAAAAGCCAGGTGAAGAGTGTGACATTAACGGATGGCAATAAGTCGTATACGTTTGAAAGAATTCCGTCTTTGAATAAAGATCAATTGTATATACTGCTTGCAAAAGGGCCGAAATATTCATTGTATGCTTCAGTTAAAACAACATTTATTGCTTCAGATTATTCAACAAATGGAATTGTGAGTTCAGGAAATATGTATGATGAGTATAAAGATGAGTATTCTTATAATATAGTGTTAGCTGATGGCAGCGTTCATGAAATCTCTTTAAAAAGAAAAGCGATAAAAACCTTTTTTGCGGCTGACAAAGTAAAGCTTGAAGAGTTTTTAAAAACTCATGATGATAGCAGTATTGATGAAAAATTTCTTTCGTTGCTGGTAGTTTATCTGAACCAGGAAGGTTAATTATCTCACAGCTTACAAATAAAACAGCTGCTTTATGAGCAGCTTTTTTGTTTTATGACACGATATGAATATTTGGTGACTGCATTTTTGTAACTTTTGCATAATGTAAAATAGAAGTTATGAGAAACCTCTCTGTTATTGGCTTAATCATGCTCAATCAACTTATAATGGCTCAGGAGCCATTTCAGGTGAGGCCATTGAATACAGTATATAACAATTTTGCTCATATTGGTAATGCTGAAGCTTATCTTAAAACAGCGGGCACCAATTTTGGGAGCCGTCCGGATTTGAAAGGCAGCCCGTATTTATTTGGTAAATGGGTGAAGGGAAGAATAATAAACAATAATGACCAGATATATTTTGACGGGCTTTACAACTTTGATAAGGTTAACCAGCAATTACTTTGGTTTATAAATGATAGTGTATTTGCGATAGACAAAGAGAGTATTAAATCCGCCTATCTATCCGATGGGGAATTAGGTTATACGCTGGAGAAAATTCCCGGGATGAAAAAGAATACCTTTTATAAGGTGATCATGAAAGGGAAGGTATTTTCATTGTATAGTTTTATTAATACAACTTTTGTGAAAGCTGACTATAAAACAAACGGAATAGTCGGTTCGGGCAATCCTTATGATGAGTACAAGGATGAGGATATTTATTACATAGTGGTTGCCGATCGGTTTACCAGCTTTGAAGTTTCTTTAAAAAAGAAATCAATCAGGAAAGCCTTGGAAAAACAAACTGCAGTTGTTGAGGAATATTTCAAGGCACACCCAGGCAATATTGATGAAAAGTACCTAGTTGCTTTGTTGAAATATTTGAACGATCGGCAATAAATCACAAAATCCCCTCATCAGCAAAACTGAAATAACCGGCATCGCTGACAATGATGTGATCCAGCACTTTGATATCGAAAAAACGGGCAGCCTCTTTTATTTTATTGGTTAATTCTTCATCGGCACGGCTGGGTTTTAAACTGCCGGAGGGATGGTTATGACATAATATGATACTCACTGCATTTTCCTCCAGGGCTTTTTTTAAAATAAGCCTCGGGTCTGCAATGGTTCCAGTAATACCTCCTTCACTTAATACCTGGAAATGGTTAACCTTATTTACCTGGTTCAAAAATGCTACGGCAAATACTTCATACGCATAATCACGAAAACGGGATTGAAAGAAGTTGGCAATATCGCGGCTGGTTGTAATAACAGGTTTATCTATCAGATTGCCGGCCTGCCTCCGGCGGCCCAGTTCTAAGGCCGCTGCAATGGATATCGCTTTTGCTTCACCAATGCCTTTAATTTTCATCAGGTCTTTTATACTTAGCTTTCCCAATTCATTTAAATTGTCCTTTCCCAGTTTCAATACCTCTTTTGAAAGGTCAACAGCCGTTTTTTCCCTTGTGCCATTGTGAATCAGGATAGCCAAAAGTTCTGAATTGCTAAGACTTGAAGCCCCATTGGTTAGTAATTTTTCCCTGGGCCTATCGTCTTTTGCCCATTGCTTAATTGAGTACTTATTCTCTTGCATCAGTCAAGGATAGAAAATATTTTTCGTGTCGACAATACAACCAAAAGGTAATCGTTGTAAAGTCAAAATCCAAACATTCATAAACACTAAAAATCCAATTTTATGAAATCCAAAGCCAATCCTGTAGCAGGTGCCCTGCATCCGGTTCTGTTCTTTGCTGGTGTTTATGTAGTAGTGCTTTTGTTTTCCATTTTTATTTGTTCAACCATTTTTTACAGCTGTCATAGCAGCAGTAATGTGGCGGAAAAGCAAGTAAAAGAACCTGCAGAAACTATTAACACAACAAGCATAGCTACTATCAGGTAAATTTTACTTACCAATTCAAACGTAAAGGCTGAATGGTGGTGATTCTATATCTTCGCCGCCAATAGAAAATCAGCCATGCAACCTACCGCCAAAATCTTCTCCGGCACCGGCTCTCAACAGCTGGCCGAGCAAATTTGCAAACGCTATGGTACCCAGTTGGGCAAGGTCAACATGCAAAAATTTAGCGATGGTGAACTTTGCCCTATTTTTTTGGAAAGTGTGAGAGGCGATTATGTTTTCCTGGTTCAAAGCACCTATGCCCCTGCCGATAATTTAATGGAGCTATTGCTGATGATTGATGCAGCCCGAAGAGCATCTGCTTATAAAGTAATTGCTGTGCTGCCTTATTATGGCTATGCAAGGCAAGACAGG
>PSMD01000007.1:0-772 GCA_040289925.1 Chitinophagaceae bacterium | reverse complement strand
TTGGCAGTAAACTGGTAGCTAATATGATTACTGCAGCCGGTGCCGACAGGGTGATTACAATGGACCTGCATGCCCCACAAATTCAGGGATTTTTTGATATACCGGTTGATCACCTGGATAGTTCGGCAGTTTTTATTCCTTATATACAAAATCTGCGGCTTGAAAACCTTACCTTTGCGGCCCCTGACGTAGGAGCTACCAACCGCATCAGGGAAATTGCCAGCTATTTTGAAGCAGAGATGGTGATTTGCGATAAGCATCGCAAACGGGCAAATGAAATAGCCAGCATGGTGGTAATTGGAGACGTAGCAGACCGTGACGTAGTAATCATAGATGACATTTGCGATACCGGCGGTACACTGGCTAAAAGTGCAGCTCTTTTAAAAGAAAAAGGTGCAAGAAGCGTAAGAGCTTTAATCACTCACCCTGTTTTAAGCGGCAAGGCTTATAAAAACATTCAAAACAGCGTATTGGAAGAACTCGTAGTGTGCGACACAATTCCGATTAAAAAAGAACTGTCGTCAAAAATAAAAGTGGTTTCAGTATCGGAGCTTTTTGCAGTGGCTATCAGAAATGCTTATGAAAACAAAAGCATAACTAGCTTGTTTATTCATTCGCAAAGAAGAGATAAATAAGAAACGGCAGCAACACAACAACAATAAATGACACGAGGCTTTGCCGACTGCATTTGACCTTTTTAATAAAATAAAAAATAACAAATGACACGAGGCTTTGCCGACTGCATTTGACCTTTTTAATAAAATAAAAAATA
>PSMD01000047.1:17738-18021 GCA_040289925.1 Chitinophagaceae bacterium | reverse complement strand
TGAACCCCGATGAATCTGCATAAACAGGTGCATTCAGGGTAAGAGTATTGACTACACTTATAGCGATGACTCCACCAGTACCATTACTATTGCTCCACGGTGTGGCTTTAATGGTGTCAACTACTGTAGCAGAATAATACTCCGCAAATTTTACCAGTTGTACTTTATCTGTAACCGTATATCTGTTTAAAAAATTATGAAACATAAAAACCGAATCGCCGTGGATAGAACATACAATGGCTATTTCATAATTGCCTGCATTGTTTAACGAAGTGGTATCCCC
>PSMD01000047.1:0-17709 GCA_040289925.1 Chitinophagaceae bacterium | reverse complement strand
TGTTAACAGTTGCGCCTTTCATTTGTACAAGCAATACCCGCTGCAAACGAGCCAGGCCGGTTACAGTGTTTAATCGTACACAGGCTTTGGCAGGATTACCTCAACAACTTTATAATAACTGTTTACTACACCACTGATATTTGTTTGGGAATTGGCAAGGTGAGAAAGAAAGATAGCCAGGAAGAAAAGCAGTGGGGTTTTTCTTCGGATAGTTGGCTTGATAAAGACGTTTTTCCTGCACATGAATAATTGCCGGCACTATAAATTTAAAATACTACCCAGCATTTTCAATTAAACAGGTACCTTCATTGCAGCACAACAAAAACTATTCGAAGATTTACGAGCTTATTTCACGGAGGAATTCAGTCCCAGGTGTGAATCATCACAAAACGGTGGGGTTTTGGTTTGTTTGCATTGGCAAAAACGGATTTCTTGTTCTTTATCAAACATTACTTTAATGCTTCTGAAAGGCAGGTCATCAATCAGTTTATGACGGCTATCGCAAAAGGGAGATTTTTCCGTTAACCCGCAACTGCACCAGGAATAAATTTTGCCTGGTTCAACTTTTACAATGGCAGGTTCGCATTTAAAAATTACAGGTTCTGTCAGTTTCATAGTTTTTCAATAAACGAGTACAAATTAAAACCAGGTTTTTGTTTTTCAGTTTCAAGCATCTTCATCAAATCTTTCCGGTTAAAGCTTTTCATTTTTTTGCCGGCAAGTAATTGCCAGGCTTTTTCGGTCATTAACCAAAGCTGCCTCTCATTTTGCTTTTGCAGTGAAAGAAATTTTTCTATAGCAACCGCCAGCTCATTCAATCCTTTTTTTTCTGAAGCTATGGTTTTGATAACGGGAATTTCCTGTTGCTGTTGACTGAACGCAGGCGCAAGCATCTGCTTCAAATTCTTTACAAACGAATCGGCATCTGGCCTGTCGGCTTTGTTAACAATAAAAATATCGGCCACTTCCATCAAGCCAGCTTTCATGGTTTGTACTTCATCACCTGCTTCGGGTACTACCACTACAACTGTAACATCGGCAAGCCCGGCAATTTCAATTTCACTTTGCCCTACGCCTACGGTTTCAATAATTAAATAATCAAACGAGGCTGCCTTAACCAGGTCGGAGATCTCAATAATTTTTGGATTCAATCCGCCCATTGCGCCACGTGTAGCCACTGAGCGGATGAACACACAGGGATGTGTGTACCATTCACTCATACGTATGCGGTCACCAAGCACAGCACCCAGATTAAAGGGGGAAGAAGGATCTACACAAATGACGGCTACTTTTTTTTCTTTGTTCATCCATTCACCTATCAGGCCATCTACTAATGTGCTTTTACCTGCCCCAGGGGGGCCTGTAATGCCAATGATGGCTGTGTGTTTTGCAGGAGGGAGTTGCTGCAGCAATTCTTCATAACCCGGTTGTTCATTTTCAACTAGGGTTATTGCTCTTGCCAGCGATTTTACATCACCTGCTTCAATGTTTTTTAATAATGATTGCCACATGCAAAACAAAATATCGTTGTGCTATCTTGCACCGCAACAAAAATAGCAGGAAGAGCTGAGAACAGTTTTTCTTTCTCTTTAGCAAAAGCTTATGGCAGATTATGATTACCTGGTTGTTGGTGCCGGATTATTTGGAGCCACGTTTGCTCACCAGGCAAAAAAACAGGGAAAGAGATGTTTGGTGATTGATAAGCGGCCACATGCGGGTGGCAACACTTATTGTAAAAATGAAGAGGGCATTCATGTTCATTTTTATGGAGCACATATTTTTCATACGAATGATAAAGAGATATGGGAATTTGTAAATTCATTTGTTCCATTCAATAACTATCGTCACAGTGTAATTGCTAATTACAAAGGCCGTCTTTACGATCTGCCTTTTAACATGCATACATTTCAACAGCTTTGGGGTGTAACGACAGCAGAAGAAGCGCAGAAAAAAATTGCTGAACAAATTGCCGGGTCGAACATTCATCACCCAAAAAACTTAGAAGAGCAGGCCATTAGTTTAGTGGGCACTGACATTTATGATAAGCTGATAAAAGGTTACACAGAAAAGCAATGGGGCCGAAGTGCAAAGGAATTGCCGTCTTTCATTATTAAGCGTTTGCCGGTTCGTTTTAGTTACGATAATAGTTATTTCAATGATGCATACCAGGGAATACCGATTGGCGGTTATAATAAGTTAACCGAAGGCTTGCTCAATAGCATTGAAATAAAACTGAACTGCGATTTTTTTTCTGACCGAACCTATTTTGAAGAATTGGCCGAAAAAATTGTTTACACAGGTCCATTGGATGAGTTTTACGGATTTCGTTTTGGGGAGTTGGAATACCGCAGCCTTCGCTTTGAGCATCAAAAGATGGATAAAGAATATTTTCAGAACAATTCTGTGGTTAATTATACAGACGCTGAAACACCGTTCACCAGGATTATCGAACATAAATATTTTGAAGGCACAAAAGCTGCGCATACGGTTATTACGCATGAGTATCCTTTGGAATGGAAAAAAGGTCTTGAGCCTTACTATCCCATTAACGATGAAAAAAACATGAAACGTTTTCGCCAGTACCAGCAGTTATCCGAAAAAGAAGCCAATATTATCTTCGGCGGACGACTGGCTGAATACCGGTATTATGATATGCACCAGGTAATTGCTGCCGCATTGGTAAAAGCCCGTCGGGAATTTGAACAGTTATGAAACTATCTGCTATTGTTGTTACATATAACAGGCTTGCTTTACTAAAAGAGTGCATAGCTGCAATTAACTCACAAACTCGGCAGCCTGATCAAATAATTGTTGTAAACAATGGCTCAACAGATGGAACAGCCGGGTGGTTGGCTACTCAGGATATAATAGTGATTACACAACCTAATCGTGGCGGCTCCTGGGGTTTTTATGCGGGTATAAAAAAAGCGTATGAGAATAAAGCCGACTGGATGTGGATTATGGATGATGATACAATTCCATCTTCAACAGCGTTGGAGCAACTGTTAGCCAAAACCAATATGCAGGGCATTGGTTATTTGTGCAGCAAAGTAGTGTGGCAGGATGGCAAGCTGCATGCCATGAACATTCCTGCATTTTGTAAGCCGCTTGATGTAACGACAAGTAAAGAAAGCAATCAGGAATTATGGGTGCGCCATGCTTCTTTTGTATCGCTTCTTGTTTCTGCAGAGGCCTGTAAAAAAGTGGGCTTTCCTATCAAAGAATTTTTTATCTGGAATGATGACTGGGAATATACCGAACGCATTACAGGCAGCGGCTTAAAAGGCTTGTACGTTCCCGGCAGTGTTGTTTTACATAAAACACCGGAAAATCACAGCTCTGATATTTATACAGATGATGTAAAGAACATCTGGAAATACAATTACGGTTTGAGAAATGAACTATTCATTTGCAAAAACAGGAAAGGACTTTTTAAATTCTGGATGTTGTTCTTTAAAAAATTGTTTGTAATACCTGTGCGGATATTAAGCCGAAGAAAAAAAAACAAGTGGGCATTTATTAAAACAGTTTGGGCAACTTCTTTTAAATCTGTTTTTTTTAATCCTGAAATTGAGAAACCCTGAAACCCTTGCGGATAAATATTGTGCTGCCTTTTCCACCAACAAAACCTGTGGGTGGTGCAAAAATTATGTACGAATATGGCAACCGCCTGCAAAAAATAGGTCACCAGGTAACTATTTTACACAGCATTCGCCGGCCCTTTAAAAAAATGCGTTCACCCTTGTTTTGGAAACAATTTATTTTTTGGCTAACAAATGCAAAAAGGCCGGGTTGGTTTCAGTTGGATAAAAAGATCAGGTCGCTGGTTGTACCGGAAATTACTGAATGTTATTTGCCCGATGCAGATGTGACTCTTTCTACCTGGTGGCAGATGACTTATATGATAACCCGTTTGCCAAAGCAAAAAGGCATTCCGTTTAACCTGGTACAGGATTATGAAATTTGGGCCGGGCATGAAGAGTTGGTGCATCAATCTTACCAACTGCCGGTTCATCATCTTGTTATTGCAAAATATTTGCAGGAGCTGTTGTTGAAAGAAACGGGCCAGATGCCTGAATATATTCCTAATGCAATTGACACTTCTGTCTTTTCACTTAACAACCCTGTTCATTTGCGCAACAACCAATCTGTCATTATGCTTTTTTCGCAGGAGCAGCGTAAAGGCAGTACATATGGAATTGAAGCACTGGTTGAATTAAAAAAAGAGTTTCCATCGCTTACGGTTACTTTATTTGGAGTATATGAAAAACCACCGCTACCTGAATGGATGAATTATGTAAGAAAGCCAAAAGAGCTGATAAAGCTATATAATGAGCATGCTATTTTTTTAAGTCCAAGCTTGGGTGAAGGTTGGGCATTACCACCAGCCGAAGCCATGGCTTGTGGCTGTGCAGTAGTTTGTACAAACATTGGCGGACATGCAGACTATGCCATTGACGGAAAAACGGCTTTGCTGACTACAGCTGGCAGCAGCCAGTCAATTATTGAGCAGATGAGAATTTTATTGTCAAATGAAACCAAAAGAATTGAAATGGCAAAGGCAGGTCATCAGCATTTAACTTCTAATTTCAACTGGGAGCATTCGGTTCAGCAATTGGAAAATTGTTTTTTTAATGCTTTAAGCAAACATGCAAAGTAGCTTTTCAATAAAACAAAATGGCTGGCTGGTAATTGCATTGCAAGCGGTGATCATTGCCATGTTTGCAGGTTTGCTTTTTAGCCGGGCATTGTTATCCGTTTGCATGGTTGCTTTTGTATTGCTCAGTTTTATGGCAACACGGCCGGTTAAAAAAATCAAAGCATTTTTTTCTTCTTACTTTTTTTTATCAATGGCTTTTTTGTTTTTGGTTGTAGCCATTACAGGTTTTTGGAGCAGTGATCAGCAAAAATGGATGGATGTGATGCGTATTAAGCTTCCATTAATCATTTTGCCTTTTTGTTTTGCCGGTTTCAGAATGTTTACTGCTGAGCATTGGAGAAAAATTATGTTTGTATTTATATGGATTGTTGTAGCCGGAGTATTGTGGAGTTGCTGGTGGTATTTACAGGATATGAAAACTGCCCAGGCAGGTTATTTAAAAGCAGGCGTATTAAAAACGCCGCTGGGGCAGGATCATATTCGCTTTAGCTTGCTGATTGCTCTGGCCATAATTACATCGGGGTACTTACTTGCCGTTTTGTCCAACAACCCATTTCGCAAAGCCATTTTCTTTGCTATACCAGTACTTGTGGTTTACCTGCATTTACTTGCGGTACGCACCGGGTTATTGGTATTTTATTTAAGCACCCTCATTTTTGTTTTCTGGTATTTGCTAAAAACAAAAAGACCAAAAGCTGTTGTGTTGTTGGTTTTACTGGTGCTGTTACCTGTAATGGCTTTTATTTATTTACCCACTTTTAAAAACAGGCTTTATTATATCCGTTATGATTTTTCATTGCTCCAAAAAAATGATTACACACCCGGGTCAAACGATGGCAATCGATTACTTTCCATTCGTGCAGGTTGGGAATCGCTGCAGACACATCCGCTGATCGGTGTGGGTTTTGGTGATGTAAGAAACGAAACGGATGGCTGGTATAATACACATTACCCTGGCATGAATAAGCTGGATAAGATCCTGCCTTCGTCAGAATGGATGATACACGGTGCGGCGGCAGGCTGGCCCGGTTTTGTTATTTTTTCTTTGTGTATGCTATCGGCTTTTTTTGTTCCGCAGTTAAAAAAACAAATTGCCTGGAGGCTTATCAATCTTTCTTTTTTGTTAAGTTATTTATTTGATATCGGGTTAGAAGTGCAATACGGTGTTTTTATGCATGCATTTCTTATTCTTGCATGGCATAACTGGCTAACAACAGAAAACTCACAGTAAAAAATGCAAAACAACACGCAGGGAATTTCAGTGGTTATTCCAAACTACAATGGAATGGAGCTGTTGCCACAAACCCTGCCCACTGTTTTTAAAGCGCTGCAAAAACAGCCTCTGCCTTTTGAAGTAATTGTTTGTGATGATGCCAGCACCGATGAATCTGTTTTATATGTTAAACAACATTATCCTGAAATAAAATTAATTGTTGAAGAAGAAAATGCCGGCTTTGCTGCAACTGCCAACGATGGCATTCGACAGGCAGCATTTGATTGGGTGCTTTTGCTGAACAGTGACGTAAAATTAACTCCTGATTATTTTAAGGCTTTATTGCCTTACATGCATAAGCCGGATTGCTTTGCTGTGATGGGCAGAATTGTGGGTTGGCAAGATGAGGAGATACAGGATGGTGCAAAATATCCTAACAGGCAGGGAGTAAAAATAAAAACCAGCGGCAATTATTTGCTGGAGGATATGAGCCAAACTTCAAGCCTGCTTACAATGTATGTTTCAGGAGCCAACATGTTTTTGCAGAAAAAAATTTTTGATGATATCGGACAACTGAATGAAATCTTTTCGCCGTTTTATGTGGAAGATTATGAGCTAAGCCTGCGGGCCTGGCGTTTGGGTTACAAATGTTATTATGAATATAATGCCGTTTGTCATCATAAAACATCACACACCATCAAAAAACAAAAAGAAAAAACATTTGTGAACAGGATTTACAACCGCAACAAAATGTTTTTGCATGCTATTCATCTGCAAAAATGGAGTTTGTACCTGTGGCAATTGCAACTGCTTTTTGAATGCCTGGGCAGGGCAATTATTGGCCAGTTTTATTTTTTAAAAGCCTATGAAGAATATTTAAGAAATAGCTGGGAAATAAAACGAAGCCGTAATCAATTAAAAAAAGCCGCAGCCGGTAAAAAGCTAAAAACTGTTGCAGAAGTGATGCAGCAGATTAAAAACTTTATCAGTAATAAACCCATCATTCGCTTTTAATAAACATGCAGCAACTATCAGTAGTAATTGTTTGCAAAAATGAGGCAGACATCATTGACAAAACCCTGCAAAGCCTGCAGGGCCTTACCGATGATATTGTTGTGTATGACAACGGCAGCACAGACGGCACTCTTGAAAAATTAAAAGCTTACAACCTGAATGTGCATCAGGGATGCTGGGAAGGATTTGGGAAGACAAAAAGAAAGGCCATTGCTTTGGCGAAGTACGATTGGATACTGGCCATTGATGCTGATGAAGTACTGAGCGAAAAATTAAAAAACAATTTGCTCAGCTTGTTGCTTACAGATGAGAATACGATATATGAAGCAGGCTATGACCTCTATTTTAAAAATAAGCTCATTCGATTTGGCGAATGGGCCGGTGAAACATTTACGCCTTTATTCAACCGAAAAGTTGTGAACTGGGATGATGCCATTGTGCATGAAAAATTGCTGATACCACAGGGTGTAAAAACAAAAAAACTCTCTGGGAAAATTTTGCATTACAGCATTCGTGATATTGAAAAATACATTCACAAGCGTACGTACTATGCAAGGCTGTGCGCAGATAAATATTTTTTGCAGGGCAGGAGAGCTGGTTTTTTTCACCGCTATTTTGCTGCTGCTTTTGTGTTTATAAAATATTATTTTTTTAAGCTCGGTTTTTTGGATGGGTGGGAAGGATTTTTTTGTGCCAAAGTAACTTCCTATTATACCTTCATAAAATATGCACGATTATTGGAATTGAAAAAATGCCCTGCCGGAAAATAAAAATGTGAAAAACATTTTCGATTGGTTTACCTGCTGTATGCAGGAGGTTGTATTTAATTTTGAACTATGACGAATTTCATTCCAATATTTCCTCTTGGCGTTGTTGTATATCCGGGTGAGCAACTCAATCTTCACATATTTGAACCCCGCTACAAGCAGCTCATCAGTGAGTGTTATGATCAAAAAAAAGCCTTTGGCATACCCACAGTAATTGAAGACCGGTTACAGGATTATGGTTCGCTGGTAGAGGTAACAGAAATAGCAAATGTGGATGACAAAGGTGAGATGGACATTCGAACAAAAGGCTTGAGAGTTTTCAGAATACTTGAAGTGATAAAAGAAGTGCCCGATAAATTGTATAGCGGCGCCATTGTAAGCTATCCGGAAACTTATGAGCAGGGAAATCCGCTATTAATGCAGAAGGTTATGAATAGCATTCGAGAGTTGTACAAACTGCTGAAAGTTGACAAGGATTTTAAAAAAGAAGATGAGCAGGTTCGTGCATATGATGTGGCTCATCATGTAGGCTTATCATTAGAAGAAGAATATGAATTGTTGAATTTACTGGACGAAAGACAAAGGCAGGAGTATTTGAAAAGACATCTTACCAAAGTAATACCTATGGTGGCTGAAATGGAGCAATTAAAAAAGAAGATTAAGCAAAACGGACATTTTAAAAATCTTTCTGCACTTGGTTTTAATCTTTCTTAAGCAGTATATACATAGCTGCTCTGTTGTTACATTTGTTCCTAAACTAATTGTACTTGCCAGGCTCAACGCTTTGTTTTGATTTTGGAAATACCCGCCTGAAGGCGGCGTTATTTTCCGATGCATCACTGGAAACTGTTGTGGTGTTAAAAGATCAATCGGTAGAAACTGTTGCACAATTAATGGATGAGTTCAGACCTGCAAAAACTATTCTTTCATCTGTCATTCATCATAACCAGGAAATTGAAGAGCTTCTTGCTTCACGTAGCAGCTTTCATAAGCTGGGAATTGGTTCAAAGTTACCTTTCACTACGCCGGTTGGCAAGCCTGAAACCATTGGGTCAGACAGGCTAGCTCTTGCAGCCGCCGCAGTTTGTTTTTATCCCAACAAAAACAATTTGGTTATTGGACTGGGCACCTGCATTACTTACAATTTCATCAATAAACAAAATGAATTTATTGGCGGCTCAATTTCACCGGGGATGGAGATACGCTTAAAAGCTCTGCATGATTATACGGCAAAGCTTCCTTTGGTAAAAGCCCACTGGAATGTGCCCCTGGTTGGGTATGATACAAACACAAATATTTTATCAGGTGTTATAAAAGGAATGGCGATGGAAATTGATGGCTTCATTGATGCATACAAGCAAAAGTTCGGGAACTTTAACGCCCTTTTAACCGGGGGTGATATAGGCTATTTGGACTCGCATTTAAAAAACAAGATATTTGCGGACCCCGAACTAATTTTTAAAGGCTTATATGCGATCAGTGAAGTCAACAACCCTTGAGAAAATTTTTGCTTTGAGTATAAAAAAACTGGTTTTTTCCTCAGCATTTTTCTTATTCAGCTTTTTTTGTTTTGCGCAGGATAATTCTCCTTACTCCCGTTATGGCCTTGGTGATGTATTGCCACAGTCAAATATGGTAAACCGGGCTATGGGTGGTATATCTGCAGCTGCTTATGATCCGCTTTCTATCAACTTTAATAACCCGGCTACTTATTCGGGTTTTTTGTACACCCTTGAGCCAAAGTCAAAGAAATTAACTTCAGGCCGGGTAGTGCTTAATGTGGGAGTGAATTTTCAAAGCCATACATTAAGAGAACCGAACAATCCGGAAAAATTTACCAGTAGCGATGCGGTGTTTTCTTACTTACAGGTAGGTATGCCGCTTAAGAAAAATTGGGGAATTAGTTTTGGGCTAAGGCAAATTTCAAGAATAGGATACAAGATTGCCGATTATGAAAGATTGATGGATCCGGTTACCGGTAATATTGACAGTAGCCTCACAGAGTACAGTGGCGATGGCGGAACTTTTTTGGCAAATGCAGGAACCGGCTTTGCTATAAAAAACTTTCGACTGGGTTTCAACTTTGGATACCTGTTTGGGAAAAAAGAAACAACGACCCGCCGCTTTTTCATTAATGATACTGTGTATTATAAGTCCGGCAAATACATAACTGCTACAAGTTTTGGAAATCTTTTTTTCAGTGCAGGAGCACAATATAAAATTGATCTGAAAAAGAACTTTGATTTGACTTTAGGTGCTTATGGTAACCTGAAGCAAACATTAAACGCCAGCCAGAATCTTAGCCGCGAAACTTTTGTGGGTGATCCCGACAATGGCGACATAACAATTGACAGCGTATATAAAGTATCAAATGTGTCAGGTAAAGTTGTGTATCCTTCTCAATTTGGTGGCGGCCTTGTGTTAAGAAAGATGGATAAATCAAGCTGGTTTATGGGCGTAGATTATGTAAGAAGCAACTGGAGCCAGTATCGTTTTTATGGATTGAAAGATAGGGTTGAAAATTCCAGTCAGCTACATATTGGCGGGGAGTTAACACCAGAGCCAAAAGAAAAAAAATATTTCAGCCACGTTAGTTACAGGGCAGGTGTATTTTTTGGAAACGATTATATAAATGTTGATGATAAACATCCGGTGTTTGGTATTACAGCTGGTGCCCGTTTTCCCATCGCCACGCAGCGTTCATCCAACCAGTTTTCCATCATCAATCTTTCTGTCGAATACATTCGCCGTGGAAATAATTCAAGTGTATTAAAAGAAAATTTGCTTCGCGTTGGCGTAGGGCTTTCATTTAGTGATCTGTGGTTCATCAAACGCAAATATGATTAAGCCTCCGTTTCACAAAATATTTTTTGGCGTTGCAGCAGCTTTCCTGGGAAGCTGCTGTTTGCTTTCTTGTGAAAACGATGAGAAAAAGATTGATGAGCTGACAAAAAAAGTAACGATGGTGGAGGAAGCAAAAAATATTGAAAGCTACCTGAGCCAGCAAAATAAAGTAAAGGCCAGGCTTACAGCACCGCTGATGTTGCGTGTTGAAGCGGATACAGTGTTTGTTGAATTTCCCAGCCGTCTGCATGTAGATTTTTTTGACGACAGCAGTAAAATTGAAACCTGGCTGGACAGTAAAAAAGGAAAATATTTTGAAAACCTGAACAAAGTGTACTTGTGGGATAGTGTAGTCGTGATAAATGTAAAAGGAGACACCCTAAAGTGCTATGATCTGTGGTGGGATCAAAATTCAAAACTGTTTTACACTGACAAATATTCTGAGTACCGCACAAAGGATAAGCAAATCTTTCCCGGTAAAGGACTGGAAGCCACTCAGGATTTTCGCCGCATAACATTTAAACAGCCTGTAGGCAAAGTGCAGGTTGCCCAGGAAAGCTTTCCTCAATAACATTTCTGAAAAAACTTTGTTATACCATTAGCTTTGTTGAATTAAAAAAGTCAACAGCTATGGAATACAGGTACATGGGTAAAACAGGATTGCAGTTAAGCACACTTTCTTTTGGAAGCTGGGTTAGCTTTCATAAACAAATTGATGACAGCATTGCGGATGAGCTAATGGGCATTGCATACGACAACGGAATAAATTTTTTTGACAATGCCGAAGTATATGCTCTGGGTGAAAGTGAAAAAATGATGGGTCGTGTGCTGAAGAAAAAAAACTGGGACCGCACTTCTTATGTTATCAGCAGTAAAGTTTTTTGGGGATGGAGAGGAAAAGGAAATAAACCCAATCAAACGGGTTTAAGCCGCAAGCATATTATAGAGGCTTGTCATGAAGCATTGCAACGCTTACAGGTTGATTACCTCGATTTATATTTCTGCCACCGGCCTGATAAAAATGTGCCGATAGAAGAAGTGGTATGGACGATGAATCATTTAATACAGCAGGGAAAAATTTTGTATTGGGGAACCAGTGAGTGGAGTGGCGTTGAAATTATGGAAGCTCATCGTGTGGCTGCAGCATACAAATTGATCGGGCCGGCGATGGAGCAGCCGCAATACAATTTGTTTGAACGTCAAAAAATGGAAAATGAATTTTTGATGGTGTTTAAAACCGTTGGCTTGGGTACAACCATCTGGAGTCCCCTCGCTTCAGGTTTATTAAGTGGTAAATACAATAATGGCATACCTGAAGGCAGTCGTTTTGCTTTGCAGGGTTTTGACTGGCTGAAAGACAGGTGGGTTGTAGAAGAAAAAATTAAAAAAACAAAAAACCTGGCTGCGCTGTCCGCTGAATTAAATGTATCACTGCCTGCGATGGCTATTGCCTGGTGCATAAAAAATCCAAATGTTACTACTGCTATTTTGGGTGCAACAAAAAAAGAACAGTTAATCGAAAACCTGAAGGCATTGGAAGTGGCGCCGCTGTTAACTGATGAGGTAATGAACCGGATTGATGAAATTGTTCAAACTAAACCAGTGCTACCTGAATATTGATTTGCAAAAAGAAGACAGGAATTATAAATTCCTGTCTTTTCTTTCTTCGGCTTCTTTTCTTGTTTCGTCCGTATCAAAAGCTTTACCGGTTTTGCGCATAGATGATGAAACAGGGCCTTCCATGTTTTCCTGCGGATCAGGTGTATGCAAAGCTTCAGTATTGGGGCGCAAATCTTTTTCTTTTTTTTCGTTTTCGCGGTTTTTATTGTCGTTAATCATAACTATTGTTTTTCTTATAACATCAAAATGCCGGCCATTCTCAGGTTGATATTAAAAAAATAAAAAACCTCATCTGCAAATGCGGATGAGGTTATAATACCTTTCAGGCGCAAACCAATTCTGTTTTTTAAACAGTGAAACGTCGGTGTTTTCAGGTTACGGGCTTCAGGCAGGTTATTTCATATTGGATATTAGATTTTGCTCCCGATAACTACCGGGATGGACATTGGATTTTGAAAGGTTTTTCTTTTAGGCACTGGATATTTTTCATAACAAGAATGACTACCCATTTCAAAAATAGAATCTGTTATTAGTTCCTGCCAGAGCAGTTTTCCTTTTTATTCAAATTATTATTTCTACCGGTTAATTGGTGCTTTTACTAACTGCGATGATTGATTGCTGTTCGTGTATATTCTTTTTACTACCTTCATTGCCTTAAAAATCAAAGCATGTCGTTCAGCGGAAAAACACTATTTATCACAGGGGCCAGCCGCGGCATAGGGAAAGCTATTGGTTTACGCTTCGCTGCAGAAGGTGCCAATATTGTTGTTGCAGCCAAGTCGGTTGAAGAAAATCCTAAGCTGGGCGGAACTATTTTTTCTGCAGCAAAAGAAATGGAAGATGCCGGAGGGAAAGGGCTCGCCATACAATGTGATATACGTTTTGAAGAACAAATTCAGCAGGCAGTGGCTAAAGCCGTTGAAGTTTTTGGAGGTATTGATATTTTAGTGAACAATGCTTCGGCTATCTCGCTTACATCAACTTTGCAAACAGAAACAAAGCGGTTTGACCTGATGCATGATATAAATGTGAGAGGAACATTTTTGGTTACAAAAACCTGTATTCCTTTTTTAAAGCAATCATCCAATCCTCATATTCTTACACTTTCACCTCCGCTGAACCTGAATGCAAAATGGTTTGCCAAACATGTTGCCTACACCATTACAAAATACAACATGAGCATGATGACGATTGGCTGGGCAGAAGAATTCAGGAAGGATAAAATTGCGGCAAATGCACTATGGCCACGCACAACCATTGCTACAGCAGCCGTAAAGAATTTATTGGGAGGCGATGCGCTGGTAAATATGAGCCGTACACCGCAAATACTGGCTGATGCTGCGTATTATATTTTGCAAAAACCTTCAGGAGAATGTACTGGCAATTTATTTATTGATGAAGATGTGCTTGCAGCCGAAGGCATTACTGACCTGGAAAAATATGCAGTAGTGAAAGGAGGAAAACTGTACAATGATTTGTTTGTATAATATAATGAGTGATCAGTAATGAACAAGGAGTGGCTGCTTGGTTTTTTACTCTTCATTTCTTCTCTCCGGCCTCATCATTGGAAACAGCAACACATCCTGTATTGAAGGTTGATTCAATAACAGCATACAAATTCTGTCAATGCCAAAGCCAATCCCCGATGTAGGAGGCATACCGTATTCCAATGCCCGTAAAAAATCATAGTCAATAAACATTGCTTCTTCATCGCCTCTTTCCATTAGTCTTACCTGCTCTTCAAAACGCTCCCGTTGATCAATGGGGTCATTCAATTCACTGTAAGCGTTGGCAATTTCTTTTCCGTTTACCAGCAATTCAAACCTTTCTACCAAACCCATTTTGTTTCGGTGCTTTTTGGTAAGCGGACTCATTTCAACCGGGTAGTCAATAATAAAAGTGGGTTGTATAAAGTGATCTTCACATTTCTCACTAAACAATTCATCAATCAATTTTCCTTTGCCCATTGAATTATTTACATGCACATGTAACTGGCGGCAGACATTCCGTAACTGTTCTTCGTTCATTTCTGAAATATCGTGGCCTGTGTATTCTTTAATAGCATCGAACATGGTTATTCGCCTGTACGGAGCTTTAAAATCAATTTCTTTTCCATCAACCATCACTTTTGTACTTCCGTTCACCGATATAGCCACCCGTTCCATTAATTGCTCGGTTATTTCCATCATCCACAAATAATCTTTGTAGGCTACATAAAACTCCAGCACTGTAAACTCGGGGTTGTGGGTACGGTCCATGCCTTCATTTCTAAAATTGCGACTGAATTCATACACCCAATCAAACCCACCAACAATTAATCTTTTTAAATAAAGCTCATTGGCAATGCGCAAATACATTGGAATGTCCAATGCATTGTGATGCGTAATAAAAGGCCTTGCTGCGGCGCCGCCGGGAATAGATTGCAATACCGGGGTGTCAACTTCCAATGCACCACGTTCATTTAAAAATTCCCGCATGGCATCCATAATCTTTGTTCGCTTAATAAAAGTTTCTTTTACTGCGGGGTTAATGATGAGGTCTGCATAGCGTTGCCTGTATTTGAATTCAGGATCAGTTACGGCATCAAAGGTTTGCCCTTCGGCTTCTTTTACAATTGGCAAAGGCTTTAAGGATTTGGTAAGAAGCACTAACTCCTGCACATTTACGGATATTTCTCCTGTTTTTGTTCTGAATACAAAACCTTTTACGCCGATGATATCGCCAATGTCAATTAATTTTTTCCAAACAATATCATACAGGCTTTTGTCTTCACCGGGGCAAATATCATCTCTCTTAATATAAAGTTGAATGCGGCCTGCGCAATCCTGTATCACAGCAAAGTTGGCTTTGCCCATGTCACGAACACTCATAATGCGGCCGGCGATGCAAACATTTTCAAAAGCCTGTTTATTCTCCTCTGTGTACTGAGCCTTTATGTTTGCTGTATTGTTATTAACCGGAAATAGTGGAGCCGGGTAAGGTTCAATACCCATCATAATCAGCTCGGCCAGTTTTTCCCTGCGTATCTGTTCCTGCTCTGATAAATGCGACATGAAAGATTTTTTAAGGCAGCAAAAATACAGTATGCTGCTAAAAGAAAGCCATCCCGATATTTGTTACGGGATGGCTTTGAAAGAAATTTATAAAGAAATTATTTGCGGGGAATCAAATAGCCGATCTTAATGCCGTAGTAATTATTGATCAGCTTTTTATTATCCTTAAAATTGATGTTGTTTAATCCAAAGTTGAGATTGCCGCTGAGAAAGAAACCATTTGCCAGTTGAATGCCACCCAGTACGTTTCCACCCAAATCAAATTTTCTGTAATCATTTTTGGAGTTGTCAGTACCAAAGTAAATGTCTGAAGTTTTGCTGCTGCCGTTCTTTGTTAGTTTTGATTTTCCGGATAAGCCCATAGCAAACCAGGGACCGGCACCAAATAAAAATTTGTGTTTTTTACCGGCTTTCACTCTTGCAATAAAATTTAAGGGCAGTTCTACATAGTTCAAAGTGTTTTCATATCCATAACCACCGGCTTCGCCTTTTGCGCCTTTTTGTACAAAGCTGATGCCCGGCTGAAAGCTGAAGATTTTATTGTACATATAATCAAGAAACACACCTACGGTAAATCCGGTACGTGTATCTGATTTGTCAACCTTTTCTTTTTCAATTTTTGTGGTTTGGCTTGCGAATGTTACCCCAGCACTTGCACCGTAAGTAATCTTTTTTTGAGCATAAGGGCCGACTGTGAAAAGCAGTAATGCGCAAGCGAGGAAAACCCATTTTTTCATAAACAGTAGTGTTTTAGTTGCGTGAAAATTACAAATGTTTACTGAAATTGAAACCAAGATAAGGTTTTTAGCTTTCTTGTGGCTTGATTTTGGAAGGGTCACAGCTGTGAAATAATTATTATGAAAAAGATAATTGTACTCCTCGTTTCAGCCCTTAGCTTTTACAGTTGCGATACACTGAAATTACCTGGCATCGGCTATACCGAAGCGGAAGCCGCAGAAGCTATTCGCCAGGCACTCGATCAGGGCACCGGAAAAGGCATTAGTTTTTTAAACAGAACCGATGGTTTTTTTGGTAATGAAGCATACAAATTGTTTTTACCCCCCGATGCCCAGAAGATTGAAAACGCTCTGCGTACAATAGGCATGGGAAATTTGGTTGATAAAGCCATTTTGCAAATAAACCGTGCAGCAGAAGATGCAGTTGGTTATGCAAAACCCATTTTTGTTGATGCCATCCGGCAAATGACAATTATGGATGCTATCAACATTGTTCGCGGACCAAAAGATGCAGCTACAAATTATTTCAGGGAGAAAACGACGGACAAACTGATTGCAGCATTTTCACCAGTGGTGAAAAGTTCGCTGGATAAGCTGAACGCAACAAAATATTATGCAGATGTGATAAACACTTACAACAATTTTCCAACTACCGTTCGAAAAATTAATCCTGATCTTCCCTCTTATGTGGTTGGCAAAGCCGTGGATGCTTTGTTTGACCTGATAGCGAAAGAAGAAGCCAATATTCGTAAAAATCCTGTGGCCCGCACTACAGAAATATTGAAAAAGGTATTTGGCAGTGTGTATTGAATGATTCACCATTGCCTTGCAACAGTAAGCACAAAGCCGTTATTATTTTGAATAACGGTTTTGTTGTTTATGCGCCTGCCTTGTTGAAGAAATTGCAGCTATGGGATAATTGCCGTAAGTAAAAGGCAGCCTGCTAATAAATATCGGTTTCATCTTTCCTAAATCCTAAAAGTAAAAACCGTCTAGCAGCATGAGGAAGTATTGAAAGGCCAGCGAGACGGCATTCTAAAATAACCCTGTTTATGCAGGGGTTTCTTGTTTGGTCAACTGCTGCTTTGGCTTTACAATTTTGGTGTCTTCATAAAAATCAACAACGCCGGTTTCTACATGATACATGGCGCCAATAATTCCCGCCTCACCATTTAAAATCATTTCACTTAAAATTTCACTGCGTTTCATAATTTCTTGAACCATGAGCTGAACGTTCAGCCTGGCAACATTTTCAACAAAATCTGCATTAGCAGAAGTTCTGTTGTCTTTTGTTATTTTTTCTTCCTTCACAGCAGGGCGCAACTTAGAAATAAGCGTAGTGAGGTTTCCCATTTCAACCGCATCACAGGCGCCTTTTACTGCGCCGCATTTGCTATGGCCCAACACCAGGATAAATTTTGAGCCAGCAACTTTGCAGGCAAATTCCATACTGCCCAGAATGTCTTCATTCACAATATTGCCCGCAATGCGAATGCTGAAAATATCACCAAGGCCCTGGTCAAATATCAGCTCTGCGCTGGTGCGGCTGTCAATGCAGCTTAAAATAACAGCAAATGGCCACTGGCCATCTCTTGTTTCATTTACCTGCTGCAGCAGGTTCCGGTTCAGTTTTAAGTTGTTTACAAAACGGCTGTTTCCTTCTTTTAAAATTTCAAGAGCTATTGCAGGTGTAATGGATGCTTGTATTTCTTTAGTATGTGCTCTCATGTTATTTGATTTTTTCGTTGTATCGTCCTGAAAAAAGTTGACACTTTTTTGTTTGATAATCCTACTGCAAGTT
>PSMD01000046.1:17009-18398 GCA_040289925.1 Chitinophagaceae bacterium | reverse complement strand
GGCCAGCCGCCATCATCGAATTTAATGCTAATAAATGCTAAGGCCCACGGGTAAGCCGTTTTTTGATTATAGTTAAGAGTTGCGGTGAAAATACAATGCGTCTGCCTGCTGCGTGCAGGTAATCACCAGCTCATTTATGCATACATGCGGAGGAACGGTGGTGGTATAAAATACCGCTTCGGCTACATCCTGAGCTGTTAATGGCATTAATCCCTCATATACTTTTTTGGCGGTGTGTTCATCTCCCTTAAATCTTACAACACCAAACTCGGTTTCGGCGGCGCCGGGTTGAATGTTGGTTACTTTAATGCCATGCCTTAACAAATCAATGCGCATTGACCGGCTTAAGGCATCTACCGCATACTTGCTGGCACAGTACACATTGCCTTTTTCATATACCTGCCTGCCGGCTACTGAACCCATATTGATAATTTGTGCTGTGCCTTTTTCTTTTTTGTTTTTGATAAGAAAGGGGAGAGCAGCTTTGGTTACATACAAAACACCTTTCACATTTGTATCAAGCATGGTTTCCCAGTCATTTAGGTCAGCTTCGTCAAAAAAATCTCTTCCCAAAGCAAGGCCCGCATTGTTAATGAGAATATCAATGCCCTGCCAGCCTGCAGGAAGATTTTCTATAAAATGAAAAACATCTTTTTTATTTCTTACATCAAATGCCAGTGTACAAACCGTAATATTGTAACGGTTTTGCAAAGAAGATTTGATTTCCTTTAACCGGTCTTCCCTTCTTCCATTTAGAATTAAATCATAACCGGCTGATGCAAATTTTTCAGCGCAGGCTTTTCCAAATCCTGAAGTGGCACCGGTGATGAAAACGATTTTTGACATTGCTGTGATTTTAGATTCTGGATGCTGGATACTGGATGCTGGATTCAGTGCAAATGTAAATGCGTTAATTCAGATGCAGGATGCTGGATGCTGGATGCTTGATTCTGGATTCCAGGTTCTTGATGTTGGACGCTGGTGCTTGTTATAGTTTGTAGAAAACAGATCTTAAGAAAACAAAAAACTATAAACGAAAAACCATAAACCAATAACCAGCTACCAGCATCATCTTATCAAAATCACAGTTCCTTTTTTGAAGAAGGGGTTTTTGAGGTAGTCAATACCTTTTACAATCCACACATAAGTGCCGGTGGGTTGTTCTTTGCCTCCAATTTTCCCATCCCAGCCATGACCATTTATGGTAGTGCTGAAAACAAGCTGGCCCCAGCGGTTGAAGACCTTGAAGTATTGATAATCTTTGATGCCCACACCCAATGGCCGGAACAGATCATTAATGCCATCACCATTTGGCGTGAAAGCTGTAGGTACAAAAATTTGAGGATTAGCATTAAAAACGGCTACAGTAACAAAAGCAGAATCTACACA
>PSMD01000046.1:11456-16964 GCA_040289925.1 Chitinophagaceae bacterium | reverse complement strand
ACTGTCAATGCTGCCATCATACAAGCCAATGGGGTCGGCAATGTTTATATTGTTTAAACCAGTTGCCGGCGACCATAAATAATTTACTCCACCTGTTGCATGAAACTGCAATGGCTGGCCAACTACAACAGCAGTATCCCTGCCTGCAAATGCATTTACCTTAGGCAGCACTACCACGGTTACTGTATCTCTTGTTGGCTTAGGACAACCCAGCGTATCATACACCGTAAGCACATAAGCCGTAGTTCTTGATGGTGTAGCAATAGGGTTTAAACTATTGGGATTACTGAGAGAGTTAGTGGGTGCCCATGTAAAGCGGCTGCCTGTAATGGCTGCATTCAGCTGGCTGGTGGTGTTGTAACAAATTGTATCGTTAGGCCCGGCATTAGCACCAGGATAAGGAACAACTTTTACACGGACATAATCAGTGGAAGTACAACTGCCAATGGTAGAAACGATTTGGAAAGTAGCATCAGCCGATAAACCTACAGTAGTTGGATTGAGAATATTGGGATCATTTACCAAACCCACAGGGCTCCACTGGTGTTGCAAGCCGTTGGTTTGTGCCCGCAGTTGAAACTGGTCGCCCTGGCAACCGACTGTATCCGGCATGGCTGTTAAGGAAACAGAATTCACTACGTTCACTTTCACTGAATCATTATTCACACAGCCGTTATCGTTTAGCGTTACATAATACCAGGTGGTTGAAGGGGTATAAACAAATGGATTTGGAACATTGGTGTTTGAAATAAAACTTGCCGGCGTCCAGCTAAACACACCATTGCCGGTTGCCACTAACTGCACTGAATCTGTCAAACATTTCAATGTGTCTTTTGTGTTTAGATTCAATGGTGGTTTGTCGTAAATATTTACGGGGCTTGTTACAGTATCCACACAGCCTTTACTGCAGGTAACAATCAACTGCACATCATAAACACCCGGGGCGGGATATTGATAAAGCGGATTTTGCACATGCGACGTATCACCGGCTGTACCGGGCACGCCAAAGTTCCAACTCCATGAATTCACAAAACCGTACACGGTTCTTGTGGTATCAATAAATTGCACTGGCTGTGTAATGCAGGTTCCGCTGGTGGGAACTACAAAGCCTGCAAAGAAGCCCGGAAAGATGCGAACAGTTGTGGTGCCGGTATCTGAACAAGGCTCCCCGGCATTGGTAATTAATGTAACAGTATAAACGCCGGTATCAGTAAATGTATGGGTAGGGTTAGGCAGGGTAGATGTGTCGTTAGCGCCACTGGCGGGGTCGCCAAAGTTCCATAAATAACTGTGTATCGCACTTTGGTCGCCGCCATTAGAAAATGTTTGTGTGAAGCTTTCGCAATTCACCACCTGCGGTGCAAGATTCACCGAGGCCATTGAGCAATCCCCCACTTTTATCTGCAGATCTTTTCTTTGCGTGGCAATCACCACTCCGTTTCTTATTTCATTTACACAAACAGTAACTACATAAATGCCTACATCAGGTGCAATCCCCGACATTAAACCCGTTGCAGGATCAAGCGTAACATTTGTACCCATAGGGCTGCCACCCCAAAACGGCGGAGCATAAGGAACAGAAGTGTATGGCGGGGCTGATGGGGGATTAGGTGCAGGATTTGCAGTGCTGCCACCGCTATAAGCATCGCAGAAATAATAAACAAGCTGGTCACCGTCTGGATCAGTTGCATTAAAGCTATAGGTAAAACCTGTTTGCTGGCAAACAATCACCGTATCCGGCCCAACAAAATGTGCACTGTTGTTGGCCGGGCCATTGGCAACAGGGTTGGTTCCGGGAATTTCGGCGGTGTAAGTGGCGCCAACAGAATTGGAGCCCTGCAAATTATTTATGCCTGCAATGCGGCAACAACGCTGGTAAGTGATGACATAACCGTTTGCGGAGGCAGGAAGAGTAACTGTAAAATTATAATGGCCCACGTCATAATAAACAATGGGAGGATTAACTATACATTGATCAGGCGAGGTTAATTCAAGATATTGGATATTGGTTCTTGGTACTGAACTACTCCACACCATTTGGTTGGTGCCGCGGTTGAAAATGGCAATCGCTGCAGAAGCATCCAATGCTGCTCCGGTAGAAAAATGATCTCTGTAAAGTTTTAGCGTAACCGCGTAGGTATAATTTCCTCCACTCTGGTTAATAAGGGTATAATAAATTTCACCACCAGTAATATGATTGGCGTGGGCTGAGGTTAGCAGACCGGAGAACAATAACAACAACAGGCAAATTCGTTTCATCATTGCAGTACAGGATTCAAAACAGCCAGGTGTATTAAATATTGTTTAAGGGCCGTAACTGATTTTTCAACCTCTTCCAGCATGCCCATGTGCCCGGAATTTTCGAGAATATGAATATACGAAATACGGGGCAGGTGACATTGCGCCAGGCTGTCTTTCATCGGCACTGCATTATCATATTTTCCAATGATAAAAAAAACAGGCACCCTGCTGTTTTTCAAAACATTTAACCTTTCGGGCCGCTGCATCATAGCTTCGTAATAAGAAACGAGTGCAGCAGGGGAGAAGTTGCGTCCCCTTTCAATTAATTGGTTTATGGAATTTGGAATCCGGGATTGGGAATCTGGTGAAAAAAGCACGGGAATGGCTGTTTTTAAAAAATCATAACTGCCATGTTGTTGTATAAAATCAATTCCTTTTTTACGGGTGGCTTTTTTTTCATCACTATCGGCATAGGCCGAAGAATGAAAAAGTCCGAACCCATTTAACCTGTTTGAATATTTTTCGGCAAATGCCAGGGAGATATACCCACCCATGCTATGGCCGATCAATGTAAACTTCTCGAAATTTTCAGATGTGGCTATAGCATTCAGCAATTCAGCCATTCCCTCCATACCCATGTCACTAATCATCTCTGACCTTCCTGAACCTGGGAGGTCGGGAATGATAAGATTGAAACCATCTTTCAAAAAACTCAGCTGGTTATTCCATATCTCTCCGTCTTCTCCAAAGCCATGCACCAGCATTAGAGGCATGCCTTTACCGACATTCCGGTAGAAAATTTTTCTTCCTTCGTATTCCAGTATTTTTTCCATCAGTACAATCTTCGACAGTAGATGACACTTCTCCAAAGCAACAAGGCAACTACAGGTAATAAGCTATTATTCATTTGCTGGGGCCCCGGCCACCACAATATCAGTAAAAGAACAAGTAATATACCGTAACCAAAAAAATAGCGGCTCACCCATTTTCTTTTTTTTGCGATGAAGAAAGCTGCGATCATGTTAAACGGGAAAGCCCAGAGCAGGTTTAAGTTATTTTTCGTGGTGAGATGATCGGTTCCAAACCACATAAATAAAAGCAGTACGCCCAGCAACCCGGAAAAAAAGAAAAGCAAGAAATCGAAAAAAAGTAAAAACTTTTCCGCCATCGGCAAAAACGACAACGTCACTACCAGTAAAAGTAAAATTGAAAAAGCCACAAACGGCGTAAGTAAAGGTTTCACGGGTTTAGGTAAGGTGCTGTTAAGAATAACGGATTTACTTTCTACCAGTGGCTTACCATTTGTAACCGTACTGTCGAACGCTTTTAATAAATAGTCTGGCAGAAACATGGCCTCGCTGTTGGTGAGTTTTTTATCAAGCGGTGCACCCAGTAAAATGTCGATCCCCAGTTTGCTCCAGTGCTGATGGGTGCGGTTGAGATATTCATGGATTAAATTCCGGAAAGTAATTTTCGTAGTGGGCCTTATATTTTTTGTTTCCATTTTACCTGCAGAGTCAAAAACCATATCCCGCAGGCGGGTGGTGCAGTTGTCGTACACAAAATCGTAGATGTAAAACTTATTTTCTTCTTTGGCATTTTCATTGAGCGCTGCCAGTAATTTTTCTTTTTGTTGGCAGGAAAGGTTGAGAACCTGTTCCGTTATCCCTCTTTTTTCATAAGCGTATTGGTCCAGAAAATTCTGATGCTCATCTACCGACACAAAATACAGCAGCTTGCCCCTTACGAATTTGATATAAAAACCAGGGTCAGTAAAATCAAAAGTGCCGTAATTGAAAATGATATCGGTATTGGCCGCAGAATCGGTTACCCGCAATGCGCTATGCCCAAATGTTGAATAAAGCTCGGTGCCCGGTGTGCAGGTGAGAAGGCTGATGCGCAAGTGACATAGCCGGCTGCTGTCTGTTTGCGAAAAAGTAATACAGCTGACCAATAAGAACAGGATAAACGGAGCAATTTTTTTCAACAAATATTTTTTGTGGAAGTTAAAGATAGTGCGGCAAACAATTTCTCTTCGTTAAAAATGCTCTTATGAAACGGGGCATTGGTTTTCTTCCCGGCACAGAGACTGCATAGCCAGTTCAGTTTTATCTATTCGGTTTTGTATATTATCTAACCGAATCACTTCCTGCTATAATTGGGTGCTTCTCTTGTTATCTCAATATCATGTGCATGGCTTTCACGCATGCCGGCATTAGTGATCTTTACAAATCTTGCTTTTTGCAGTTCAGCAATGTTTTTTGCGCCACAATAACCCATACCTGCCCGCAAGCCACCCACAAATTGATAAACCACTTCTTTCAATAAACCTTTATAGGCTACTCTTCCTTCAATACCTTCCGGCACAAATTTCTTTACATCATCTTCAACATCCTGGAAATACCTGTCGCTACTGCCCTGGTGCATGGCGCCCAGCGAACCCATGCCCCGGTATTCTTTGAACTTTCTTCCTTCATAAATAATCGTCTCACCTGGACTTTCTTCCGTACCTGCAAATATGCTCCCCATCATTACACAATCAGCACCTGCCGCCAGGGCTTTCACCATATCACCTGTGTACCGTATGCCGCCATCGGCAATTATAGGAATGCCTTTTTCTTTCAACACATTTGCCGCTTCCATTACGGCGGTTAACTGCGGCACACCGGCGCCGGCAACAATTCTTGTTGTGCAAATGGAGCCTGGCCCAATGCCTACCTTCACCGCATCAGCACCGGCTTCAGCCAATGCCTTTGCTCCTTCTGCAGTGCCCACATTGCCGGCTATGACTTCAAGCTTCTTAAAATTCTTTTTTATTTGCTTTAGTGCATTTATAACGCCTGAGCTATGACCATGTGCACTATCCAGTGCAATCACATCCGCTCCTACATTTTGTAATGCATCTACACGTTCCAGTGTATCTCTTGTAATGCCAACACCGGCGCCTACAAGCAATCTTCCAAACTTATCTTTTACCGCATTGGGAAAGCTGGTTAGTTGCAGAATATCCCGGTAAGTAATTAAACCGATCAGCATACCTGCTTTATTAACGACAGGGAGTTTTTCAATTTTATAATTACGCAGGATGCTGGCTGCTTTTTTCAGATCGGTACCCTCCGGTGCAGTGATCAGGTTCTCTTTCGTCATTACTTCACTCACCTTGCGGTTGGGGTTATCTTCAAAACGAAGATCACGGTTGGTGAGAATACCAACGAGCTTACGGTTTTTATCAACAATGGGAATTCCGCCAATCTTGTTTTCTCTCAT
>PSMD01000046.1:0-11286 GCA_040289925.1 Chitinophagaceae bacterium | reverse complement strand
CCGTAACCGTATCCATTGCCGCCGAAAGCATGGGTATGTTGAGCGTAATATTTTTTGTGAGTTGGGTTTTTATATCAACATCACGCGGCAATACCTGGCTGTAAGAAGGCATTAGTAAAACATCATCAAAGGTTAATCCTTCACCGAAAAATTTTGCAGAAGTTGACTGATTGGAGCTGCGTTTGGAAGCGGATTGATTAATTCTTGTTGCCATGTGCAAAGATAGGCGGCTGATAAAATATGGGCAAATTCAAATTTGCATCTAAGAGCTGCATCTTCGTTCAGTTTGGTTTGATTAATTTCCAGCTTTCAAATCAAGCTTATGAGAAAAATCATTGTTGCACTGGTACCCTTTATTTCGTTCTTATTTTTTTGTAGCTCCTTACAGTCGCAGAACCTGAGTTATTATTTGCCGGACTCAGTGAGTTACAATCCGGCAATACCAAAACCTAAAGACATTATCTATCACGAAGTAGGTGATTGGCATGTTACTCACGACAGGCTGGTGAATTATATGAAAGCCATAGCAGAGGCAGCTCCGCAAAGAGTGAAGCTGGAAACAATGGGATTTACTTATGAAAGCCGTCCACAAGTTTTGCTGATCATTACATCCCCGAAAAATCATCAAAGATTAGAAGAGATAAGACAACAGCATCTTTTACTTTCTGACCCCGCTAGATCAGCATCAGTGAATATTGAGAACATGCCTGTCGTGGTATGGATCGGTCATTCCATTCATGGCAATGAGCCCAGTGGTTCCAATGCTTCTTTACTCAGTGCTTATTACCTGGCGGCTGCACAGGGAAAACAAATTGATGAACTGCTGGAAAATGTCGTCATACTTTTTGACCCTTCGTTTAACCCGGATGGTTTGCAAAGATTTTCCACCTGGGCTAACCAGCATAAAAGCAAAAATCTTGTCAGCGATCCGAATTCAAGAGAGTTTAATGAAGTGTGGCCCGGCGGAAGATTCAATCACTACTGGTTCGATCTAAACCGCGACTGGCTGCCATTGGTGCATGCAGAAAGCCAGAACCGTATCAAATGGTTTCATTTATGGAAGCCGAACATCTTAACCGATCACCATGAGCAGGGCAGTAATGCCACTTTCTTTTTTCAACCCGGCGTGCCATCGAGAGTGAATCCATTAACACCGGCAAAAAACCAGGAGCTAACAAACAAGCTTGCAAAATTTCATGCAGCATTTTTAGACCGTATTGGTTCGCTTTACTTCACTAAAGAAAATTATGATGACTTCTATTACGGCAAAGGCTCTACCTATCCCGATATAAATGGCGCCATCGGAATTCTATTTGAACAGGCTTCTTCAAGAGGTCATGCGCAGCAAACAGCAAATGGCATCCTCACTTTTCCTTTTACCATAAACAATCAATTCACTACAATGCTTTCTACACTGGAAGGAGCAAAGGCTTTGCGAAAAGAATTTTTGGAATGGCAAAGAGATTTTTACAAAGCCGCAATCAACGATGCCAATGCAGATGCCGTGAAAGCCTATGTGTTTGGTGATTATAAAGACACAGGCAAATCCAACCTGTTTGTGAAGATGCTATTGCAACATAGAATAGATGTGTACAGTTTAAAAAATGATATCAGGACGAATGATGGTGAATTTAAAAAGGAGTCATCGTTTGTTGTGCCGGCTACCCAAAGTCAGTATAGAGTGATTAAAACAATCTTTGAAAAAACCCTGAATTACAAAGACAGCTTGTTTTACGATATAACGGCGTGGACGATGCCACTTGCGTTCGGCTTGAACTACGCGGAACTTGGCAGCAGTCAATTTAACAATGGATTGCTTGGAGAAAAAATTCTTTCAACGGGTAATACGAATTCGACAGCGATTACCCCAAGCAGTTATGGCTACCTGGTTGATTGGAGTAATTTTTATGCACCCGCATTTTTGTTCGAATTACAGAAAAGCGGACTGATTGCGAAGGTTGCCACCAGCGATTTTGACCTTATTGTAAACGGCCAGAAGAAATCATTTGCGGCAGGAACCTTGTTTGTTCCTGTAACAATGCAATTACAACCTACAGATAAAATTTATCAGTTGGTGCTGGCTGCAGCAGCACAATATAACCTGCAGGTTTACCCGGTTATCACTGGCAATGTTTCTGCGGGAATTGATTTGGGCAGCAGCCGGTTTGTGCCTGTCCCTATGCCATCCATCGCCATGATAGTTGGGCCGGGAGTAAATGCAACTGATGCAGGAGAGGTTTGGCATTTGTTTGATCAGCGAATGAATATTCCGGCTACGCATTTGGAAATTTCAATGTTCAACAGAATTGAGCCGGCTAAATACAATACCATTATTATGGTGGGTGGAAATTATGCAGAGTTAAATAAGGACAAGCTGAAAACATGGGTTCAAAATGGCGGTACTCTTATTTTAACCGAGGAAGCGGTGAGTTGGGCGGCGCAGAATGGAATTACCAATGTAGCCTTTAAAAAAACGAAATCACCTGTTGACAGTGCATCGGTACTGCCTTATAATATTCGTGAGCAAATTGATGGAGCACAACAGATCTATGGAGCCATCTTCGGTGCTGATGTTGATCTTACCCATCCTCTGGCTTATGGCTACAGTCAAAAAACGGTTAGTCTTTTTAAAGCCAACCGTGTGTTTATGGAGAAAAGCAAAAACCCGTATGCAACTCCTTTCTTTTATAAAGACAAACCTTTGCAAAGTGGTTGGGTGAGTAAAGAAAATTATGAGGCTATAAAAAATTCTGCAGCAGTTATAGTCAACGCAGTTGGAAACGGAAGAGTGATCAATATTGCTGACAATCCCAACTTCAGAGCTTTTTGGCTGGGCGGCACAAAGCTCTTCATGAATTCAATTTTTTTCGGAAGGGTAATTGACCCCGCCAGTGCAAGAATGGAGTAATTGTGAAAAGTTTTTCAGTGCGTTCTATTGCATATTTTTGCCGCCACAAACAGGTGAAAGGAAGCAGAATAAATCTGTTTGTGGAATAACCTTCAAACAAAAATATTTATGGCTATTGTTGACCTGGTAATGCCGAAGATGGGCGAAAGCATTATGGAAGCAACCATTTTAAAATGGCATAAGCAGCCCGGCGATTATGTGAAGATGGATGAAACCGTGCTGGAAATTGCAACAGATAAAGTTGACAGCGAAGTGCCCAGCACTGCAGAAGGTGTTTTGCAGGAAATACTTTATAAAGTGAATGATGTAGTGCCTATCGGGTCTGTAATAGCCAGGATAAAAACCGGTGCGGAGGACTCTGCTTTTACTTCTTCTCCGGTTCAACCGGTTGAGCAAGCAACAACTCCTAACCAGCAAGAGGAGTTTGCAGAAGTTGAAGCGGTATCGCAACAAAACGCTTCGGGGGTTTCAATTGCAAACGGCGGAGAATATTCAGGCTCTTCCAACGGCAATCGTTTTTATTCTCCGTTGGTTTTAAACATTGCGGCAAGTGAAGGTATTAGCCTGGCTGAGTTGGAAAACATTGCGGGCACAGGTAATGAAGGTCGTGTAACCAAAAAAGATATTCTTCAATATGTAAGCGATAAAAAGCAGGGCAGGGTGAAAACACAACCGTCAAGAAGCAAAGAGCAGGATGTAATGGTGGTGCCCATGAGCCGGATTGAAAGGGAAGAGCAACAAAGCCAACAGGCATCTTCTGGCCAGTTAACAACATACACTGGCAATGTTGAGATCATTGAAATGGACAGGATGCGCAAGCTGATTGCCGATCACATGGTGAGAAGTAAGCATACCAGTCCGCATGTTACCAGCTTTACCGAAGCAGATGTAACAAACCTGGTGATGTGGCGTGATAAAGTGAAAAAAGAATTTGAAAAAAGAGAGGGAACGAAAATTACCTTCACGCCGTTATTTGTTGAAGCCATTGTTCGCTGCATTAAAAAGTTCCCGCTCATCAACAGCTCGGTTGATGGTGATAAGATCATTATTAAAAAAGACATAAACATTGGCATGGCAACGGCCTTGCCAAATGGCAACCTGATTGTTCCCGTTATCAAAAATGCTGACCAACTGAATCTGGTTGGTTTGGCAAAACAGGTAAACAGTCTTGCTGATAATGCCCGCAACGGCAAATTGAAAGCAGATGATACGCACGGTGGCACGTTTACTCTCACCAATGTGGGAACCTTTGGCAGCCTGATGGGAACTCCAATTATTAATCAGCCGCAGGTAGCTATTCTGGCTGTAGGTGCCATTAAAAAACGTCCGGTTGTTATTGAAACTCCGCACGGCGACAGTATTGCCATCAGGCACATGATGTACCTGAGTATGAGCTACGATCATCGCATAGTTGATGGCAGCCTGGGTGCTACTTTTTTAACTGCAGTAGCTAACGAGCTGGAAAATTTTAATGCTGAAAGAGATTTTTAGCGGCAGGATTCTCATTTCACTTACTCATTGCTCAGCATTGCATCATGGGTTTGAAGGATAGCCATA
This sequence comes from Chitinophagaceae bacterium, assembly GCA_040289925.1. GTDB lineage: Bacteria > Bacteroidota > Bacteroidia > Chitinophagales > Chitinophagaceae > VBAU01. The sequence continues at coordinate 6,821 of PSMD01000046.1, read as the reverse complement.
TTTCCTTTTTTCGAACATTGCTTTTCTGCCCCTGAACTTTATTACAAATAAATTGTCGTACTCGGTGTCTTTTAAATCGCCGGCAACATTTGTGGTGCCGGTTAATTTGTTTACTATATCATCTACTGTATTTGAATGGCCCACAATTAAAATGTTGCCTTTTTGATTTTTAACAACGTTCACTAAAGAGTCAACATCTGCATAGGCCTGTATGTTTACGCCAATGGCTTTGCTTAACGGATCGGCAGTATAAAATGTGCGGATGTAATTAGTTGAGTAAATATGCTGAATGTGTTTTTTTTTCAGTAATTCTCTTAAAACAATGGCTCTCACTTTTCCGGCTTCGGATAGTGGCGGATCTGTTTTGCTCATGTTAGGCAGACTGTCTGAAAGCACTGCTTTTTCTGCATGACGAACAACATATACAGTACGGGTGCAGGAAGCCAGTAAAAGAGCTGTGGTAAAAGCAAATATCCATTTCATGTGGTAAAGGGTTTATATGCCTTCAACAGGTTGTTCAGGCACAGTTTATGAACATTAACAGTTTAAAGATAAACCTGTATTCAAATTCAGTTGTCTTTTTTTTTAAATTAGTAAAACGGTTCACTATGAAAAATTTATCCGAAACCTGGTTTGCTGAAGGTTATATAGATTTTGAACTCAAAAAATATACCTTACTTGCTTACCTGCAGCAGGTAAATAAATACTTCAACGAAAACAAGCTTTACCCGCAGCTGGCTGATGTTATATTTCATTACAACAACCTGGTAGCATTTCGGGAAAATAAAAAGTTTTTGCAGGAGCATTTCCCCAAAAAGTTGAATGGTATCCAGCTGGAGAAATTACAATTGCTGTATGAGCAAATGATAGAAGATGATGAACTGATGGAAGAGTTAGAAGCTATCATCAATTATTCAACTGATACCATAAAGCCTACCATTGAAAGCGGGAAAGAAATTTATGAATTTGTTGAAGAGAAGCTGAATATATCTCCCATTGGCTTGATACCCCTTGATACCAATGAAGGTTATTTTTTCCTGAGTAATAACAACAGCCTGACAAGAGTGTACCAATACCGCCTTTCCATTTTTGAAAAACACGATGAAAAATACCGCAGCATAAAAACTTCATTCATTGATCTCATGCGCCGCAGCATGACGAGCACTTATGAAAGTATTAAAGCAGAGCTCATTCGTAACCGCAGTGAGTTACCCAATCCTGCCGTGTATGCTGTGGAAGTTGATTTAAGCTTTCCCATTGAAGAAACTCTTTTGCCTGTTGCCAAGCGAAGCCTGGTAAAGTTCATTAGTGAACAGGCTGCCTGATAACAAATTGGGGCAGCCTCGGTTCTTTCTTATTTTAGTGCCAGCATGCAGCCATTGCTTGAGATAAAAAATCTTTCTGTTGATTTTATAGCTGATGAAATCACCCATGCTGTAAAAAATATTTCTTTTAGTGTAAACCGCGGAGAAATTGTAGCCATTGTGGGTGAATCCGGTTCAGGAAAAACAGTTACTTCCCTTTCTATTCTTCAATTAATTCCCGCCCCGCCGGTTCAATATTCTGCTGGCGAAATTTTGTTTTCAGAAGATGGTGAAAACCGGCTCAATATTCTGCAGGCAAACAAAAAACAATTGCAGGCAATACGCGGAAATAAGATTGGGATGATTTTTCAGGAACCCATGTCTTCTTTAAACCCGGTATTTACCTGCGGGCACCAGGTAACCGAAGCCATCCGTGCACACAAAAAAGTTTCTTTGGCAAAGGCTAAGCAACTGGCAATTGAATGGTTTAACGGGGTAAGGTTGCCAAACCCGCATATGATCTGCGATCGTTATCCGCACCAGTTAAGCGGCGGCCAGAAACAACGGGTAATGATTGCAATGGCCATGTGCTGCAACCCTTCATTATTAATTTGTGATGAACCAACGACGGCTCTGGATGTAACTGTTCAAAAAACTATCCTTGAATTAATTAAATCGATTCAGCAGGAAAGAAATATCGGCGTCATCTTCATCACTCATGATTTGGGTGTTGTAGCAGAAATTGCAGACCGGGCCGTAGTGATGTATCAAGGAGAAATTGTAGAGCAGAATAACGTGCAGCAAATCTTTAGCAATCCTCAGCATCCATACACCAAAGCATTAATTGCCTGCAGACCGGTTAATCATAAAAGAGGAGAGAAATTACCAGTGGTGGCAGATTACCTGCAAAGCGAAAAAGAATTGATTTTTTCAGATAATTTCAATGCTGATAAAAAAGCAGATAAGCATTTAATAAGTAATACAGGTTCTGGTGAAAAGATTCTTGAAGTCAAAGATCTTTCTGTTTGGTTTCCTGTAAAAAAGAACTTATTTGGAAAAGCTCTGCAACACACAAAAGCAGTTGATGATGTAAGCTTTGAGGTGTACAAAGGAGAAACGCTTGGGCTGGTGGGTGAATCAGGTTGTGGTAAGACCACCTTAGGCCGGGCTATATTAAGATTGCTTGAGCCGACAGCAGGTAAAATAATTTTTAACGGCGAAGACCTTTCAGCTAAAAAAAGCGACGAGATAAAAAGTATTCGTCAGCAAATTCAAATTGTTTTTCAGGATCCTTATTCTTCATTAAATCCTCGCATCAGCATTGGATCAGCCATTGCAGAACCCATGCAGGTACACAGCCTTTTAAAAACAGAAAAAGAAAGAAGAGCAGCGGTAGCTGAGCTTTTGAAAAAAGTTGATCTTGCCCCCGCACATTATAACCGCTATCCGCATCAATTTTCAGGCGGGCAGCGGCAGCGCATTGTGATTGCGAGAGCCTTGTCTCTAAACCCTTCATTTTTGGTATGCGATGAATCGGTTTCTGCGCTGGATGTTAGCATACAGGCACAGATATTGAACCTGCTGAATGATTTAAAAAAGCAATTTGGCTTTACTATTATTTTTATTTCACACGACTTATCGGTTGTTCATTACCTCAGCGACAGGATTGTTGTAATGAACCGAGGAAAAATTGAGGAGATGGGGCTGGCAGATGAAATTTATTACCATCCCCGAAAGGAATATACCCGGCGCCTGATAGCCTCCATTCCCGGTGGAAAAAGGGCTTAAAAAAATTCTGATCGTTTGCATTTTATGCCCTACCTTCGCACACTTTAAAACCCGCCTGTTGACCTGACCCGGTGCCGTAAGACCGGATTTGGTACATCCTTTCTTCCGACAATCGCTGGTTATCAGCAGGCCCTTAGCAGCTAAAAAAACCCTGCACTATCCGACACTGTTTTTTTGATGCTTTCAAAAAAAATTAAAAAGAAAAAAGATACATGAAGCTTTCGCAATTCAAATTCGACCTGCCTTTAAATCTTATTGCCCAGCACCCCACTAAAAGAAGAGAAGATTCCAGAATGATGGTTGTTCATCGCCATACCGGCCAAATTGAGAACAAGCATTTTCGTGATATTCTTGACTACTTTGACGATAAGGATGTGTTTATTGTAAATAACACAAAAGTTTTTCCTGCCCGCATGTATGGCCGTAAAGAAAAGACCGGGGCAAAAATTGAAGTGTTTTTGCTAAGAGAATTGAATAAGCCTAACCGCTTGTGGGATGTAATTGTTGATCCCGCCAGGAAAATAAGAGTAGGAAACAAATTGTATTTCGGCGATAATGAAGAGTTGGTAGCAGAGGTAATTGACAATACAACAAGCCGGGGAAGAACCATTCGGTTTTTGTGGGAGAAAAGTGATGAAGAGTTCAGGCAAATGCTGGAAAAACTTGGAGAAACACCGTTGCCAAAATACATTAAGCGTAAGCCAGACGAAGAGGATAAGGAACGCTACCAAACCGTTTATGCAAAATATGAAGGAGCAGTAGCAGCACCTACTGCCGGCCTGCATTTTAGCCGTGAACTGATCAAAAGATTGGAGATAAAAGGTGTTCGGTTTTCAGAAGTAACGCTGCATACTGGTTTGGGAACTTTCAGGCCGATTGAAGTGGAAGATCTGAGCAAGCATAAAATGGATGCTGAATATTATCGCATTGATGAAACAGCTTGCAAAATTGTTAATCGTGCAAAAGAATACGGTCATAGAATTTGTTCAGTAGGTACTACAACCATGCGGGCCATTGAATCTTCATTCACGGCACAAAAACTTTTAAAGCCTTCAGAAGGATGGACAAATATTTTCATCCATCCCCCTTACGATTTTAATATTGCAGATTCACTGATCACCAGTTTTCATCCCCCCAAAACAAGCCTGTTAATCATGACCTGCGCATTTGCAGGCTATGAATTAACAATGGAAGCCTATAAAAAAGCAATTAAAGACAAATACCGCTTCTTTAGTTATGGCGATGCCATGCTGGTGATTTAAAATTCAAAATTTTGTTCAAGCCTTCCAATATCGGGATGCTTTTTTATGCACTCCTGTTCAGGTTAACTTCTTTGTAACAGCCTAGTGAACTAACTTTATAGAGAGGAGGATTGGGTATGAAAAAGATTTCTTTCATTATCATCGGCCTGCTGTTAACAAGCCTCGCATTCAGCCAAAAATATATTGGAAAAGAAAAAACAGTAACAGCTAATGCAAAGCTGAATGAGCTTTATTGCTCTGGCTTATTTAAATCAGAAGAGGGGACCATACTGGATGTAGCAAACGATAACTCTATAAAAGGCTATTTAAACATACTTGATTGGCTGAAAGGCAGGGTGGCAGGTGTTCAAATTTATTATACAAAATGGGGCACACCCGTTCCATTCATTCGCAATCAAAGGGCGGTTGTGTTTATTGATGAAATGCAGGTAGATGCTTCAGCACTTAACTCATTGCCTGTTGGAGATGTGGCCATGATAAAAGTGATTAAACAACCCTTTTTAGGAAGTGTCGCCAATGGAGGCGCCATTGCGGTTTATACTTTTAAGGCTGATGAGAAAGATGAAGAACCCGCTGTAGCAAAAAATTAATTCAGATCAAACATTCCTTTATTAAGCTGTTGCAATATTTGTGCTTTATACGGTGCAGGCACCAGCAATGAAATATTGTGAGGGCTTCCGCCATAAGAAACCATACGCACAGGAATGCCCTGTATAGATTCAAATAATTTTTTCACGATGTTTTCTGTTTTAGCAATTTCATTTCCTACAACAGAAACGATAGTTTGGTTTTCGTCAATTTCAACACTACCTAATTGTTCCAGTTCTTTTTTTATTTCTTTTAAATGAGATGAATTGTCAATGGTGATGGACACCGCCACTTCAGAAGTAGTAATCATGTCAATAGGTGTTTTATATTTTTCAAACACCTCAAAAACTTTTCTAAGAAAACCGTAAGCCAGTAACATGCGGCTGCTTTTAATACGGATAGCAGTAATATTATCTTTTGCAGCCACCGCTTTTACTCCCACACCTCCCGGCTCTTCAGTAATTAAAGTTCCTTTTGCCTCAGGCTGCAGGGTGTTGAGCAGCTTTACCGGAATATGATATTGTTGTGCTGGCCAGATAGAAGCCGGGTGTAAAATTTTTGCACCGAAATAAGCCAGCTCTGCTGCTTCATCAAAGCTCAACTGTTCAACTGGAACTGTCTTGTTCACTACTCTTGGGTCGTTGTTATGCATGCCATCTATGTCAGTCCATATATCACATATCGAAGCATTGATGGCTGCAGCAATGAGTGAGGCGCTGTAGTCACTGCCGCCTCTTTTTAAATTGTCCACTTCCCCACGGCTGTTGCGGCAGATGTACCCCTGCGTTACAAAAAGCTTTTTGTCCTTGTGCTGGTCAAGCAACTGGGTGAGCTTTACTTTAATGCTGCCAATTTGAGGTTCTTCGTTGGCATCAATACTCATAAAATCAAGAGCAGGCAAAAAGGCATGATCTATTTTTTGTTCATCCAGGTAACAGGAAAATAATTTAGTGGAAAGTAGTTCACCCTGCGCCAGGATGTCTTTACTCAATGCCTCGCTGAAAGAAATTTTTAAAATGATGTTCAGGAATTCAAAATGTTCCGCAACAATTGCCTTCGCTTTACTCACGGATTCCTTTTGCTGAACCAGGCTGCTGATGAAATTCTGGTAATGAGCTTCCAGCTTGTCAATATTTTGCCGGGCCTGGTTTCGGTCGCCTTTGGCAATGTTGAAAATGATTTCTACCAGTGCATTGGTAGTGCCAGAGAGGGCAGACAAAACAACAATGGTGGGCTCCTGCTGGGTAGTAACCAGTCTTGCTACTTCATGCATTCTTTCAGGCTTACCTACCGAGGTGCCACCAAACTTCATCACTTTCATAAATGTTTCCATCCCCTAAAGTGGGGTTTGGGGTGGCAAATATAGCAACCTAGTAAATGTAAATTACACCTTGTTGTAGTCTGCTAAATTAGATCGCTGAATCAGCGGATAACCATCATTGCGATAAACGTAACTAAAATTATAGCTTTCATTACTTGTACCCGGATCTGTAATCTGTTTATTAATGCTGAGAAGATTATTGGGTAGTTTGTTAATATCTAAATCATTTAAGAAAAATCCGGGCTGTATTACCAGTTCTTCAAAATCGGTGATATAATTCAAACTGAGTTTACGCAACGGATTAGGTTTATTATTCTAAACAGCTGTAACCTGGTTTGCATAGTAAAGATTAGTCCATAAAAAAAGTATAGACACTGTCAGAACTGGCCAACTGGCCGGAAGTTGCTCATTTCCTCGTAAAGTAACAACTATCCGCAAGTTGATACCCAAGAAAAGGATCAACAAAATATGTTTTCTTAAAAATGCGTCCATTGGGTAATACAGCAAAGTATTGTACTCTGGGGGGGGTAAAAAATTTTGAGGTGGTAGAATCTCTTA
>PSMD01000045.1:3886-18739 GCA_040289925.1 Chitinophagaceae bacterium | reverse complement strand
AAATTTCCGATTAACGAACCGGCTGAAGGAAAAAAGAAAAGCCAGGTAGAAGAATATCTTGAATTTTATAATGGCGAAGGTGTGCAGCACATAGCCATGGCCACCAATGATATTGTTAGCACAGTAAGCCAACTGCAAAGCAGGGGAGTGGAGTTTTTGAAAGTACCCACCACTTATTATGATGACCTGCTTGACCGTGTGGGAAAAATTGATGAAGACATTGAGCCATTAAAAGAACTCGGCATATTAGTTGACCGTGATGATGAAGGCTACCTGTTGCAACTATTTACCAAACCGGTTGAAGACAGGCCCACATTATTCTTTGAAATTATTCAGCGTAAGGGAGCAAAAAGTTTTGGAAAAGGAAATTTTAAAGCGTTGTTTGAGGCCATAGAAAGAGAGCAGGCATTACGTGGAAATTTATAATGTTAAATCGACAGCCTTACAGTGCTGAATTTGTATTTTTACAGGGCTCATCATACCAATGAGCCCTGTTTAGCGTTTTAAATGAACGGATAAATATTCAGCAATGAAAAACCTTGCAATAATAATCTTATCCCTTGGTTGGTTATCAGTGGTATCGGCGCAAAAAAATTCCGGGTCTGCATCATCCGTTTCTTACAATTCATTTATCGAGTACCAAAAGTCGCTTCCAAGGCCATCAGAGGCCCTGGCGAGAAAAGAGGATACTTTGCGTAAACAGTTTGAAGCAAAAAAACTGCAGTGGCCCGCAAAATATATTTACATCCGTTCTTTTAAATACGACAGCCAGCTTGAAATTTGGGTGAAGAATAATATTAAAGATCCGTTTCAACTTTTTAAAACTTATAAGGTATGCGCATTGGCGGGTACACTTGGCCCCAAAAGAATGGAAGATGATTACCAGGTACCCGAAGGGTTTTATTACATCAATGAATTCAACCCCAAAAGCACTTACTATCTCTCGCTGGGTATTAATTATCCGAATGCTTCTGATAGAATATTAAGTGATTCGTTGCGCCCCGGTGGTGAAATTTATATTCACGGCAGTTGCGTAACAGTGGGCTGCATCCCTTTAACAGACTCGCAAATTGATGAGGTATATATTTTAGCTGCCCATGCAAAAAATGCCGGGCAGGATTTTATTCCGGTGCACATATTTCCTATTCGGTATAATGTAAAAAGGAGTGCGGATTATCTCGCCGCATTAACCAAAGATGATGCACAGCTGAAACAATTTGCCAGCCGGCTGGAAGATGCTTTCGATTATTTTGAAAAATATCGCCAGCTGCCGGTGGTTATGGTTAATGAAAAAGGGGAATACCTGGTGGATGGTTTAGTGAGAAAACAAAAAGAAGCTGAGCCTGAAAAAAAACCAGTCCGCCAAAAACAACAACATATAATTAGAACCATTACCAGTATCCCGGAGGCAGTGCATCAATGGCCACAATTTCGCGGCGGTGGCGATGCATTTCTTAGTTATTTAAAAGAATTGGGTAAAGAAATGGTGGCTTACCTACCTGCCCAGGTAAAAAAAGCCCATGTGCAAATAGAATTTGTAGTTGATAAAGATGGTAAGCCTGTAAACTTTAAAGTGCTGAAAGGTGTGGATGAAGATTTTGATGATGAGTTAATCACACATCTTGAAAAAATGCCTGACTGGAAACCCGCTGTTTTAAATGACAAACCTGTGCCCAAAAAAATTAAGCAAACCATTGAGATATCCGCAGAATAAATTGAAGTTGTGAAAGTGTATTTTATCAGCGGGTTGGGTGCGGACCGCAGAGCATTCAGCCGGATTGATCTTCCCCCGGGTTATGAAGCAGTTTATCTTGACTGGATTGAACCACTGAAACACGAATCCCTGTCTTCTTATGCTGAAAGGTTTTCCAAATTGATTGACGATCCGGAGTGTGTCATCATCGGTTTATCTTTCGGTGGCATACTCGCTTCCGAACTTTCAAAAATTCTTTCACCCAAAAAAGTCATTATCATTTCCGGCATTACCTGCAGTGATGAGTTACCGTGGTATTTTAAATGGATGGGCAAAATAGGTATGCATAAGATTGTGCCCGTACAGTTGATGAAGACAGCTACAATTTTCAGAAACAGCCGTGCAGATGATGAAGCAAGAAAAATGATCAGGGATTTTGTGCAAAACACTTCTCCAAAATTTATTCGTTGGAGTTTAAATGCAATCATTAACTGGAGGCACAGCGAGAGGTTTTCTTCGCTTGTTCATATTCACGGTTCAAAAGATCATTTACTGCCTTGCCGCTATGTAAATGCGGATTATGTAATAAAGGACGGAGGGCATTTAATGGTGTTGAATAAAGCGGCAGAGATTAATACAGTACTTTTTCGTTTGCTGGAAAAAATTAAATAGAGAAAAATTTATTAAGATAAAAAATAGGCTACCTTTTTTGTCTCTTTCCAGTTGAATCACACATCCACAGTATTTAACTTATAAATTTTTTCAAAATGAAAATCAGGCTATCCTTTTTAAGCCTCTTGTCTGTGCTGTTTTTTATAGCATGCCAGAAAGATGTTAAGCAATCTGCTACCAGTTTAACGCAGGGAAACAAGCCGGTTGCACAGACTGTCTGCGATCCGAATGCTTATATAGTTACTCTGTAAAGCCGTACACTCGTTGCTGGCAATTGGGAATGGGTATGGGTATGGAGTGTAAGAAATCCCAATCCCGGCATTGGCACAAATGGAACAGCACAGGATATGAGCCACTGGGCTATGCAATTTGGAAGTTGCTTTAGCTGGAACGATGTGGCCGGTGCAGCTTACAGTATGGACGGCACAAGTTGGACAGCATTCACACCAACTTACCAGGTAGATCCCAGTCAAAGTTGTGTAACTACTCCCGTTTTTAAATACAGTGTAGGCACTACCGGTTCTGCCAAAACTTATTACAAGCTTATTTTAAGCCGCAATTACGACGTAGATCCAAACGCATTTGGCTATTACAAATCGGGTGTAAGAACGGGTTGTTGCACATTTTCATTTAATGGCGTAGGTTGCCCGGCTGCTATATGGTGTGCCTTTTCACAAGGCTACTGGTTTGCACAACGACAAACTGTTTGGTGCCAGAATGTGACCTTCGGTGCAAACTCTTATACACAAGCACAAGGACAAAACATTTGAAATAATGCTCCTAATAATAGCACAGCCAGGCATGCATTTACCCAGGCCTCGGCTTTACAGTTAAGCAGGTTTTGTCAAAATGGGGGAGCTGCAATACTTGCAGATATTTTGCCTGCATATACTAACTATATGCACAAATTTTCTCGCAACGTTAACCTACAACGATATTTTAACGGATGCTTCTTACCCGCCATCATCTTACCCCATAATAAATGCGGCGGCAGGTGCAATAGGCAATTGGATAGAACAGTATCATTGCCAACAGGGAACTGGCGGAGAAACGAAAACTTATTAACCCGGCAGATAAATCAGAAAAATCTCATTCCAAAAGGATGAGATTTTTTTAGTCGCTTAGTAACATTTGAATAGTTTCAGGAGTTTGCTGCCGCAGAATAATGTTTTTATTACTGGTCAACTGCTGCACTATCGTTTCCTGGTAATGACGAACCGTTAACAGGGTGAGTTGCTTTCTTATTTGAACATCAAAAATTTCTGCTACTTCAAAAGCCAGCTTTTCTATTTTTTCAGAACGGTCATCTAAAACCAAAATAAAACTGATAGCTGCGTTTTGCGTGAGGTTGGGTTTTATTTTTAGCTTACCCATTGCTGAATACAACTTTGCCACATGTTGCTCACCCACAAAAGAAAAATCTTTTGAGATCAATTTCAGCATCACCTGCTTTTCTTTTATTACGATAATGGCCGGTAAATGCTGTAACGGTTTGTTGTGAATGACAGTGCCCGGCAATGAAGGATTTAAAAAGCATTTTACGTAAAGAGGAATGCTTTTGTTCTGCAAAGGCTTTATGGTTTTTGGATGAATAACCTGTGCACCATAATAAGCCATTTCAATTACTTCATTATAGTTCAGCTCTTTTATCGGTTGCGCATCGGAAAATTGTTTGGGATCGGCATTCATCACACTTTCTACATCTTTCCAAATCGTTTGGCTTTCGGCATTCAGCATGTTGGCAAAAACGGCCGCGGTGTAATCGCTGCCTTCACGGCCCAGTGTGGTGCTTTCGTTCTCATCTGTGGCACCAATAAAACCCTGCGTCAATACAATATTACAATGGTTGAATAAGGGCAAAATGCCGGTTTGAACTTTTGACTGCGTAAACTCCCAGTCAATATTTGCATCTCTGAAATTATCATCGGTGCGGATAATATCTCTTACATCAACCCACTCATTCGCCACACTAATTTCTTTTAAATAAAAACTAATGATGGTAGTTGAAAGTAATTCTCCAATGGAAACAACCTGGTCGTAGTAATAATCATAGTCACGTTGAGGTTTATCATGCAGCAGCCATTCAACTTCAGTAAAAAAATCTACCAGTCTTTTTTCACAGCCCTGCCACTGCGTTAACAACAGTTGCTTTGCAGTTTGCAGATGTTGGTTCTTTATGGCCGTAAATAGTTCAATTGATTCATCTTTTTTCCCGGCAAAATAGGCATCCACAACTTTTTCCAGTGCGTTGGTGGTTTTGCCCATAGCTGAAATAACCACCAACAGTTTTTCGCCCGAAAAGCTTTTTAGAATTTCACCCACCTTTACAATTCTCTCAATTCCATTCACTGAAGCACCACCAAACTTAAACACTTTCATGCGGTAAAAATTTTGCACCAAAGAACGCAAACAAATTTCAACAAAAAACAAACTCGCCGTTGCTCAGTTAACTGAAAAAATATAACTCTTACATTTGCCCACATCAATTTTTTGCATTATGACATATAACAGGCAGGTACTCACTCTTTATGAATTTACCATACAACAGCTCAGAGAATTTCCACAGGCTACCGGTGAACTGAGCAGTTTACTTCGTGATCTTGGCCTGGCCGCAAAACGTGTGAATGTAGAAGTGAATAAAGCCGGGCTGGTAGATATTTTAGGAGATGCGGGTAAAACAAATGTGCAGGGAGAAGATGTAAAGAAACTGGATGTGTTTGCCAATAACCAGTTTACTACTGCTTTGCAGCATGGGGTTAGCTGCGCAGGTATTGCCAGTGAAGAAATTGATGATTTTGTAGCCTTTGATGATGATGTAAGTAAGAATGCAAAATATGTTTGCCTGTTTGATCCGCTTGATGGCAGCGGTAATATTGATGTGAATGTTTCTATAGGAACAATTTTCAGTGTTTATCGGCGTGTAACACCGCGGGGCACAATGGCTACCATTGATGATTTTTTGCAACCGGGCCGTGAGCAGGTGGCTGCTGGCTATATTGTCTATGGTTCATCAACTATGCTGGTGTATGCAACAAGAAGGGGAGTAAATGGTTTTACACTCGATCCTTCCATTGGTGAATTTTGTTTAAGCCATCCCAATATCAAATGCCCTGAAAAAGGAAAAATTTATTCCGTGAATCACGGTAACTTTTTTCAGTACGAGAATAAAGTAAAAAGTTACATTGACCGTTGTCAGAAAAAAACCAAAGCAGATGGCGGCCCTTACACACAACGTTATATTGGCAGCATGGTGGCCGATGTACATCGTAATCTCATAAAAGGAGGAATTTTCATGTATCCGGGTACCACTGATAAGCCAAAAGGAAAGCTTCGTTTGTTGTATGAATGCAATCCCTTTGCTTTTATAACAGCCATTGCCGGAGGAAAAGCAACAGATGGTAAGCAACCTATTCTTGATATAAAACCTACCGAGCTTCACCAGCGAACGCCATTGTTTATTGGTAGCAAGAATATGATGGATGAATTAGAAGAAGTGTTGAGCGGAAAATAGTTTTAGGTTGAATTTGCGTTCCACTTAGCAATTAAAGAATTTAATTATTAACTCATCCGGCAATTTAGCCGTTACTTCAGTGAGCCATTTCCACTTGCTTCCCCCTATCTTTGCTCACTTTTATGAAACCCATTCAGGATATTTTTCCTTTGCTTGATCAACCGAGAAAAGTGGTGATTACAACACATCAAAAACCTGATGCAGATGCAATGGGATCTTCGTTGGGCTTGTATCATTTTTTAAAACAGTTCGATCACCAGCTTACTGTTATCTCACCTACCAATTGGGCAAATTGGGTAGACTGGATGCCCGGTGCAGACAAAGTGCTGGATTGGGAAAAACAAAGACCAATAGCTGAAGAAGCACTGAATGAAGCAGAATGGCTGTTTTGTTTAGACTTCAACCATTTTTCCCGTACAAAAACACTGGCCGAAAAACTGGTTTCGTTAACCTGCACAAAAATTTTAATTGACCATCATGAAGAGCCGGATGAAAAAAGTTTTGATTATGGAATAAGTGACCCTACAAGAAGCTCTACCTGCGAACTGATTTATGATTTTATTCTTGCCTCCGGGTATAAAGACAAAATAACAACCGAAGTGGCCGAATGCATTTATGCAGGAGTGGTTGCCGATACTGGTTCTTTCCGTTTTCCAAGTGTATCAGCCAATGTGCACCGGCTTGTTGCTGATTTAAAAGACAAAGGCCTTTTACATACACCTGTACACGAAGCTTTGTATGATAATTTCCTGGAAAACCGGCTGCGCTTTATTGGCAATGTGTTGCTGAACCGGATGGAAATTTTTTATGAATACAACACGGCACTTATCGCCATACCAAAATCTGATTTGCTGAAATACGGTATTAAAACAGGTGATACGGAAGGATTGGTAAACTATCCCATGTCAATACAGGGAATAAAACTGGTGGCTTTGTGTATTGACAGGGATGAAGAAAGAAAATGGAGCTTTAGAAGCAAAGGCAGTTTTGATTGCAACACATTTGCCCGTAAATATTTTGAAGGTGGCGGACATTTTAATGCTGCCGGGGGCAGAAGTAATGACTCATTACAGGAAACTGTAAAAAAATTCAAACAGGTATTAAAAGAAAACGCATCTCTTTTACAATAATCAATAAAATGAAACATTCAAAAATTCTCTTTGCATTAATGGCCGGCTGTTTTATAATAGTGGCTTGTAAAGATGTAGATTTTAAAAAAACAAAAGGCGGCATGCCTTACAAACTCTATCCGGGGAAAGGAACTAAAAAAGCAGCCAAGGGTAGTTTTTTAAAAGCTGCCTACACACAAAAGGTAAATGATAGTGTATTGTATAAGTCTTATGGTAAAGTGCCTGTGTACATTGCTGTTACCGATGCCACCGATCCTTATAGCCCAACTGAACTTTTTGGCGAGTTGAAGGTAGGTGACAGCCTGGTAACTATACAAATGGTGGATACTTTCATCAAGCGAAATCCCATGATGGTGCCGCCACCTTTTAAAAATGGAGACCGGATCATCAGCACTTTTAAAATATTGGATATACTGCCCGACCAGGCTGCTTATATGAATGATTTGAAAAAAGAAGAAGAAGCTTTGCTGCAACGTGAACAAAGCCGCATTCAGCAATACCTTCAAAAAAATAACATCAATGCTGTAAAAACAGAAAAAGGTGTATTTGTACAAGTTTCAAATGCCGGAGAAGGTGAACCAATTGACAGCGGCAAATATGTAATGGTGAAATACCGCGGTAAAACTTTTGCCGGAAAAGTTTTTGATACCAATATGGATACTTCTTTTCATCATACTGATCCAATTGGTATTACCATTGGGCAGGGTGGAAGTATCCCCGGTTTCGAGGAAGGCCTGAAAGCCTTAAAGAAGGGCGGACGTGGTGTGGTGTATATTCCTTCTATGCTGGCTTATGGGTCTTCGCCACCCCCGGGCAGCAACATTCCCCCCTTTGCAGATTTGATTTTTGAACTGGAAATTGTTGATGTGAAGAATTCTGCACCTCCTGTTGTCCGCGTGCCACTTCAGCAAAATGTTGATACAATTCAGCAACATCAATGATAATTGAATTAAAAATTTCCGAAATTAGCCTGTCATTAACGGCAGGCTTTTTTGTTGGCCCGTTTTGTTTATTGGTAAGGCTCCGTTTTTAATCCAAGGTCCTTTTTTCAATTCGTTTCCCTTTGAAATTGTATTAACAATCCATAAAGTTTTTTGCTTGCCTGATCTGTAATCCAATCTTGCAAAAACCAAGTTAAGGCTGGTAATAACCTATGCTGATAGAGAGCAATCTTTTTAGATTGCTTTTTTATTTCTTCAGCCTGGTATAAAGTGTAACTGCTTCTTTGGCTTCCTTTACATCATGTACCCTTAAAATGGTGGCGCCATTCATTAAGGCGATTGTGTTTAAAACCGTAGTACCGTTCAATGCTTCTTCTGCAGTTATGCCAAGTGTTTTATAAATGGTGGATTTTCGGGAGAGTCCTGCTAATATAGGCGCATCAAGCATTTTAAAAGCAGCCAGCTCTTTCAATAACTGAAAATTTTGCTCAATGGTTTTTGCAAAGCCAAAGCCAGGATCTATTATCACATCTTTGATCCCTTGCGCATGGCATTCTGCTTTTTTACTGATAAGAAAATCGAGTACCTCGCGGGTTACATTTTCATAATCACAATGCTGCTGCATGGTTTGCGGTTTTCCTTTCATGTGCATAAGTACATACGGAATTTTTAATTCGGCAACTGCGGGCAGAAGATCTTTATCAAATCTGCCGGCACTAATATCATTCACAATACTTGCACCTGCAGCTACTGCTTGTTTTGCAACACGACTATAAAAAGTATCAATAGAAAGAAATGTTTCCGGAAAATTTTTTTGCAAGGCTTCTATAACTGGTATTACTCTTATTAATTCTTCCTCTGCAGTTATCATTGTGCTTTGCGGCCGGGTGCTTTGGCCACCAATATCAATAATGTCTGCTTTTTCTTTCAGCATATTTTCAGCTTGTTTCAACACTTCATCTATTGCCTGCAATCGGCTACCCAAATAAAAAGAATCCGGAGTAATATTGATAACTCCCATTACCAATGGTTGTTCAATTACCAGCAGGCGGCCGCTACAATTTAGGGTGAACATTAAGCTGAGTTCTTTATTTTTGGCGGTAAAGGTAATTGTAACAAGATTGTTTTACTGATGAATACAAACAGCCCGGCAGAGAAAATAATGACAACTGATCAGCAATACGATAAAGTAACCGCTTCCTGCAAAGAAATTTTTTTGGCTAAGACAAAAGATTATGGCACAGCCTGGCGGGTATTGCGAACCATTTCGATTGTTGACCAAATTTTCATCAAGGCACAACGCATTCGTACCATTCAGCAAAAAGGCTTGCAAAAAGTAGCAGATGATATTTCTGCAGAATTCAAAGGCGTTATTAATTATGCGGTGATAGGTTTGATTCAGTTGAAGCTTACAGAAAATGATCCGGAAGAATTACCTGTGGAAAAAGCTTCCGCATTGTATGATGCCAATATTGAAGCGGCAAAAAAACTAATGCAGGATAAAAATCACGACTATGGCGAAGCCTGGCGAAGCATGAGCCAGGAAAGCTTTGTGGATTTAATTCTGATGAAACTGCAACGCATTCGACAAATACTGGCTAACGAAGGCAAAACGCTCATGAGCGAAGGGGTTGATGCCAACTTTATTGATATAATTAACTACGCGGTGTTTGCACTCATTTTATTGTAAACTCTTCTTTGTGTTGACTTGCTTGTTGTAAGTTCTGCATTTAACTTGCAGTATGGTTAAACCCCTCCAAATTACAAGACTGCTCGTAGGTATTCTGTTCATCTTTTCGGGGCTGGTAAAAGCAAACGATCCTTTAGGGCTTAGCTATAAAATGAAAGAATTTTTTGAGCTATGGAATGCAGGCTTGGAACAGGGAAATTTCTTTCTAAAAAATTTATTGATCAATTTTTTCCAGTTCTGGCATCAGCACTCACTTTCTCTTTCTATTGTTATGATAGCCCTGGAAATTGTTGCAGGTGTGGCTCTGCTGGTTGGCTGGAAACCGCGGCTTGTTAGCTGGTTTATGCTTGTGCTGATTTTATTTTTCACTTTTCTTACAGGCTATGCTTATCTCTCCGGCAAGTTTACCAATTGCGGCTGCTTTGGTGATTGCATCCCCATTTCTCCCAAAACATCTTTTATAAAAGATATTGTTCTCACCCATCTCATCATTTATCTTTTTATCAACCGTCATCGCATACAACCTATTTATTTGCCTAAAATAAATTTATACCTGCTGATGGCTACAACTGCTTTTAGCTTTATTGTGCAATGGTGGGTTTTAAATTACCTGCCTTTTTTTGATTGCCTTCCATTTAAAAAAGGCAATAACATTTCTGCACAAATGAAACCGCGTCCGGGTTCGGCGCCTGATAGGTTTGCCATCAGGTTTATTTATGAGAAAGATGGAAAGCAGTTCGAGTTTTCTCCCAACAATCTGCCATCTGATTTAAATAACTATATTTTTAAAGATAGAATTGATAAGCTGGTAAGAAAAGGAAATGCAGATCCGCCTATAAAAGGTTTTGTATTAAAAGACAGTGCAGGGCAGGATGTAACGAACGCTGTGTTGCAACAACCAGCCTGCCTGGTTTTGTTTTGCGATCAATTTTCAATTCCTGTAAAAAAATGGGAAGAAAAATTTTTAAAGGTATTAGCTGCCGCTCATAAAAAAAATATTCCGGTCTACCTGGTAGTATCATCTGCCACTGAAGCTGAAAAAGCGTTGGCAGGTAGTCGCCTTACTTTAGTACCGGTTTTTGAATGTGACTTTACAGCCATTCGCACAGCAGCCAGAACAAACCCTTGTCTTTATTTATTAAAAAACGGAACTGTAGCTGATAAATGGAGCTGGAGAAAAATGGAAAATGCAGTAAATAAATTGTAATAACTCGTATGATAAAATACATCACCAAACGAATTGCTTACGGACTGCTTGTGCTGGTAGGAGTGGTGGTGCTTGTATTTTTTTTATTCCAGGGTTTTGGTGATCCTTCAAGATTGGTGATGGGCCAAACAGGAGATTCTACCACGCAGGCCAATATAAAAAAAGAATTATACCTGATTGATAACAATGGCAAGCCAATTCCCAAAATCAAACAATTTTTGTTTTACCTGAATGATGTTTCTCCCATTGCCGTTTACTCAAAACAGGATATTGAAAACAAAAAGCTGAAAGGAATTTTTATTGGCGGAGAAAAAAAACTGGCTTTTAAGCTGCCGTACCTGCGCCGTTCCTATCAATCAAAAAAAGAAGTAGGCAGCATGCTGATAGAAGCTTTACCCGGTACTTTGTTGCTTGCTTTTTCTGCCATGTTCCTTGCAGTTTTACTGGGTATTCCGCTGGGTGTTACGGCAGCCGTAAAGCAAAATACATGGATGGATACTTCGGCCATTTTTGCCAGTATAGTTGGTATTTCAGCGCCATCATTTTTTATGGCGATCATCATTGCCTATTTTTTTGGATTTGTTCTCAGTTCGTGGACCGGCCTCCACATTACGGGTAATTGGTTTGAGATAGATGAGTTAACCGGGCAAAAACATCTTGCTTTGCAAAATTTGATTTTACCTGCTGTAACGCTTGGAATACGACCCCTGGCCATTATTACCCAACTTACCCGCAGTGCTATGCTCGATGTACTGGACCAGGACTACATTCGCACAGCTTATGCAAAAGGGCTGAACCGCCGGTTAGTAATTTGGAAACATGCTTTAAAGAATGCACTGAACCCGGTAATAACAGCAATTACAGGCTGGTTTGCTGAATTATTAGCCGGGGCTTTTTTTGTAGAATGGATCTTTGGCTGGAAAGGCATTGGTAAGTTAACAGTAGATGCATTGCAAAAGCTGGACTTTCCGGTGGTGATGGGCTCAGTGTTACTGTCAGCCACATTCTTTATTCTTATTAATATCCTTGCCGATATTTTATATGGAGTTATTGATCCCCGTGTCCGCATTCAATAAGTGCAAAAATATTTCTGCAGTTAATCACCGGGTTTATGGTTTGTTTTTTGTAACTTAATAAAAGCTGGTAGAGCATTTCCCAAAAAAATATTTTTCATCATTCTTCCCAGGAAGAGAAAAGCACCAGTTATGGAACCAATAACCACAATTCTGAATCGCAAGCAAAAACATTTTCATACGGTTTCACCCGAAACCTGTGTCACTGATGCACTGCAAAAAATGCACTGCGAAAATGTTGACTACCTGGTGGTGATTGACAATTATGACCGCTACCTGGGTGTTTTAAGTGATCATGATATCACCTGCAGGCTGGTTGTTCACACAAAACCATTGAGTGAAACCGCAGTTGCTGAAGTAATGAATACCCGTCTTCCGGTAGCCAATGAAATGGATACTGTAGAACGCTGCATGAAGCTGATGAAAGAACATCATGTTAGGCATTTGCCTGTTTTTGAAGGCTACCAGTTTTTAGGCGTGGTAACTTCTGATGACATTATACAAGAGGTGGTGAACAACAAGCTGAATGTGTTTGATGAAGAAGCCAATGAGAATTTTATTCTTGCCTGATATTATTGCACTACAACTTTGCTGATGATCTTTTGGCCCAATGCTTCATTTACCCGTTGAATAATTTTTTCTTTCTGGTAAATTAATTCATGCCTGAGTGGTGCTACCTGTGTCGTAATAATAAGGATATCCTCAATGATCTGCAGCTTATCGGTGTATTTAGCAACGGTTTTTCCCATGATCTGCTCCCACACATCTTCTATTTGCAAGGCCTGTATATTATTTTTCAGCCTGCTACCATGCAGGAACTTTTTCAACGCATCACCCATTGAATACTCACTCATGCGGTAAAATTGAAATTTCAGCCGGCAACTTCCAAATTTTAATTGTTGTTCAGCTCTATGAGTTGGTAGCCTGCTTTTAATACATCAAGATGAACTTCCAGTCTTTCCCGGTTGGTATCGGTAATAAATACCTGCCCATCATTATCCTTGCAAACACGATTCAGCAAATTGCTGATGCGGTCTTCATCCAGTTTTTCAAAAACATCATCCAGTAACAACAGCGGTGCAAATCCTTTTTCTTTTTTTAATACTTCCATTTCTGCCAGCTTTAAAGCAAACAATAAGCTTTTGCGCTGGCCCTGTGAGGCAATATTTTTAAAAGGCTGGTCGTTCAACTCAAACTCTAAATCATCTCTGTGAATGCCGCTGTTTGTACGGCATGAAAATAAATCCCTTGTTTGGTTGGCGTTCAGCAATTCTTCAAAGCGTGCATTCAATAGTTCCGATTCGTAAAACAGGTGTATGTTTTCGTACTGCCGGGCAATATCATTGTACAATTGTTTTACAAGAGGAAGAAAGGAAACGAGAAATTCCTTTCTCTTCTCAAAAATTTTTTCTCCCGGCTTTATTAATTGCTCATTCAGTACAGAAACCAGGGCAAGGTCTTTATTGCCGGATTCGGCGAAAGTTTTCAGCAAGGAATTGCGTTGCTGTAAAATTTTGGTGTAGCTAATCAAATTTTGCAGATAGTCTGTATCAATCTGGCTGATAAGCGTATCAATAAATTTTCGTCTTTCCTCGCTATGGCTGGTTATCATTTGAATATCGTCCGGAGCAATAATTACGCAGGGATAGTGCCCAATATGCTGTGAAAATTTTTCGTAAGGTTGGTCATTGATCAAAAATTCTTTCTTTCCGGTTTCTCTTAAAATGCAAACAGCTTTCTCAGGCTTTTCCCAAAATTTAAAATCGCCTTCCAGCCTAAACCCATTGCAGGAATTCAAAATGTTTTGGCTATCGAAGCGGGTAAAATAGCTTTTGGTGAAACAGAGGTAATGAATAGCGTCTAAAAGATTGGTTTTGCCAGCGCCATTTCTGCCATAAATGCAAATAATTTTTTCTGTGAACTGAAAACTTCGGTTTAAATAATTTTTAAACTGAACCAGCGAAATTGCATTGAGCCTCAGCATAAGTCTGCAAGATAGGGGAGGTTGAGATTAAGATTGATACTGAGATTAACATTTGCCTACAGGCGGCTAACGAACTGAGTGGATTTTAAATGACATTTTCTGTTGCCCGAAAGCGAAAATCTAATATCTTTGCCGCCCCTTAAGGGAAGTTCTTTAACTGAACTTGACTATTGCCTGAAGAGGTTCGAAAAGGGTCCCGGCCGGTCGGGAACGCCTCAAGGGTGTCATCAAAAATTGCATGTAAAATGCCTAAAGTAAAAACAAACTCAAGTGCCAAAAAAAGGTTCAAGGTAACCGGCACCGGAAAGATCACTCACCAAAAAAGCTTCAAGCGTCACATTCTAACCAAAAAATCAAAAAAGCGTAAGCGCAACCTGGCCAAAGACGGTATTGTTGCCAAAGCCAATCTTGATTTTGTAAAACGTTTGTTGAGACTGAAGTAAGAGTCCGACGCCTCAGAAATCTAATCTTTAATCTAAAATTATTCAAATATGCCTCGTTCAGTAAATGCGGTTGCCAGCAAAGCCCGCCGCAAGAAAATACTTAAACAAGCCAAAGGTTTTTATGGTAAGCGTAAAAATGTTTACACGGTTGCCAAAAACGTGGTTGAAAAAGGAATGACCTACATGTATGTGGGTCGTAAGCTGAAAAAAAGAAATTATCGCCAGCTTTGGATAGCTCGTATCAATGCTGCTGTACGTGAAGAAGGAATGACCTATTCTCAATTCATGAACAAGCTGAGTGTAAAAGGTATTGACCTGGATAGAAAAGTGCTGGCCGACCTGGCAATGAACAATCCTGAAACATTCAAACAATTAATTGCCCAGGTTAAGTAACACTTTGCTTTATTTGAGAGAACAACTGCACCGCCCCCCAAGGGGCGGTTTTTTTATTGTGTTCTCAATCGGTCTTGTTTATTTATCCTTCGTTTCCAGGTTAGCATTTCCCGTAT
>PSMD01000045.1:0-3855 GCA_040289925.1 Chitinophagaceae bacterium | reverse complement strand
AATAGCCATAGCAAACGGCATCAGTACCATTCCGCCAAAAAACACCAGTGCAATAAAACAAGCAAATAAGAAAACAAACAGTAATTCCGCCAACGTTTCCATTAGCTTATTCATATGTCTTTTTTTAGGCGCCCGCAATCAAAAGGCCATTGCATGCAAAAAGAAAAACTGTCAGCACGATGACGGCTTGCATTTTGCAGAATTGAACTTCTGTCAGCAGTAATAAAACTTATAAATTTGCTCCCATTAAAAATTACTAACTCATTAAGCTATGGCCGAGGTTACCAATTCCTACCTTGATCTTGTTCAGCAAACTTTTAATTTTCCGCAGGAAGGATTAGAAGTTAAAGACGGATATCTGCATTTTAATGGTGTAGATATTAAAGCACTCATTGACAAATACGGTACTCCGCTTAAGCTGAGTTACCTGCCGAAGATTGGTAGCCAAATCCGCAAGGCCAAGCAAATGTTTGCCAACGCATTTAAGAAACATCGCTATGAAAGCAAATATTTTTATTGCTACTGCACCAAAAGTTCACATTTCAGCTTTGTTGTAGAAGAGGCACTGAAGCACGACATTCACCTGGAAACTTCTTATGCTTACGATATTGAGATTATCAAAAAACTTTACGAGAAAAAAAAGATCAGCAAAGACATTCAGATTATTTGCAACGGGTACAAACAAAAAGGCTACACCCGCAGAATTGCCAACCTGCTTAATTCGGGGTTTAGCAATGTCATCCCGGTTTTGGATAATAAAGAAGAGTTGCGTGAATACGCTAAATGTGTAAAAGTGCCTTTTAAGCTCGGTATTCGCGTTGCGGCAGAAGAAGAACCTACTTTCCCTTTTTATACTTCAAGGTTAGGCATAAGGGCAAAAGATATTCTTGAGTTTTATGTTGATAGAATTGAAGGCTATGAAAGCAAATTTCAACTTAAGATGCTCCACATCTTTTTAAACAAAGGAATAAAGGATGACATTTATTACTGGAGTGAATTGAACAAGATCGTAAACCTGTATTGCCAGCTAAGAAAAATTTGTCCTGAGCTGGATTCAATCAACATCGGTGGTGGTTTCCCTATTAAACATTCGCTGGGTTTTGAGTACGATTACCAGTTTATGATTAATGAAATTGTTGGCGTAATAAAAACAGCCTGCAAAAAAGCTAAGGTACCTATGCCGAATATCTACACCGAGTTTGGCAGTTATACCGTGGGTGAAAGTATGGCGCATATTTACAGTGTTATTGGCCAGAAAATGCAAAATGATCGTGAGATCTGGTATATGATTGACTCTTCATTCATTACTACCTTGCCCGATACCTGGGGAATTGGTGAAAGATTTTTGCTATTACCCATTAATAAATGGGATCACGACTATCAACGGGTAGTGTTGGGAGGTATAACCTGCGACAGTCATGACTATTATGATTCCGAAGAGCACATCAATGAAGTCTTCCTTCCAAAAATTACAAATGGCGAGACCTTATACCTGGGTTTCTTTCATACCGGTGCTTACCAGGACCAGATAAGCGGTTACGGTGGAATTAAGCATTGCCTCATTCCCTCACCCAAGCATGTGCTGATTACTTACGACAAAAATGGAAAGCTGGTTGATACGCTTTATGCAAGGGAGCAAACAGCACAAAGCATGTTGAAAATTCTTGGGTATAGCTAATAAAAAAGCCCTCAGCTTAGGGTTGGGATTTTAAGGCTGCCAGGAAACCGGCTCCACGGCAGTAAAATCTTACAGAGCTTTTGGGCTTCACAAAGTTTATGTAGCAGCCATTGCTAGTAACGCAAAAATGATTGCCGCTTGTATAACAGATGAAAATTTCATGCCTGCATCCGTTATCTTTAAATCAACAATTTGTTTGCCGTCAATTTTTAAAAAGCATTTCATGAAACATTTTCTGTTTTTTTTAACCGCAGGTATTTTAACGGCAGGTGCAGTCCGTGCTCAATCAGCCGAAGATTCGGTAAAAGCAGCTATTAAGTTGTTGTTTGACGGAATGAAAGCATCAGACGGTGCAATGATTAAAGCTGCTTTTGCCGACAGCGCCCATTTTACAAACGATTACCAGAAATAAAGAAGGGAAAACCCTGATAAGAACTGAAAGCCTTGATGAATTTGCGAAAAATTTAACCGGCTTACCTGCAGGTGCCGCTGACGAGCAAATTGTTTTTGGAAATATAAATATTGATGGCCCATTAGCCACTGTATGGACGCCGTACAAATTTTATTACAATGGAAATTTTAGCCATTGAGGCGTCAACTCTTTTCAGTTGGTAAGAATAAATGGTGTTTGGAAGATTCAGTATTTGATTGATATGAGGAGAAAGCAACCCTGCGAAAAATAAAAAACCCTCCTGGATAGAAATCCGGAGGGGTATAAACCAAAACCAACTGCTTATGAGAAAGAGATAAGAACTATTGTACTGTAATTTCTTTTGCTGAAGCTTTGACTTCCGGCTTCTTCGGAAGGTTTAATGTTAAAACACCATTAACATATTTTGCTTCAATTTTTTCTGCATCAATTTTTTCGTCAAGAGTAAAGGAACGTTTGAATGAACGGTAACTAAACTCCCTGCGTATTTCTTTTTCAGACTCTTTTTTTTCTTCCACCTTGCGTTCCCCGGAAATAGTTAACAGGTTTTTTTCCATCTTAATTGAAAAATCATTTTTATCCATTCCCGGAGCTGCTACTTCCAGCCTGTATCCATCTGCTGTTTCGGTAACATTAACCGGAACATTGTTTTTCATCACCTGCATTTCATTCTTAAATAAATTCGGCATTTCGTTCAGGAAGTCCTCCATTAAATTCAATGTTCTGTAAGGACGATTATTAAATTTTACGAGTGTCATGATTTTGTTTTTTTTTAGTGAACAACTGCTTGAAAGCTGTCTTATTTTTCAAATGCTGTACCACTGCCCAAAAACAAAATTTTAACTGCCTTTTACGCTTAACAGGCTATTTTTTAAGACATTATTTCCGAATTGAGGAATTATTGCTGCCAGAATGTTTCTTCAAAAACCCCAGTGAACTTTTTCTTTAGTTTTGCGTTGAAATCAAAAAAATATTTGCCCATGTATCCAGCAGAGATCGTAGTTCCTATGAAGGAAGAGCTTACAGAAAATGGTTTTACAGAATTGCAAACAGCAGACGAAGTGGAGGTGCAACTTAGCAAGGCCGGAACAACTTTAGTAATGATTAATTCAGTTTGTGGTTGTTCAGCCGGCTCAGCCCGTCCCGGAGTTTTAATGGCAGTAGCCAATGCGAGTAAAAAACCAGATTATTTGACCACCAGTTTTGCCGGTTTTGATATTGAGGCAGTGAAAGCAGTAAGACAACATCTGTTGCCTTACCCCCCTTCTTCGCCATCAATTGCCCTGTTTAAAGATGGTAAGTTGGTTCATTTTATCGAACGGCATCAAATTGAAGGCAGTCCAGCACAGGTAATTGCTAATAATCTCATCAATGCATTTGATCAATATTGCTAAGCCGGTAACAAAAAAATGAAAAGGATTTCGGAGCGTTGTTTCTGAAATCCTTTTTTGTTTTGGGAAATTTTGGAAAAAAAGCTGAAATCTTTCCCTAATACCGAAATCAGTAATAACATTGTGCCTCAAATACCTCAAACAAACCAACGCTGAATGTATCCAAATCTTTATTACGCATTTAAAGATCTGTTTAATATTGAGTGGAAACCGCTCCGGTTCGTTAATTCTTTCGGCTTTTTTGTAGCACTGGCTTTTATACTGGCAGCTATTGTTTTGGTTTCTGAATTAAGAAGAAAAGCAAAACAGGGGTTATTGCATCCTACGGAAGTTAACGTAATGGTGGGGAAACCGGA
>PSMD01000044.1:18200-19266 GCA_040289925.1 Chitinophagaceae bacterium | reverse complement strand
TAAGCATAAAAAATATTTTTTAGTTGTTATAATTCTTGCCCAATTATCCTGCCATTTCAAAAGAGTTATAAGCAAGATGTATGCTTACCGGAATAGCACTGGAAAATCAATAAACGGCTAATTCATCAAGCTGTCAAATTTTATCGGGGTTGTGTTAAATAGCTACCTGATTGTAGAATGATTGCCACTGTAATAATTATTTCAAACCGATAAAAAAAACAGTAAAAACTATGAGATATGAGTTATAGTATCTATTTTGCCCCCCTTTGGACGGTAAACTTTGAGCAAACTTTTATTAACCATACTTGCTGCTATGGTATTGTTTTCTGCCTGCAGAAAACAAATGCATAACTACACAGAGCCTTGCCTTGTGCAAACGGCAAATCCTGACAAAGCCACTTATTCTTCTTCTGAATTTACCCGCATTGATTATAATAATAAACATTGCGGCTTGTTGCCTTTAAGCAAAAAGCACAAGTGGATTTATCTTGACTCCATTTTTGAAGTCGGCGTATTTGCAAGAGTTAAAACCGATACGTTGCAATTTTCAACCACCTGGCAAACACAAGCGGATGGTTTAATTTGGTGGCAGCCTACCAAAAATGTTGGCTTGCCTGAGTTATGCTTTTCAAATGATTCAGCGATCATTAGTTTGCAGGTTCGGTTATTTTCATCACCGCGGGTAATGGATGCCAGGAAAGAAATTTTTATTTCTGCAATAGATTCTATCCGTTTTCTTTCCTCATTTGTGGACGAAGCAGCTATTGCCACAGAAAAAATGAACAAAACCATTTCCACTTCACTCGGCCATTTTACTGATTGTATTTTTCTTGAAAAATTTTCTCCGGGTTACCGGAAAGACCAGGTGTATTTAAAACCGGGTGTTGGCGTGGTAAAATATTATTACATGGAAGCTGATGGTACAACACCGGGCATTCCACTGCAAAGAATCTCCACTCTTGTAAAATATATTTTTGAGTAAAAAAAAGTCCTCACTACGGAGGACTTTACCGACTGCACATTTCACTGCTTAGGGTAACAATATTACTCACTGGCTGTTTCCCTT
>PSMD01000044.1:0-18178 GCA_040289925.1 Chitinophagaceae bacterium | reverse complement strand
AAAGCTTTATTATCGCAATCACCATTATGAGGGAAGCCATAATCAAGTTTCAGCACACGGTCGTTAATTTTAATTTTTAATGTACCATCGCTAATCCACGGGCAGGCAACCTTTTTAATCAACGGATCAATAGTTTCAAATCTTACCTCAGTACCATTATTGAATTTAATTTTTGCCCAACCTGTAATTTCAAATACATTGTCAATTGCTCTTGGAGTTTCCATGCCGCGAATTTGCTTTTTATATTTAAAGCTTTCATAACTGTAGCCACGTCCACCCGGGAAAGTAACACGGCCACCAACCACCTGTACGGTAAACTTAATGGTATTGCCTTCGCTAATATTGCTGATGGTTTTTGTGCCTTCCAGCTTTACATGATTTACAAAATAATTGACAAGAGTAATGGTGAGAACAGAACCTGAATGGCGAATAGAACCGGTTAAGTGCAACACAATTTTTCCGCTTCTTAATTTTCCATCTCTGCCTACGCAGCTATCACCAAAATCAATCGTGATAGTTTTAGGATAAGTACTGTCGTTAGGATAAACAGTAATGGTTGCACAATCACCAATGGTGCCACGCAGATCTTCAAAGTTTGGAAAATAGCGACCATATGTTCTGGCACTAGCAGCTTCTGCATCGGCATCAGCAGCAGTTAATCCAAGGTCAGACACATCTTCAAAATCAGCATCGGCCTGTGCACTTTCGTCGGAATAAGTGGCAGCTTGTTCATCAGAAATTGGAGAATTGCTTAAACTGGTTTCTTTTTGACAAGAGAAAAAAATTGCTGTGCCAAATAAAAATATCGCAACAGCAAGTGTTCGGTTAATGAAAGTTTTCATGGCTATACTTTTTTAGGTTTAGGAATTTCAACTACGCTTTCTGAGAACTGGCTGCATGAAAAAAGTTTAAATGCCGGTTAAAAAATTTATTTTCCATTTTTCTATGAAAGAGATCATCGGCTACATCCGCGAACATTTTAAAGAAACCAATAAGCCCGTACTCATTCTTACTACAGCTTTAACGGCAATGCTTATCTGGCTGAATTATGCAAATGCACTGGAAGAGCGATTGACAACCAATGAAGATTTACTATGGTCTGCATTTACCGGTCATTATTTCATTTCATTCTTCGCTTTTTTTCTTCCTTATTTATTTTATGTGGTGGTTGAAAGAAAAAGTTTTTTTCAGAATAAACTTTTCCTGTTGCTGTTAGTCGTGGCGCCTGCCATTTTTTCTTTAAAAATGTCTTTAAACCCCCGATTATTTTTTTCTGCAAACGGGGATTGGAATAATTACTGGAACCAGGTTAACTACTGGCCATCTTTATTCATTATTGTATTAGCTATTGTTTTTTTATTGTGGTGGATGCTTGACAGGAACAACCAACCCTTGTATGGTGTTACCACAAAAAATTTAAAATGCCAGCCATATATTTTGATGCTGCTGATCATGATACCACTTATTGCAGCTGCATCAACACAACCGGATTTCCTGCACACTTATCCCAAGCTGAAATCAGTTTTACATATTGAAGGAGACATAAAATTTAAATGGTGGCACAAGTTGATCTTTGAACTTTCTTATGGCAGCGATTTTTTTTCTATCGAACTTTTCTTTCGCGGCTTTTTGATTTTGGCTTTTATAAAATATGCAGGCCGTGCAGCTATTTTACCGATGGCCTGCTTTTATTGCACTATTCATTTTGGAAAACCATTAGGCGAGTGCATCAGTTCTTATTTTGGTGGTATGTTATTAGGAATTGTTGTGTACAACACAAAAAGTATTTACGGCGGCTTAATGGTTCATTTAGGAATTGCGTGGCTAATGGAAATTGGCGGTTATATAGGAAATGCGGCCTCCTCCTAACCCCCTCTTTTAAGAGGGGGAAATAAGAAGGCATGCAAACCTGTAAGCCGGATTCTGTCTCTAATAAATCAGAGGGCTATCATTTATCTGTCCCGCCAATTACTCAACGGGATCAATCTGCCTACCCTGTACCCTGTGCCAACTGGAAGCGTCGGCCTGCGGACGAGCAGCCCTTATCCAAAATAGAGGGGTACTATACGTGGCATTTCAGCATGCAAGGTTTACCCGCAAATGATATTACTATCATAAGCCGTGAGCTTTTACCTCACGTTTTCACCCGTGCACTCTGGTTAAGGCGTGCGGTTATTTTCTGTGGCACTATCTCTTCTGCGGCTTTGCAACCACAGAGCCGGCTATTCACCGGTGCATTGCTCTGCGCTGTCCGGACTTTCCTTCCCGACAGGAACGCCGGGACGATAGCCTGGTTTGCTAATATTTTAAAGAGCTGTTTGCAAAATTAGATTTTCTATTGTGGTGTGCAATTGATTGAGGTGAGTTTTAACTGAAAAATAAAATTTTGTTCAAATAAGTTTGTTTAGATGGTTTTGATAATATTTAAGCAAACAGCTTAGAACAGCGTTTGAAGCAAGAAGAGGCCAGCCAGCCCTACCAGTACTTTATTTCACACATAATTGCAGCGGCCTTAAGCTTAATGAATTGCAGTTTGAAAAAATCTTTTCTTATTCGCTTCTACGCTTTGGATTAAAAAATGTAACCACATTCTTTATCCGGCATTAAGCTGGTTCATTCCCCCTATTGTTAAACATTCTTTTGCAGGGAAAAGAGGCCTGGCAACTTATTCAAAAGTGTTAAAAACCCATCAGTACTCAAAATAAATTTCCGTAGCACCATAACCGTATAATGGATGGTATTGATTCACGAAAGTCTTTACTTCTTTCCGGTGCTTTAGCTGCTCATGAATTTCATCACGCAGCCTGCCAGTGCCCACGCCATGTATTACAATTAATGAAGGCTGCATATGAGCAATTGCCAGGTCGTAATATTTTTCAAAGATTTTTAATTGCAGCGTAACAATTTCATGGTTGCTGAGACCTTTCCAGTCGTCGGTAATTTTCTCAATATGCAGATCAATCACCGAACGCGGAGGATCGAGATGTTGCCTTGCTTTTGTTGCGTCATACACTTTGTAACCTTTTGCAGCCAGCTTTCCCATTTCCAGTTTTTCTTCTATTATTTTATCCGGGTAAGCTTCAAATAACCGGTGAGAAAAAGTAGCCTCACCTTTTAAACGGATCTCTTCAAATTTTGCAAATAGTTGCTTTGGCTTTAGCTTAAGCGATGCTTCATAGTGGTCAGCCTTATTTTTTTCAGGCTGCAATAGAGAAAAATCAAATTCAAACGTTGGATTGTCATTCAAATCTTCAAAAGGAATATCATGTAAATAAAAGTCCTGAAAAGGAAGTATTTCATTCTTTAATTCAAACTCAGGATCTCCAAAATATTTTACATTATAAATGAATTTATATGCTAATTCCGTCCGGTTAACCAAGTGGATTTTCAGCGTTTCGATTACTTCATCACCAAATTCATCCATATCGCTGATAGGTAAAAAGCTTAGCCAAACTCCATCGGCAATTTTCGTGGGCGGATCTTTTTCCTTTCTCACATCGTCAATGTATTTTTTTTCTTTCTTCACTGATTTTTTTTGTGTGAATTGCCTGAAATAAGGAAAATCAATCTGATCTGTATAAGCCGGAAATTTTACTCCATTTACATCAACCATCACCATTTTATCGTTAATAATGTCTATCACTTCACCTTCTTCATTGGAATGAAGCAGAATGATCTTATCACCAATCTCGAATTTCATTAGGTGAATTTAAATTACCCAACACAAAGGTCGGATCCTGTTATAACCTTACGAAGGCTGGTTGTTGCCTTTCCTGCTTTTGACACCCAAAATTATTAAAGAAGGGATTGTCATAAATAAAGTAGCGACCCCCCAAATGGTTGCATTTCTATTTAAAAGTTTTGCCACTCTTGCTGCCCAAAATGCATAGAAGATTTGAATAATTGAGGCTACGATAATATACCACCAAAGTTTATTTGAGTTTTTATAAAATTCCGTATCCAAACTATAAACCAATAAAGCCAATGCAAGAAGTGAAATAGCGACACCTAGTGAATACCTCGCATTAGTAATTATTTTCTCAGCAGTTAATTTGCTTGCAACAAAGCTATAAGTAAAGTAAACTGAAAGGCCTACAAATAGCCAAATTAAAAAACGCATCCACACAACATGTGTTTCCTGTGCCATTAAATAAAAGCAACTGATCATTCCAAGAATGGGAAGCAGTGACCACTTTTTTATAAAGGCCATAATGGCAACAATCAACGTTATTAACCAAAACACCGCCATTGGCCAGGTATCTTTTGTCCAAATATCCCTGGTAAAATGTTCCGGAAATTTCCAGGCAATTAACGCCACAGCCACAGCAACCAGTAATGGAAAAATAAACTGCCCATTAACATAAGGCACTTTGAATTTACTTTCTGGTCTTTCCTTTCTTCCCTGCAATACCAGCACGCCACCACACACCAAAACAAATGCAAACAAAGTTCCGATACTGGTTAATGACAACACCTGGTTGAGATTTAAAAACAAAGCCGGAACAGCTACTACAAAACCAGTAAGTATGGTAGAGAAAGATGGTGTTTTGTATTTGGGATGAATTCTTGAAAATATTTTTGGCAGCAAGCCATCGCGGCTCATGCTCATCCAAATCCTTGGCTGGCCCAGTTGAAACACCAACAGTACCGATGCAGTAGCAATGATTGCACTCACGGCAACCACACCCGAAATAAATTTCAACCCATGTACATCAAACACCATTGCCATCGGGTCGCCAACATTTAACTTGTCATATCTTACCATGCCTGTTAATACAAGAGCCAGCGCCACATAAATAACAGTACAAATAATAAGAGAGTAAATCATGCCTCTCGGCAAATCTCTTTGCGGGTTTTTACATTCTTCAGCAGTGGTTGAAATAGCATCAAACCCTATGTAGGCAAAAAATACGGCAGATACTCCCTTCATAATTCCCGAAAAACCGGTTGGCGTAAATGGCGACCAGTTATCCGGATTGACATAATAAGCCCCCAATACAATAACAAAAAATATCACAGCCAGTTTCAAGATCACCATGATGTTGCTTGCTGATCTTGATTCTTTAATACCAATAAAAATGATGTAAGTAATCAACGCCACAATTAATAAGGCCGGCAGATCCATAATAATGCGGAATCCAAAAATTTGCGGAGCATTCGTCCACGCAGCTACTTTATCAGCCACTCCATCTGCAAACCCATGCCTGGCTGTCAGGTAATCCATCGTCAGCCATTCAGGTATGTGCATGTGAGCCTTATCCATCAGGTTCGTGAAATAATCACTCCATGAAATAGCAACGGCGATATTTCCGATGGCATATTCCATCAATAAATCCCAACCAATGATCCATGCAATCAACTCACCAAATGTCACGTAAGAATAAGTATAAGCACTGCCGGAAACCGGAACAGTAGAAGCAAATTCTGCATAACACAAAGCAGCAAAGCCGCAGGCAATGGCCGTAAAAATGAAAAGGAAAACAACACCCGGGCCACCGGTTGATGCCGCTGTACCAATGCCACTAAAAATGCCGGCGCCAATAACGGCTGCTATTCCAAAAAAAGTAAGGTCACGTACGCCTAGTACTTTTTTCAATCCCACACTATGACCATGGCCATCACCCAGGCCGGTTTCTGCTTCACGAAGTATGTTGTCAATGGATTTTTTTCTGAAGAGTTGGTTTGCCATCAGCCAGTTAAGTTTTGATAGGTTAAAATAGAGAAAAAAAATTAAATGAGTCAGCCGATGACAAATCAGTTAAAACCTTAATTAATAAAAATCAGAAGACAGAATAACAAACATCAATGATTTGGGTAGCAGTACACAACAATTTTGCGTCTTCTAAATCACTAAGCAATGAAAGCAATTGAAACCACTTTCAGCTTTACGGCTGAAAGAAAGAAAACCCGATTGTAAAAAATTTTTTTAACTGGTGCGCCGGCCAGGAAAAAAACCGGTTTGGCTGGCTGGCATTAGGTATTGCAGCCCATAACTGTATTATTACACCTATTGTAGTGGCTGTTGTTTTATTTACAGGCAATCCTTTTGCGTTGTGGGTTGCGGCAATGGTTGCCATGGGCATCACATTCATTACAAACCTTGCAGCTTTGCCAACTAAGGTTACCATTCCTGCATTTTTCCTGAGCCTGGTTGCTGATATGGTTATTATCGGCATTGCCATAGCACAGGGCTTTAATGTTGCAGGTACATACCTATAAACCGTCCGTTTAAAATTCAATAATCCCTTTGAACCAGGAAATGAGTCACTGCCTGCAGTGGCTCTTTTCTTTTTTCAACAACGGCTATTTCATCAAGATGAGAGAGGGCTTCATCTAAAAATTTATTTTTTAAATAAAGAGCCCATTCATCAACCTTGCAATCCCGGAAAATTGATAAAACTTTTTCTGTTTTATCCTCTGCATTTGTTTTTAACTGATGTAGTAATTCTTTTTTTTGTGCAGCCGTGCAGGTTTCCAGGGCATGAATGAGAAGGAATGTTTTTTTGTTTGATCGAATATCCCCACCAGTTTGCTTTCCAAATTTTTTTGGATCGCCAAATGCATCGAGGTAATCATCCTGTACTTGGAAAGCATTGCCTAATTTTTTGCCAAACTCATACAGCAGGTTTTGGTTGCGGATAGTTGTGCCGCCAATGATGCTGCCCATTTTTAAGCTGGCAGCCAGCAGCGCAGAAGTTTTTAACTCAATCATTCGCAGGTAATCATTCAGGCTAACTACTTTTTTCTTTTCAAAATCCATATCCAGTTGCTGGCCTTCGCAAACTTCCGTAGCCGTTTTGTTAAAAAGATGAATGATATTTTTTAAATGAGAAGACTGAATATTGTTGAGATAGTCATAAGCTTTTACCAGCATTACATCTCCTGCAAGTAAAGCAGTGCTTTCTCCAAATTTTTGATGCAATGTTTCCATGCCGCGCCGCAAAGGGGCACGATCCATAATATCATCATGTATCAAAGTAAAGTTGTGAAAAAGCTCAATAGCTGTAGCCACCTGCCAAGCATCTGCATGTATTTCATCAAACAGTTCATTGGCCATGAGGCACAAAACAGGGCGAATACGTTTACCTCCTAACCCCAGGAAATATTCAGTTGAATTATACAGCGATGAAGGCTCATTTGGAAAATGCCGTTCAGAAAATTTTCCCGAGAAAACAGCTGATAGTTCTTCAAAAGAATGCATGCAGTAAAATAATGAATAGATGACGAGTAAAAAATAACAAAAAATAAAACAAAATTGTCAACCTGCTATTTCTTTGGCTTTCTCTTTTTTCTGCCTTGACCATCTTCCTTAATAGCCGTTGCAATTACCCACTCATAATCAAGCTGACGTTTTTGAAGATTGGCAGCTACCACTTTTATTCTCACTTTATCTCCCATTCTGAATTTTTTTCCTGACCGCTTACCCACCAGGCAATACTCACTTTCCACCAACCGGAAATTGTCAAAATCAAGCAGGCTGTTCAGGCTCACTAATCCTTCACATTTATGCTCCACTGTTTCTACCCAAAACCCAAAAGAAGCTACGCCACTGATAACACCATCAAATTCTTCACCCAAAAATTCTTTCATGTATTCCACCTGCTTGTATTTGTTGGCGGTTCGTTCGGCTTCCATGGCGGCTCTTT
The DNA here is from genome assembly GCA_040289925.1 of Chitinophagaceae bacterium. Classification (GTDB taxonomy): domain Bacteria; phylum Bacteroidota; class Bacteroidia; order Chitinophagales; family Chitinophagaceae; genus VBAU01. The sequence continues at coordinate 10,532 of PSMD01000044.1, read as the reverse complement.
CTCTCTCACTGCAATGCTTGCATTTTTCTTCCATCTTTTTATCAATGCGAACATTTTTTTCAATCACTTGCCCCAGCACACGGTGTACCATTACATCAGGATAACGACGTATGGGCGAAGTAAAATGACAGTAGTTTTCAAACCCCAAGCCATAATGCCCAATGTTTTCAGTAGAATATTTTGCTTTTGCCATTGTGCGTATGCCAAGTTGCTCCAGCACATGCTGCTCAGGTTTACCGGCTACATCCTGTAACATTTGATTAAATGAAACTGCAATTGCTTCCGGTGTACTTGTATCGAACCTGTGTCCAAACTTCCTGGCAAACGCAATAAAGGGAATCAATTTTTCCTCGTCGGGATTATCGTGCACACGAAATGGAAAAGGAATGGACTTGTTGTTGATCTTTACTTTGATAAGATCGGAAGCCACGGTGCGGTTTGCCAGCAGCATCAATTCTTCAATCAACTGGTGAGCTTCCTTGCTTTCTTTAATGAGAATGCCAATGGGCTTTTTGTTTTCATCCAACTTAAATCTTACTTCCTGCGACGAAAAATTGATAGCACCTTTGTCAAATCTTTTTTTACGCAGGCGTTGTGCAATATTGTTCAGAATTAGAATTTCATCAGCATAAGGCCCTTGGCTGGTTTCAATAATTTCCTGCACTTCTTCATAAGTAAAGCGATGGTCGGAGTGAATGAGGGTGCGACCCAACCAATATTTTTTTACCTGTGCTTTGGGTGTGATCTCAAAAATAGCCGAGAAAGTCAGCTTATCTTCTTTTGGCCGCAGTGAGCAAAGCACATTTGAAATATGCTCGGGCAACATCGGATTCACCCTGTCTGGCAAATAAACAGATGTAGCCCTGCGGTAAGCTTCTTTATCAAGAGCTGTGCCTTCTTCCACATAATAGCTTACATCGGCAATATGAACACCCACTTCATAATTGCCGTTTTTCAGCACACGAAAAGAAATAGCATCGTCAAAATCTTTTGCATCAACCGGATCAATTGTAAACGTGAGAATGTTGCGAATGTCTTTTCTCTTCTTTATTTCTGAAGATGGTATCCGGTCAGGAATCCTGTCGGCTTCTTCCATCACATCATCATCAAATTGCAGCGGAAACCCATTCTCCAGCAAAATTTCTTTCATGGCTGCGTCATTCTCATCCTCTTTATCCATTACCGTCACTACTTCTCCCAAAGGTTTTTTTCCACTTTCCCACTCAACAAGCCTCACTACTACCCTGTCTTTATTTTTTGCTCCGTTGAAATTTTTTGCAGGCACATAAAAATCAGGCATAGGTTTATCTGACTCTGGTACAAAAAAACCATATCCTCTACCGCCTGCTTCTTCAGTTATTTCTAACTGGCCAATAAATTCTGTTTGCCTCCTCTGCACCACTTCGGTAACCTCACCCTGCATGCGGCTGCCTTCTCTTGCTTTTGTAATCTTAACTCTCACCGTATCACCGTGCAGGGCAGTATTAAAATCCTCTCTTTTCACCAGCACATCCACCGGTTCGTTCTCAATCATCACAAAGCCCATCCCTGATCTTGTAATATCAAGCACACCCTTCAACAAGTGGTTATTCGTTGCTTTTTTTTGCCGCTCTTTTTTCTTTTTCTTAAAATTTTTTCTTCCCATGGTTTCTGTTTATGGTTTGGTATGGTGAATCTCCGCATTTTTAAATTGAGTGATAAACTTTTTTATCAGCTCATTAAACTGACCGGCCTGTTCAAATAAAAAATAATGCCGGATGGGGATGACATACACGGGCATTTCTTCCAGCTCTGCGCTAAATTTCAGCAATCGCACTGCATCTTTTTCTGTGGTAAGAATAATTTTTTTCCGGCTATCCATTTCATCAAACCGGCGCCGTATTTCTTTTAAGTCATCAATGCTGTAAATATGATGGTCGCCATATTGCATCATGTGATAGCTGCTGCTGTGCTCTTCCAGTAATTTTTTTAACGGCTTGGGGTTGGCAATGCCGGTTACCAGCAATACTTCCAGCTCGGGATCAAGATTTAATTGCATGCGGCTGCAAATGTGATGCGGATGTGTGTAGCGAATTGTGGTAAAGAAAATATGCTGATGAGAAAGCGGTGCAATTTCTTTTTTAATTTTTTCGGCTTCATCCACACTTAATTGTTCTTTGCATTTGGTAACAACAATAATATGTGCCCGTTTGTATGAAGATTTAATATCCCGTAAATCGCCGGTAGGCAAATAAAAATCTCTTGTAAATAAATTTCCGTAATCGGTCAATAAAATGTTGATACCGGCACGAATAGAACGGTGCTGAAAAGCATCATCCAGAATAATGACCTGTGTTTCGGGTTTGTCGTGCAGCAGTTGTGGAATAGCCACTAATCTCTCTTCACCCACTGCCACCGGCACATCTGGAAATTTTAAATGAAACTGCATGGGCTCATCACCAATATGCAGAGCTGTTGATTGCTCATTGGCCAGCACATATCCTTTTGTTTTTCTTTTATAGCCACGGCTAATAATTGCCAGTTTAAAATCATTTTTTAAAACCCCCACCAAATATTCAACCATTGGTGACTTACCTGTGCCCCCAACTGATAAATTTCCGACGCAAATAACAGGCAGTCCAAACGATGATGATTTGAAAATGTTCTTATCGTAAAAAAAATTGCGCAGCCAAACAATGAACCAATAAACAAAAGCAAACGGCAACAGGAATATTCGAAATGATTTTAGAAACCAGTTAGAAAACATAAACTTTTTGAGGAGTGATACAAAGATTTAAAGGTACATCAAAATTGTGCCTGTCATCAATTTCATCAATGGCATCAAAATAACAAAAGCCAATCTTCAGGCAATTTGTACGGCATTGCTTTAAATATTTATCGTAAAAACCTTTGCCATAACCAACCCGGTAACCTTTCTTGTCAAAAATGAGCAGGGGAACAAAAACCATGTCAATCGCTCCGGCATCCATCACAATCCCTGTCATCGGCTCATGAAGGTTATAAGCATTTTTATGAAAAGGAGTGTCGGCATCTACTTCGATAGCTTCCATGTCAGTTTTTTCAAAGTCTGATTTTGGATAGAGCAATTTCATCGCCGGGTTTCGGAAAGCCAGGTAATCTTCAAACAAATGAGTATTGGGTTCGTTATTTTCCTCAATAGGCCAGAAAGAAAGTAAATGACGAATGTGCGGCAAAGAAATAGTTTGAAATTGAATGAGTAGTAAATCATCCAGCTTTGAACGCGCCGCCTCTGTTAATTCCATTCTCTTTTCTTTATAAACTTTCCTGGCTTCAATTTTTTTCATTGGATGAATGTTTCACTCACACTGAATATGGCTATAGTCTTTCACTCCCTGTTTTCAATAAAAGTTGAGAACACGGTTGTGCCGTAATTTCTTTGTGTTTTATAAAAAGGAAATTTTTTGTAATCGTTTCTTGGTGTATGCTCCAAAACAAACCAGCCCTTTGATTTTAATAATTGCTTTTCAAATATCAGTTTTGGCAAATCATCAATGTTGGTTAACGCATAAGGTGGGCCGGCAAAAATGAAATCATACTTCTCAGGGGTTTGTTCAATAAACTTAAATACATCTGCTTTTACAGCCCGCAGGTGATCAATGCCTAATTGCTTTGCTGTTTTCTTTATGAAATCATACATCTTTGCATCTTTTTCAACAATAGTTTGATCGGTGGCTCCCCTGGAGGCCAACTCGAAACTAATGCTACCGGTTCCGCCAAAAAGGTCAAGCGTTTTTAGCTCAGAAATATCAAGGTTGTTCTCAAGAATATTAAAAAGACCTTCTTTGGCAATATCGGTGGTGGGCCTTGTGTAAGGCATTTTGTTTGGTGGGTTGATCTTCCTTCCTCCCAGCTCTCCTGCTATAATACGCATGACACCAGCTTATAAAGAGATGAAAAAAAATGTTCAGGATACTCAGTTAACTCAGGAGCTAATTTCATTCCATTTGTGCCGGAAAAATGAATTGTATGAAAATACTGGTGCAATAATTCATACATGGCAGAATTTTTTTCAATTAAACCACCCAACTCTACATAAACTGATTGCAGTGAAAAAGAAAATTGCCTGCAAATTTTCAGCAGCCAGTAAAGTACATCTTCGCCAGTGGTGTAAGAATAAATTTGCGCTGCCAGCAACTTACCTTCCCGAATGGCAACCACACTAAAACGATCGGTTTTAAAATCAACCAGCAAATTTTCTGCCTGCAAATCATTTACAGATTTTAATGTTACGGCAAATGCGTGCAAAAAATCTGTAGGGTGATTATGAAAAATTGCAGATTGCCTGTATAAAAAATAAACTTGCCATGCTTCCAGCGGTTCACTCACCAGGCTTTGCTGGCCTTTTCCATAAACCGCTTCATAAATTTTCTGAACATCATCGGCTTTAAAAAACTTTGCCGGCAATAAAAGGGTATCAGGTAAATAACAGCTATTTACTTTTTTAAAATATTGATTGTTTAAAAAAGGATATTGTTGACGCAGTGAAGAAATAAAATCATCATCATCCGTTTCATTCAAAAAATATCCAACCCGCTTCACCAGCTTGTCATCATAACCGGCAATGGCAAATGCAAAATGATTTTCGCCGGTTTCAATTAGCAAAACATGGCTGGCTGCATTCAACTCTTTTTTTGTTCCTATATCAAACAATAGTTTCATCTTCTGCAATAATAGAATAAATTTCAAAGCTATAACTCATACACAGCCCAAACTGCAATTCACTCCTGCAATTGGCTACTCTGTTCATTTGTTGAAGTCGGTCGCACCGGTATAGCCGTATCTTGCACCCATTTTTTAAAAATGGCAGAAAGCAGTTTACAATTTGAAACCACAAACAGGCAGATCATAAGAATGGCTATGCCTATCAGCTTTGCCATTCTTATACCCCAATTTAATTTTATTACCACCAATATTTTTTTGGGACATTATAGCCAGCAATCACTGGCCATTGCCGGTATTACAGGAGTGTATTACCTGATTTTTGCTATGATCGGTTTTGGATTGAACAATGGCTTGCAGGCTTTAATTGCAAGGCGTGCCGGAGAAAACAGGCCTGAAGAGATTGGCAAAATTTTTTCGCAGGGAGTTTTTATTTCTATTGTTCTTGCAGCCGCGGGAATTTTTATTACCTGCTTTATAGCCCCTGTTATTTTGCGAAGCATCATTTATGAAAAAGAAATTTCTGCCAAAGCCATTTCTTTTTTGCAAATAAGAATTTGGGGCTTACCGTTTTTGTATATCTATCAAATGCGAAACGCATTGCTGGTAGGTACCAATCAAAGTAAATACCTGGTGTTTGGTACGCTGGCCGAAGCGGTAGCTAATATCATTTTTGATTACCTGCTGATTTTTGGTCATTATGGTTTTCCTGAGTGGGGTTTGAACGGTGCTGCTGTGGCATCCCTCGTTGCAGAGTTCACAGGCATGTTTGTAATTTTTATTGTCATTCATAAAAAAGGTATCAGCAGCAGGTTTGGTTTGTTTCGCCATTTTAAATTTGATGGAGTGATTGCCCGGCAGGTATTATCGGTTTCTACACCGCTCATGTTTCAACTGGCAGTAAGCATTATTAGCTGGCAATATTTTTTCATTCTTATTGAACATCACGGTCAGCAGGCCCTTGCCATATCAAATGTGATGAGAAATATTTTTGGAGCTATTGGCTGCATTACCTGGGCATTTGCTGCTACCAGCGCAGCAATGGTAAGCAATATTATTGGTCAGAATAAAAAAGAAGAAGTGCCTTCTCTAATCATGAGAATCGTTACGCTCAGCAGCGGGGCCGCAGGCTTTATTTGCATATTGATCAATCTTTTTCCTGCAGAAATTCTTTCTGTGTTTGGGCAAAACGAAATTTTCATTAAGGATGCTATACCCGTAGTAAGAATTGTAACACTGGCTATGTTTTTTATGTCCTTTTCAACTATTTGGCTGAATGCAGTAACAGGCACCGGCAATAGCCGTGTTACCTTTGTTATAGAAATCTTTTCCATTGTGCTTTATTGCATTTACATTTGGCTGGTACTTGACAAGCTGTTTTTACCCATATCAATTGGATGGATGAGCGAATGGTTGTACTGGCTAACGCTTTTTGTTTTTTCGTGGCTTTACATACGCAGCGGCAAATGGAAAGGTAAAATCATTTAAGGCAGGATCCTCATCTTTATATTTTATGGCAATTGAAGATACCTATAAAAGAGCCAGTTATAATGATGAATAAAGCTGTTTTCAAAACTGTTTTACATAACTAATGGCTACGTTGCCGCTGAAGTTGATGACAGGAGGATACTTTTTGGTAATAGTAATGGAGATTTTCTTTACCTGCTGAAAACTTTGATGAATGTTTTCAGCAATTTCCATAGCAAGGGTTTCAATTAAATCTGTAGTCCGCAACATTCTTTCTTTAACCAATTCGTACACCCTAACATAGTTAATGGTTTCATTCATCCGGGTGATGATTTGATCTGGAACAAAGCTGACTTCTAGGTCAACCACAAATTCATTGGCCACCTTTCTTTCTTCCTTATACAGTCCATGATGGACAAAGAAGCGAAGTTGATTTAATTTGATAGTAAGCATTAATGAAATCCTTTTTCGCCCAAATATCGTTCAGCATCTAATGCAGCCATGCAGCCGCTACCGGCTGCAGTAACCGCCTGGCGATAAATTTTATCCTGCACATCACCTGCAGCAAACACACCTTCAATATTTGTTTTTGAACTGCCGGGAACTGTTTTAATGTAGCCAGCTTCATCCATATCCAGCCAATTCCTGAAAATATCTGAGTTTGGCTGATGACCAATGGCTACAAAAAAGCCACTCACAGGAATTGTTTGTTTTTCGCCGGTTTTATTGTTGACAATTTTTACAGCCTCTACTGTTTTATCACCAGTCACTTCTTCCGTTTCGCTGTTCCAATAAATTTTTATGTTGGGTGTATTAAATACTCTTTCCTGCATAACCTTGCTGGCACGCATTTCATGGCGGCGTACAATCATGTGTACTGTTGTGCAAAGTTTAGAAAGATAAAGAGCTTCTTCAGCAGCAGTATCTCCTGCACCAACAATCGCCACTTCCTTTCCGCGAAAGAAAAATCCATCACACACCGCACAGGCACTTACACCATAGCCATTTAATCTTTGCTCACTTTCTAATCCAAGCCATTTTGCAGAAGCACCTGTAGCAATAATAACAGCATAAATCAGCTTTTCATCATCAATCCAAACTTTATAAGGCTGTTTTGAAAAATCAACTTTAGTTGCTAATCCAAAACGGATATCAGCCCCCATACGGGCCGCTTGCTTTTCAAAGTCCACCATCATTTGCGGGCCCTGAACACCCTCAGGATAACCCGGATAATTTTCTACTTCGGTTGTAATGGTTAGCTGGCCACCGGGTTGAATGCCCTGGTATAAAACCGGCTTCAGGTTGGCCCTGGCTGCATAAATAGCGGCAGTATAACCAGCGGGACCAGAACCAATGATTAAACAATTCACCTTTTCTGTTGAAATATTTTCCATATCAGTCAATCTGTTCAGAATTTGTCAAATGTAATTTGAAATCAGTAATGGAAAAGGTACCGTGATCTTTTCTGAATAGCATGTGTAAAACAACCGAAATAATAACTACCGGGGAATGATAATTGTTCTGTATTGCGCAGCATAGCCACCAAAGTAGCCCAGTGCATTATTACTGATGTTGCTTAAAATTTTTGTGGGTGTAGAAAACGGATTTCCTATGCTGGCATAACTGTATTCCATTGTTCTCCAAAAATTATAGGTAGCTTTATCAATATTGCAAACTTTTAGCGTAACGGTATCTCCTTTCAAGAAAAAACTGGTTCTGTTGGCTGGCTCAACATTTCTGTCCCACCCTCTTTCTACCTGTAGGGTATAAGTGGTCCCATCAATTACCTGGTCATCATACACTGAATTAATGCCGGCATAAAATGGCTCAGAATTTCTTTTGGTAAAATAGCGTATGTAGTCACCAAAGCCAGGCCGGTCGGTAGCTCTTACCATTACCTGCACTTCATTGGAATCATTGCCCGGAGGGGCCGGTTTCCAAAATAAAGAATCAATGCGATGGGTAATGTTAGGTATGGTTGTATTGGCATTGTACTCCCTGCTATCTGCAATTATGCGCAATGAATAATTATGGTTGATTTCTCCTTTAAAAGCTGAGGACAGATTTGCTGAATCAACAGAATAGTAGTACATATAATACAATGCTCCCAAATGCACACTATATTCCTTTAGCTTGTGTGTTTTTGTTCCGTTTGAAACATACACATCGGCCTGATGCACAAAACTGTTTTGCAATTGATCTAAACTAATGGTTGAAAAATAACCAATGCTTTTGGTGAGAATAATAATGGGATATTGATCGTTTTCAATAGTGGCCTCAACCACCAGTTTAGGTTCTGTTTCTTTTAGTTTAAAATTTATTGCTTTTTCACAGCCGGCAAGCAACAATAAACCCAGGCATAACAAACACCATTTCATTCTGTAAAATTAAAAGAAAACAGCTCCGGTTAATGACCAGAGCTGTTCTTAAAAACCCACCAATTTGCTATTCTTTAATCACAACTTAAGTGTCGTGAGTTCAGACATTAACCTAAGTAAGCTTTTAAAGCGTTACTGTAACGAGCTTTTTGCAAACGCTTGATGGCTCTTTCTTTAATTTGGCGAATACGTTCTTTGGTTAAATCGTATTTCTGTCCAATTTGTTCAATGGTTACTCCATTTTCACCATCTAAACCGAAATAAGCATTTACTATTTCAGCTTCGCGGGGCGAAAGAGATTTTAAGACACGACGGATTTCATTTCTCAAAGAATCTTTCATTACGTCATCGTCAGTGTCATCACTACCTTCCAGCAAATCGCCCATAGCTACATCCTCGGCTTCATGCACAGGTGCATCCAGCGAAGTGTGGCGGGTATTACTTTGGAAGATGTTGTTGATCTCTGTTTCGCTCATTTCCAAAATCTCAGCTAACTCTTCAGTTGACGGCTCTCTTTCATATTCCTGTTCAAAAGCCATGTAAGCTTTGTTAGCCTTGTTATAAGTGCCAATTTTGTTTTGAGGCAGGCGGACTAATCTACCCTGCTCTGCCAACGCCTGTAAAATGGACTGGCGGATCCACCATACAGCGTATGAGATGAATTTAAAACCCTTGGTTTCATCGAAACGCTGGGCTGCTTTTATCAAACCGAGGTTACCCTCGTTGATCAAATCGCTAAGTGAAAGACCCTGATGCTGGTACTGCTTAGCAACAGATACCACAAAACGCAGGTTAGCCTGTACAAGTTTGTCCAAAGCTCTTTGATCACCCATTTTAATGCGCTGGGCCAAAGTTGTCTCCTCATCAGGAGGGATCATAGGAATCTTCGAAATTTCCTGTAAGTACTTCTCTACGGCCTGAGAGTCCCTGTTCGTAATCTGAGTGGCAATTTTAAGCTGCCTCATAATCTTCTAAATGTTTAAAAAAGAACGAATAAATGACAGTCTGTGTTTGCAGAAAGTTGCAAATGGATAGTTAATTGAGGTTACCGTCCTAGACTATCTGCAAAAATACAGTTCAAACTTCGAATCTCATAATGATTGACTGTATTTTATTGGCCGCTAAGCCATGCAAAGAGATTTTTATTGCCAAAAAAATTTTGTATGCCTTGTCAGCATTGAATTTGGCGGAAAAAAGAGGAATTAAAAAATATCCACAATCTTATCACGATGAAGGAGCTGCTGTTGGGCCTAACCGTTTTAGGTAAAGAAAAATTCCCAAACCAACCAAAAACAACAGCACAGAAATCACTTCGGCCTGCGTGGGGTGAAAACCGAACAAATTCATGCGATTGTTTACTCTTATTTTTTCTATGAAGAATCTTTCTACCCCATTCATCATCAGGTAAACAGCAAACAAAGTACCCGCAGTTTTTAGCCGTTTCCGCAAGGCCCAGAGAATAAAAAAGAAAAGGAGGCAAACTACAGTTTCATAAAACGGAGTTGGGTAATGCCCTTCTGCTAATTGCATACAGTACTTCGCATCGGTACAACCGGGAATAGGAACACCAACCTCATTCACGTTATGCGGGTAATTATATGCCCACATCCAGTTGGGCAGCCAGGAAAATGGCTTAGGTAGATCATTTACAATACCCCAATCCCCGTCTCCAGCCACCTGGCATCCAATTCGTCCAATAGCATAAGCCAACATTAATGCAGGAGCCGCTGCATCATTTAAATGCCAAAAACCAATTTTGTGTTTTTTGGCATACCACCAAATGGCTAAGGCAGCACAGATTAGGCCACCATAAAAAGTTAAGCCGGCCGGCGAAAACAGGAACGAAGAAGGATTTTTTACAAACTCACTCCAGTTTTCAAAAATATCAAACAGTTTGGCACCTATAAGGCCAAAAACAAGGGCAATGATGGTTATTTCCCCCACCCTGTCATGCGGCCAAATACGAATTTTTCTCAGTTCAGGCTTTGGTAGCTTTTGTTTATTCCA
>PSMD01000006.1:83319-85139 GCA_040289925.1 Chitinophagaceae bacterium | reverse complement strand
GGGGGCAAAGTTTGTTGAAGTAGAAGGAGCCGCCGATGCCAGCAAAGCCGGAGGTTATGCAGTGGAGCAAAGTGACGAATACAAACAAAGGCAACAACAAAAAATTGCAGAAAGCATTGCCAAGGCAGATATTGTAATTACAACTGCACAAATCCCGGGTAAACGGGCACCTATTTTAATTACCGAAGAAATGATAAAGAAAATGCGCAGCGGTTCACTGATTATAGATATTGCTGCTGCAACAGGTGGCAACACACCTTTTACAAAGAATGACGAAACCGTGGTGATAAGCGGAATTACAATTGTGGGCAACAGCAATTTGCCGGCTACCATGCCTTTTGATGCCAGCAAACTGTACGGAAAAAATATTCTCAATTTTCTTCAGTTAATAACAAGCAAAGAAGGAGAACTGTATTTAAACTGGGAAGATGAACTGGTAAAAGGAAGTTGCATTACGCATGGAGGTGAAGTGATTCATAACCGTGTGGTTTCTCTTGGATAATTTTTTAAAAGATAATTGAGTTGCTCATGCAAAGTTTTTTAAACTGGATCACTGAAAATCAGCAGATGATCTACATAGTTATCCTGATGATTTTTGTAGGCATTGAAGTCATCGGTCGTGTGCCAAGTGTATTACATACGCCGTTAATGAGTGGCGCTAATGCAATACATGGTGTGGTAATTATTGGTGCCATCATTGTAATGGGCAAGGCTGAAACAGATAATTACCTGGCTTTGATATTGGGATTTTTAGCTGTGGTGCTGGGCACACTAAATGTGGTGGGTGGTTTTGTGGTAACAGACAGAATGCTGGAGATGTTTAAAAAGAAGAAACGGGAACCATGATTTTAAAGATTAAAAGGATCAAGCGGAAAATATGGAGATGAATATACTTACGATTTGCTATTTGGTTGGCAGCATCACTTTCATCATTGGATTAAAAATGCTTTCCAACCCCGCTACTGCAAGAAATGGCAATTGGGTAGCTGCGTTTGGGATGAGCATCGCTATACTCGGAACAATTTTTTTGTACAGGGATGATGATGGAAACCAGCTGCATAATTACGGATGGATCTTCGGCGGAATTTTAATTGGAGGTATCATTGGCACTGTGGCTGCAAGAAAAGTAAAGATGACGGCGATGCCGGAGATGGTAAGTATGTTCAACGGCATGGGTGGTGCCTGTGCGGCATTAATATCTATTGTGGAGTTCAATCATCTCAGCCATTTGCAAAATGGTAATTTGTCTGAACTGTGGCCCACGCTGCTCATTGTTTTTGCAGGTCTCATTATCGGTTCCGTTTCATTTGCCGGTTCTATGATCGCCTGGGGAAAATTGAATGGCCGGATAAAAGATTTTGCTTTTAAAGGCCAGCACATCATTAATATTGTTTTATTGCTTGCCATACTTGCATTGGCCGGTTATTTAATTGCTGATCTCAATTCAGCAAATGCCTACCTGCTTTATATTGTATTTGCCTTGTCACTTTTGTACGGAGTTCTTTTTGTAATGCCCATTGGTGGCGCAGATATGCCGGTTGTTATTTCTTTGCTCAATTCTTTTACGGGTGTAGCGGCGGCCTGCGGAGGATTTTTATACAATAACAAAGTCATGCTCACTGGTGGAATTTTGGTTGGTGCTGCCGGTACACTGCTTACAATTTTAATGTGCCGGGCTATGAACCGTTCACTCACCAATGTGCTGCTTGGTTCATTTGGAGGTAATGCAAAAGGCGGTGCTGCCGGTGCAAAAGAGCAGGGACAATACAAAGAAATTTCTTTAAGCGACGCAGCTGTGGTTATGGCTTATGCAAATAAAG
>PSMD01000006.1:73717-83228 GCA_040289925.1 Chitinophagaceae bacterium | reverse complement strand
GGTAAAATATGCCATCCATCCTGTTGCCGGTCGTATGCCCGGACACATGAACGTTTTGCTTGCAGAAGCAGATGTGAACTATGAAAAGTTGTTAGAGATGGAGCAGGCTAATGAAGAATTTCCTACAACAGATGTTGTGCTTGTGCTGGGTGCAAATGATGTGGTGAATCCTGCCGCGAAAAATGACTCCTCTTCACCCATTTACGGCATGCCAATTCTTGATGTTGAATTGGCAAAATCTGCCATTGTAAATAAACGCAGCATGAAGCCTGGTTATGCCGGTATTGAAAATGATCTGTTCTTTCACAAAAAAACTTCCATGCTTTTTGGCGATGCAAAAAAAGTGTTGCAGGATTTAATTGTTGAGATCAAGCAGATGTAAGTAAGTGCCCGTGATTGCGAGGAGCGGCTTTGTCGGTCGAAGCAATGACGGAATCAATGTTCCTAAATTTGCCTGTGCAACTCCCAAACAAATTAATCAATTCCTTACAAAATATTCCCGGCTTCGATGAAGAAGCTTTCAGAAAGGCTCATGAATCTGTTGAACAGGTTACCTCAATCAGAATTAATCCCGCCAAAAAATTTAAAATCCAGAAGCTGCAATCTAAAATTCCATGGTCAGAATTGGGATATTACCTCGACACCCGTCCTTCCTTCACTTTCGACCCGCTTTTTCATGCAGGTTGTTATTATGTGCAGGAAGCCAGCAGTATGTTTTTGGAGCAGGCAGTAAAACAAATTGTTGATTTGAGCGAACCATTAAAGATCCTTGATCTTTCTGCAGCACCCGGCGGAAAAACCACCCATATTCAATCACTCATTTCAAAAAATTCATTGCTGGTGAGTAATGAAGTCATTCGTGCAAGAGCAAATATTTTAAAAGACAATATCATAAAGTGGGGTTGCGAAAATGTTTTTGTCACCAACAACGATCCTGCTGATTTCAGCCAGCTTGAAAATTATTTTGATGTAGTGGTTGTAGATGCACCTTGCAGCGGCAGTGGTTTGTTTCGAAAAGATGCTGATGCAATTGCTGAATGGAGCCTGAACAATGTACAGCTTTGCAGCCAGCGACAGCAAAGAATTCTTGCCGACGTTTTACCTTGCTTAAAAAAAGACGGCCTTCTTATTTACTCCACCTGTTCATACTCAAGTGAAGAAGATGAAGATGTGGTAGATTGGATGACTGCTGAGTTTCCATTGAAAAATCTTCGGTTGGCTGTTGAAGAAAATTGGGGGGTTGTTGAAGTAAAAACGCCTGCACAAAATCATTGCTATCGTTTTTGGCCATACATGCTAAAAGGAGAAGGTTTTTTTAGTGCCTGCTTTTCAAAAACGGAAGGAGGCATTCAGCCGGCAATAAAACCTAAACGAAATATTGAGCCAGCATCAAAAAAAGAAATGAGCATCATCTGCAACCGGATAAAGGATGAGGGATTTCAGTTGTTGAAATTTGCAGAAACATTTTATGCTTTGCCTGAGAAACTGGTGGCTGAACTGAATCTGTTACAACAGTATTTGCGGATAATTTATTGCGGTGTTGAAACCGGGCAGGTGATGAAGGAAAAACTGGTACCGGCACATGCACTTGCATTAAGTAATTTGCCAAATGCAGATGTTGAAAGAACGGAGTTAAATTACGAGCAGGCCATACAATTTCTTCAGAAAAAAGAATTGCCCGTTACATTATTTAAAAAAGGCTGGCAAATTGCTACTCATAAAAATTTTGGGCTGGGGTGGGTAAATGCATTGGCTAACCGGGTAAATAATTATTATCCCAAAGAGCTGAGAATATTAAAGGATATTTGAATAATCAGGCAAAAAATTATTGTGCATCTTTGTAAAGAACAAAAAAACACCGATGAAAAAGCTCACTTTTTCTTTCCTGCTGCTTGTTGTGGGTTTTCAATTGCTGGCGCAGCAAAATCCGCTTATCATAAAAAGCGGTACCAAAGGTTTATATGTTGAACACAAGGTAGCCGCTAAAGAAAATTTTTATTCCATTGGCCGCTTATACAATGTTCATCCAAAATTTTTGGCTGCGTACAATACCTTAGACATGTCGAAAGGATTAAGCATTGGCCAGGCCATCATGATTCCGCTAACAGACACCAACTTCAATCAAAAAACAAATAATGGAGTTCCTGTTTATTACGAGGTTGGAGAAAAAGAAGGCCTGATGAAAGTGAGTAATAACAACAATAAAGTATTGTTGGAAAATCTTAGAAAATGGAACCAGTTAAGCAGTGATAATATTTCAAAAGGCTCAAAGCTGATTGTGGGGTTTTTAGCTTCGAACGAAATGAAGAATGGAGTGGTAAAAACTGAACCAGTAAAAGAAGATAAGCCTGTTGTAAAAACCCAACAGCCTACGGCGGAGGAAAAAATAGAAGAATGGGAACCGGAAGTAAAAATTGAAGAAAAGAAAGAAGAAAAAAGGGAGGGAAAAAAACCTGAAGTGGTGCAGGTGAAAAGTGAAATAAAAACAGAGAATAGCAAGCAGGGATATTTTAAAGATGACTTTGAAAAGCAGGCCAGGCAGTCTCCACCCAAGAAAAATGAAACAGTTACCTCATCCATTTTTAAAACAGTAAGCGGCTGGACGGACAATAAATTTTATGTGCTGATAGATGATGTAGATCCGGGAACAATTTTAAAAATTACCAATCCGGCTAGCAATAAAATTATTTATGCAAAAGTGCTGGGCGCAAACGAAGTGAAGATGGGTGCGAGCATCCGCATCAGCAATGCCGCCGCCGCCGCACTTGATATTTCCGAAACCGATAAGTTCATTCTTAAACTCAATTATTAAATAGGCCATGAAACATTCTTTGCTGATTGTTTTTCTTTTTGTTGCCTCTTTTGCTATTGGGCAAACGAGCTATAAAGTCCCTGAGTTTTATCAAATAAAAAAACTGGAAGCTACGCCTGTTAAAGACCAGGCAATGACAGGCACCTGCTGGTGTTTTTCTACCACTTCCTTGTTGGAAAGTGATGAACTACGCAGCCAGAAAAAAGAATTTGACCTGAGTGAAATGTTTGTGGTCAGAAATATTTACATCGAAAAAGCCAGGAATTATATTCTGCGTGGCGGCAAGGCCCAGTTTGGTGAGGGTGGTTTAAGCCATGATATGATTCGTGCAACAGCTTTATATGGTGCCGTGCCTGAAAGTGAATACAGTGGGCTGGTAAATGGTGAACAAAAATATAATCATAGCAAGCTGTATGCTGAATTGCAGCAATATTTGGATAACGTTCTGAAGAAACAACCAATAGCGGCTGATTGGATGGATGCCTATGTAAAAATTCTCGATCAATACCTGGGTGTTCCGCCAGCAGAGTTTAGTTACAACGGCAAAAAATATACTCCGCTCACCTTTGCAAAGGAGGTGCTGAAGTTTAATGCTAAAGATTATATAAGCCTCACCTCTTTTACTCACGTTCCTTATTATGAGCCTTTTATTTTGCAGGTTCCGGATAATTTTTCGAATGGTTCGTTTTATAATTTACCGTTGAACCAATTACTGGAGGTAATTAAAACTGCGGTTGAAAAAAGCTATACGGTGGCATGGGACGCTGATGTAAGCAACAAAGGTTTTATGCAGGGCTTGGGGTTGGCATTGAATTTTGACAACACAACCTCCTACAAAAAAGAGGAAGTTAACCCTGATGTTAAAGAAGCAGAATATAATGCAATTATTCGCCAGCAACTGTACGAAAATCTGACTACACAGGATGATCACTTAATGCATATTGTTGGTGTTGAAAAATCAAAAGATGGCAAAACATTTTTCATTGTAAAAAATTCATGGGGAAAGATCGGGCCTTTTGAAGGTTACATTCATGTGTCCGAAGCATACATGGCTATCAATACCATCAGCATTGTAGTACCCAAAGCGGCTTTGTCAAAAGAGATGTGGGTGAAGTTGAAATTATGATCAACCGGCAGCCGCAATTAACTATTGAATCTTTTTTTCATCAGCTCATGATTAAAATCGTGGGCTGATTTTGTAACTATCAGCCAGGTTTAACCAAAACGGTAGCCTTTCAAAAATTCTTCTACCGGCATTCTTTTCTTTCCTTCCAATTGTACATCTGTTAACTGTATATAACCATCTGCACATGCAAATTTCAGATAGGTTTTTGCATCAGTTTCCCAGTGTCCTGGTTTAGAGGTGGGAATTATTTTTTCTTTTTTACTTCTGTAAACTTTCAGCAGTTTATCACCAAGCTCGGTAAAAGCAGCGGGATAAGGTGAAAGTCCGCGAATGAGATTGTGAATTTCATCGGCAGGTTTGCTCCAGTTAATTTTACAGGTATCTGTAAAAATTTTTGGTGCATGCTTTAATTGTTTTGCAGGCAACTCCATTTCCTGCGGTATTTCATTTAGCGTTCCGGCTGCAATACCTTCAACCGTTTTTACCAGCAGTGCAGCGCCAATTTCCTTCATGCGGTCGTGCAGTTCTCCGGCAGTTTCATCTTCCCCGATTTCAATTTTTTGTTGCAGCAAAATATTCCCGGTGTCTATTTCATGTTTTAGTTTAAAAGTGGTAACACC
Organism: Chitinophagaceae bacterium; assembly: GCA_040289925.1. GTDB lineage: Bacteria > Bacteroidota > Bacteroidia > Chitinophagales > Chitinophagaceae > VBAU01. The sequence continues at coordinate 78,670 of PSMD01000006.1, read as the reverse complement.
GGTTTCTTTTTCGCCATTAATGATTGCCCAGTTAATGGGTGCAGCACCACGATACTGAGGAAGAAGCGATGCGTGAAGATTAATTGTTCCCTTTGGCGGCATGTTCCAAACTATTTCGGGCAACATGCGAAAAGCAACGACCACCTGTAAATCGGCCTGTAATGATCGTAACTCATTTAAAAATTCAGGTTGCTTTAGCTTTTCGGGTTGAAGAATTTTCAGGTTGTGTTGCAAAGCATATTTTTTTATTGCACTCTCTGTAAGCTTCATGCCTCTGCCGGCTGGTTTGTCGGGGGCAGTAACCACACCTACAATATTAAAACCGGCTTTCACCAATGCATCCAAAGAAGCCACTGCAAATTCAGGTGTGCCGAGGAATACAATGCGTATTGCAGATTTCAGATTTTCGATTGCGGACTTATCCATTATTAACGCAATCTAAAATCTAAATTCTAAACTCTAAAATGGTTATTCAAAGTCTGGATAAAGAAGATACTTCTTCCTGATCTTTTTGAATTCACTGAGTGCAGGTTGCCAACTTTTGCGGATCTCTTTTTCACTCTTTTCGTCTTTTATTTGCTGCATCAGCACATCATTACCTGCCAGGCGGTTGAAGGAATTTGATTTGAGAAAGAATGTGTCTTTGCCCGGAAATAATTTGTACGCTTTCATCAGGAATTTCAACTGAATTTTATTATCAACTTTTTTCAGCACTTCTTCCGGCTCGCCATGTAAATTCCATCCATAGCAGGTTTCATAATAATGCTTGGATGATTTAGCACCTTCATTTGGTTTAGGAACAAAAGCGTATAAATTTTTTGGCAGAAGGGGGTGGCCAAATACCTGGAAGGGTTTGTCGGTTCCTCTTCCTTCGCTTAGTACAGTGCCTTCAAATAAACAAATGGACGGGTACAGATAAATTGATTGTATCTCCGGCAGGTTTGGTGATGGTTTTACCGGTAACACATATTTGCTTTTATGCGTGTAGTTGCCGCATTTGATTATTTGAAAATGAAAAGGGGTATCAGCACTGTTTTGCGCTGTTTTGTAATAGTCGTGTTTTTGATTTGCTTTTTCAGAAGACAGCCATCTTTCACCGGCAATCATCATGGCATATTCGGCAATCGTCATTCCATATACAATTGGTACAGGCTGCATGCCAACAAAGGACTTGAATTTTGGATCAAGTACAGGGCCGTCAACATAAAATCCATTGGGGTTTGGCCGGTCAAGAATCATCAGGGGCTTGCTGTTTTCAAAAGCTGCTTCCATAAATTCCTGTAAGGAGGAAATATAAGTATAGAACCGTACGCCAACATCCTGTATATCGAAAATGAGCACATCCACGTCTTTCAAATCTTCGGCAGAGGGTCTTCTTTTTTGACCGTACAGAGAAATTACGGGGATGCCGGTTTTTTGATCGGTATAATTTCCAACTTTTTCTCCTGCATCTGCTGTGCCTCTAAAGCCGTGTTCAGGCCCAAAAATCACCCGGATGTCTACACCAGCTTTGAGCAATGTGTCAACCAAATGCGCATTGCCAACCATAGAAGTTTGGTTGGCAAAAATGCCCACCCGCTTGCCTTTTATCAGTGGCAGGTAAACATTCATTCTTTCGGCTCCAGCAATAATTCTATCTGTGTTTGAATTGTTTGTTACAGCTTGTTGGGATTTTTGTGCAGCACAGCCTGCTAACAGGCAAAAAGAAAAAATAGTTAGAAATAATTTCATATCAATTGCTTTACAGAAGCACCAAAAATAAATGAATAGATATTGGCATTGTTTTAAAGGTTGCATAAGATTATTTGGCTAATTTGCAGCTCTTATTCTTCCTTCTTAAGCCGCTCATCAAATTTGATCAGCAGAACCCTGAACGTTGAAGTGAGTGACACAACGAAAGTTGAATAGAATAACAAAAGCTGGTTAACTAATTTCCTTTTTTTTAAAAACTTTTTATGGCACAAGCAAAACAGGGCGACAAAGTAAAAGTTCATTATCAGGGTCGCCTGACAAGTGGTCAAACATTTGATTCATCTGCCGGTCGTGAACCACTTGAATTTGAAATTGGCAGCGGTATGGTAATTAAAGGTTTTGATGAAGGCGTACAGGGAATGAATGAAGGTGAGAAAAAAACCATCAATATTCCTGCGGAAGAGGCCTATGGCCCCCGGCTGCAGGAAATGGTGATCGAGTTTCCGAAAGATCGTTTTCCGCCGGACATGCAAATTGAAGCAGGGATGGACCTGATGATGAGCAATGGTTCAGGTCAAAATATTCCTGTGGTTGTAACAGAAATAAAAGATGATGTAGTGATACTGGATGCTAACCATCCGCTGGCAGGTGAAGAATTGATTTTTGACATTGAGCTGGTGGAAATTGTTGGTAACGGTTCAAAAATAATTTTACCGTAACAAATTCCTGCAAGAAAAAAAAAGCGTTTCGCAATTGGAACGCTTTTTTTATTATTTGGAGTTAGTTTAACTTTTTACAGTAACGGGTTTTCTTAACCACCAGGCTAGCCAAAGGCCGCATAGCCCCCAGGCTACAATAGCATCAATTAAAAATGGTTGAATTGATGACCAGGAAACATTATACCAGTTGTGCAACAGGTAATGGCTCCACAAAAAGCTAAAAACGCCAACCGCTACTGCCCCGGTAAAAATTCCTGTAAAAGAAGGAAGGCCTCCTCTGACCAAAATTGAAATGAGCAAGACGACAAGAATTACATCTACCAAAAAACCTGTGATCATGGATTGAGTCATATTGTTAGTCCAGCTTTTACCATAAGTGACCATTGCCCAGGGTTTTCCTTCCATTTGTTTCATTAACTCCTGCTTTTCTTTTTCACTTGTGCCCGGTGGGGCGGTGGGCAACATGTACATACCATCTTCGGGCAAAGCTGTCGAAAGAGCATCTATTGCCTGTTGCTGTGCCGGGGTATATTTCATGTGGCTGTTGTGAATGCCAAGAAACATCCATGAAGCAGCCTGCCAGGCAAAAACGATAATGGCTCCAACAAGTGAGCCTATGATCCATTTTTTCATAACAGTGGTTTTGTTTGATGAAAAGGTAAAGGATAATTGGCAAGATTTCAAACAAGATGATAAGATGGGAATAAGTTGGTGGTTGGTTGTTGGTTTCTGGTATTTATTACCGTGGACTTTCCGCTGCGTTCCGCATACTGCCGACTGATTATCTTTGCTCTTCTTTATGATGAACAATTATCAATTTACCACAGCAGAAAGATTTTTGCGTTATGTACAGGTAGATACGCAAAGCGATCCCCAGTCAAACACCATTCCCTCTACGGAAAAACAAAAAGACCTGAGCCGCATTTTAGTGACTGAACTGAAACAAATGGGCATTGCTGATGCACATTTGGATGAATGGGGATATGTGTACGCCACAATTCCTGCCAATACAGAAAAAAAGGTTCCGGTAATTTGTTTTTGCTCGCATGTGGATACAGCGCCGGATTCATCGGGAACGGGTGTGAAGCCAATAGTTCATAAAAATTACCGGGGCCAGGATATTGTTTTGCCGGATGATCCTTCGATAATTGTATCACCAAAAGATCATCCTTATTTACGGGAGAAAATTGGAGAGGACATTATTACAGCATCAGGAAAAACTTTGCTGGGCGCTGATGATAAAGCCGGCGTTGCCATTATTATGGACCTGGCCAATTACCTCGTTACTCATGCCGAAGTAAAGCATGGCACCATCAAAATTTTGTTTACTCCCGATGAAGAAATTGGAAGAGGTGTGAACAAGGTTGACATGAAAAAACTGGGTGCTGATTTTGGATACACACTGGATGGAGGTCCGCGGGGAGCATTTACGGATGAAACATTTAGTGCTGATGGAGTAGTGCTAACCTTTCATGGCGTAAGTGCACATCCCGGCTATGCAAAAGGCAAACTGGTAAACGCCCTGAAGGTAGCCGGAACATTTTTAGATCTTTTACCCAAACAAGAATTCTCACCTGAAACCACTGAAGATCGAGAAGGGTTTGTTCACCCCGTGAGGTTTGAAGGCATTGCTGAAAAAGCAAAAGTTGAATTTATTATCCGGGATTTTCAAACTGAGAAATTAAAAATGCACGAAACCCGGCTGGAACAATTTGCAAGACAGGCTGTAGCAAAATATCCCGGTGCTTCTTACGAGTTTGAAATAAAAGAACAGTACCGCAATATGAAAGAAGTACTGGACAAACACCCGCAGGTAACTGAATTTGCTGAAGAAGCCATGAAGAGAGCGGGAGTGAAATTTGAAAAGCACAGTGCAAGAGGCGGAACAGATGGCTCACGACTTTCATTTATGGGTTTGCCTTGCCCGGATATTTTTACAGGTGAAATGGCTTTCCATAGTAAGCAGGAATTTGTGAGCATACAGGATATGCAGAAAGCAGTTGAAGTGTTGGCAGAACTTGTACAGGTTTGGGAAGAGAAAAGTTAAGATACAAGATATAAGGCACAGTTAAAATGCTGAGGGTTGAATGTACGATATCCGTCTTCTATCTTTCTTCCATTATCTTTAACTAACTTATTCAGAAAATAAACCTAACTGCATTATGGAAAATTTTATTCAGTATTGGTGGGTGCTTGTAGCACTCATTATTTTTTTCAGTTGCTTCTTTACTATTAACCAGGGTTATATTGGAGTCATCACCATGTTCGGAAAATACCAGCGCATTGTTCGACCGGGTTTGCGCATGAAAATTCCGATGTTGGAACAGGTGCATAAAAAAATCTCTATTCAAAACCGTTCAGTTGAGTTGGAGTTCCAGGCTGTTACCCAGGACCAGGCGAATGTTTATTTCAAAAGCATGTTGCTGTATGCTGTGCAAAATGAAAATGAAGAAACCATTAAAAGAGTTGCTTTCAAATTTATTTCAGACAGAGATTTGATGCAGGCTCTGGTAAGAACGATTGAAGGAAACATCCGCTCGTT
>PSMD01000006.1:67786-73665 GCA_040289925.1 Chitinophagaceae bacterium | reverse complement strand
AAACAGAAATTGACCATACGCTGGAAGAGTGGGGCTATCATTTGCAGGATTTGCAGATTAACGACATTACGTTTGATAAAATGATCCTTGATTCGATGAGCAAGGTGGTAGCCAGCAATAACCTGAAAGCTGCTGCTGAAAATGAAGGCCAGGCTTTGCTGATCACAAAAACAAAAGCGGCCGAGGCTGAAGGAAATGCAATAAAAATTTCCGCAGAAGCAGAAAAAGAAGCAGCCCGTTTGCGTGGCCAGGGTGTGGCACTCTTCCGCCAGGAAGTGGCAAGAGGTATGACAGAAGCTGCCGAGCAAATGAAGCAGGCCAATCTTGATACCAATGTAATTTTGTTCAGCATGTGGACGGAAGCGATCAAGAATTTTGCAGAATACGGGAAAGGGAATGTGATTTTTTTAGATGGCAGTGCAGAAGGGATGGAAGCTACCATGAAACAGATACAGGCATTGATGGTGAAGCATGCCGGCACTGCAGAGAAATGATCTGGTGGTTATTGCCATCTGCCATTCCTGTTAAAGAATTCTCAAACTAACAAACCATGTACAACGAGGCATGATTTTTTTCGTTCTTCACACATCTGTTGATAAAAAATAAAAACCCCAGCCCCTTCGATAATTTATATTTACGGACTAATCGGAATTAAAATATGTTTGATCTTTTACAGATTGTAGATACTACACAACAAGTTGTTACAAGAGCTATTCAGGGAGACACAAACGGAGATGGAAAATTAAGCATGATTGAACTGCTGGTTTCCGGCGGAGTGATCATGATTCCACTAGCCATACTGTTGCTGGCAGCCATTTTTGTTTTTTTTGAAAGATATATTGCAATTCAGAAGGCTTCCCGCCTGGATGCAAACTTCATGAATATTATCCGCGACCACATTGTCAGCGGCAATTTAACTGCCGCAAAAAGTTTTGCCCGCAATACAGATAACCCGGTTGCCCGTGTAATTGATAAAGGCATTCAGCGCATTGGCAAACCAATTGACTCCATTGAAAAAAGTATGGAAAACATTGGCCAGCTTGAAATGTTTAAGCTGGAAAGAAATTTAGGAGTGCTTTCAGTTATTTCAAGAGCTGCACCTATTTTCGGTTTCGTAGGTACACTGGCCGGCTTGATGCAGTTGTTCTCAAAAATCAATTATACAAATGAGTTTGAGCTGAATACGATTGCCGGTGGTATTTATGTAAAACTGGTTACTTCTATTTCAGGTCTTATAATTGGTTTGATTTCGTTTATTGCATACAACTATCTTAATACAAAAGTGGAAAAAGCTGCCAACCGCATGGAAATTGCCACAGCAGATTTCCTGGATATTTTACAAGAACCTACACGATAATAGCTGATGAATTTAAGAAAGAAGATACATGCCCATAAAGAAGCGGAAGTGTTTACTGATTCGCTGAATGATATTCTTTTCATTTTGCTAATGTTCTTCCTGATAGTTTCAACACTGGCAAATCCAAATGTCATCAAGCTATCGCAGCCTTCAGCAAAAAGCGATACAAAGAGCAAGCAAACAGTTGTAGTGTCTATTGATGCCAACAAAGTTTATTATGTAGGCACAACAAAAGTTACTACTGATTCAGCCATGAAGGCAGCTATGTTACCGCTGATAGAAAAGAACAAGGAAAATGCGACAGTAGTTATTAATGCCGACAAAACGGTGCCGATTGATTACGTAGTTGCCGTAATGAGAATAGCGAGGGAACTGGGCGCAAAAACAGTGCTGGCTGTTGAAAAACCAAAATGATCATTTTTCTGCTTTCACCATTCTGTCTTTATCCTGCATATCTTTTCTGATTTCTGTTTTATGAAACCCGGCTAATTGAAAAATTTCTGTGACCTGCTTACCAAGGCTTTCATGTATCTCTACAAATATTTTACCCTGCGGATGTAACTTTTCTTTTGCAAACTCAGCAATAGCCTTATAAAAAATCAATGCATCATCATTAGGCACAAACAAGGCTGTTGACGGCTCGTAGTCGGTTACGTTCTTTCTCATCCCGCTTTTATCCTTAAAAGACACATAGGGCGGATTGCTGACAATAACATCAACCGCAGGCAATTGTTTTCTTTGTTCAGCATCTAAAAAATCAAGTGGTATAAAGTCAATAGCTGCATTCAGTGTATCTGCATTTAACCGGGCAATATTCAAAGCTTCATCGCTAATATCACAAGCCCAAACTTCCGCGCCTGGCAAAGCCAGCTTCAAAGCAATAGCAATGCAGCCGCTGCCTGTGCCTATATCAAGAATTTTGAATAGTTCGTTTGCTCTCTGCTGCATTTCTTTTACAATCCAGTCAACCAATTCATCTGTTTCAGGTCTTGGTATCAGTACATTTTTATCCACGTAAAATTTTTTGGCTGCAAACCAGGCTTCATTTACCACGTACTGCACAGGCTCATGCTTCAATAATCTTTCGGTGTATTGTTGCAATAAAGATTGTTGTTCTGCAGATAAATCATCTCTTTCTACGTATCGTCGTAACCCGGTTTTGCCTGTTATTTTTTCCAACACAATTTCAGAGATATTTTCTGCTTCAGGCAGCGGATAAATACTCTTCAGTTCTTCAACCAGTTTTTTTCTTGCTTCTTCACCTGTCATGCCTAAAATTAAACAATGTGTTTGCCATAGCTGTCAACCACTGCTGCAGGTTATATTTGCAAATTAATTTTTGCATTGTTTAGCACTGATGAAATATATATGAGGCGTTGCCTGCAGCTTGCACAACTGGCTGCAGGTGATGTAGCTCCTAATCCTATGGTAGGTGCCGTATTGGTTTACCGTGGTAGAGTGATTGGAGAAGGCTATCATCAATTTTTTGGGGGGGCGCATGCCGAAGTGAACTGTATTAATTCGGTTGAAAAAAAGGATGAGCCATTTATTTCTTCTTCCACATTATATGTTTTGCTGGAGCCCTGTGCACATTATGGCAAAACGCCACCTTGTACCAACCTCATCATAAAAAATAAAATCCCCAAAGTTGTTATTGGTTGCCGGGATCCTTTTGGTGAGGTGAATGGGAGAGGAATTGAGAAATTAAAAGACTCAGGTGTTGAAGTAGTGTTTGGAGTTTTGGAAGATGAATGTCGTAAACTCAATAAACGTTTCCTTTGTTTTTATGAAAAGCACAGGCCTTATGTTATTTTAAAATGGGCTCAAACGGCGAATGGAAAAATTGCCGCTTCAGCTTCCGGTTCTCTTTCTCAAAGCGAGAAACAGCTACTCCCAGAGGGCAGGAGGCTGTTTATTTCCAATGAATTTACCAACCGGTTAGTTCATAAATGGAGAACTGAAGAAGCTGCCATACTAGTTGGAACAAATACAGCGTTGGCAGATGATCCACAACTCACCAGCCGTTTGTGGCCGGGGAAACACCCGGTAAGATTAGTGGTAGATATGGGTTTGAAACTTCCTTCACATCTTGCCATTTTTAATGAAGATGCCCCTACAATCATCTTCAATAAAATAAAACATGATTTAGAAGAAGAATTTTCTATGGCCAGCCATGGGGTTGGCTTTTACCGGGTCACCGAAGATGTCAGCATCGTTCATCAAATTCTGAATGCACTTTACACTCTCAAAATTCAATCAGTAATTGTAGAAGGCGGTGCCAGGCTGTTGCAATCATTTATTGATGAGCAGAGTTGGGACGAAGCAAGAGTTATTACAAACGAAGAGCTTTTTATTGACAGCGGCCTGCCGGCTCCCCAATTACACCATGCGGTTTTGGCAGACGAACAAACAATTTTTTCTGACCGCATTCAAACTTTTTATTCTCAAAAAAATAATGGCTGACTTTTACAACACCATAGAAAAGCCGGGTTATGCAGAGTTTAAAGACCGTGGCAGCAAATTCCTCGCTTATTGTTTTCCGGTGACTGATTCAAACGATTTTAAAAAGCAATTGCAGAAATTAAAAGATGAGCATCCAAAAGCAGCGCATCATTGTTTTGCTTACCGGATAGGAACTGATGGCAATAACTTTCGCAGCAGTGATGATGGTGAACCTTCCGGCTCCGCAGGTAAACCTATACTCGTGCAAATTGATAGCAAAGAGCTGACAAACGTTGCTGTAATTGTGATACGGTATTTTGGCGGAACGCTTTTAGGTGTACCGGGATTAATTAACGCTTATAAAACTGCTACGGCGTTAGCGTTGCAAACCACACCCGTCATTCAAAAAGCCATTGAAACAAACTATCGCCTGCAGTTTGATTATACGCTGATGAATGAAGTAATGAACATAGTAAAAAAATATGGCTGTACCATTCACAGGCAGGAAACGCAGCTTTTTTGCCTGCTGGAAATTGGTGTTCCAAAAAGCAGGCTGAATGAAGTGCTATACAATTTCAGCAACCTGTATGCACTGGAAATTTCTTCACTTTAACCTACTTTCCGGTAATTGTTTTATCAAAAGCATGTAACTACCTTTTGATAAAGTTTGGGTATGCCAGCCAACCCGCTAAAAGATTAGGTCTTCAGCCTTGAGCATTTAAAAACCTGCCAAGGATATAATGTAAAATTTATTGATGGGAAAACTTCTGTTTCAACCAGCGTCCTTTCCTCAACACAAAAAAATTATTGCCATCGGTTGATGGTAATTCAAAAGGGTTATTGAATTATTCTTTTTTTAGTGTGGCGTGTAATGCCAAAAGAAAGTTGCCTTTTTTTCTGCCAGCAATATTGACGCTTCTAAAAAGAAAGAAAAAACCAGGCGGGCAAATGAGTTTAATCCTGATCCGAGGGTGAAAGAAAATTTTCAGTTGAACAACAGTTTCTATGATTTGGAGAAAGGTTTTACCGAGTTTGAAATTGGCCACATGGCCAGCAATGATGAAATGAGCTGGGGAGAAACAGAAGATACAACGCAGCTTTCAGCCTATGAAAGCTTTCATTTTCCTAATTCAGTGCCTCAGGCAGAAAGGCTGAACAGCGTACTTTGGCGATCTCTGGAACAATATATTATTAAAGAGGGTGGCTCTGCAGTCAATAAACGCATTTCAGTTTTTACAGGGCCGGTGTTAAATAAAAAAGAGCCCGTTTATAAAAACGACAAAACTTTCCAGGTGCCATTGCTTTTTTGGAAAGTCATCGTGTTTCAATGGAAGGATCAAATATGGAGCACGGGATTTATTATGAGTCATGAAAAAAGATTGAGAGACGATCTGAAGATTTTGATTTATCCAAAAGCATCCGAAAAGTTTGGCGAAGAGTCGGAATTTTTCGTGATTATAAATACAAGCAAGTTTTCCAGGTTAATGTCAATCTTATAGAAAAACACACAGGACTTCGATTTAAATGGAAGAACGTAAAGTGGATTCAAATTGCTGAAGATACTTTGCAGTTAAAGAAGATTAGTGAAACCACTTCTGCATCCGACATTGAAAAATCTGCCGGGAAGAAACAAAAGTTAAAAATCAAATTGAACATGGTGTTGCCAAAGAAATAATGCTGCAGCTTAAGCCACAAATCATCAAGAACGAGAGAATAGTTGAAATCAATTCTTTTGTGATCAACCACTACCGACAGAATAAATTTTGCATGTTCAGAGTAATAAAGTGCCGCTATGCTATTGTCATCAATTATTTCGTAAAAACCTCTCTCAACATGAATTAATGGCATGTTGTTTAATGTTGTTTTTAGGTAATAATCTTCAATAAAAGGAGCTTTGTATTTACAGGGCTTAAAAAAATAATTCTCTTTTTCTTTTCTTTTAACTTTTACCAGCGGATAAACTGATTTGAGAAAATACCTTGTGAAATAACCTGTAGCTAACAAAAAGCAGAAGGTGTAGAAATAAGGTGCAAGCTCCTGATAACGGTACATCTCAACCCTTTGCGTTCTACCGTAGAAT
>PSMD01000006.1:57935-67729 GCA_040289925.1 Chitinophagaceae bacterium | reverse complement strand
AAGCTGCCGTATGTAGAAAAAATAAAATGGAGCTTTTTTTTTTAATCTTCTGCAGCGTTGCAATCTCAGCTTCTGTCAAAGGTTGCGTTTTTCCGTTTTTTTTAATTCGGCAGAAAGAATTTCATTCATAGTCCAGGTTTATGTTTCAAGATAATCCGCACAACCGGAAAGCACAACTACCTGAAGCGGTCACTAACAACAAGGTTCTTATTTCCTTTTTCATATTTATAAAAACCTTCACCGCTTTTTGCACCCAGTTTGCCGGCTGTTACCATATTTACCAGCAGCGGGCAGGGTGCATATTTCTGATTACCGAATCCATCATACAATACTCTTAAGATGGCCAGGCAAACATCCAGGCCAATAAAATCAGCCAGCTGCAAAGGCCCCATTGGATGAGCCATACCCAATTTCATTACCGTATCAATTTCTTCTACACCAGCTACACCTTCATACAAACTAGAAATAGCTTCGTTGATCATTGGCATCAAAATGCGATTAGCAATAAAACCCGGATAGTCATTTACCACGCAGGGAATTTTGCCCAGTGTTTTACTTAACTCAACAATTTTATCAGTTACTTCCTTTTTAGTGGCATAGCCATTAATGATTTCTACCAATTTCATTACCGGGACAGGATTCATAAAGTGCATACCGATTACCATCTCCGGTCTGGATGTAACTGCAGCGATTTTTGTGATGGAAATAGAAGAAGTGTTTGTGGTTAAAATGCAGCCTGCCGGAGCTTTTTCATCCAGTTGTTTAAAAATTGAAAGCTTCAATTCAATATTTTCGGTGGCGGCTTCCACAACCAAATCAGACTCCTGCACACCGGCATCAATGGAAGTAAGTGTGGTGATGTTTTTTAAAGCAGTGGCTTTTGTTTCTTCAGTAATGTTGCCTTTTGCAATTTGCCGGTCAAAATTTTTTGTAATGGTATCAATGGCCTTGTTCAACTGGGGTTGCGAAACATCAATAAGATTTACTTTAAACCCATTCTGTGCAAAAACATGAGCAATGCCGTTGCCCATAGTGCCGGCCCCAATTACACTTACTTTCTGAAACATGATAGAATTTGTTTTGTAGTATTTGAAAATTGCTGCGCAAGCTAAGTGAAATTGGGCAATTGCTGAACTGCCTGATCAGGGATCTTTCATTGAAAACAAAAAGCTGGCTGGCCGCTACCCAATCATTTTTTGTTAGATTTACTCACAAACTTTTTTATGGCTTCAATTAACCGTCGTTCTTTTTTAAATAAACTGAGTGCTGTATCTGCCACTGCTTTTTTTTCTTCATTAACAAAACCTGCCTGGAGCCGGAATTTGCAGCTGGCGTTAAAAGATGCAGAAGGAATTGCAGCAACCGACCTGGCAAGTGAAGAAGATTTCTGGTATTACATTCAGCAATCATTCACCGTTAATCCCGGAATTATTAACCTGAACAATGGAGGCGTTTCTCCTGCCCCAAAAACTGTAGCCGAAGCAGTAAAACGTTATTATGATTTCAGTAACGAAGCTCCCAGCTATTACATGTGGCGCATACTGGACCAAGGCCGTGAACCACTGCGGCGCAATTTAGCGAAACATGCTGGTTGCGATGCAGAGGAAATAGCCATCAACCGCAATTCTTCTGAAGGATTAGAGACCATCATTTTTGGCTTGTCATTAAAAGCAGGTGATGAAGTGGTGGCTGCAAAGCAGGATTATCCCAACATCGTAAATGCTTATCGCCAGAGAGAAAAAAGAGATGGGATAAAAATGGTTTGGATAAATCTTGATTTACCCAGTGAAGATGAAAATTACCTGGTGAATCAATATGTAAAAGCATTTACGCCAAAAACAAAACTGGTACACATCACTCACATCATAAACTGGAACGGGCAAATTTTACCGGTAAAAAAAATTGCAGATGAAGCCCATAGGCGTAGCATTGATGTAATTGTTGACGGGGCACACAGCTTTGCTCATTTTAATTTTAAAGTGCCGGAGCTTGGAGCAGATTATTTTGCCAGCAGCCTGCACAAATGGTTATACGCACCTATTGGCAGCGGCATGCTGTATGTAAAAAAAGATAAGATCAAAAACCTTTACCCGTTGTTTGCAACAAGTGATGACCCGTTGAAGGATGACATACGCAAATTTGAAAATCTCGGCACTCGTCCATTTTTTATTGAGCAGGCTATTGGCAAGGCATTGGAGTTTCATGAAATGATTGGTGCCGAAAGAAAAGAAAAGCGTTTGCACTATTTAAAAAATTACTGGATGGAAAAATTAAAAGACATACCAAAGGTGAAACTGCAAACTTCTTTGCATCCAAAATGGGGATGTGCTATTGGTAATATTGGTATTGAAGGCAAAAAGCCCGGCGAACTGGAACAATTTCTTTTTGATAAATATAAAATTCATGCAGTGGGTATTGAGTGGGAAACTATTCATGGAATAAGAGTAACCCCCAATCTATATACAACCATTGAGCAGCTTGATGTGCTTGTAAAAGCTGTGAAAGAATTTGCAGCTGCGTAAGGCAAAAATTCATGCAGGAAACAACATCAAACCTCTAACCTTAAACAAAAATTGCTTGTCTCACCTCAACCGCAGGCTCAATCTTTTACAGGCAACATCTATTAACATGATTGACATGGTTGGCATTGGCCCTTTTGTGGTGATGCCACTGGTGGTAAGCTATTTTAATAACGGTTTGTTTTTGTGGGCCTGGATTTTTGGAGCCTTTGCAGCTTTTGTTGATGCTATGATTTGGGCTGAGTTAGGAGCTGCTTATCCCTTAGCGGGTGGCAGCTATAATTTTTTACGCATCAGTTATGGTGAAAAATGGGGAAGGCTGATGGGTTTTTTGTTTGTTTGGCAAACAAGTATTCAGGCACCGCTGGTGGTAGCTTCAGGTGCCATAGGGTTTGCGCAATATCTTTCTTTTCTGATTCAGCTTTCTGACTTGCAACAAAAACTGGTATCCGGTGCACTGGTTGTTTTCATTTTCATTCTTCTTTACAGAAAAATTGAAACCATCGGAAAAATTTCTGTTGCATTGTGGGTGGTTGTTGTGTTAACGGTTGCCTGGATTATTGTTGCCGGCTTTACAAATAGCCAGCACAGCATTCAATTGTGGCCATCAGGTAACCAATCTTTTTTTCAATATGTATTTTGGGCAGCACTGGGGCAAGGTTCTGTAAAAACTGTTTACAGCTACCTGGGGTATTATAACGTTTGTCATTTAGGGGGTGAAATAATTAAGCCGCAGAAAAATATTCCACGGAGCATATTTATTTCGATTGCTGGTATTGCTGCACTTTACCTGTTAATGAATGTGAGTGTAATGAGTGTGATTGGCTGGCAGGAAATACAACCGGATGAGCCGCACCTGGTGAGCCGCTTTATGGAAAAAATTTATGGTCATACTGCCGGCATTGTTGTAACTGTACTTATACTATGGATTGCACTGGCATCATTATTTGCCGTGGTGTTGGGTTATTCAAGAATTCCCTATGCCGCTGCAGTGGATGGGAATTTTTTCCGGGTATTTTCAAAGCTTCATCCCACCAAAAATTTTCCTTACATCTCGCTGATTTTTTTATGCGCAGTTGGTTTTTTATTCAGCTTGCTTTTTCGGTTAGGAGAAGTTATCAGCTCTATTTTAGCAATGCGAATTTTAGTTCAGTTTATTGGTCAAACAATCGGGTTGGTTTTATTACGTAAAAGAATGGGAGAAGGAAAATTGCCTTTCCGCATGTGGTTATATCCTTTACCGGTAATTATTTCAATTCTTATCTGGCTCTTTTTATTTATCTCCACCGGTTGGTTTGCTTTGTGGGGAAGTTTGGTTGCGGCGTTTGGTTTAGTGGTTTTTTTTATAGTGAGGAAACCGGCATAGCTATTTACCAACGATCTTTATTTCTACCCTGCGATTTAGCATTCGGTTGTATTCAGTGTTTTCATCTTCAATAATTTTATTATTGCCACCAAAACCTTTATAACTCAGCCTTGTTTTTTCAATACCCATTTCTACCAAATAGTCGTAAACCATTTTGGCTCTTTGAACAGACAGGTCAGGTTTTTTTGTGTCCAGGTCCAAGCCGTCACTACTAGCAGGAGTGCAGCAAACGTAACCCTGTATTTCAATTTTCAAATTGGGCTTTCTATTTAAAAGTGCAAGAAGTTCTTCAAGTGTTTCTTCTGAACCGGGCAAAAGAACATGGCGACCTCCAAAAAAATTCAGGTTTTTTAAAACAATATTATCGCCTTCATTAAAAACGGTGTCGGTTAGCTGCTTTTCAATTGAGAGATTTTTAGTTTGTTCATCAGGAGTGTCAACGGTTGTTTCCGGCTGTAATCTTAATATTTGTATTTCAACACGACGATTCAGCGAGCGTTGTTCTGGTGTCAAATTCTCATTAACGAGTTCTCTTTTGCAATAGCCGGTTAAAGCGGTAAACTGAGTTTCAGCAAGCCCTTTTTTCTCAAATAATTTTTTACAGCTAAAGCTCTTTCAATAGATAAACTGTCATTATAAGAGTATCCGCCAATCTTATCACAATGTCCAAATAATTCAATTGTAACAATTCTGCCCTTTGCCTTTAGCAGGCTATCCAGTTTTGTTGCAGTTTCGGTTGTAATATCCCAACGATTAAAATCAAAATACACAACCAATTTTTCTTTGGGTTGTGCAAAACAAAATGCAGGTAACTTGATCAGTGAAAAAAAGCATAGGAGTTTTAAAAGAGGAGACATATTGCAAATTAAATGCGCAACTGAAAATGATTTGTGAAAATGCCTGCTACTTGCTGATGATTTTAATTTCTACCCGCCGGTTTTGTAATCGTTCAAATTCATTTTTTTCTTCAGGATATAATTTGTGGCTGCTGCCAAAGCCACGGTAGCTTAGCCGGCTTGCTGCAATTCCATTTTCAATAAGATAGTTGTAAATAAATCTTGCCCTTTGTATCGAAAGATTTTGAAGGTTCATATCAATATCCAATGCGTCGGGGCCAGATGTGCAACAAACGTGGCCCTGTATTTCAATTTTCAGGTTGGGATTTTGTTTTAATACTCTTAGTAATTCATCAAGCACAGGTAAAGATTCGTTTACTAAAAAATGACGGTTGGGATAAAAATTCAGATTTTTTAAAACCAGTGTTGAGCCAACTTTTACACTTGTATCTGTTAGTTGTTTTGAAATTGATTTTTGTTGTAGCTGGTTAAAGGGGATGGCTTCAATAATCAATTCAACACGCCGGTTGAGCAATCTTTCCTGTTCTGTAAGATTTTTGTTTATTGGCTTTCTTTCCCCATAGGCAATCATGCTGGAAATAACCAGGGTTTCAAAACCCATATTTAACAGATACTGCTTTGTAGTAGCAATTCGTTTGGCTGCAAGGCGGTCATTATATTTATTGCTGCCAATTTTATCACAATAACCTCTCAGGTTAATTTTTGTAATAGAAAGATTTTTTTTGGAATAAAGAAAGCTATCAATTCTCTCGCTGGAACGATTGGTCATTTCAGCACTGTTGAAATCAAAATAAATACTTAGGGTATCTCGTTTTTGAGAGAAGCTTGCCAGGCAAATGAAACAGCCCAGTAATAATGATGTTATTTGCAGCGGCAATTGCATATGGTGGTCATAGAGTTCATTTTAAACTCTTCAAAATACAACAAAACGTAAACAGTTTCAATGACAGTGGAGTTTTCTCCTATTTTTGTTCAGAATTCAAAAACCCAATGAATGAACCATCCCAAAGGTAAACTGATAGCAGTTGGTGGGGCAGAGGATAAAGGAACCGACCTGGAGAAAGGTCAAATTCTTCGTAATAACCTCAATTTTTTTGAGCTTGGAATTTTACGCCGCATTGTTGAAGAAGCCGGAGGTCCTTCAGCAAGAATGGAAATTATTACGACGGCTTCAACGATTCCCTTTGAAGTAGGAGAGAATTACCTGAATGCTTTTGGAAAAATTTCATGTACCAACGTAGGCCTTATGCATATACGCACCCGGCAGGATGCCATGCAGGATGAATATCTCGAACGCATTCGCCATTGCGATGCAGTAATGTTTACAGGTGGCAATCAACTGCGACTTAGTGCAACTTTTGGCGGCACTGAATTTCTAAAAATTTTATTGGGCCGCTACCAAAATGAAAACTTTGTTGTAGCTGGTACAAGTGCTGGTGCTATGGCCATGAGCAATACCATGATTTATGAAGGAAATGCTACGCAGGCACATTTCAAAGGCGAGGTAAAAATTACCACCGGTCTTGGCTTTATTGATGATGTAATTGTAGATTCTCATTTTGAAAAGCGAGGCCGTTTTGGACGACTGGCGCAGGCAGTGGCCAGCAACCCGCAATGCATAGGCATTGGCCTGGGAGAAGATACCGGCATGCTGATACTGGAAGGAAATAAAATGGAAGCCATTGGCAGCGGACTTGTCATTATTATTGACGGCCACGACATTGGGCATTGCAATATTGCTGACATTCCCGATGGTAATCCTATCAGCATTGAAAATTTGAAAGTGCATTTTTGTGAAAAAGGAAATGGCTATCTGCTTAACGAACGCAAGTTTTTAAAGGAAGCAAGAGAAGGTGCATTGATAAAAAAGCAGGTTAAGGTAGAATAGATCGCTTCAGTCTTTTACTCAGGAAATTTACACAGCTTTCACCAGGTAATAATTCTTTTTGCCCCTTTGCACCAAAATGTATTTGTTGTGCAACAATAGAGAAGGGGTTACTTGCAACTGAACATCATCTACTTTTCTGCGGTTAATGCTTACACCGCCGTTCAAAATATTTTTTCGGGCTTCTCCTTTGCTTGTAAAAATTTTCGTGTCGGCTAAAAAACTAACCACATCAATTCCATCTTCTATTTTATGTCTGAAGAAATCTGATTTTACGATGCCTTCCATTGCTTCAAGGTCTTCTTCACTCAGGCTTTCAGCAGGGGCGGTTTGGTTAGCAAACAATTTTTGCGTGGTATCAATGGCAGCCTGCAATTCTTCTTTACCATGAACAAAAGCTGTTATTTCTTCGGCGAGCCTTCTTTGTAAAATTCTTTTTGAAGGATCAGTATTATGCTGGTTGGTGATGTCTTCAATCTCTTCAAATGACAAAAACGTAAAAATGCGAATCCATTTTTCAGCATCTTCATCTGTTGCATTCAACCAAAATTGATAAAATTGATAGGGCGATGTTTTTTGAGGATCAAGCCAAACATTTCCTTTCTCAGTCTTGCCAAATTTTCCACCATCGGCTTTGGTAATTAACGGGCAGGTAAATGCAAACGCCTCTCCACCTGCTTTACGGCGAATGAGTTCGGTACCGGTAACGATATTGCCCCATTGGTCGCTGCCACCCATTTGCAACTTGCAGTTTTTATTTGAATACAGCCAGTAAAAATCGTAGCCCTGGATGAGTTGGTAAGTAAATTCGGTAAAGCTGATGCCTGCCGCACCTTCAATTCTTTTTTTCACACTGTCTTTCGACATCATGTAGTTAACCGTAATGTGTTTGCCAACATCCCGAATAAAATGCAGGAAGCTCATATCCTTGAACCAATCATAGTTGTTTACCATTTCGGCGCAATTAGGTTTTGATGCGTCAAAATCTAAAAACTTCATCAGTTGTTTTCGAACGCCTTCCTGGTTATGTATTAAAACTTCCTCACTTAATAAATTTCTTTCTTCACTTTTCCCGCTCGGGTCTCCAACCATACCAGTGGCACCGCCCACAAGTGCAATAGGCTTATGACCGGCTTTTTGTAAATGAACCAGCAATAAAATAGGCACTAAACTTCCAATATGAAGGCTGTCAGCGGTTGGGTCAAAGCCAATATAACCATGTGTCATTTCACGGGATAATTGTTCTTCGGTGCCGGGCATAATATCCTGTATCATGCCTCTCCATCTAAGCTCTTCTATTAAGGTCATTAGTAGAATTGGGTTAGCGCAAAAGTAAGGCAGAATGAAAAAGCATAAAATTAGAGGCAATATTTTTCTAACCTATTCGTTTACAGTTGTTATTTATTTTGGCCGGAAAGCTATGCAGTCCCGGCCTTTCACGTTATTTTTGAGAGCCCAAACCTTATGAAAAGCCCCTGAAAAATTGCTTATTGAAAATCGTAAAAATGACCAAGTTCCGAATATACCTGTCCCTATTTATGACAACTGTTTCCCTTTCTTCATTTGCACAGTTCAGAAAATACTCTAATGAATTTTTGAATATAGGCGCCGGTGGCCGCGGCTTGGCTATGGGTAGCTCACAGGTAGCTAGTGTTAATGATGGTACTGCTGGTTATTGGAATCCGGCAGGCCTGGTAGGTGTAAAAGATCATCCCAACCTTAACCTGATGCACTCTGAATATTTTGCCGGCATTGGAAAATATGATTATGCCAGTGTAGCCATTCCTACATCAAGTAATAAAAGAGTGATTGGTATTTCGGCTTTGCGGTTTGCGGTAGATGACATTGCAAATACTTTGTTTTTGGTAGAGCCGGATGGTTCCGCCAACTATGATAATATTACTGAGTTTAGTGCTGCTGATTACGGATTTATCTTTTCAATGGCTCAAAAGTTCAGAGAAAGTGAAAAAAGGAATATTCATTTAGGGATAAATGCAAAAGTCATTCATCGTAGTGTTGGCCATTTTGCAAAAGCATGGGGCTTTGGGTTAGACCTTGGCATGCAAATCATTTCAGGTAAATGGAAGTTTGGTGCAGTTGGCAGAGATCTGACTACGACGTTTAATACATGGAGTTTCAATTTTACAGAAAATGAAAAAATTACTTTGGCAAGAACGGATAATATCATTCCGTCAAAATCTTCTGAGTTAACTGCACCGCGTTTGGTTTTAGGTGTTGGCAGAGATTTTAGAATTAATCAAAAGCTGAACTTATTGGCCGAAACAAATTTTGATGTAACGTTTGACGGAAAGAGAAATACAGTTATCAGCGCAAACCCGGTGAGTGTTGACCCAAAGCTGGGTGTTGAGTTGAACATTCAGAATGTATTTTACGTAAGAGCCGGCATTAAAAATTTCCAGAGAACTCTTGACGACAATGATACAACCAATCAAAAGAAAACATGGATCTATCAGCCGAGTGCAGGTGCTGGCTTCCGCGTTTCAAATGTTACTATTGATTACGCATTTACCAACCTGGCAAATCAATCCAATCCCTTATTCACTCACGTATTCTCATTAAAACTGAATATGGTGAGTGAGAAAAAGATAAAATAAACGTACCGGGCAAAATTATTGTCATGAAAAAAATTTTACTCTTTCTGTTAATATTATCGGGCTTAGCAGCAAAGGCACAGCCTTATAATAACGAATGGATAGACTACAATAAAACTTACTACAAGTTTCGTGTTGGTAAAGACGGGTTATATAGAATTAACCAGTCCGCATTGGCCGCAATTGGTTTAGGCAGCACCCCTGCGCAAAATTTCCAGTTATGGAAGAATGGAAAAGAAGTTTCGATTTACACTTCTGTATCAACCGGCCCATTAGGCAGCAGTGATTATATTGAATTTTGGGGCGAGCAACTTGATGGCAAAACCGATAATGAACTGTACAGGGATCCTAATTCACAGATTAATGACAAGTGGAGCTTGTCAACAGATACTGCTTATTATTTTCTTACAGTAAACACAGGAGTTAATAAAAGAATTGTTGGTGTAACCAATAATGTTGCAGGCAACTCTTTACCCCCCGAGCCGTATTTTATGCATGTGCTGGGGCGGTATTATAAGGATAAATATAATTTGGGAGTTGGAAATTATGTAGGTG
>PSMD01000006.1:55730-57887 GCA_040289925.1 Chitinophagaceae bacterium | reverse complement strand
GGGAAGCACTAACTTCTGTAGATATTGGTCCAAACGGAGTGTTAGGTGCTACTTACAGTAATCTGCATGTTTATGCTTCCGGACCTTCTGCACTGTTTAAAATTAATGCAGCAGGTAACAATGCCAATCCAAGAAGTTTTAAAGTTGAAATAAACGGCACACAGATCATTCAACAGGTGATGGATTATTATGATTATGTGAAGTTGCAGCAACCAGTGCCCGTTTCTTTAATTAGTTCAAACACGGCCGTAGTCAATGTTACAAATCTCTGTGGAACGCCAAACGACAGGATGGTTGTGGGTCAATACGAACTCATTTATCCCCGCACATTTGATTTTGACAATCTAAAGAATTTTACATTTAGCTTACCTGCCAACGCTGCTGGTAATTATCTGGAAATAACCAATTTTAACTATGGCTCAGTTGCGCCTGTTTTGTATGATTTAACCAATAACAAAAGATATGTAGCAGATATAACCAACCCGGCCATACTCAAATTTGCTTTACAGCCCTCAGCAGAGGATAGAAAGTTGGTTTTAGTGAGTGAAGACGCTTCCAACATTAATACAATCACCAATTTCCAAACGAGAAATTTCATCAACTACGGCCTTTCACAAAACCAGGGTGATTATCTCATCATTTCAAATCCTATTCTTTATACAGGTAGCACGGGAAATAATCCGGTAGATGATTACAGGGCTTACCGCAATTCACCTGCGGGAGGTAATTACAATGCTAAGGTTTACGATATTAATCAGCTTACTGATCAATTTGCATTTGGTATAAAAAAACATGCATCTGCTATTCGCAATTTTATTAAATATGCTTACGATAATTATTCAACACAACCCAGGTTTGTTTTCCTCTTAGGCAAGGGGGTTAATTATATTCACCAAAGAATTTATGAAGCTAATTCAAATCCAACTATTCAAAGTGACCTGGAAAAACTGAATTTGGTTCCAACCTTTGGCTATCCTGCTTCGGATATTTTGCTAGCATGTTACAATAATGACAATATTCCTGTTGTGCCTGTGGGTCGTCTTTCCGCCATTAATGGACAGGAAGTAGAGATATATCTGCAAAAAATAAAAGATTATGAATTAGCTCAGGCTTTTCAATCCTGCCTGATGGCTGATAAAGCCTGGATGAAAAATGTGGTGCATGTTGTAGGTGCTGACAATGGTGCTTTGCAAACTATCTTAAATGCAATGACCAACAATTACAGTACAATCATCTCCGATACTTTGTTTGGAGCCAATGTTACCAAGTTTAGCAAAACCTCCAGTGATCCGGTTCAGGAATTAAACAGCGAAAAGCTGAGGAAATTATTTGAAGAAGGGATTAGTCTTCTTTTGTATTTCGGTCACTCTTCAGCAACAACACTTGAATTTAACCTGGATGACCCGATGAATTATAATAACCCGGGTAAGTATCCTGTTTTTATTACGTTAGGGTGTAACGCAGGTAATCTTTACAACTTTAATCAAAACCGGTTTTATACAAAAGAAACGATCTCTGAAAAATTTGTTTTTGCTCAAAACCGGGGCTCCATAGCCTTTTTGGCCAGCACCAGTTTGGGTATTGTTCAATACCTCGATTTGTTGAATACCAACAATTACATTGCTATTAGCCGGACAAAATATGGCAAGTCAATTGGCGAAACTATGGATGAAGCCATCCGGCTTACTTTCAATATTACAACGCAAAATGACTTTTATGCCCGGATTCACTGTGAGCAAATTTCATTGAATGGCGACCCTGCACTGAAATATAATACCCATCTTAAACCAGATTATGTTATCGAACCCCAACTGGTAACTGTTTCTCCCGGATTTATATCCGTAATAGAAAATAGCTTTAAGGTGAAAGCCAAGCTTATTAATATGGGAAAAGCGATTGACAGAAATATTGTGGTAGAAACAAAAAGAACTTTTCCTGATAATTCAGTACAGATTATTCAGAGAGATACTATACCGGGTATTCGGTATGTGGACTCAATTATTGTAAATGTGCCAATTGTGGCTTCAAGAGATAAAGGTTTAAACAAAATTAATATTACGGTTGATGCAGATAATGTTGTTGATGAACTTTGCGAAACCAACAACTCTCTAACAAGGGATGTGTTTATTTATGAAGATGAGGCAAGACCGGTTTATC
>PSMD01000006.1:42068-55704 GCA_040289925.1 Chitinophagaceae bacterium | reverse complement strand
TTCCAAGCAATACAGGATGGAGTTGGATACAACAGAATTTTTCAATTCACCATTCAAGCGTACACAAACGATTACTTCAACTGGAGGTGTACTTGAATTTTCACCCGGTATTACATTCACCGATAGTACTGTTTACTACTGGCGGGTTGCACCCATTCCTGTAAGTGGTACAATTAACTGGAACTCGGCTTCATTTGTTTATCTTGCTAATAGTGATGTTGGTTTCAATCAGTCTCACTTTTACCAGCATACAAAATCTGGTGTATCAAGAATATTAATTGACAGCACAACAAGGAAATGGACATTTGATTCTTTACGCCATAATTTGTTTGCTAAGAATGGCGTCTTCCTTACTGCATCTACCCAGGAAGGCGATTATATTGTAAGCGTGGATGGAAATGCGTACATACGTAGTGCCTGCGTAGGATTTTCTCTTATTTTCAACATTTTTGATCCATATAAATTGAGGCCGGTTCCAAATCCCAGCGGTGCTTACGGAAGCGGTCCGTTCTGTTCACCGAGCAGGTTGTGGAATTTTGAATATTCATATGTTACTCCTGCTTCCCGCAAACTTGCAATGGATTTTATGGATTCTATTCCAAATGGGTATTATGTAGTTGTAAGAAATATTTTAAACAATTTCCAAACGGTTGCTTTTATTAATGAGTGGAAGGCTGATACAGCATTATATGGTTCAGGTAATTCACTGTACCATAAACTAAAAAATGTTGGTTGTAATGTAATAGACTCGTTTACCACACCAAGGGCCTTTATTCAGATCTATCAAAAAAACAACAACAATTTTGTGCCGGTGGGTGTAGTTTCTCAAGGCATGTATGATGTCGTTTCACTCTCTAAAGACTTGAAAACACCTGATACCCTCGGTTACATCACTTCTCCATTATATGGCCCTGCCAAATCATGGAAAGAAGTGAAGTGGAGAGGAACTGCTTTGGAGTCTTCCGACCTGCCAACCGTTGATGTGATTGGTGTAATGCAAAACGGTACGGAAGTTCCTTTGTTTACAGGCCTAACAACAGGTCAGCAGGATTTTAATATTTCATCTGTTAATGCAAACATTTATCCTTATGTCAAGCTGAAAATGAAAAACCAGGATTCGCTGAACTTTACTCCTTACCAGTTGCGATATTGGCGGGTAACTTATGTTCCGGTTCCGGAAGGAGCTGTAGCACCCAATATTGGTTTTCAAATGAAAGACTCGGTTGATATTGGAGAGCCTATTGATTTTAAAATGGCATTCAAAAATATCAGCGAAGCAGCTTTTGATAGTTTGAAAGTGAAGATGGTGATCACCGACAGAAATAACGTGCCGAATATAATTCCAATTCCACGTCGACGGCCGTTGCCATCTAATGATACAATTGTTGTACGCACAACAATTAATACAAGAAGCCTGGGTGGGTTGAATAACTTGTATGTAAATGTTAACCCTGATTTCGATCAACCCGAGCAATACCTGTTCAACAACTTTGTGTATAAGAATTTCTATGTAAAGCCTGATAGCCTGAATCCTTATATGGATGTAACATTTGATGGCGTCCATATTTTGAACAGAGACATCGTTTCTTCTAAACCTAATATTTCTATTAAGCTGAAAGATGAAGCAAAGTGGATGACGTTGAGTGATACAACACTTATGACGGTAAAAGTGAAATTTCCCGATGGAACCATTCGCCGCTATTATTTCAGGGATAGTTTGCAATTTACACCTGCAGGGCCGGCTCCTAATTCTGATAACAGCGCTTATGTGAACTTGCTGCCTTATTTCCCGCAGGATGGGTTGTATGAATTAATTGTAACCGGAAAAGATTTAAGCAATAACGCAGCAGGAAATATGGAGTACAGGGTAGCCTTCCAGGTGATAAACAAGCCGATGATCTCAAACATATTCAACTACCCGAATCCGTTTACAACATCAACTGCTTTTGTATTTACTATTACCGGTTCAGAGGTGCCTC
Source organism: Chitinophagaceae bacterium (assembly GCA_040289925.1). Taxonomy (GTDB): domain Bacteria; phylum Bacteroidota; class Bacteroidia; order Chitinophagales; family Chitinophagaceae; genus VBAU01. The sequence continues at coordinate 53,725 of PSMD01000006.1, read as the reverse complement.
AGAACATTAAGATTGAAATCATGACCATTACCGGCAAGGTGGTGAGAGAAATTACTAAAGATGAATTAGGCCCATTGCATATTGGAAGAAACATTACAGAGTTTAAGTGGGATGGAACAGATCAGTACGGTCAAAAACTTGCCAACGGAATTTATCTCTACCGTGTGATAACTAACTTAAATGGAAAATCGCTTGATAAATACAAGCCCGAAGGTGATAATACGGACAAATATTTCAACAAAGGCTATGGTAAAATGTACCTGATGCGATAAAAAGATTGAATTCATATTGAAGGCCGCTAATGCGGCCTTTTTCTTTCCTTCTATCGTAACAACCAGCGATGCCAATCCATTAATTTTGCAGGTTCAAAAAGCTGAGCATGGCTAAAATAGGGATCAATATATCTACGGGAAGTTTGCAGCAAAAGGAAATGATTGTGGGTATAGACCTGGGAACAACCAATAGCCTGGTTGCAATTATACATCCTGAAAGTAAAGAGCCCATTGTGCTGAAAGAACATGATTCTGGTTCATTGGTCCCCTCTATTGTGCATTTTAACCAAAGTGCGGACGTAACAGTTGGAGAAGAAGCAAAAAGATTTCTGATTACAGAGCCTCACAACACCATTTTTTCTGTAAAAAGGTTAATGGGCAAAAGCTATAACGATATAAAAGATCATGCTTCTTTTTTCTCTTATAAAATTATTGATGATGATACTGAAAGGCTGGTGAAAATACAGGTAGGGGATAAGTTTTATTCGCCTATTGAGCTTTCTTCTTTTATTCTGAAAGAATTAAAGAAAAAAGCGGAGCATATTTTAAAAACACCGGTTGCAAAAGCAGTCATTACTGTTCCGGCTTATTTTAATGACGCACAAAGACAAGCTACCAGAGATGCAGGTAAATTAGCTGGCCTCGATGTGTTGAGGATTGTAAATGAACCTACCGCTGCCAGTCTTGCTTATGGATTAGGCATGCAGAAAAATGAAACCAAAACAATTGCTGTTTATGATTTGGGTGGCGGCACTTTTGATATTTCCATTTTGAAAATCACCAATGGAATTTTTGAAGTGCTTTCAACAAATGGTGATACTTATTTGGGCGGTGATGACTTTGACCGTGCTATTGTTGATTATTGGATAAATAACTTAGGTATTTCGGCTGAAGAATTACAGACGCATAAAGAACTGATGCAACAACTGCGATTGAAAGCTGAGGAAGCAAAAATAATTTTGAGTAATACCGAAGAATTCTCCGGAAACATAGCCGGCCAGGAGGTTTTATTAACAAGGCAAAAATTTGAAGAGCTGATAAAACCATTGGTGGAAAGAACAATTGCCTGTTGTCAAAATGCATTAAACGATGCAAGCTTATCAATAAATGAGATTGATGAGGTAGTGATGGTAGGCGGTTCAACCAGAGTTCCTTTGATAAAAAACAAGGTGAAAGAATTTTTTCAGCGGCAGTTACACGATAGCCTGAACCCGGATGAAGTAGTGGCATTAGGTGCAGCGGTGCAGGCAGATATTTTAGCAGGAAATAACAAAGAATTTTTATTGCTTGATATCACGCCTCTTTCTCTTGGCATTGAAACCATGGGTGGATTGATGGATGTATTAATACCCCGTAATTCCAAAATTCCAACCAAAGCCGGCCGCCAATACACAACACAAAAAGACGGGCAAAGCGGAATGCGGATTTCCGTTTACCAGGGTGAAAGAGATTTGGTAAAGGATAATCGCAAACTTGCTGAATTTAATTTGACAGGTATTCCGGCCATGCCTGCCGGCCTGCCAAAAGTGGAGGTTAGTTTTTTAGTTAATGCAGATGGAATTTTGGTAGTAAAAGCAAAAGAATTAAGAAGCGGGATTGAACAAAGCATAGAAGTAAAACCCCAATATGGTTTGACAGATGATGAAGTTGAGAAAATGCTGATGGATTCCCTTCAGCATGCAAAAGAAGACATGCTAACCCGTGCATTGGTTGAAGCAAAAACAGAGGCTCAGCAATTGCTGGATACCACGGCCAATTTTATCAATAAAAACCAGGCTTATTTAACTGATAAAGAAATTGCAGATACCCAGGCAGCCATGCAACAATTGATTGATGTTTTAAAAACCGACGATAAGAATAAAATACAATCTGCTATTGAAACTCTGAATGAGATCTCCCGTCCCTATGCAGAGCGGTTAATGGATGAAGCGATTGGAAAAGCGATGAAGGGAAAAATCATTTAGTCGCCTCTCTTTAAATTTCTGTAGGAAGAAAAAAACAAAAAGCTTAGAACAAATACATGACAAAAAATGGCTGTGACAGTCACTCCCTTTTTGTCAAATACAAATTCAACCGTTCTTTTTCCCGCTGGAAGATTTGCATGAACAAAAGGCAGGGAAAGCTGGTTCAGAGAAATTTCTTTTCCATTTAAATAAGCTTTCCATCCCGGAAACTGTGCCTGCTGCAAAATGATTGTTGCAGGTTTTGAAAGAGCCATATCAATAACTATTCTTTTAGGCAATTGCTTTTTTATTATCAAACTGCCAGATGAGCTATCCAGCAAAAAAGCAATAGGCTTTTCTGCAAATGCGTTCTTTAAGCTATCGTTTAAAGAGAAATCATCTATCTCTTTTAATGCCAATGGTCCGGGCATAGAAAGATCAGTGCTGACTTCATTTTTAAAGCTGTTTACATTGTACCAGTAATTGTTTTTACCATCTTTTTTTGTTGCAATTGTTAATGATGGCGGCAATTTTTGAACAGGAAATCCTTTTGTAGCTGAAAGAATTTCATTGGCCTCTTTTACAGTATACGAGCTGATGGTAAAGAAAGGAGTGCAGATGAGGGTGTTTAAAATTAAATCAGCAACAAATAGGGGTAATAGAAAATTTTTTCTTTTTTCTAAAGCAAAAAGGACAATTAGAAGCAAAACAAATTGAGCTGCTGCGTTTATGAAAACAAGTTGCCTGAAGCTTAGTTTCTTTACGGTTTCATAAATAGATCTGCCCGGCAAGCCAACAGCACCTATTGAATAAACAAGCATAATCAACAAAAGGGAAAGAAAAGAAACGAGACCGATCTTTAATATTCTTCTATACGTTGTAAGCTCAATCAATTCTTCAAACTTAACTGAACGCAGGCTTTGTGCAAGAAAAAGTACCAGGAAGAACAGGAAATAAATTCTCAAAACCCCCGGATGACGGAAATAAGAAAAGCCCGGCAAAACATTCATCGAGTTTCTGACAACTGATAGATGCCCAAACGATGCAACAAGAAAAATAACACTAAGACTTAGTAATGCCCAGGCTGCATAATTCTTTTTCAACGTGGAAACATAAATGGCTACCGGCAGTAGCAGCAAACAAAAAAAACCTGTGTATACATTTAAAACAACTGGATTGGTATTCGGGTACTCGAGTTTTGCTGAAGCCAGCGGTGTTAATAAGGTTATAAGTGCTTTGGGATGTAAATAATTTTCCTGAAAAAATTGCTGATCGTTAATAATTGGGATGCTTCTTTTCAAATGCGCAAGTGTTTCAGCCGTGTAATAAGCCGGGGCCGCACAAATGATGGCTGTAAGAACAAAGCCTAAGGAAGCAAATTTTAACAGCCTTCGTTTTTCTTCATTTGTTTTTTTACTATACCACATTACATAAATTATGGCAAGAGCAAAAAAAACAATCAACAAATAAGTTATTACAACTGACAGGTAAATATGAACGTTGGTGAAGAACAAAAAATAACTGGCGGCAAAGGCAATGGCATGGTAAGCTGAAGGTTTTTTAAACAAATTAATGGCACAATATGTTAACCAGGGAATGAAACTGAGGCAAGTGATATAGAGCAACCATTGGGAAGAACTGACTGTAATTCCCGATAACATAAAAGCACAGGTAAGCAGCAGTGAAATTTTTTCGTCCTTTAAAAAATGTCTTTGCAATAGCCTGAACATTCCCCAGCCGGAGAGCATGATAAAAAAAACAAATTGCACATGCAGCATGTAAAAATTTGAACCTGCTATGAAACCAAAAATAATTTGCGGTGTGCTGTATATGCCCCAGGTTAAAACTGTCTGCATAGGAAAGCCCATCGCCCAACTGTTAAACCATAAAGGCAATTGGCTATTGCGAAGGCTTTGCGCAATAAAATGCTGAAAGGGATATTCAATTACTACTACATCATTTTTCAACGAAAAGATCATAAAGCTCACCGGTAAGTAAGCAAAAATGGCGGCCAGAGAAATAACAAGGTAAGCGTTAAGATTTTTTGGCGATTGAATTTTCAAAATGTGCAGTTAAGCTTTTTTCTTTAAAGTTAATGATGAATTAGCAAGCCTGTGATAAAGAAAACGCGGTATCAAGCGTTGTAACTGGTAAACAAACCACCAGCGTGGCGTAATAAAAACTGTGGCTCTTTTTTTTTCTATCGCTTTTTTTGTCAGCCTGGCAGCTTTTTCAACAGAACTCATCCAAAAAATACGGTCTCCTTTTGCCATCCCTGTTTCAATATAGCCGGGAACAATTTCAGTAAGAATGATGCTTCCTCCTTCGGCCTTTAATTTCATTTTTAATGCGTCACTGTAGCTGGCCTGGTAAGCTTTGCTTGCGTTATATGCAGGAGTTAATTTATTGCCCCGTGCTTTTGCAACTGAAGTAACAATCACAATATGGCCACGTCCAACTTTTTTGAAATAATGGTAAGCCAGGTTAACTGCACGGGTGTAGCCAACAACATTGGTGTTTATGGTGTCAAACTCTTTTTCTAAATCAAGATGATGATTGAAGTGTATAATGGAAGCGGTAAAAACAATGATATCAATGTGGCCGAGTTCCTGAACAAACTGTAAAAAGATCTCATTAAAATTATTGGAATTAATATCCGCTTTGCAGGCTTTAGCATTTTTCGGATAACTGTCTGTAAATTCTTCCAACAGGTTTTCACGCCTGCCAATAATACCCACTGTTGCATTCTCTTCGCAATACTGCTTTGCCAATTCTCTGCCCAGCCCCGAAGTGCCGCCAATAATGAGCACAGTTTTGTTCATGCTGAAAGATAGAAATTTACCGTTTTACAGCTTGCCTGTAGGTTTTCTTTTTCTCTGCATCCCACCAATAATAGCCTAACAATTTTGCAGTGGCCCATTTACCAAAGAACCTTTCAAAGTTTCTGTAAAGAATAATATCATACTTGCGATGAAAATTTATCCAGCAGGCATTGCAGTTTTGCGAGTAATGTTTTTGTAATTCCCGGGTTTTGGGTGATTGAATAATTTCATCCAGTGAATTGGTAAAAATGTTTCCGGTTAATACGTTTAAGTTTTGACAAATGGGTACATCGCCATTAGGCAATACAACAACACTGTCTAAAATACTATTGCAGGTAAGTTTCAGATTTCCTCTTCTCCATTCATCATAAAGCAACAGGTAATCATAATTTTCTTCAAACTCTTTTGTTAGTTCGGGAAGCTGTTGCCTGATGTTCAGTAAATTTTTTGTTGCTAAAGTTGGCGTGGTTTGTTCGGTTGATTTTTTTGCTGCAGCCAGGCTAATCAGCTTTTTTGCTTCTGTAAACGACCGTATCTCTTTGTTTTTTAAAGAACCTATATCATTTGTATGGGCATCTTCTACTGTGTCAAAAAAAGATATGTCATTATACACGCCAATTCGTAAATCAAGATTGTATTTTTTACAAACACTCATCACATGCTTCATGTCCTCAAAATCGTTGTAAGGTGAGAGAGTAAACATGATGCTGATAGGAACTTTTGTGTGCAGGGTTTCTATGGTTCTGATAATGCCATCATAGCCATCTTTGCCACGCATGTACAGATAAGATTCTCTATCACCATCCAGTGAAATAAATAATCTTCTCGGGGCCGCCTGCCTCACTGCATCTTCTAACTCGTCTGGTTTTAATGCGTTGGTCAGTACATCAAAGTTGGGGTGGTTTTTTTTGAACCACTTCATAATTTCAACTGCATCCGGATGTAACAAAAATTCTCCGCCTGCCAATGCCACAGTTGTATTGCGGCTAATGCAGCGGCTTTGCATGATCTCTTTAATTTTTTCGAAGGGTAAATCATTTACTGGCCTTTTTGTCCAAATAAGACAATGCTTGCAGGCAGAATCACAAAGGTCAGTGCCGAACAATGCCAGGGTTGAAAGCTTGCGCCTGCGTGGGAATAATTTATTATTTAAAAAAACATAACCACGATCTATATAATTTTTTACAGAGTACATGAGATGAATAAACGATAAAAATACAATTATAGCCGTTGCGCTCAGCTAAATCTTGTCTTCAGCTTTAAAAATGGTTTTTCCAGAAAATAAAAGCTGGCTGTGCTGATAACGATTGAAGCCATTGTTGAACAAATTGACGCTGCCATCAGCCGGCTATTTTCATTTCCAAACACAGATAAAAAAATACTATTGAATACAGGAGTTAGCAAAAGATAAACAGGCCAATGGTAAACATATAAGCCATAGGAAATACGACCAAAAAACCTGAGAATATGGTTAGCAAACAGCAGTTTTATCAGCTTGCTACCGGCAGTAATACACTCATGTAAAAGAAACCCAAACATAATGGCAAAAGTGGTATAACCAATAAATGCAAGGAATGGCAGTCGTGTTTCCGCATTGCGATTGATAAAATACATGAGAAAATTAAGTGCTGCCAGGCTCAGAACAATTGCAGTTGTATATTTTTTAAAAAAGTCAGGATGGGTTTTAAGCAATATAGCAATCAGGCTTCCTACACAAATTCCGTCAATGCGGGTAAAAGTATAAAAGCTGTCATAAGCCAGGTTTTCAATATGCAAAATCCAAAGCAAGTATCGTCCTAACATAACGCCGACAAGGAGAGATACAAGGAACCATTGCAATCGTTTGGGCTTCCTCAACAAAAGAATGATCCATGGCCAAAAAAGATAAAACTGTTCTTCTACCGCAAGCGACCAAAAGTGAAGTAAAGTTGAATTACCCTGTGGTGGGTTAAAAATGAAAAGCCAGTTTTGAAGAAATGTAATAAACCAACCAGCGTTTTGCCGATAATAAGTCATTTGAAAAGTAGTAAGCTGTGGGATAACCCAAATGCAAAAAGCCAGGGTAAGAAAATAAACAGGAAAAATGCGCAGTACACGGCGTATATAAAATCGGCCGAGAAAATTTTTTTCTTCAAGACTATTTAAAAGTATTTCTGTTATCAAAAAGCCGGAAAGAACAAAAAACAAATCAACCCCCAGCCAGCCAAAAAAAAAGTAATGCAAAAAACCAAAGTTGTGCAGAAATACAACCAGCAAAATAGCCAGGCCTCTTAATCCATCCAAAGCAGGATAATGAGGCCGTAAAGAACTCTTCTCATTTAGGGCAGTGGTTTTGGATAATGATTCAATCACTTAATCAAAGATAGTTTTCTGAGGATATACTTTCCCAGCATATCAAACTCCAGGTTTACTTCATCCTTTTTTTTTACACAATGCATGTTGGTGTGTTCATAAGTGTAGGGAATGATGGCTACACGGAATGATCTTTTTGTAACATCAAACGCTGTCAGGCTAATGCCATTTACTGCTATTGATCCTTTTTCAATAATAAAGCCGCCAAATTTTTTTGAAACCTCAAATTCGTACTCAGTGCTGCCGTTTTTGTTTTCAATTGTTACACATTTTGCTACAGTATCTACATGCCCCTGCACAAAATGGCCATCTACCCGGGAATTGAAAAGGAGGGAACGTTCGAGGTTTATTTTTTCTCCTGCCTTCCAGTTTTTTATCGTTGTTTTTTTTAAAGTTTCTGCAATGGCTGTTACTCTGTGCCGGTCGTCTTTTATTTCTTCAATAGTTAAGCAAACACCGTTATGGCTTACGCTTTGGTCCACTTTTAATTCAGAGCTAAGGTTGGATTTTATCCAAAAGCTTTTATTAGAGCTTGTTTTTAATTCAATATCTGAAACAATTCCTATGGTTTCAATAATGCCGGTGAACATGGGAGCAAATCTCTCCAAACAGCCTCTATTCTGCAAATTCCTGTATAAGATTTAATGGTATTGCCTGTTGGTTGTTATCCGTATTCCCTTTATCTTTGCGACCCAACAAAAAAATTACCTGAGGAGGTATAAAAAATATGCTGATCATTGACTCAAAAGACTGCGAAAACATAGATAAGGCCCTTAAAAAGTATAAAAAGAAATTTGAGAAGGCCAAGATTCTGCTGCAGCTTCGTGAAAGACAATCTTACACAAAGCCGTCAGTAAGGCGCAGAAATGAGGTGTTGAAAGCTGTCTATAAGCAAAAGATAGCCAGCGGAAAAATTGAAGAGTAAGAGGCTAATTTATACAATAGGAAAGATAGCTGCAGAGTTATAGCTTTGTAGCTATCTTTTTTATTTAATATCCTTGTCAATGCCCAGTGCTGCACTCCAATCTTTCATTAATTATCTTCAGTTCGAAAAAAGATATTCGCAGCATACTATACGTTCTTACCAGGAAGACCTCAGCCAGTTTTTTCAGTTTATACAAACTGAGTTTAATGAGGAAAGAATTGAAAACATTCATTACAACTTCATACGAAGTTGGCTTGCTTCAGTTAGAGAAAATAATACAGCTAAAACCGTAGCCAGAAAAATCTCCTCTTTGCGTTCATTTTTTAAATACCAGGTAAAAACCGGTGTACTGCAACAGTCGCCTATGAGCCGGATTACTTCTCCAAAAATCCCTAAAAAACTACCCGAGTTTATTAAAATAGAAGATGCTGAAAAGCTAACTCAAACATTAAAACATACAGATAGCTGGAAAGGCCTGAACTCAAAAGCACTGATTTTGTTGTTCTATAATACGGGGATGCGGTTGAGTGAACTCATTCAACTAAAAACCAGCCAGGTTGATTTTGGTAGAAAACAATTAAAAGTGCTTGGTAAAGGAAATAAAGAACGTATTATACCGGTAAGTGCAGATGTTATTGAATTAATTAAAGATTATTTAAATGAAAAGAAGAAGCAATTTGAACAGGCTGAACAGGATGTATTGCTTGTAACTGAAAAAGGTAAAAAGCTGTATCCCAAATATGCCTGGTTGCTGGTAAATAATTTTTTAAGGGAAGAAGTGAAAACACTCCATAAAAAAAGCCCCCACGTACTACGCCATAGTTTTGCAACCCACCTTATGAATAACGGCGCCAACTTAAATGCGGTTAAGGAATTACTGGGGCACAGCAGTTTGGCTGCTACCCAGGTTTATACACACAATACCATAGAAAAGTTAAAAGAAACTTATAAGAAAGCTCATCCAAAAGCCTGACAATTTTTCATTGAAATATATGATGGTTTGAATTTGGAAAAACTGTGCAATCAAAGTAACTTCAATTCATAAAAAAACAACTACTATGTAAAGAAAAAAACCACCCTTCAACAATTAGTTCTTTATTTATTGTTTCACTAAAAATGCGATACTATGAATGTTACAATTCAAACTGTAAGATTTGATGCGGACAACAAGCTAACAGAATACATTAAGCGCAAATTAGACAAGCTAAAAACATTTCATGACCGGATTATTAAAGTTGATGTTTTTTTAAAACTTGATAACATCGTTCATAATATCAAAGACAAAACCGCAGAGATCAGAATTCACATTCCCAGACACCAGTTATTTGTAAAATCAACCAGCAAATCATTCGAAGAATCTTTTGACGATGCTTTTGATTCTATCGTCAATCAAATAAAACGAATAAAAGAAAAACAGGCAGCCTGATGCAATTTTTAAAGACCCCACACTCCGGGGTCTTTTTCATTTTTTCTTGCTTAGAAAAATTCAGAAATTATTTTTCAAATCACAAATTCCTTTACCTTTGCCCGCCCGTACCGAACCTTAAGTTTAAACGGGTAATTAAAAAATTTTAGCTCTTTATTTCATAAATCCGCCCTGATCTAAGGCGGTATTATATAAACTGAAAATGCCACTTTAGCTCAGCCGGTAGAGCAACTGATTTGTAATCAGTAGGTCGTTGGTTCGATTCCGACAAGTGGCTCAGCGATTTTAGATTGCAGATTTCAAATTGAAATCAACAATCTTGATCGGGGTGAACGGGCAAGTAGCCAAGTGGCCAACGGCAGCAGACTGTAAATCTGCCCTCTTCGGAGTTCGGTGGTTCGAATCCATCCTTGCCCACAGTTCTTTACATAAGCGGAAGTAGCTCAGTTGGTAGAGCGACAGCCTTCCAAGCTGTAGGTCGCGGGTTCGAACCTCGTCTTCCGCTCTGAGCAGATGAGTCAAAAAAGTCAAATAAGTCATAGAGCAAACACATTCTTATATGACTGAATTGACCCACTGACTTCAATGACTCCAAAAGCCGTTGTAGCTCAGTGGTAGAGCACTTCCTTGGTAAGGAAGAGGTCGTGAGTTCAATTCTCATCAACGGCTCAAATGAATTGATCAGTTGATTGGAGGCTTTGACAACGTGAGCCGAGACGAAGTGGAGCAGGTCTCGGTGCCGACTGAAACGTCGGCATTCAATTCTCATCAACGGCTCAAAGAAGATAAAGTCAGAAAATTAATTGACCGCTGAATAGCGAACAGAACGTAGAAGTGTGCGACGCAACGGAAGCTGATAGCAGCCCCGCTGCTGGTAACATATATTTAAATTTGTAAAAACAACCTAAAACGGATAACAATGTCAAAAGAGACCTTTAAGAGGGACAAACCCCACCTTAACGTAGGTACTATCGGTCATATTGACCACGGTAAAACAACCTTGACTGCTGCTATTACAACCATTCTTTCAAAGAAGGGGTTAGCAGAAGCCAAGAAATACGATGAAATTGATGCCGCTCCTGAAGAGAAAGAACGTGGCATCACTATTAATACAGCTCACGTAGAGTATCAGACGGCTAACCGTCACTATGCTCACGTTGACTGTCCGGGCCACGCCGATTATGTGAAAAACATGATTACCGGTGCTGCGCAAATGGATGGTGCTATACTTGTGGTAGCTGCAACTGATGGTCCTATGCCTCAAACTAAGGAGCACATTCTTTTGGCACGCCAGGTAGGTGTACCTCGTATGGTTGTGTTCATGAACAAAGTTGACCTTGTTGACGATCCTGAATTGCTTGACCTGGTTGAAATGGAAATTCGTGACCTGCTGAACTTCTACGGTTTTGATGGTGACAATACTCCTATTATCAAAGGCTCTGCAACCGGTGCATTAGCTGGTGAAGAAAAATGGGTGAAAGCTGTTGAAGATTTAATGGCTGCGGTTGATGAATATATTCCTCTGCCTCCGCGTCCAATTGATCAGCCATTCCTGATGTCTGTTGAAGACGTGTTTTCAATCACTGGTCGTGGTACAGTAGCTACCGGCCGTATTGAAAGAGGAAAGATTAAAACCGGCGAAGCTGTTGAAATTGTAGGTTTAATTGAAAAGCCTCTGTCTTCAGTAGTAACTGGTGTTGAAATGTTCCGTAAAATTCTTGACGAAGGTGAAGCTGGTGACAATGCAGGTTTGTTGCTGCGTGGTATTGAAAAGAAAGATATCCGCCGCGGTATGGTTATCTGTAAGCCGGGTTCTATTACTCCGCACACTGAGTTTAAATGCGAAGTGTACGTGTTGAGTAAAGAAGAAGGTGGCCGTCATACGCCGTTCTTCAACAAATACCGTCCTCAGTTCTA
>PSMD01000006.1:37442-42058 GCA_040289925.1 Chitinophagaceae bacterium | reverse complement strand
TTCCGTACAACTGACGTAACCGGTGAAGTTGAATTACCTGCAGGAACTGAAATGGTGATGCCTGGTGATAACACTACATTGACTGTAAAGCTGATTCAGCCAATTGCGATGGAAAAAGGTTTGAAGTTCGCAATTCGTGAAGGTGGACGTACAGTTGGCGCCGGACAGGTTACTGAAATTTTGAAATAAAGCCCCCTAAATCCGCCGCAGGCGGACTTAGGTTCAGTTTTATAATTTTACAAAGTACTTAGGTGAGAAATCCTAAGTGCTTTGTTCTTTAAGAAAGTTCTTTTCTCTAAGTCCGCCTGAGGCGTATTGGGGTATACGGGCATAGTTCAATGGCAGAATAGCGGTCTCCAAAACCGTTGATGGGAGTTCGAATCTCTCTGCCCGTGCAAATTATAAATGATGAACAAGATTTCAACTTACTTTAAAGAAAGCTACAAAGAGCTGGTAGAAAAAGTAAGCTGGCCTAACTGGAGCCAGTTACAACAATCAACCATGATTGTGCTGGCAGCCACCTTAGTGATAACAGCTTTGGTTTGGGTAATGGATTTTGCTACGGGAAATGTTTTAAAGTACATCTATAAATTTTTTGAATAAAGATGGTAGAAGCAACAACCAATAATACAACCCCTCAAAATGCCCAGCAGGAAACCAAATGGTATGTGCTGCGTGTGGTGAGTGGTAAAGAAAAGAAAGTAAAGGAATACCTGGATAAAGAGATTTCACGTGGCGGATGGGGCGATGTGGTAAAGCAGGTTTTTCTTCCGGTTGAAAAAGTGTATAAAGTGCAGAACGGTAAAAAAGTGATGAGAGAAAGAAACTACTACCCCGGTTATGTAATGATTGAAATTATTGAAGGAAAGCTTAGCGATGATTTGCGGGATACCATTCGCAACACGACGAATGTGATCCATTTCCTGGGAAAAGACAATCCGATTGCCCTGCGCAAAGCTGAAGTAAATAAGATGCTGGGTAAGATGGATGAGATGGCAGAAACCGGCGGTGTTAGCATGAGTGAGCCATTTATTGTTGGAGAAACGATCAAAATTATCGAAGGTCCTTTCAATGATTTTAACGGAGTAATAGAAGAAGTAAATGACGAAAAGAAAAAACTGAAAGTAACTGTAAAGATCTTCGGCCGCTCCACACCAGTCGAGTTGAATTATATGCAGGTAGAAAAAATCAGTTAATTACAGAGATAAATTGATTAAAAGCCAGTTCATATTTTTGGACTGGCTTTTTAATTTCCACCTCAATTTTTTACATGCATTAACCTGCCAGGCTTTCCCGTGAATTTTATTTGCTTGCTGCGCTCGTTATTCTTTATATCATTTCAGTAATTGTGAACCTTGGTTGCTTGCCCCTGGATGGAGAAGAGCCAAGGCGTGCCATCGTCTCTATTGAGATGCTTCATTCAGGTAATTTAATTCGCTCAACAATCTTTGGATGGGAATACTTCAATAAGCCAGTTGTATTTAACTGGCTAAGCACTGCAGTTATGTACATGGCAGGCAGCACAGATGAATGAGCAGTTCGTTTACCATCATTGATCATTCTTATTTTCTGGGTTTTTACTCATTATTTTTTTGCAAAAAGATTTTTACCAAAACAAATTGCGGCTTTATCTGCTTTTTTCTTTGCTACTGCTTTTGATTTGTTTTTTTTATTCGTTAAGTCATGGTGGTGAGATAGATATTTTTTATGGCTTCATCGTTTATCTGCAAGTAGCGTCCTTCCTGTATTTTGGTGAACGCAAAAAATGGCTACAATTGTTTATTTTATCTTACATGTTTTGTGCAGCAGGTTTTTTAACCAAAGGATTTTCTTCACCGCTGTTCCAGGTTCTTACTCTTATTTCTTTTGCAGTTTATCAACGGTCGTTCGGTTTATTTTTTAGCTGGCAGCACCTGGTTGGCATTGTTGTATTTGCAGCATGTGTTGGCGGGTATTTGTATTGGTATAGCTTTTACAGCTCTCCGCAGCAATTAATTGTTAATTTGCTGAATGAGGCGTTTAAAAAAACGGCAATAGGAGAGAACTCTGAAAAATTATGGCCAAAAGTCGTGGTGTATCCCATTTCATTTTTCAAGCTATTAATGCCGTGGGGCTTGTTGATCCTTCTTCTTTTTAAAAAACATTCCTTCCGCATTTTTGATAATCCGCTAACAAGGTTTTCGATTTTATTTATTGTATTTAATATTTGGGTTTACTGGTTTACAGGTCGCCCAATTATGCGGTATGTGTACATGTTTTTGCCCTTTGCTTTCAGCATAATTGCCTGTATTTACTGGAAATTTTCCTTGCAATTTCCCGGAAGAATTGAAAAATGGCTAAGACAGCTTATGTGGTTATTTGTTTTGGTATTAATCGCAGTTATTTTGTTTCCATGCTTTAAACCAGTTTCGTTAACAGGTACAATTATTATTGCTGTTGCTTTAATTTCATTTACCTATTTCTTTTTTCAAAAAAACACAATTAAGCTGTGGCAAGTGGGTATGGGTTTTATTATTCTGCGGCTTGCTTATGCATGGCTGGTAATTCCGGTGCAGAATGAATTGATCAATCCCCATTACAAAAAAGAAATAGCGGCAATGGTACAAGTAGCCCAAAACAACCAGGTAGTGTATTGGACCCCGCCAGAATTATTTGAAGTGGCTGTTGATCTAAAGCTGGCTAAATGGAAACTGGAATCAGTAATTTCTCCACCTGTTATTTTTTGCCAGATTCCTTATTACTATCACAAATACACCGGCAAATTGATGTTGTATGATACAGCAAGGCGAAACGATCAACTCTATTTTACCCGTGGAGATTTGATAAAAGCCAATGAAGAAATAACCTGGAAATGGTTTGATAAACGCCAGGGCATTGAATTGGTTTTATTCAAACAGAAATAATAGAAATCCCGGCATTTTCTATTTTCATCATCTCTGCTTTTGCAAAATTGATTTTGGAGAGATAGGTTTCCGTAAACAAAGTTGTTTTCCAGAAATTTTTAGTGAATAACATAGTTGGATTGTTAAAAACAGTATCGGGAAACAAATGATACCATTTATAGCCATGTTCCTTAAATAAAAGCTGGCAATTTTTTAAATATCCCAGTTCGGCAGCTGCAGCCTTTGTTGCATCCCGCTGGCAACGGGATTTTACAAATGGTTTTACTATCCGGGCCTGAAAGCCATACATAAAAAATTTATCCTTTAGGAGCTTATAATTTTGAAATCGGGAATGTGCATCTAGTTGCGCAAGCACAGGCATGCATACAGTAGGGCTTAATGCTATAAGCTTTAGAAACAATCCACCAGTAGTTAACCAGCCTCCAACATCAACTGTTGCAAATAATACAGTTGACAAACTAACTTCAATAAACGTTATTATATGAAGTAATTTGCCGGCTTTTAAATAAGAAATAAACCGGTTGGTTGCTTTTGGGATAGTCACAATAGTTTTAAGATAACAATAATCTGAAAGACGTTATTTAAAATTTTTCTGAAAGGCTTTTTCAATCCGGTGGTAAGCCCTATCTTTGCGGCCCTTAAGTTCTTTAGAGAATCCTGCTAATGCGGGACAAGGAATTTGGGAGTCTTGGCTTAATCAAGACGTTTGAACCAATAAATTGAAAAAAATGGCAAAAGAAGTCACTGGCTTTGTAAAGCTACAGTGCAAGGGTGGCCAGGCCAACCCTGCACCTCCAATCGGGCCTGCTTTGGGTTCCAAGGGTATTAATATCATGGAATTCTGCAAGCAGTTCAATGCCCGTACGCAAGATAAAATGGGCAAGGTACTACCCGTTATCATCACTGTTTATTCTGATAAAAGTTTTGATTTCATCATCAAAACCCCTCCTGCAGCCGTACAGCTAATGGAAGCCGCAAAAATTCAGAAAGGTTCCAAAGAGAGCAACCGCACAAAAGTGGGTAAAGTAACCTGGGCACAGGTAGAAACAATTGCAAAAGAAAAAATGCCTGACCTGAATTGCTTTACTGTTGAAAGTGCTATGAAAATGATAGCCGGCACTGCTCGAAGCATGGGCTTAACCGTAGAAGGCAAAGCACCGTGGGAAAATTAATCCTTGATTTTAAAACGAATTACTATGGCATTCATTAGTAAAAAAAGAAAAGCTGCAGAAGCTAAAATTGATAAAAACAAAGCTTATTCACTCAAAGAAGCCTCTTCTTTGGTGAAGGAAGTGAACACAGCAAAATTTGATGCATCGGTTGACCTGCACATTCGTTTGGGAGTTGATCCAAAAAAGGCTGACCAGGCAATTCGTGGTACAGTAACTCTTCCACACGGTACAGGTAAAACAAAAAAAGTGCTGGTACTTTGCACTCCGGATAAAGAGGCAGATGCAAAAGCTGCAGGTGCTGATTATGTTGGGCTTGATGAGTACATTCAAAAAATTGAAGGTGGTTGGGTTGATGTAGATGTGATCGTAGCAACACCTTCTGTCATGCCTAAAATTGGTAAGTTAGGTAAGATACTCGGTCCACGTAACCTGATGCCGAACCCCAAAACCGGAACAGTAACAAACGATGTTGCAGCGGCAGTAAATGAAGTAAAAGGTGGTAAAATTGCTTTTAAGGTTGATAAGGCCGGAATCATTCATG
>PSMD01000006.1:5187-37389 GCA_040289925.1 Chitinophagaceae bacterium | reverse complement strand
TACTGCTGATAAAATTGCTGAAAACAGCCAGGAATTGCTGAATGCAATTATTAAGGCAAAGCCGTCATCTGCAAAAGGGGCTTATCTTAAAGGTATCAGCATGGCCAGCAGCATGAGCCCTGGAATATCAATTGACACAAAAGCATTTGTTCACTAACCTCACCTAAATCCTTGCCTTCAGGAAGGGATTTATGAAGAGTTGAAAATCTTGTAAAATGACAAAAGATCAAAAAAACGAAGTAATAGCAGCGCTGAAAGATAAATTCTCTCAGTACAATAACTTCTATGTTACCGATACAGAGTCACTGACTGTTGAACAGGTTGGCAAGCTGCGTCGTGCCTGCTTTAACAAGAAAGTGGAAATGAAAGTGGCTAAAAATACTTTGATCAAAAAAGCTCTGGAATCTTTAGATGCAGAACGTTATGCAGGAGTGTACGATGCATTGCATAATGTAACGGCATTAATGTTCTCTGAAAATCCTAAAGATCCGGCTTTAATCATCAGTTCTTTCCGTAAGGATACAAATGGGGAAAAACCAGTTTTAAAAGCAGCTTTCATTGATGGTGATGTATTTGCAGGCGATAACCAGCTTGAAGCATTGAAGACATTGAAGAGCAAGCAGGATTTGATTGGCGAAGTAATTGGCTTATTGCAATCACCGGCAAAGAATGTTATTTCTGGTTTGAATGCCGGCAGCAAACTGGCTAGCCTGGTAAAGGCATTGGAAGACCGTGCCGCACAAGCATAAATCCTAAGTTCCCGGGTATAAGTGGGAACACATTATAAACCATCCGCCGGAGCTTCGACAAGCTCAGCTTGATAAGAAGAGGCTATGAAGGCGGTTAAAAAGTAAAAACAATGGCAGATTTAAAAGCATTTGCTGAACAACTGGTAAACTTATCAGTTAAAGAAGTAAACGAGTTAGCTAAAATTTTAAAAGAAGAGTACGGCATTGAGCCTGCAGCAGCTGCTGTAGCTGTAGCTGGTCCTGCAGCCGGCGGTGGCGCTGGTGCTCCTGCGGCAGAAGAAAAAACTGCTTTCAATGTAGTACTGAAGAGCGGTGGCGCTAACAAACTAAATGTAGTTAAGATTGTAAAAGACCTGACTGGTTTAGGTTTGAAAGAAGCTAAAGATTTAGTGGATGGTGCACCAAAGAATGTAAAAGAAAACGTTTCTAAAGCTGAAGCAGAAGAAGTTGCCAACAAGCTGAAAGAAGCTGGTGCTGAAGTGGAGATTGCTTAATTCTCTTCTTAGAATTTATAAACCCTGGCTATTGCCGGGGTTTTTTTATAGTGTGAGATAAAAACGAATTTTTTCAAAATCGGCTGCTGTAATAATTGAAATTTTCTTCAGATCTTCTAGTGTAGCATAATTGCCGTGCTGGTTCCTGTATTCAACAATTGCATTGGCTAAGTTCCATTTGATGTAGGGATGAAGTTTCAACTCGTCTTTTGTAGCTGTGTTAATGTTTATTTTTTTTACTTCAGTATTTTTTATTTGCAGATAGGATTTAATCTTTTGAAAGGTTGAATCCGGCAAGCCATAAGTTTCTGCAATTTGATCTATTGAATAAAAACCACCGAGCTTGTCTCTGAAGTTTACAATTCTTGCGGCCAGTTTACTACCAATTCCGGGTAAGGCAATAAAAGCCGTTGTGTCAGCAGTATTAATGTCAAGAATAGTTGTTTTATAAACTGGTTTTGTTTGTTTATTCTGTTTTTCAGAACTCGTATTTACAACAATCTTGTTTTCTCTGTTTTCTATTCTTATGTAAGGTTTTAACCGGTTAAAATCTTCTTCATGCAGGCCATAAATTTTTTTCAAATCTTCGGGTTTGTAAAATCTCCCCCCTTTTGCCAGGTAATTTTGAATAGTTCGCACGGTCCTCTCTTTTATACCAAGGGTTTTCCACGCTTCAGCAGGTAGCTGGTTTGGGTCAAACTCAAATAACTGGATATGTTTAGGAGCTTCACTTTTCTCATAAGCAAGCTCATTTATATTCTGTGGGTCATTATCAGCTTCAGTCAGCTGAGAATTATTTGTCTTTTCCAGCTCTTGCACAGCTGCCATCCATGCAGTATCTCCAGGCACCGCTTTTGGGGCCTTGGAAAATTGAAGCAACCGGGGAGAGAGCCACACAAGGATTATCACAATAGCTATAATAACTACCCCTATTCGTTCACGCCGTGAGAAATTGAGGTAATCTTTTACAATTTGTTTCCAGGTCATATGGTTGTAAGCTACAATTCAAACTTCCTTTCCTCAATAACCAATTTGTGGTATTTATGGCTTAGTGTTTGTGCCCAAAGTTTTCTTGTTTGTAAAGCATTATTCCTTACCTTTGCGTTCCTTTAATTTGGCCAAACACATTTTGACGTTTCAAATCATGCTTAAATAGTTGGATTGCAAAGGCTTTTTTCTTGTGAGAGAAAAAGGCTCGTGTGATTTTTACGTCATTTGATTATTTAAAACCGGTTTATTAACGCCTATGTCTTCAACTACATTGAATCACCGAGTTGATTTTGGAAAAATCAAACATCTTGCAGAAACTCCAGACCTGCTCGACATCCAAATTCAATCATTCAGGGATTTCTTCCAGTTAGAAACCACACCCGACAAACGAAACGTTGAAGGTCTTTTCCGGGTGTTTAAGGAAAACTTCCCCATCACGGATACCCGTAACATTTTCGTGTTAGAATTTCTCGATTATTTTATTGACCCTCCCCGATACACCATTGAAGAGTGTATGGAGAGGGGTTTAACATATGCTGTTCCTTTAAAAGCCAAGCTGCGCCTCAGCTGTAATGACGAGGAACACGTAGACTTCCAAACTATTGTTCAGGACGTTTTCCTCGGCAACATTCCTTACATGACGCCAAGGGGTACTTTTGTCATCAATGGCGCCGAACGTGTTGTTGTTTCACAGCTTCATCGTTCTCCGGGGGTGTTCTTTGGTCAGTCCATTCACCCCAACGGAACAAAAATTTATTCTGCCCGTGTTATTCCTTTTAAAGGAGCATGGATGGAATTTGCTACAGATATCAACAACGTGATGTATGCATACATCGATCGTAAGAAAAAATTCCCGGTAACTACTTTGCTCCGTTCTATTGGTTATGAAACCGACAAGGACATCCTGGAATTATTTGGTATGGCCGATGAAGTAAAAAGAGATAAGAAAACTTTACAAAAATACTTAGGCCGCCGCCTGGCTGCCCGTGTGTTAAGAAGCTGGGTAGAAGATTTTGTTCATGATGATACAGGTGAAGTAGTTTCTATTGAAAGAAACGAAGTGGTATTGGAAAGAGATTCTATCCTGGATGAAGAGGCGATCGACATGATTGTTGAGATGGATGTAAAAAGTGTTTTCATCCAGAAAGAAGATGTGG
This sequence comes from Chitinophagaceae bacterium, assembly GCA_040289925.1. Classification (GTDB taxonomy): domain Bacteria; phylum Bacteroidota; class Bacteroidia; order Chitinophagales; family Chitinophagaceae; genus VBAU01. Next base: position 33,999 of record PSMD01000006.1, on the reverse strand, counting down.
GTGGCGACTTTGCGATTATCTACAACACATTGAATAAAGATACTTCTAACAGTGAACTGGAAGCCGTTCAGCATATCTATCGCCAGTTGCGTGGTGCTGATGCTCCGGATAATGAAACTGCAAGGGGTATTATTGATAAATTATTCTTCAGCGACAAGCGTTATGACCTTGGCGAAGTTGGTCGTTACAAAATCAACAGAAAGCTGGGTCTAAACTCTCCGCTTAATCAAAAAACCCTCACGAAAGAAGATATCATCGAAATCATCAAATACCTGGTTCGTTTAACCAATGGTAAAGCAGAAATTGATGATATTGACCATCTGAGTAACCGTCGTGTACGCACAGTAGGAGAGCAATTGTATGCTCAGTTTGGTGTTGGTTTGGCCCGTATGGCCCGCACCATTCGTGAAAGAATGAACGTACGTGACAACGAGGTTTTCACCCCGGTTGATTTGATCAATGCAAGAACGCTTTCTTCTGTTATCAATTCTTTCTTTGGAACCTCACAGTTATCCCAGTTCCTCGATCAAACCAACCCGCTTTCTGAAATAACTCACAAGCGTCGTATCTCGGCTCTCGGCCCCGGTGGCTTAAGCCGTGAAAGAGCAGGCTTTGAGGTTCGTGACGTACACTATTCTCACTATGGCCGTTTATGTACCATTGAAACTCCTGAAGGTCCGAATATTGGTTTGATCTCTACTCTTTGTGTGCATGCCAAGATCAATGAGATGGGCTTTATTGAAACACCTTACCGTAAAGTAGAAAACGGTAAAGTAAATATGAAGCAACTGGCTTACCTGAGTGCGGAAGAAGAAGATACAGCCAAAATTGCCCAGGCAAATTCTCCATTGGATGGCAACGGCAATTTTGTTGAAGAAAAAGTAGTGAGCCGTGAGACGGGTGATTTCCCGATTCTTGATAAAACAGAAGTTGAATACATGGACGTAGCACCCAACCAGATTGTAGGTTTAAGTGCTTCGCTGATTCCATTCCTTGAGCATGATGATGCCAACCGTGCCTTGATGGGATCAAACATGCAACGCCAGGCAGTACCGTTGATTCGTCCGGACGTTCCGATTGTGGGAACTGGTTTGGAAGGAAAAGCAGCCCGTGATGCACGAATTCAAATTCATGCTGAGGGAGACGGCGTAGTTGAGTATGTAGATGCAAACGAAATTCATGTTCGATACAAGAGAAATGAGGCGCAAAAGCTGGTAAGTTTCGAAGACGATTTGAGAATTTACAGGCTAACCAAATTCATCAAAACAAACCAGGAAACTTCTATTAACCTGAAGCCGGCTGTTAAAAAAGGCCAGGCTGTTAAAGAAGGTGATTTCTTAACTGAAGGTTACGCTACAAAAGATGGAGAACTTGCTTTAGGTAAGAACCTGAAAGTGGCTTTCATGCCATGGAAAGGTTACAACTTTGAAGATGCCATTGTAATTTCTGAAAGAGTAGTAAAAGAAGATCTCTTTACTTCTGTTCACATCTCTGAATATGAACTGGAAGTACGTGATACAAAATTGGGTGAAGAAGAATTAACTCCGGATATTCCTAACGTTTCTGAAGAGGCTACTAAAGACCTTGATGAAAATGGTATCATCCGCATTGGTGCGCAAGTGAAAGAAGGAGATATCTTAATCGGTAAGATCACTCCAAAAGGTGAATCTGATCCTACACCTGAGGAAAAACTTCTTCGTGCCATCTTTGGTGATAAAGCAGGCGATGCAAAAGATGCTTCACTAAAAGCTCCGAACGGAGTAGAAGGTGTTGTGATCAATAAAAAACTTTTCCAGAGAGCTAAAAAAGATAAGAACGCAAAGATTCGTGAGAAAGCTGCTTTGGAAAAACTGGAAAAGCAACACGAGAAAAATGAGAATGATTTGAAAGAGGTCCTTCTTGAAAAATTACAGGTGTTGCTGAAAAATCATGTTTCTGCCGGTGTAAGCAACAACTTTGGTGAAGTGCTGATTGGTAAAGGTGCTAGGTTCACTGCTAAAAATCTCGCAGGCATCGATTATCAAAATATAAATCCGTTGGGTTGGACAGGTGATAAAAAAGTTGATGAGCAAATCAACATTCTTCTGCACAACTATAACATAAAGTACAATGAAGAATTAGGTAGATATAAGAGAGAGAAATTCAACATCTCAATCGGTGATGAATTACCTGCTGGTGTATTGAAACTGGCTAAAGTTTACCTGGCTGTTAAGCGTAAGCTGAAAGTGGGTGATAAAATGGCCGGCCGCCACGGTAATAAAGGTATCGTTGCCAAGATCGTTCGTGAAGAAGATATGCCTTTCCTGGAAGATGGAACACCGGTTGATATTGTGTTGAACCCATTAGGTGTACCAAGCCGTATGAACCTGGGGCAGATCTATGAAACCATTTTAGGTTGGGTAGGTTTGAAACTGGGTGAAAAATACGCTACGCCGATTTTTGACGGTGCTACTGTTGAAGAAATTGCAGAGCGTTGTGAAAGGGCTGGAATTCCAATGATGGGTCATACTTATTTGCATGATGGTGAAACCGGTGAACGTTTTGATCAGAAAGCTACCGTGGGTGTTATTTACATGATCAAGCTGCACCACATGGTTGATGATAAAATGCATGCCCGTTCAATTGGGCCTTACAGCTTAATTACACAGCAGCCTTTGGGTGGTAAAGCACAATTTGGTGGTCAGCGTTTTGGTGAAATGGAAGTGTGGGCACTAGAAGCTTATGGTGCATCCAACATTCTGCAGGAATTATTGACGATTAAATCAGATGACATCATTGGCCGTGCAAAAACTTACGAGGCAATTGTAAAAGGTGATAATATTCCAAAAGCAGGTGTGCCCGAATCATTCAATGTATTGGTGCATGAACTGAGAGGATTGGGATTGGAATTGAAGTTTGAGTAAGACAGAACCACGATTAAATGGATTTATTCAGATTATGAGGAAATCCTGATTAAATCCACTATGAGAGGTAAAGAAAATTAATATTGATGGATTGCAAATTTCCTCACAATCCATCTCAATCAATAAATCAAGGTTCTTCATATGGCTCTTAAAAAAGAAAATCGTCCAAAAGCCGCTTTTTCAAAAATCACCATCGGATTGGCATCTCCGGATACCATTCTTGAAAAAAGCTATGGTGAAGTTTTAAAGCCCGAAACCATCAACTATCGTACTTACAAGCCAGAAAGAGATGGGTTGTTTTGCGAAAGAATTTTTGGTCCGGTAAAAGATTATGAATGTGCCTGTGGTAAATACAAGCGTATTCGTTATAAAGGCATTGTTTGCGACCGCTGTGGTGTAGAAGTAACGGAAAAGAAAGTTCGCCGCGAACGAATGGGCCATATTAAGCTGGTAGTGCCTGTTGTTCATATCTGGTATTTTAAATCTCTGCCTAATAAAATCGGTTACCTGCTGGGCATGAGTTCTAAGAATTTAGAGAGCATTGTTTACTATGAAAGATTTGTAGTAATTCAGCCGGGTATTCGTGCAGATAAAGGACAGAAATACGGCCAACTGCTGACAGAAGACGACTACCTGCAAATTTTAGATACGCTTCCAAAAGATAACCAGTACCTGCCTGATGACGATCCAAACAAATTCATCGCAAAAATGGGTGCGGAAGCTGTGCATGATTTGCTGGCAAGAATTGACCTTGACCAGTTGTCATTTGATTTACGCAATGCAGCAGCTACCGAAACATCTCAGCAGCGTAAAGCAGATGCCTTAAAGCGTCTTTCTGTTGTTGAAGCTTTCCGTGATGCAAATACAAGAATTACCAACCGTCCTGAGTGGATGGTGATGCAATACATCCCGGTTATTCCGCCGGAGCTTCGTCCACTGGTTCCTTTGGATGGCGGCCGTTTCGCATCTTCTGATTTAAATGATCTATATCGTCGTGTTATCATCCGCAACAACCGTTTGAAGCGTTTGCTGGAGATCAAAGCTCCTGAGGTGATTTTAAGAAACGAGAAAAGGATGTTGCAGGAAGCTGTTGACAGCTTGTTTGATAACTCAAGAAAATCAAACGCTGTTAAAGCAGAAGGTGGCCGTGCATTAAAATCTCTTTCTGATGTATTGAAAGGAAAGCAGGGACGTTTCCGTCAGAACTTGCTTGGTAAACGTGTTGACTACTCCGGTCGTTCTGTAATTGTGGTGGGGCCTGAGTTGAAACTGCATGAATGCGGTTTACCAAAAGATATGGCTGCAGAATTATTCAAGCCATTTATCATTCGGAAATTAATTGAAAGAGGTATCGTAAAAACAGTGAAGTCTGCAAGAAAGCTTGTTGACAAAAAAGAAGCTGTTGTTTGGGATATTCTTGAAAATATTTTGAAAGGTCACCCGGTGTTATTAAACCGTGCCCCAACGTTGCACCGTTTATCTATCCAGGCTTTCCAGCCAAAATTGATTGAAGGAAAAGCAATTCAATTGCATCCGCTGGTAACAACAGCGTTCAACGCCGACTTCGATGGTGACCAGATGGCTGTTCACGTTCCGCTGAGCAATGCAGCTATTTTGGAAGCACAATTGCTGATGCTTTCTTCACACAACATTCTCAATCCGCAAAACGGTACACCAATCACTCTTCCTTCACAGGACATGGTGTTGGGTCTGTACTATATCACTAAAGGGAAAAGATCAACAGAAACTGAAAAAGTAAAAGGTGAAGGCAAGATCTTCTATTCAACAGAAGAAGTGATCATTGCTTACAACGAAGGTGTTCTGGATCTTCATGCCTACATTAAAGTAAAAACAAACATCCGCAATGCAGATGGTTTGTTAGAGCATAAATTAATTGAAACCACTGTTGGCCGTGTACTGTTCAACCAATTCGTTCCGGCTGAAGTTGGTTTTGTAAATGCATTGCTCACTAAGAAAAATCTTCGTGAGATTATTGGTGATATTATTAAGATCACCAACGTTCCAAAAACCGCGAAGTTCCTGGATGACATCAAGCAGCTTGGTTTCCGTATGGCGTTCAAAGGAGGATTGTCCTTCTCTATTAATGATCTCATCATCCCTGAAATTAAAGAAGAGCTGTTGGAGAATGCAAAATCAGAAGTGGAAGAAGTGTGGGACAACTACAACATGGGTCTCATCACCAACAACGAACGTTACAACCAGATCGTTGACATTTGGAGCCGTGTTGATACCCGCATTACTGAGACCCTGATTCGTGAATTGTCTTCTGACAAGCAGGGTTTCAACTCTGTGTTTATGATGCTGGATAGTGGCGCCCGGGGTTCTAAACAACAGATTAAGCAGTTGGCTGGCATGAGAGGTTTGATGGCGAAGCCAAGAAAATCAGGTTCTACCGGTTCTGAAATCATTGAGAATCCAATTCTTTCCAACTTTAAAAGCGGATTGAACGTATTGGATTACTTCATCTCTACACACGGTGCCCGTAAAGGTCTTGCCGATACAGCGTTGAAAACCGCCGATGCCGGTTATCTAACCCGTCGTTTGGTTGACGTTGCACAAGACGTGGTAATTACAGAAGAAGATTGCGGAACGTTGAGAGGAATTTCAACCACTGCATTAAAAGATAATGAAGACATTATTGAACCATTAAGCGATAGAATTGAAGGTCGTACTTCATTGCACAACGTGTACGATCCGCAAAATGATGAATTGATTGTTGAAGCCGGTGATGAAATTACTCCTGAACTGGCCAGGAAAATTGAGGAAGCAGGAATTGAAGCTGTTGAAATTCGTTCGGTGCTTACCTGTGAAAGCAAACGCGGCGTGTGTGTGAAATGTTATGGTAAAAATCTTGCATCAGGCAATCTTGCGCAAAGGGGTGATGCGGTGGGTATCATCGCTGCCCAATCAATCGGTGAACCGGGAACACAGTTAACACTGCGTACCTTCCACGTGGGTGGTGTTGCAGGTTCTGCTTCGGTTGAATCAACGTTGCCGGCAAAATTTGACGGAACCATTCAGTTTGATGGTTTACGTACAGTAACCACTGAAAACAATGAAGGTGAAAAAATCCAGGTTGTAATTGGCCGTACCGGTGAAGTAAGAATAATTGATACAAAGAATGATCGTTTGCTCATCACTAACAACATTCCTTATGGAGCCACATTGATGGTGAAGGATGGTCAGAAAGTGAATAAGGGTGATATTCTTTGTACCTGGGATCCGTTTAACAACGTAATTGTTGCTGAGATCAATGGTAAGGTGAAGTTTGAAAACGTTATTGAAGGTGTTACTTATCGTGAAGAGGCTGATGAGCAAACTGGCCACCGTGAAAAAGTAGTAATTGAAACCCGTGATAAAACCAAGATCCCGTCAATTCTTGTTGAAGGAAAGGAAATAAAATCTTACAACCTGCCAACAGGAAGCCATATAGTAGTGGAATCGGAAGAAGAAGTGAAAGCCGGAAAGGTACTTGTAAAAATACCACGTGTGTTAGGTAAGTTAAGAGATATTACCGGTGGTTTGCCCCGTGTAACTGAATTGTTCGAGGGACGTAATCCATCTAACCCTGCTATTGTTTCAGAAATTGATGGCGTGGTAACAATGGGTGCTGTAAAACGTGGTAACCGTGAAATTATCATCGAAGCAAAAGATGGGGTCACTAAAAAATATCTTGTTCCGTTAACAAGGCAAATTCTTGCACAGGATGGCGACTTTGTAAAAGCAGGTTCACCATTGAGTGATGGACAAATTTCTCCGCAGGATATTCTTGCTATCCAGGGTCCGTTTGCGGTACAGCAATATGTTGTGAATGAAATCCAGGAAGTATATCGTTTGCAGGGTGTAAAGATCAATGACAAGCACATTGAAGTGATCGTTCGCCAGATGATGAGAAAAGTTTCAATTGTTGACCCCGGAGATACTAAATTTCTGGAAGAAGACCTGGTTGACAAATTTGAATTCCTGGAAGAAAATGATTTCATCTTTGATAAGAAAGTTGTTACCGATTCGGGAGAATCAACCAAGCTGCGTGCAGGTCAAATTGTAAGCCTGCGTGAAGTGAGAGAAGAAAATTCAATCCTTCGCCGCAATGATAAAAAGCTGGTTGAGTTTCGCGATGCACATCCGGCAACTTCAGCACCAACATTGCTGGGTATTACCAAGGCTTCATTAGGTGTGTCAAGCTGGATTTCCGCTGCATCCTTCCAGGAAACAACTAAGGTATTGTCATCTGCAGCCATCAATGGTAAAACGGATGAAATGCTTGGCTTGAAAGAAAATGTGATCACAGGTCATCCAATTCCTGCGGGTACTGGTTTGCGTGAGTTTGAAAATATGATAGTGGGCAGCAAGGAAGAATATGAATTGCTGCAAATAACCCGTGAGGCTATGGCATTTGACGAAGAAGAATAATTTTTCTAAAGAATCTAATAGTAAAAAGAGCAGGTTTCCCTGCTCTTTTTTTTGTTTACGATGGTATGTGAAAACGATGATAAAACCTTTTAATTGGCTCTAAATGAAGAAAGCCAATCATTATATTTGCCACCATCAAAAAATGCTGAAATGAAAAACGGTCTGGTTGTATTGAACATTACCCTGCTGATTGCGGTTGCTGTTTTATTTTACCTGCACTTCAGCAGTGGAAAGAAAAACAGTACGACCATTAATTCCGCTAAACAGGACAATAGCAGCAGCAATTCAAACTTATTTCGCATTGGATATTTTGAGATGGATTCCATTGAAAGCAATTTTGTAATGGTGAAAGATGTTAAGGCAGAGTTGAGTAAAAAAGAAGATGCCATTAACACCCAGCTTGCCCGTATTAATAAAGCTATCCAGGATAAAGCCAATGAATACCAGAAAAAGGCACAATCAGGCACTATGACTCCCGACCAGATACAGGCAGCACAAAATGATATGGTGGAAAGGCAAAGAAGTTTTGATATTCAAAAACAGCAGCTTGACCAGGAGTACAAAGATGTTTATATGCGCCGCATGCAGGAAGTTAGGTCGAAGATTGAAGATTTCCTGAAAGAGTACAACAAAGACAAAAAATACAGCTACATTTTTTCTTACGAACCCGGGTTAATTTATTACCGCGATTCGGCCTATAACATTACTGCTGATGTGGTAAATGGCCTCAACAAAATTTACAGCAAGAAAAAAGATTAACGGCGGTAATGAGTATGAATGACGAAACGTTCAAAACTCAATAATTTCCTTTTTTAATCAGCACAAGTTTTTTCGCTTGTTTCCTGCAGCATCAGCGTTCGCCTATTGTATCTTTCCGCCTGCACTTTAATTTTTCTTGCTTTTTTTTATCTTCAAAACCAAAACCCAACCAATGGCTGAACAGCATGCTTCTTCATTCAAACAATCTTTAGGCCTGCTTGATGCAACCATGATTGTTGCAGGCTCCATGATCGGCTCAGGTATTTTTATTGTAAGCGCCGACATCACCCGTAATGTAGGCAGCGCAGGATGGCTGATAGCCGTTTGGTTGATTACAGGATTTATGACTATCACCGCCGCCGTTAGCTATGGCGAATTGAGTGGAATGTTTCCCAGGGCCGGTGGGCAATATGTTTATTTACGGGAAGCTTACAATCCTTTTACAGGCTTTTTATATGGCTGGAGTTTTTTTGCAGTGATACAAACAGGTACCATTGCAGCGGTTGGCGTAGCTTTTTCAAAATTCGCCGGCTATTTTATTCCTGCACTGGAACTGAAGGATGAAAATATTTTTGCCCAAATAGGTGCTTTGAAAATTTACCCGGCTCAGCTGGTTTCAATTGCTCTTATCATCTTTCTCACTTTTGTAAATACAAAAGGTGTTCAGGGTGGTAAAATCATTCAAACCACATTTACCGTTACCAAGCTTCTTTCTTTATTTGGGTTAATTGCATTTGGATTTTTAATAGGTGCTAAAGCAGAGGTTTGGAATGCGAACTGGTCGGCTCCGTGGGACTTTAAAGGTTTTACTGCTGAAGGAAGTATTGTTGATTTAGCTCCTGCCATGATTTTTGGAGCGTTAGCTGTTTCCATGGTCGGTTCTATTTTCAGCAGCGATGCCTGGAACAATGTAACGTTTATTGCAGGTGAAATAAAGAATCCGAAAAGAAACATTGGACTTGCTCTTTTCCTCGGCACTTTAATCGTAACCATTATTTACGTTGCTACAAATGTTATGTACACGGCGGTGCTTCCCTTGAATGAAATTGCAACGGCTCCACAGGATAGAGTAGCTGTTTCTGCAGCAAATGTTACGTTTGGCCACATTGGCACTTACGTAATTGCGGTTATGATCATGATTTCAACGTTTGGCTGCAACAACGGGTTAATTCTTGCAGGCGCAAGAGTTTATTATACCATGGCAAAAGATGGATTATTCTTTAAACCCGCAGGAGAATTAAACCGCTATGCTGTTCCGCAATGGGGGCTTTGGATACAATGCGTATTGGCCTCTATTCTTTGCCTGAGTGGTAAGTATGGCGACTTGCTTGATATGGTTTCTTTTGTGGTTGTGCTTTTCTATGTGCTCACCATCCTTGGCATTTTTATTTTGAGAAAGAAAAGGCCCGATGCCGAAAGACCTTACAAAGCTTTTGGTTATCCTGTTCTGCCCGCTATTTATATTTTAATGGGAATTGCTTTTTGCGTTCTCTTAATAAAATATAAACCGGATTATACCTGGCCGGGGTTAATCATTGTGTTGCTCGGTATTCCGTTGTACTTTATTGCTGTTGCCCGTCGTAAAAATAATTCCTGATTTTTGCTGCATGGAAGATTTTAAAAAACTGTTTGATTCATTTGCACAATTAAAAGTGGGAGTAATTGGCGATGTTATGCTGGATACTTACATGTGGGGAACCGTTGAACGTATTTCTCCCGAAGCCCCGGTGCCGGTTGTTAGCTTAACGAAGAAAGAATTCAGAATTGGCGGTGCCGGTAACGTAGCACTCAATGCCCGTTCGCTGGGTGCTAAAGTTTTTATCCTTTCTGTAATTGGCAATGATGACGATGGTAAAAAGCTGGCAGCACTATTAAATAATTCCGGCATTTCAACCGGTCACCTGTTAACATCCGACCAGCGCATTACTACCAACAAGACAAGAGTCATCAGTCGTAACCAGCAAATGATGCGTTTAGATGCAGAAGTGACAAATAATCTTGATAAAAAGGCAGAGGAAGAATTGCTGAAACAACTGGCTTCTTTTCTCGATAATGAAAAACCGCAGGTGTTGATTTTTGAGGATTATAACAAAGGAGTACTCACGGAAAGAGTGATTCATGAAGCTATTGCTATTTGCAAAAAAGTGGGAGTGATTACAGCCGTTGATCCCAAAAGAAAAAACTTTTTTTCCTATCACCATGCCAACATTTTTAAGCCGAATTTAAAAGAAGTAAAAGAAGCATTGAACCTGTTGATTGATCATGTAGATGTAAAGTTGCTCAGCTCAATTCATACCGAATTAAAAAATGTTCTTGACCATCAAATTTCTTTTATTACGCTTTCCGACAAAGGTGTGTTTTACCAGCAAAATGGAAAATGCTCCATCATTCCTTCTCACCTGCGCAACATTGCTGATGTATCAGGCGCAGGAGATACTGTGATTGCAGTTGCTGCATTAGTTTTTGCAGCTACAAAAAACGTTCATCTCATGGCCGAGATCGCCAACATTGCCGGGGGTTTGGTTTGTGAGGAAGTGGGAACTGTTGCAATTGACAGGCAGAGATTGCAGGACGAATGTGTTTTGCTTTTATCCTGATAGCAACATTTATTGCTGTTAAATATTTGGCTGTTTCTGTTAGCTGTCATTTAATCATTGCTAAAAAATCTTGGAAATTATTCGTTGGTAAACGAAGTAATTTCGGGCCGCCAAAAAATTATCTCACCCATGTCGAAGGTTACCATAGTTATTCATGGCGGCGCCGGAACCATTTTAAAACAAGATATGACCGATGACCTGGAGAAAGCCTACATGCAGGGATTGGACGAAGCCATTGCTGCCGGTTATGCCGTTCTGGAAAATAGTGGTTCAGCCATTAATGCAGTAAAAGCTGCCATTGTTGTGTTAGAAGATAATATCTTGTTCAATGCCGGTCGCGGATCTGTATTTACAAAGAAAGGTGTACAGGAAATGGATGCTGCCATCATGGATGGCTCTAACCTGGCAGCAGGTGCAGTAGCTGGTGTCAGGAATGTTCGTAACCCGATTGAACTAGCTATGGAAGTTATGTTGCATAGCAACCATGTTTTCTTAAGTGGAAAAGGGGCCAATGATTTTGCGATCAAGCAGGGTATTAAGCTGGAGCCGGACGAATATTTCTTTTCCCAGTTTCGTTACGATCAATGGAAAGCTATTCGTGATTCTGATAATTATTCACTCGATCATACCAATAAAAGAGTGGAAGAATTGATGCGGGATAAAAAGTTTGGAACTGTTGGGGCAGTAGCTTGTGATTATGAAGGTAACATTGCAGCAGCAACCAGCACGGGCGGAATGACAAACAAAAAATATGGCCGCATTGGTGACAGTCCGCTAATTGGCATTGGCACTTATGCAAATAATAAAACCTGCGCCATTAGTTGCACGGGTCATGGAGAGCCATTTATCCGGGCAGTAGCATCTTATGATGTAAGCTGCCTGATGGAATACAGGAATCTTTCCCTGCAGGAGGCAATGAATATTGTTGTAAATGATAAGCTGGTGAAATTGGATGGTGAAGGCGGGATGATAGGGGTGGATGCACAGGGCAATCCTGCTATGATTTTTAATAGTGCCGGAATGTACCGCGGATTCAGAAGCAGCGATGGTAGTAATGAAATTGCGATCTACAGATAATTTCTTCTTTTTCATTTCATAAAAGGCGCCAACGATACAAAGGTCGCAAGTAGCCTTTATGGCTTTGACTCATCTTTGTGACTTTACGCGGAAACTCTTTTTTCATCATAATCCTTATCTTTCCCGCAAATCATAGTTCTGAATGAAAAAATACGCCATCATTGTCGCCGGGGGAACAGGAAGCCGGATGGGCGGAACAACTCCTAAGCAATTTCTGCTGCTGAAAAACAAGCCTGTTCTGTATTACACTCTCAAAACTTTTCTGCAAGCTTATCATGACATGCAAATTATTCTGGTGTTGCCCGTTAACTATACGGATATGGGACAGGAAATAATTGATGCCTATTTTGATAAAGAAAGAATTACCATTACTGCCGGCGGCCAAACCAGGTTTGATTCAGTAAAGAACGGATTGAAATTGGTAACTGAAGAAGCCATTGTGTTTGTGCAGGATGCTGTTCGTTGTTTAACTTCTGTAGAACTGATTCACCGTTGTTATGAAGCTGCTACAGAAACAGGCAGTGCCATTCCTGTGGTTAGTTCAAAAGACAGTGTGAGGATTGTGAATGAAGATGGCAGTGAAGCGATTGACAGAAATAAGGTGATGCTGGTGCAAACGCCACAAACTTTCCATAGCAAGATTTTAATTCCCGCTTATCAAATTGATTACAAAGATCGCTTTACAGATGAAGCCATGGTAGTTGAAGCTTACGGATTGAAAGTATCGTTAGTGGAAGGAGAAGAGAGTAATATAAAAATAACAAGACCCGGCGATTTGCTTGTTGCCGAACAGTTCCTCATTGATCATTTATCGCTTTAGCCATTTTAAGTAAAATGGTAAGCGATTCATTTTTAGTCCTGCAAATTTTTCTTCCATTGCTCCAAAGCTGCTGTAAAAAAATGCAAGATTGCGAATGTCGGAACCTTCAAAATCCAACAACAATTTTTTTCCGGAATGATCCTGGATAAATGCATCAATCAAAGCATGAGATGCGCCAATTGTTCTGCCGTTGGGATGGTTGCCAACTAAAATATAATATGCCCGGTTATGAGATAAAAAGAAAACAGCGGAAGAAATCAGTTCGCCATTTTGTGTCGCAATGCCATAGGTTTTTGCCTGGCTGCGTGGTTTTAAAAACTGAAATAATTGCCTGAAACGGTTCACGTTTTTTTTGGCAGTTTCTCTATGTGCTTTCATTTGTTCAGTGGCAAGATGAATGACTTTCTCCGCATCAAAATGTTTTACAACTTCACAACCAAGCTGTTTGGCTTTTTTAATATTGCGACGGATATTTTCCCGATAGCCACTGTACAATTCTTTATAGGGCTTATTAAGAGACAGAATATAATTGCTTCGCTTGTAAATATTGTAGCCTTCCAGCTCAAACACATTTTTATGGTTCAAATAAATATCCCAGTACTTAAATTTTTTGGGTATAGCAAGTAAAAATTCATGCACAAGCTCTTTTGAAAGATTATTACCAAACAAGCCTAATTGCGCACAAAGAAAAGGCTGGTATAAATAATGTATTCCAAATTTTTTATTCCATGTAAGAGGCATCACTGCTTCGTAATCGCCAAGCACCAATGCGTCCCAATGCCCAGCCATGTGATCCAGGTAAAAGGAATAAGCATAGATCAAACCATTTTCCGCTTCATTTATGCAATCATCCCATTTTTGTTTGTCAATTTCCTGTTGCTGCAAATATTGTATGTTGGATAGCATCAGAAAGGAATGTTCTTATCAAATTTTCGCAGTGAAAAATTCTGAATATCTATGCTGAAAGAAATAGAACGGAGAAATTTCTTCTTGCCAATAAAATCTGATTTCAGGTAATCACGGTAAACAGGGCTGTACAAAATAGGTATGTAAACATTCACCAAATCTTTTAAAAAAGAAATCTGTAAGCCGGCATCATATAAAAATCTGTCCTGCTCTGATTCTTTATCCCAGAATTCGGCAACAGTGCCAACATCAGCAAAAATTTTCAATGGAATTTTTACGGGCAAAACCGAAAGTGGGTTTATCTGAGAAGGAATATCAAACGAGCCGTTAAGTGCTGCCAGCCAGTTATTGGTAAGGCCAATGTTTCCCTGTATGTCTGTATTCATTTTTAAGCCGCCGTCTCGTATCATTATTTGCTGATAACCCAATGTCCATTTTTCTTTATCCAATTGCAGTGGGTAATCATTTCTGCCTGCAAAATAATTGCTGTAGGTATAATCCATGCTGCCTTTGGGTGCCGAAAGGCTGAGTGCATATAAAAATGAATTCGCCTTGCTTTTATTTGTGTAAATAAATTTTCCGGTAAACAAGCGAATGGCTGCACCGCCGCCATCTTTTCCATAATTAAAAAAATAATTGCCGGTAAAACCAAACCTGATAAAGCCTTTGCCCTGTTCCGCATTCAACTCGGCACGATAAGGATAAAGTGCACGGAAATTTTCAACAACCAGTTTCAGTTGATTCAAACTGCGGTTAGTTTTTTGTTTTTCAACACGGGTTAAGACAGAGGTGTCCGGGCCGTTAATGATGGTATCAACCAGAAAGCGTAATTGTTCTTCACCAATAAAAAAAGTTTTGAACTGCAGGTAGCGATGTATTGTGCTTCGTGCATCTCTTTCTTTTAGTGTAAGGCGGAAACCCGGAACAATTTTTTGAAAAGAGGTAAAATGTTTTTTACCTGCGGTATCAACAAATTTGTTCATGGTAAATGTTGAACCGTTTAAAAAGACATCGGCCTTGCGAAGAAACCTGTTTGGATAAAAACTGTAGTGAGCAGTTGCATTGCCTGTAAAAGTTTTTGAGCCGGTTGCATACAGGGGCGCACCAAAAAATTTCAGATTGTTCAGCGGGGGAAAATAGTTGGTAATAAATGCACCGAACATCAACTTGTCATAGTTATTAAAGCCCAGCGAAGGCCCGGCTGTAATTTGTGTTTTTACCTGATGATTATCTATAATTGCGCCCCTTGTAAGCCACAATTTGAAAAGGGTTCCCTTGCGGCTTTGATTGGGCAAAAGCCCCGTTTTGCTCAAAAAATCAAAGGCCTGTTTTGGCATGGAATAATTCTCTGCAAAAATTTTTTTGAAATCTTCGGGTTGCGGATGCTTAAACTTCCATCGATTGAAATACTCCTTCATCGCTTTATCAAAATTTTCCCTGCCCATTTGCTGTTCCATCCATTGAAGCCACGCTGCTGTTTTGTAATAAGCAACCAAATTGTAATTGGGCTCTGAAAATTTTTCTGAAGTTGTTTCAATGGGCTGATCTAACTTTTCTTTTGCATAAACCTCAAAAAAACCTTTTTCAATATTTGTTTTTGTATGATAATAACGGTACTGGTAAAAAGTATTGACGCCTTCATCCATCCATGGATGATCCCTTTCATTGCTGGCGAGAATTCCATAAAACCAGTTGTGACCTACCTCGTGTAAAATAGTTTCTTCCAGCGAAAAAGAAGAATAAGTTGAAGAGATGACCGTGATAGTTGGGTACTCCATTCCACCTCCAAAACTTTGAGGGCCTTGTACAACGCTTACTGTATTATATGGGTACTCCCCAACATTCATTGAGTAAAACCAAATAGCCTGTTTGGCCATTTGAACCGAATTTTTCCACACTTCTTTTTCTGCCGGTGTGTAATAAGTAAATACATCAATCACCCGGCATGAGGCCAGTTTGCAGGTGTCATGATTAACAATAAAACGCTTATCCGCAAACCAGGCAAAATCATGCACATTGTTTTGAAGGTATCGCAGGGTTTTTGTTTCGGTAGATGAAGCCGGAAATTTTAATTCAACGGTTTTTTCAACACCACCAACTTTTTGCCTGGTGCGGGTAGCATGCCATTCAAAATTTTTTCTCGATAGCAGCCATTGCTTTTCTTCTTCATTTTGCAATTCACCAGTTGCAGCCACAACATAATTTGCGGGTATAGTAATGCGAACATCGAAATTGCCAAACTCGCTGTAAAATTCTCCCTGGTCAAGATAAGGCATAGGGTGCCATCCGTTTTTATCATACACCGCCGGCTTGGGATACCATTGCGTAACCTGGTAACTTTCTCCATCATGACCGCCTCTTGAAAAATTATAAGGCAACTTTACATGAAACGGAGTGGTGATGTTTATTTTTTGTCCTGGTGCAAGAGGAGAAGGGAGAATCAGTTTTACTACATCAATAAATTTAGGATGATCTTCTACATCTAAAGTAATATTGTTGGCTTTAAAATCAAGCCGGTTGATATAGCCTCGTTCATCTTTATCTGAAAAATAGAATTTAGTATTTCCATTCAGCAACAGTTGTTCGCTGAAAGCCGTGCGCTCATTTTTATAAGCATTGGGCCAGATATGAAACCAGATAAACCTGAGAGTGTCTGGAGAATTGTTGATGTACTCTATTTTTTCAAAGCCCTCAAGCGTATGCTCTTTGTCATTCAGCGTTACATCAATAATGTAATTCACCTGTTGTTGCCAGTAACTTTCCTGGCAGTAAATAATTTGGAATAAAAAAGTAAAGAGAGTTGTGAAAACAATTTTTCTCACAAGGATGGTATTTCACCAAAAATAATTGAATTAGGGCAGAGATGATAATGGTTCCTTAGGATTGCTTGCCTGCTATTTCCCTTTGCCTAAAAAGATAATGCGTAAGCTGTGAATCATGATTTTAAAATCGAGAGCCAGTGAAATATTTTCGATGTATAACAAATCAAAGCGGCTGCGTTCCACCATTTCCTCTACATTTTCTGCATAGCCAAACTGCACCATGCCCCAGCTGGTTAAACCTGGCTTTACTTTGAAAACATATTTATAATAAGGAAACCTCTGTACTATTTGATCAATGTAATATTTGCGTTCCGGCCGTGGGCCCACCAGGCTCATTTCTCCTTTCAAAATATTCCAAAGCTGTGGCAATTCATCCAATCTCCATTTACGCATCACCTTTCCCCATTTGGTAATCCGCGGATCGTTATCACTTGAAAGCAACGGTCCGTTTCTTTCTGCACCCACAACCATTGAACGAAACTTGTGCATGGTAAAAGGCTTGCCCTTATAACCAATTCTTTCCTGGTTATAAAATATGGGCCCTTTTGATGAAAGCTTCACACGAATGGCAATATAAATGAGCAGAGGGAAAAGGATGATGAGGCCGAAAGCTGCAGCAGTAACATCAATCACCCGCTTTATGTTTTGTTGCCACTCGGGCATCAATCCGGTTTTTAAATCAATGAGCATGGCGCCCATTACATTGCTGGTGCGGATGGAACCGGAAAGAATATCAAGCGTATTGGGAAGAATTTTTACTTCCACATCTTTTTCACTTAAACGGTTAATAATATTTTCAACAACTGATTGCTCTGATTTTTCTATTGCCAGCACTACCTGTTTAATTTGGTTTTGATCAATCACAGCTTCAAGCGAATCAATAGTGCCCAACTTTGGTAAAGCTTTATTGTAAACTCCATTTTTACCGTTTGCTGACGGCGTAACAAAGCCGGAATAATAATAGCCGTCACTGCGTAAATGCTTTTCAGTTTCTTTAAAAATGCGCAAAGCATTATCCGGGCTGCCTATCATAAGCGTATTAAACTGCACAGAGCCTTTCAGTAATTGACGTTTGGCAATGTCTAAAAAAATAAGGCGCCCTAAAAAAGTAAGAGTAAAATGAATTACAAGTAAACTGAAAAAAGCGGCATAGTAATAAGAAGAATTATTGCGTGTATCATTTAAAATAAAAAGAAAGAAAAGAACAATGCTGCCAATAAGGCTGCAAACAAATGTGGAAGTAAACTCAAACAACCTGGATTTTTTATACAGAGAATGATAGCTGCCTACCAGCGTGTAAAGAACTAACCATCCAAGAGGAATGAAAGTAATACCTAACCAGAATTTATAATTAATCTGCAAATGCACATTGGTTGAAATATCTTCTTTCAACAGCCACTTTCTTACAAAATAAAAAACACCCCAGGCGAAAGCAGCAGTCAACAGGTCGGTTGCAGCATAATAAGCAATTGGTATTTGCCTGCTTTTTCTCATGTTAGTGTACAAGAATATTGTTTCCGATTTTTTTCAGAATCTGGTGAGCAACATCCATCGCCATCAATCCATCAATTTCTGAAACAATTGTTTTTGTATTGTTCTGTATGGCTGAGGTAAATTCTTCCAGCTCTTTTTTTATGGCATTTACTTCCGGAACAATCGGATTTTGAATAGCAATTGTTCTCTTGCCTGCGGGTGTTTCAATGTCAAATGTAAATGCTGAATCGTTTTTTTCATCTTTCAGCTTAATGATCTCGGTTTTCTTATTCAAGAAATCAATACCAATGTAAGCATCTTTTTGAAATAGCCTCATCTTCCTCATCTTCTTCATTGAAATGCGACTGCTGGTTAGGTTAGCTACACAGCCATTATCAAATTCAATCCGCACGTTGGCAATATCCGGTGTTTCCGTCATAACAGCTACACCACTTGCTAAAATATTTTTTACCCCGCTTTTTATAATGCTCAAAATAATGTCAATATCATGAATCATCAGGTCAAGTATCACACTCACTTCCGTGCCACGCGGATTAAACTGCGCCAGCCGGTGCACCTCAATAAACATGGGGTTCAGCTCAACATCCCTCAAAGCAAGAAAAGCCGGATTGAATCTCTCTACATGGCCAACCTGTAATTTTATATTTGATTCCCTGGCCAGCTTTACCAATTGCCTGGCCTCATCCATGGTATTTGCCAGCGGCTTTTCTACAAATACATGCCTGCCTTTGCGAATGGCTTTTTCACAAATTTCAAAATGATGATTAGTGGGTGCTACTACATCTATTACATCAGCTGCTGCAATTAATTTATCGGCAGAAGTAAATCTTTTTAACTGGTATTTTTCAGCTACCTCATTTGCTGTTGTATCATCAGGGTCATAAAAACCCACCAGTTCAGTTCCGGTAATTTCTTTCCAGTTATTTAAGTGAAATTTTCCTAAATGACCTACACCAAATACACCAACCTTTAGCATAAATAAAATTATCGGTAAAGATAGGCTAAGAGATTAAGAGTTTTTTTAAAGGGGTATGCAAATAAAATATGCAAATAAAAAGAGGGAAAGAAACATGCTCTTTTCCTCTTTAATTCTTTTACTTGTTAAGTCCTTAATTCAGTACAGTTGAATTTTGCTGATAGCTATCATCGCTTGTATAAATAAACAGGCAGGTACTGCCTTTAATCGTATTAATAATTGGCGTGGTTAATTCATCAGGTACTGCGGGGCATCCCCAGCTTCTGCCTAAAAAGCCCATTGATGCTACGGCTGCAGAATTTGTGTATGGGGCACCATGCATAACAATGGCACGGGCACGGGCATTATCATTTATATTTTTTTCAAGTCCGTCCAGTCTTAACGAATAGCCATGACCTCCGTAATATGTTTCAGCAGTAGTATAAAAACCAGGGCTGCTTTTTAAAGAAGAATTTTGATTGGAAAAAGATTTTGCCCAAAGCGTTCCTGAATTGCGGCCATGAGCAACATAGGTATTGAATAGATTTTTTTTGTTGCGAATGTCAACTACATACAACCTTTTTCGACTGCTTGGCTGACTGAAATCTGCAATGGTGATTACATCGCTTTGTTTTACTTTGCCTTCAGATACCAGTTTATACATGCCTTTAACAGCAGCTGTAAAAACTTCAGCTTTTAAAACGGCATTTTCTAGGTGCATATCGTGATAAAGCCTGGAAGTAAAATCTACTTCAGTAACTGTATTTTCTTTTGCAAAAGAATCGTTGTAAGTAGCAGTTAACACAGGAGCAGTTGCATTATTTTTTGCTGAAGCGAAAATGAAAAACAGACTGGCTGCAAAAACTCCGAAAAAGATGGAGGCTCTTTGCATTGGATATTGCATTGGCTTTTAAAAAATTTAAAGGTTAGCGAATAAGGTTTGTTTTTAGCTCACTTTTCTTTTCCTCTAAATAAAAACTGCTCCCTAGTTTGAGAAGCAGTTTTGGTTTTTTTCAGATTGTGTCAAAGGTAAAAAATTCTACTGTTGAAATTTGTTCTCATCGTAATAAAATTGTCAAAGGACTGAGAAAATTCCTTAACATATTAATGTAAGAACAGTATTTTTTCTTTGTCATTCAACGTAGTCCTATTTAAAATTCTTTTTTATTTCAACCCGGCTACTTCCTCATGTTTACTTGAAAATAATTGGTAATAAAACCTTCAGCATACATCCTTCCTGCCAGCCAGATTGTATTTCTGTTTTACCGTGAAAAATCTTTACACGACTTTATAATATTGTTGAGCCCGATTCCATTTTTTTATTGTTCTGTTAAACCCTTTTCCATTGTCTTTTATCACTAAAAATGTTTGCTCTTCGTCTTGCCATAAATTCATTTCCACTTCTGTTGCTTCTGCATGTTTTATTACGTTATTCAAGTGCTCCTGTGCAATGCGGTAAAGTGCCAGGCATTGTTCCATTATCAGCGGTGTTTTGTATTGATCATGATCCAAGCCAACACGAATTCCACTGGCTAAAGCAACCATAGCTGCAAGAAGCTCCATTGAATCAATTAATGATTTGGTTCCTAAAGTGGGGACCGATAACTCAAAGATTTTTATGCCGGCAAAACAAGGAATGTGCTAAGGATATGGTTAAGAATTTCACTGTAGAGTTCGAATTTTTGCAAAATTGAGTGAGTAAAACGGATATTGAACCTGAATATTTTGCTTCGTTCCGGTAACTAAGTGTTTTTTTGGATAGAAAATATAAGCTTGAAATAACCGGCAAGCATTGCAAAAAAAAACCTCCAGGTTACTGAAGGCTTTGCGGACCGGACGGGACTCGAACCCGCGACCTCTGCCGTGACAGGGCAGCATTCTAACCAACTGAACTACCGATCCTTAATTTGAGGACGGCAAAGATATAAGTTTTGATTTTTGAGGAAAAAATTTTTTAATTTTTTCTCAGCGAAAAAATTCAGTTCAGCAGCATTGGTTTTTCACGAATAATATTCTTAGTAGGCTCAAGTGCTGGAGAACCTGCCTTAGCTCTGGGTTCATTTATTTCATAACCCTTAATTTTACCGCTTATCTTTTTTAAACTATGCCCTCCAATGCCAACAGACAATTTTTAGATTTTGAAAAGCCAATAAAAGATTTAATTGATGAAATTGAAAAGCTGAAGCATACCGCCGAAAAAACCAAGGTGGATATGAGTGAGCCTATTCAGAAGCTTGAGAAAAGTATTCTTGAAAAACGACAGGAAATTACCAGCCATCTTACTCCCTGGCAAAAAGTACAATTAAGTCGCCACCCCGACAGGCCCTATACCCTGAAGTACATTGAAAAAATGACGACCAATTTTGTAGAGCTATATGGCGACCGGAATGTGAAAGATGACAAAGCCATGGTGGGTGGCTTTGCTATGCTGGACGGCGAAACCGTTATGATCATCGGCCAGCAAAAAGGTATAAATACAAAAACCCGTCAGCTCAGGAATTTTGGAATGGCAAATCCGGAAGGGTACAGGAAAGCCCTGCGGTTAATGAAGCTGGCTGAAAAATTCAACAAGCCTATTATTACTTTGATTGATACTCCGGGTG
Source organism: Chitinophagaceae bacterium (assembly GCA_040289925.1). Lineage (GTDB taxonomy): Bacteria > Bacteroidota > Bacteroidia > Chitinophagales > Chitinophagaceae > VBAU01. Next base: position 12,629 of record PSMD01000006.1, on the reverse strand, counting down.
CCTACCCCGGTTTGGAAGCGGAGGAAAGAGGACAGGGCGAAGCCATTGCCCGGAATATTTACGAGATGATCCGTTTGAAAGTGCCGGTGATTTGTGTCATAATAGGAGAAGGAGCCAGTGGTGGTGCATTGGGCATTGGTGTGGGCGACCGGGTGTATATGATGGAAAATACCTGGTACACAGTTATCAGCCCCGAAAGTTGCTCTTCTATTTTATGGAGAAGCTGGGAGAAAAAAGAAGTGGCTGCTGAACAGTTGAGGCTTACAGCAGAAAAAATGCTGGGCTTTGGCTTGATTGACGGGATTATTCCGGAACCGCTTGGTGGGGCACACTGGGATTATACTGAAGCAGCACAAAATTTGAAATCTTATATTCTTCCGGTATTAAGAGAATTAAAGCACATGGCGCCGGAGCAACGCATTAACGAACGAATTGTAAAGTTCGGTAAAATGGGCTTTTGGGAAGAAGTATAAGGGTTAGTGTCTTTAGTTTGTCATCTATGGTTTGTATCAATTCATCAGGTTCTTAATTATTAACGTCATAATTCTTTAACCCATACTCCAAATGTCGCTTCAACAAAAATTTCGTGGAACCGGTATTGCAATCATTACTCCTTTTAAGGAAGATAAAACCATTGACTGGGATAATTTTAAAAAGCTGGTCAATTTTTGGATTGAGGGCAAAGTGGAATATTTGGTAGTGCTGGGAACAACGGGTGAAAGTGCGACCATTCATGGCGAAGAAAAGCAGCAGGTGTTTTCATTTGTGAATGAAGTGGCTGACGGAAGAATTACATTGGTGGCCGGCATTGGCGGCAATGATACTGCTGAAGTTTTACATGGGTTTAAAAGTTTTGATCTGAAGGGATATGATGCAATTCTTTCAGTTGCCCCTTATTATAACAAACCCAACCAGGAAGGAATTTTTCAGCATTATAAAACAATAGATGCAGCGGCTCCTTTGCCCATCATCATGTACAATGTTCCGGGTCGCACGGGACAAAACGTAACAGCAGAAACACAAATAAGGATTGCGAACGAATGCAAAAATATTTTTGCCACCAAAGAAGCTAGTGGCAATTTTGACCAGATCATGGCTATTCTTAAAAACAAACCAAAAGATTTTATGGTGATAAGCGGTGATGATGGAATTACGCTGCCGATGATTGCTTGCGGAGCAGAAGGTGTTATTTCAGTTGTGGCCAACGCTTATCCGAAAGATTTTTCTGAAATGGTTCGGCTTTGCCTTGCCGGAAAATTTAGTGAAGCGCTGCCATTGCATTACAAGTACACCGATATTATTGCTTCTATGTTTGCAGAAGGAAGCCCCAGCGGTGTAAAAGCCTACCTGGCTGAGATGCGTTTATGCAGTAACTCTGTACGTCAACCTGTTTGGCCGGTGAGTGAAAAGCATTTGGAGAAGATCAGGGGGTTGATAAAAGCTGTATGAAAAATCTCCTTTTTATTTTCGGCCAAGTATTTCTCTGTTTACCCCTTATTAATCTGATTTTATGGTTTCGTATTAGCAGTTCTCAGAAAAGTTTTGAACAATCTGTTTCAGAATATTTGCAGATATATCCAACTTGTATTGCAAATGCATTCATCATTACAACCATTAACATATTGTCATCAATTATAGCTTCAGCTTTTTTTATACTTTCAAAAAACAAAAGCAGTAATAATTTTTTTCTGCCACATGTTCTGGTTTAGCCGTTTTAAGTGGATTGATTGGATTTTTGGAATTTGTTTTCTTTAATGTAGTAGGAAGCTTTTCAACGTTTATTCCTTTATTTTTACTCATGTTTCGGCGTCTTTTTATTTTTTGTGTGATTGTTTGTACACCCACCTTTTCTTTTTCCCAGTGGCAGGTTGTTTTTACTTTGAAATCTTTTCCCGCAAACGACTCTATCTTCTTTCTGGCAGGAAATTTTAATGGTTGGAACCCGCAGGATCAAAACTTCCGTTTTCAAAAAACTGCAAAAGGTGATTTTATTCTCACATTAAAATTGAACGATGGTATGTACGAATATAAAATAACCAGGGGAGGTTGGGATAAAGTGGAAACCAGGAAAGATGGCGGTGATATTCAAAACCGTTTTTTGAAATTAACTTCTGATACTACAATAGAATTGGCTATAGAAAACTGGGCAGATAAGTTTGTGAAAAAGCCGCGGTCATCTACTGCCAGTAAAAATGTCAAGGTAATTGATACGGCTTTTTTTATTCCTCAGCTAAACCGCACCCGGCGTGTGTGGATTTATTTGCCGGAAAGCTATCAGAACTCCACAAAAAAATATCCCGTATTGTATATGCACGACGGGCAGAATGTTTTTGATGATGCCACTTCATTTTCCGGTGAATGGGGCGTGGATGAAACTTTGGATTCTATTGCCGGCAAGAAAAAAGAAATGATTGTTGTTGCGGTTGACCATGGTGGCCCCAAACGTATTAACGAGTATTGTCCTTATGATATGGAACGTTATGGAAAAGGGGAGGGAGATGCTTATGTTGACTTTCTTGTAAAAACCCTGAAACCTTTTATTGATAAAAATTACCGGACGTTGAAAACGAAAAACAATACGTTTATTGCCGGAAGTTCAATGGGTGGGCTGATTTCTTTTTATGCAGTTTTAAAATATCCCAAAGTATTTGGCGGGGCCGGTGTTTTTTCTCCTGCCTTTTGGGTGGCGCCAAAAATTCTCCAGGATATAAAACGTCTTGGAAAAAACGTTGACCCTAAAATTTATTTTTATTGCGGCGCACAGGAAAGCGAGACGATGGAATCCGATATGGAAAAGGCTTTTGAAGAGATGCGTAAAGTTTCAAGATCGAAAATGGTTTGTCTCGTTCGTCCGGATGGTAAACATACAGAATGGGTGTGGCGGCAGGAATTTCCAATGTTTTGTTTGTGGCTTGTGGAAAATTAGCAGGCCAACTTCAAACCTCAAACTTTGTAACTCACACCTTCTAATGCAAGTTCTGTATTTGGAAAAACTTCTCTTGCTTCCTGTTCAAACTCTTCCAGCGTATCATACTTGCTGCTGAAATGGCCAATCAGTAATTTTTTTGCACCTGCTTTTTTTGCAATCAAAGCGGCTTGTTTGGAGGTGGAATGAAACCTTTGTTCTGCTCTTTCCTGCAAAGCATCCAGGTAAGTGGTTTCGTGGTAAATGAGATCGGCATTTTGGATGTGAGGAATAAGCGACTCGTCATATTTTGTGTCGGCGCAGAATGCATACATTTTTCCTGCCGGAGCTTCTTCCGTTACAAATTCATTTCTTACAATGGTGTCGTCTTTCTGAATATAATCCTCACCGCTTTTTATGCGATCGTAAAAAGAGGTGGGGATATTATACACTCTTGCTTTTTCGGGGTTTAATTTCTTTTTCTTTTTTTCTTTAAAAGAAAAGCCGTAGCATTCAATGCGATGATGGGTGCGAAAACATTTGACGGTAAATTTATCGTTGTCAATTAAAGTTCCGGCTTCTTCTATGGTATGAAAATACAGGGGGTAGCATAATTGCGTATCGGCTACTTTTAACTGCATTTCTATTATTTGCTGCAGGGGTTTGGGTGCATATACAAATAATTCCTGCTGGTGTCCCAGTAAGCTAAAAGAATTGATCAGTCCTACCAGGCCGAAATAATGATCGCCATGTAAATGCGAGATGAAGATGTGTGAGATCTTGCTTCTCCTGATCTTGTATTTGATCATCTGTATTTGCGTTCCTTCGCCGCAGTCAACTAAAAACAGGTGGCCATTCATGGTTACAACCTGGCTGGTAGGGTGACGGTCGAAGGCAGGTACGGCTGAGTTATTTCCAAGTATGGTTACCGCGAGCATTCTTAAAATTAAGAATTAAGGGTTAAGAATTAAGGACGGAAGCTCATTGAAATCTTTTTAGGATTGCCTCTATTTGGCTGAGATAACCGGAACCAAAAAGATTTAAGTGAATAAGTAAAGGATACAGGTTACAAACATCCCACTGCTCTTTATAGTTAGCAGGAAAAGGGAAATGGTAATGATAAGCTTCATAAAAAAAATCATCGAAGCCGCCAAACAAAGTTGTCATTGCCAAATCCATACTTCGGTGGCCAAAATAAACGGCGGGATCTATCAAAACCGGATCGGAATTTTCGCTGCACATAAAATTTCCGCTCCACAAATCACCATGCAACAGTGCAGCCTGAGAAGTTTCAAAAATTTCCGGCAGCCTTGTAAACAGCTTTTCAAAATTCTTAGAAAGCGACGAAGGCAGCAGCCGTTTTTCTTTAGCCAGGGTTAGTTGCGGAACAATTCTGCATTCAATAAAAAAATCGGCCCAGCTTTGCGAAGGTGTATTCAATTGCCTTAAAGAACCGATGAAATTATTGTCAGCAAGCCCAAAAAAATCATTTGATACTTTATGAAGGCTTGCCAGTTGTTCGCCAAATTTTTTCCAGAATCCGTCAGTTAGTATGCCCGTTTCAATCCATTCTAAAATTAAAAATTGCCTGTCTTCATTTTCAAAACAATCAACTACTGCTGGTACACGAATTAGTTGATGAATGCCCAGCATTTCAAGCCCTTTTTTTTCTGTTTCAAACATGCCGGGGTAGTCACTAAGGGAATTGATCTTTAAAAAAAATCTTTTGGTTGTTGATGTAATGCAGAAACATTCGTTGATACACCCCCCGCCAACCGGCTGCAACTGTAAACTGGAAGTGCCGGTTTTGTTTTTAAGTAATTGAAGAATTTCGGGGGTTATCTGTTTCTTCATGAAATTCCTGGCTGAACATTAATGAAAGAAGTGTGAAAAAAATTCCAGCTGCAAATATCCCGGTTATAAACTACAAATTTTCATCATCCAAGAATTCTCGTTCAATTTCTTCCATTTGCACAATATCCCAGGCTTCACTTTCTGTTGGGGTAATATTCATTACTTTCAGTAAACCTTGTTTATCTAAAAATTGTTCTACAGGTTTTTGCAGGCAGCAAATCACAAACGACGCATTTTGTTCGTAGAAATTTTGCTGGATGTTAACTAAAGTTTCTGCCGCTTTGTTGTCTAAAGATTGAACTTGCTGCATGTTAAGTACAACGTTCTTTACGCCAGTTTGCAGGTAGGGAAGTAAACAACCGGAGAGTTCTTCTGTCATACTAGCAGCCAAATCAGGACCAGGTAAAGTAATGACATGAAATTTTTCTCTGGTATTGATTTTGACCTCCATAAACAACTAAGATTATCAACAATACGTTTATAAATTGGCGGTAAGACGAGTCAAAAATATTCGTTATTATTGTAAACAAGCAACTAGGAGATAAAATGGATAATAATTTTTCTACACAAGTGAAAGAGATCATTTCTTTTAGCAGGGAAGAAGCGTTGAGATTGGGAAATGATTTTATTGGGACCGAGCACTTGCTTCTTGGATTGATCAGGGAGGGTGATAACACTGCGATAAAAATTTTGAAAAGTTTCAACGTTGATCTTTACGAATTAAGAAAGGAAATCGAACTGGCTGTAAAAGATAAAACCGGTAAGAATATTGCTAATATAAATAGTCTGCCTCTCACCAAACAAGCCGAAAAAGTGATACGGGTAACTGTATTGGAAGCAAAGGCTTTGAAAAGTACAACCGTAGAAACTGAACACCTCATGCTCTCCATCCTGAAGAATAAAGAAAACATTGCAACACAAATCTTAAATCAATTCGACGTGGACTACGATCTTTTCAGGCAGGAGTTGGGTATCGTAAAGTCAAACGATCCCCGGGCTGAATTTTCTGAAGAAGGTGAAGATGATTATGAAGATGAAAAAAAATATCAGTCGAAAAGCCGCCAGGCCGGCAATGCAAAAAGTAAAACACCCGTGCTGGATAATTTTGGCCGAGATATTACCAAACTCGCCGAATTAGGTGCACTCGATCCTATTGTGGGTCGTGAATCAGAAATTGAAAGAGTTTCTCAAATTCTTTCCCGCCGCAAAAAAAACAATCCCATTTTAATTGGTGAACCGGGTGTGGGTAAAACTGCCATTGTAGAAGGTCTTGCCCTAAGGATTGTGCAGCGAAAAGTTTCCCGTGTGTTGTTTGATAAAAGAGTCATCTCTCTTGACCTGGCTGCATTGGTGGCCGGTACAAAATACCGCGGCCAGTTCGAGGAAAGAATGAAAGCCATTATGAATGAGCTGGAGAAGAATCGGGATGTGATTTTGTTCATTGACGAGATTCATACGATTGTAGGTGCGGGTGGCGCAAGTGGCTCGTTGGATGCCAGCAATATTTTCAAGCCGGCACTGTCAAGAGGTGAGTTGCAATGTATCGGTGCTTCTACGTTGGATGAGTACCGCATGTACATTGAAAAAGATGGTGCCTTAGATCGCCGTTTCCAAAAAGTAATGGTTGATCCGCCCACAGTTGACGATACGATTAAAATTCTTACCAACATCAAAAACAAATACGAAGATTATCACAACGTAATATATAATGACGAGGCTATTGATGCCTGTGTCAAACTCAGTGATCGTTATATAACCGATCGTTTGCTGCCAGACAAAGCCATTGATGTAATGGATGAGGTTGGCGCAAGGGTGCATTTAAAAAATATCAATGTACCACCCAATATAGTTGAGCTCGAGAAAAAAATTGAAGATGTAAAGAACGAAAAAAATAAAGTGGTAAAAAGTCAGAAGTTTGAAGAGGCTGCATCTTTACGTGACACTGAAAAACGTTTGGCCGAAGAACTGGAAAAAGCAAAGGCAGAATGGGAAGAAGAAAGCAAGCATAAACGTTACCCCATTGGTGAGGAAGAAATTGCTGAAGTAGTGAGTATGATGACAGGTATTCCTGTGAAGCGAATGGTACAAGCTGAAAGCGATAAGCTGCGCCGCATGGCAGAAGATATGAAAGGCATGGTGGTAGGGCAGGACGAAGCTATTCAAAAAGTAGTGAAGGCCATTCAGCGTAACCGGGTAGGATTGAAAGATCCAAAAAAACCAATAGGAACATTCATCTTCCTTGGCCCAACCGGCGTGGGTAAAACAGAATTGGCAAGAGCATTGGCTCGTTACATGTTCGACTCTGAAGATGCATTGATACGCATTGACATGAGTGAGTACATGGAGAAGTTTACTGTATCAAGATTGATTGGTGCTCCTCCCGGTTATGTAGGTTATGAAGAGGGTGGCCAGTTAACTGAACGTGTTCGCCGCAAGCCTTATAGTGTTATTCTTTTGGATGAGATTGAAAAAGCGCACCCTGATATTTACAACATCTTGTTGCAGGTATTGGATGATGGTCAATTGACTGATGGTTTAGGAAGAAAAGTTGATTTCAAAAATACCCTCATCATCATGACATCAAACATTGGTGTTCGTCAGTTGAAAGACTTTGGTGAAGGTGTTGGTTTTGCCACACAAGCCCGTGTGCAAAACGCGGATGAAGCCAATAAAGCGGTGATCG
>PSMD01000006.1:1878-5177 GCA_040289925.1 Chitinophagaceae bacterium | reverse complement strand
TGTTGGCTTTGCTACATCAGCCAAAATAGAGCATGAAGATGAAGCGAATAAAGCTGTTATTGAAAAAGCATTGAAAAGAACTTTTTCTCCGGAATTTTTGAACAGGATTGATGACGTGGTGATCTTTAACTCACTCAGTAAGGAAAACATTTTCGAGATCATAGACATTTTAATGAAAGGTGTGATGAAGAGATTAAGCACTCTTGGATTTACGCTGGAATTAACTGAGGAAGCAAAGTCTTTCCTTGCTGATAAAGGGTATGATTCGCAGTTTGGGGCACGTCCGCTTCACCGCGCCATTCAAAAATATCTTGAAGATCCCCTGGCTGAGGAAATTTTAGCCATGCATGTGAAACCGGGGGACGTTCTACTTGCAGATTTGGATAAAGAAAATAGTAAATTGAAATTTTCATTTAAGAATGTCGAGGAAAAATCAAAGGCTTGATTTCGAATAATAAATTTTCAAAGCCATCCAAACAGGATGGCTTTTTTGTTAGTTATAAAATCATATGAGAATGGAAAGCCTTGAAATGGCCTGAAAATTGTTCCAAAAATTCCACAGATTTTGCTGCGCTTAGGGATGATTTCTCAATATCCTGCAATAACCATCCTGCACTAACCTTCACTTTAGCCACTACCACTTTACAACCAAGGATTAACCTTATCCTGCGAATCGTCCAATTACACCTGGAAATACTTCTTTTTATTGTTTAACCTAAAACCCTTTACCATGCGTCAACATTTACGCTTTTGTACTGCATTTGTGGTGCTGTTTAGTTTTTGTTCCCTATTAAAGCTAAATGCACAGGAAAGCAGACAAAAAACAATTGAAAGGCTCCAGTCTGATGAAAAGCTCAAAACTTTTTCGTTGAATGAAACTCTTGGAACAATTTCGTTCCTTTCTTTTAAAGACCAGGCGGTTTCTAAAGAAAGCATCCCGCAAACTCTGAAAAACTATTTCAATCTTTCTCAAGCTGGCGAACAATTACAGCTATTAAGAACAGCACAATTACAATCAGGAATTGTTGTAGACCGCTATCGCCTCTCTTACAACAACATTCCTGTTGAACACTCAGCTTATGTTGTTATAAGCCGGCAAGGATATGTTCATTCAATTTTTGCTGAGTCCTATGATTTATCAAACCTTCCCCAGCAACCTGTTTTAGCTACAGATGCGAAAATATGCCTGGCAAAGTATTGAAGACGAGATGGTAAAAGTTGGCAACGCTGAAATGCGAAAACAGTTGGAAGAATTAAGAGATGAATATTTTCCCAGGGGAGAATTGGTGATTGCAAAAAATTTTTATGGTGATGGAAAAGCAAGGCTGGCCTGGAAATTTGATGTGTATGCTGTAGAGCCATTAAGCTGTTCTAAAATATATGTAAATGCTATTGACGGAAAAATTTTACTCAGCGACACCATCATTAAACATGCAGGCAATCCGGGTAAAAATTTTTCAGGAAACAATTCGCCCTTCTATAACCATTCTTTCAATCCGGCCGGCGGATATAATAATCCTACTTACCGCTTAACATCTGAAATGGGTACTGCACATACAAGGTATGCTGGCATAAGAAATATTTATACAACCCGTTTATCTGTGCCTCTTACCGGAACAAATGATCCGAACAATACTTCAGCGCAACTCCAATACAGCGGTGTTGATCCACGAGTTCCTGTTATTGGCTCAATTGATGTTTTTATTTTAAAAGATGATACAAGAGGCAGTGGTATTGAAACCTACGATATGAATGGAGTGGGAGAGTTGCCGCTTTCAGTACCTGCCTTACAAACACAGGCACTGGCATTTGTTGATAAGGATAATATCTGGAAGAATGAAACGGCTGCCGGCACCAATGAAGACCATCTTCGCGATACTACCTCTAATGACAGTAGAAAGAGGCTGTTTTTTGCAGCCCCTTTTTTGTTTGGTGCATTGTTAGGATTTTTGCCGGAATGAAAAAGATCATTATAACTATTGATGGTTGGAGCAGTTGCGGTAAAAGTACACTTGCAAAGCAGTTAGCAAAAGCACTGGGCTATGTATATGTTGACAGTGGCGCCATGTACAGGGCCATTACTCTTTATTTTTTGCGTAATCATGTTGACTGGACTGATATTGGCCAGGTAAAAAAAGCCTTGGGAGATATCAGGCTTGAATTTGTGGTAAATAAGCAGACTGACCAAAGTGAAATTTTTTTGAATGAGGAAAACGTTGAGTATGTAATAAGAGATTTGGTTGTGGCAGAGAAAGTGAGTGAAGTTGCGGCTATAAAAGAAGTAAGGGATTTTGCGGTTGCTCAGCAAAAAAAATTAGGAAGTAAGAAAGGTATTGTTATGGATGGCAGAGATATTGGAACAGTTGTATTTCCGAAAGCTGAACTGAAAATTTTTATGACGGCAGACAATGCAGTCAGAGTAGAGCGAAGGTTTAAAGAGATGTATGAAAAAAACCCAAATGTTAGTTTGGAGGAAGTAAAAGATAATTTACAGTTGCGTGATTATATTGATTCTCATCGTGAGATTAGTCCTTTAAAACAAGCCGATGACGCGGTATTACTTGATAATACGCAGCTAACAGAAAAAGAACAATTTGATATTGCTTATAGTTGGGCCAAAAAAAAAATTTTAGAAAAGCAGGCCTAAGTGTTTGCAAATTTGGAAATGATTACTAATTTAGCACTTCAATTTAATTTTGAATTTCCTTCCATTACTCCTTTTTCGAAAAGCCGTACTTTAAATTCAAGAATGCTGTAAGACCATCATCGCACAAGTTTAATTTTTTTCTCTATCCAACCCTTTGTAAGCCATTGAAATTAATCCCCCTTTGTATTGACTGCTCCATTCCTATCTGAATAACTTGTATTCCAACACATCTGTGAAGCCTCAGGGTTCATCACCTGGTTTTAAATCCTTCTGTTGAATGCCGCTACCACGCCTGTGATCACCTTGAACAAGGATGAAATAACTCATCATAAACCTAATCAAAAACAATCATTTTTTCATTAAAACCTTGAAGCATGAAAAAGATTTTACTTACCATTAGTTTGATGTCGCTGTTAGTTGCAGCAAGAAGTCAAGCTGTACTCAATGAAATTTATCCCGAACCAGGAAGCGGCAAATCTGAATTTATTGAAATTTATAACAGCTCAACAGTGGGAGTTGAACAGACTGATTGTTATACAATTCTTACTTACTGGCAATCGAACTCCCAAAAAGGCTGGTATGTGTTGGATTTACCGACAGGTAGTATTGCACCAAAAAGCTGGTATGTATTAGCTGCCGCTAGCCCTTTCAA
>PSMD01000006.1:0-1775 GCA_040289925.1 Chitinophagaceae bacterium | reverse complement strand
CAACCGGAGGCTATCTAAAAAAAATACCAAGTTAGCGGTAGTGGATACACAGAGATTAACATTAACACACCTTCCATCACTGCAATCGATGATCTATTGGTTGATGTTTCACCCGCTGGTACGTCTGGGCATAATTATTTTACTTTCCTTTTTAAAAATGGCGTAATTCAAAATGCTTTTTGGGGTGGCGGAGCTTCAGGTGCTTTGCCCTCTGGAATTACCTCTATGCCAAACTTAACTTTAACACAGGCAGGAACAGGATGTTCTGGAACATTCACGATTAACTTCTCAACATTAGGAGCTGTTGAGTTTGTAAACTCGTCACCAGGCTGTAATAATGGGTATGCCAGGAAAAACGATGGCAAATGTGGTTCATGGGTTAAAACTTCATCCAGTGTAAATCATACACCCGGTGCAACAAACGGTTCTGCATCCGGTTTAACAGGAAGTTTAACTACTTCACAATTTATCAGTTGTGGATCAACAGGTGGAGCAAAAAGCTATGTACAATTTGATATTACTGCTATTTCAGGCTCAGTAACTGAAGCAGATGATTTTCCTGTAGAAGTGCAAGTTTACAATGATGTAAACCACAACGGAACTTTAGATGGACTTGATACTTACATTCGTTCCAAGTTTCAGGCTACAGTTGCTGCAGCGGCAGATACAGTTCAGTTTTTCCCTCAAAACCTTGATTTAATAATTGTTTATAAAACAAAAAGAGGTTGTTTTGATAGAGTAGTACCTCTTGTAAATTCATGCGCAACACTTACTGTTAACTTCAAATCATTCACTGCTGTTCGTAACCGCTCTAATGTTACATTAACATGGGTTACTGCCTCTGAAGTAAATAACAGTGGCTTTGAAGTGCAAAGACAAATTGGTACTGGTGCATGGCAAACCCTTACGTTTGTTCCATCACAGGCAAGCGGTGGATTAAGCAATTCTGACCTGACTTATAATTACAATGATGCGAATAATGTAAAAGGCGTTACAAACTACCGCATCAGGCAAATTGATATTGACGGTAAATCAAAATACAGTGCCATCAGGTCTGTACGTGGAGAAGGACAGGTAGTTAAGATGCTGGTTTATCCTAACCCGAGCAACGACGGTCGTGTAAAAGTTGTGTTCGAAGAAACCAACGGCACACGTGACATTACGTTGACCGACATGAACGGAAGAACAGTGAAGCAATGGAACGGAGTAGTAACAAACAACATCTCCATTGAAAATCTTACACAAGGTGTTTATACCCTCCGTGTAATTGTGAAAGAAACCGGTGAGCAATCAGTAGAAAAGATAGTTGTTAACAAGCGTTAAAGCTCAAGGTTTAACAATGAAAGAAGGGTAGCCAATGGGCTGCCCTTTTTTTGTTTATAATAATTTAAGTTATACATGAATCCGGCCATTTAAATTTTCCTGAGATGTTGGTTTTAAAAAATTAATCAGTAGATGTTGCACAAAGCATACAGCGTTCGTTTTCACCATTGACCATTCACCATATTCGGCTAATTTTATAGCAAACGAATTCATTTGAGAAGCTGGACTTTCAGATTGGTTCAGCCATTTATCATTTTACAGGTCATTGTTATTGTTGGTGTGCTGGGCTTCATTACCATTGAAAAATATAACCTGCTTGAAGCTTTGTACATGACAACCATTTCCATAACCACGGCCGGTTTCCAGGAAGTGAGGCCATTGAGCAATGAAGGCCGCATCTTCACCATGTTCCTTTTACTGACAAGCTGGGTCAGCTTTGCTTTTGCCATTAC
>PSMD01000043.1:12313-20645 GCA_040289925.1 Chitinophagaceae bacterium | reverse complement strand
GTTAGATGTGTATGGCAAAGGCATGACCTGGAAGTCTTCGAAAAGCGATTAAAGGTTCTTGAGGGCCGCGTAGCCAAGGACGGGATTATTCTCTCACTGAAGCACAAATGAAGGCCTTAAAAAAGCTCCGGCTTGCGGAGCTATGAAAATGTTTTTGAAGCTATTACCATTTGTCAACTTCTTCCTGTTGAGTACTATTATTATTTTCTGAAGGAGTATTGCTTTCAATTTCTTCTGCTTCGGCATTTACCTCAACCCCTTCCTGGCCGTTTGTTGGCTCATCATGGTTGTAAGCATCAAAATTAAAATCAGGCATCAGTTCAGTTTTTACATAATCAACCGCTTCGGTAAGTGCTTTTATAAATTTATTGAAGTCTTCTTTGTACAAAAATATTTTGTGCCTGTCGTAGCCATTATCGTTAAAACGCTTGCGGCTTTCAGTAATGGTGAGGTAATAATCGTTACCTCTTGTTGATTTTACATCAAAAAAATAAGTTCTTCTTTTTCCGGCACGAATTCGCTTGCTGTAAATGCTTTCCAGTTTCTTTTCGATATTGTCGTACGCCACAGTTATAAATTTTACAGTTAAACAATTTTTTGGTTTACAAAGTCACAAATATAAATATGTTTTTCAAACAGCCAAATCTATGACGATGAATGATTTATTTATTAAAATCAGTTGCTGCCCTCTGCTCTTGCTCCTGTTGCCGGTTATACAATAAGGCGTAATAGCCGTTCTTTTGCATTAACTCTTCATGGCTGCCCTGCTCTATAATTTTGCCATCGTCAAGTACAATTATCTTATCAAACTGAAACAAGGCAAATATGCGATGGGTGATGATGATGGCTGTTTTCTCTTTTAAAAACTCGTACAGGTTTGTAATAATCTGCTTTTCCGTACGGGCATCCACTGCACTCAGGCAGTCGTCAAAAATTACCAGGTTGGGATTTTTTATTAATGCCCGGGCAATTGAAATGCGTTGCTTTTGCCCCCCGCTGAGGGTTACACCCCGCTCCCCTATCAGGGTTTCATATTTATCCGGAAAATTTTCAATTTCTTTTTCTATACTGGCATAGCGGCTGGCTTTGGCTACATCAGCGCTTTCATTTTCGTGCAGGCCAAATTGTATGTTGTTGTTTACCGTATCGCTAAACAAAAACACATCCTGAGGAACATAGCTGATCTGTTCACGGAAATGCTGCACGTCTAATTCTTTAATAGAATGATCATCTAAAAATATTTCTCCGCCGGTAACATCATACATGCGCAGCAGCAATTGAGCTATTGAAGATTTGCCGCTGCCTGTACGGCCTACAATGGCAACCTTCTCGCCTTTCTTTATTTCAAGTGTAAAATTTTTAAGGGCATGTATGCCTGTGTGCGGATAAATAAAATCAATGTTGTTAAAAAACACATTGCCCTGTAGCTGAATTTTTTTTGGAGAAGTAGGAGATTGAACGACCGGTTTTGTATCTAAAAATTCATTGAGCCTTTTTTGCGACGCTGCTGCCCGTTGAATCATGCTGGTCGTCCACCCGATGGCACTTACAGGAAAAGTGAGCATGTTGATGTAAATAACAAACTCAACCAGCAATGATAATGATGTGGTTTCAGGGTTTTGAATATGGTACAGCCCGCCGATCATAATAGTAAGCAAGGTGCTGAGGCCAATGAGCAGCGTTATGGAAGGAAAATAAATGGCTTCCACTTTGGCAAGGCCAATTGCATTGCGGCGGTATTTTTCACTGTTTTTTTTAAAAAAACCAAGCATGGCTTTTTCCTGCACAAATGATTTTATTACACGTATGCCCGAATAAGATTCCTGCGCATTGGTTGTAAGGTCAGACAACAGTGCCTGTATTTTTTCACTTCTTTTATTGATGATGTTGTTGACATAATAAATGGTAACAGCCAGTATAGGCAATGGCGCCAGCACATACAGCGTTAGTTCTGCATTTCTTTTAAACATAAAAAATACGCTGAAAGAAATAACAGCAACCAGGTTAATGAAATACATAATGGCCGGCCCGGTGAACATTCTTACACGGCTTACATCTTCTGCAATACGGCTCATCAGGTCGCCGGTACTGTGCGATTTATAAAAAGCTGTATCGAGTTTTTGGTAATGAGCAAACACTTCATTTTTCTGGTCGTATTCAATATGGCGGCTCATAACAATAATTGTTTGCCGCATCAGGAACATGAAAAAGCCACGCAGCAAAGCCAAAACCAAAATGACAATGCCGCTAATGGCAACAATGCTGATGGTAGATTGGAAAGATGAGAGGTGCTGAATTTTGTCAGTGATCTTTTGAACGAGTATATCGTAGTTAGCGGGATTTTTTGAAGCATGACCACCGGGCAACTTGCTTTGCACAAAGTCAATAACAAACCCCGTGATTTGCGGCGACAGGATGCCAAAGTAGTTTGAAATGATAATGAATAAAGCTCCAATGCCAAACCTTACCCTGTATTTCCAGAAATACTTTTTTAATGCTTTCAGGTGCTTCAATGCAAAAATTTATTCTGCGAAATTAAGTGATGATGAAAATTTGTGAGTGGTAAAAAGACTGTTGTTAGCTTTGTAAACCAGGGAGAGTTGCCGGAGTGGCCGAACGGGGCGGTCTCGAAAACCGTTATCCTGCTTTGCGGGATCCAGGGTTCGAATCCCTGACTCTCCGCAAATTAACAAAAGCCGTTTCCAAAGCGGCTTTTATCGTTCGAAATGTCCCTTTCAGTTCCATTTTAAAAGAATTCAGAAATTTGAAGATAGAAGTTCATCGAAGATTTTGTGAAGGCAAATGTTCAAAGCAGAAGTTCTTTTGAAGACTGGTTAGAAAAACTAAAGTATTCTGATTGGAAGTTACCTGCTGATATGCAAAGAACTTATGACAGTGCTGACTTGCTAGGTAATGGTTCAAGTAGAATTGTCTTCAATATTGGAGGAAATACCTACAGAATGATTTGTAAATATGTTTTTGGAGACAAACAAGTGCATTTGTTTGTTTGCTGAATTGGCACGCATGCAGCCTATGATAAATTATGCGGTAAAAATGAACAGTACACAATAAACATTTATTAGATTATGAAAACGCTTAAATATAAAGTCATTAAAACAAAAACTCAATACAATCATTATTGTAAAAAGCTTGAAAACCTTCTGGAAAAAGAAACTGGCAAAGGAGTACATGATGAGATTGATTTATTGACCTTACTAATTGAAAAGAGGGATAGTGAGCATAACACATTTGAAGAAGTAGATCCAATCTGTTTACTTACTTCTTTGATGGATGAGCATGGCATGAAGCCAAAAGACCTGGTTGATCTTTTAGGTATAAATAAAGCTTACGTTTCTGAAATTTTGCATTACAAAAAAGGACTGTCAAAAGAAGTCATTCGAAAGCTATCAGATTATTTTAAAGTTTCCCAGCAAGCTTTTAACCGGCCTTATAAACTAAAGGTAACCGAAAACTTTCGATTTAAAAACGCCAGCGTTATGAACACAAGGAAGAAATTAATCCATGCTTAATTCATATATGAACACAAGAATTTCTTTCAAATTATGAACAAATAAGTTCGAAACTTGTCTCTTATAACCCGCATTTTTATAAAAAAACTTCTCCGCAAGGTGGAAGTTAGATCCACCATTCAATCCTCCATCCCCCATCCCACAATTCGTAGGCAGAAGGATCTTTCATGCTGTTTCTGTACAGCCTCTCTGTATTCTCTGTTGTATCGTTATGAGTTCTTGTATTCAAAGAAATTCTTGTAACAATTTCAACAACAATCCTCAAAAGGATCAACCAAACTAAAACGTTCATTTATCAAAATATTTTTGTTGTGAATGAATAACCGGAAATAAAAAAACCGGCCGTTAACTGCGACCGGGCTTTTCTTATCAGTACAACAAAACTCTATCGGTTAAAGCAAGGTCGTTTGCGAATGATGTTATCCTCCGCATTGATTGGCCGAATAGCCTGGAACCAATTATGGTAACTGCCCACGGGTGTGTGAGTTCTTTCACGCATTGTAAATAATATATGGTTAAGTTTTTTCACCATTTTAAAAAGATGTGGTTTGACTATTTGTTCATAAAAAGTTTAAGCCTAAACAATAAAACACCCCGGTGTGCCGGGGTGTTTTATTAAAAATATTTTTTTCAATCTCAATAATAACATCCACGCCGGTGTGCATAATACTTATATAAGCCAAAGCCACCGAATGTGTCAATATGTTTTTTGCTCATCATTTTTTTAGGAGTGCAAAGATGAAAATATTTTTTTGACAGACAGAAATTTTCTCGAAAAAAATTTGCGATTGCTTTGTTACAACCCTTTTACCCCGCCGCCGGAAGATTTGTATAAGGTTCTTCATGCAGGTCCATGGCTGCTTTTTTCATTTTAGCGGCCAGGTGGTGGCCAAGATATTTTTCTATCCAGCCATGCAGCAGGTAAATAACAGGCGTGAGAATAATGGCCGCAGCAAACTTGTAAATATAATTTCCGGTGCCGGTTACCAAAACCTGGTGTAAGCTCCAGGCATCGCCCTGTCCTGTTTGAACTCGCCGGCCAACATAAAATGCAATAAACAAAACCACAAAGCTGTCAACCAACTGAGAAATGAGCGTTGAGCCGGTAGCTCTTAGCCAGATATTTTTTTCTCCAGTAATTTTTTTTATACGATGAAAAACCAACACATCCAGCAACTGCCCAATTAAAAAGGCAACCATTGATCCAATGATAATCCACAAACCCTGCCCAAAAATTCCCTTGTAAGCATTGTTGGCATTATCAATACCATTGCCAATGGTAAAATATTCAGAAGGCTTCAGGTTAATGGCGCCTGAAAACATAATAAATGCATAACTGACAAGGCCGACCGTTAAGTAAGAAAGAAATCTTACCCCTCTGGTACCGTAGTATTCGTTAATAATGTCTGTCATAATAAACACAACCGGCCAAAGCAACACACCCGCAGATAAATGAAAGCTGAAATGGCTTCCAAACAAATTGATGTTAGCACGGGGAATTCCTAAGCTATCTTCTAATGAAAAAATTTTTACCCCCATAAATTCTGCAATCATGGCGTTGGCAATAAAAAATCCGCCGAGTATCAGAAAAAGCCTGGTTGACTTATCCTTTAAAATGTTATGGATCATCGTTGGTTAAGATGAAGTAAATAAAAGGCGTCAATCACTAAAAATAAAGCATTCGCAACAATCAGCCATGCAGGTACAATTTTCAGTTTCGTTCTGCTGACAATTAAAAAAAACAGGTAAACAAAATTGGTAACAGGGTTCAGCAAAAAGCTCATCACGAAACCAATGATAATAATTGTAGAAGTCAATTGCTCATCTCCCACCCAATTGGTAAGCTGCAATGAAAAAGCCAATAGAAAAAAAATGTTACAGACAAAAGCCAGGCGTGATAAAACCAATATCCATCTCATGCCTGCAATATAAATGAAGAAGAGGCAATGTACAAGGGATGAGGTACAAATAACAAAAACCAGAAACGAACCAAACACAAAATTCCAAACATGCACGGAACTGAAAAGCAAAAAACGAACAGGCGGCATCTGCATAAACAGTATCAGGAAAATACCATTATTTTGTTGCCTTAATACACCAACAATTTTATGAACAAAGGATTGATAGGTAAATTGCTTCCTCATGTGATTGCTCTCGCTGTTTTTTTAATTGTTACCGTTATTTTTTGCAAACCTGTTTTAGACGGCAACACCTTAAGCCAGCATGATATTATAGGGTGGAAAGGCGGTGCGCAAAATGCATTTGAATACAAAGAAAAAACCGGTCATTTCCCATTATGGAATCCCAACCTGTTTAGTGGCATGCCCAATTACCAGGTGGTGATGGAAGGAAAAAGTGTACTTCCGAATTTAACGGCCATTTTTAGTTTGGGACTGCCCAAGCCGATGAATTTTTTTATGCTGGCCTGCATTTGCTTTTATATACTTTGCATTGCATTAAGAGTAAATCCTGTCATCAGCATTTTAGGCAGCCTTGCTTTTGCATTTTCAACTTATAATCCAATTATCATTGGTGTTGGGCACGAATCGAAAATGTTTGCCATTGGCTATATGCCTTTGCTGCTTGCCGGCATGATTTTCACTTTTGAAAAAAAATATTGGTTGGGCTTAGCTGTAGCTACAATAGGTGCGTATTCTGAAATTGCCGTCAATCATCCGCAGATCAATTTTTATTTCGTGATTATTGCGCTGGCAGTAGGCATTGCTTACGCAGTAAAATGGATAATGGAGAAACAATGGAAGCACCTGCTGATCTCTGCGGCCATTGTAATTTTTGCTGCAATCATGGGTGTGGCAGGCAGTGCTATTAGCCTACTCACATCTTCTGAATATGCTAAAGCAACGATGCGTGGAGGAAAAACGGTTGAGATAAAAGGCGACAGTGTAAAAGCTGTAAAAACCACCGGCCTCGATACGTCTTATGCATTACGATGGAGCCTTGGCAAAGCAGAAACTTTTGTGGTTATGATGCCGGAAGCATTTGGTGGCAGCAGTCAAAAAACTTTATCAGAAAACAGTAAGGTTGTTGATAAGCTAACAGAGAAAGGAATTCCGGAAGGACAAGCTTCTCAAATTGCGCAAAGCCTTCCAAAATATTGGGGTGGTATGTCTGACCCCAGTGAAACTACTTCAGGCCCGCCATACGTGGGTGCTACTATTTGCATACTTGCTCTTATAGGATTTGTGGTTGTAAAATCTCCGTTGCGCTGGGGACTGTTAGCCGCTACTGTTTTAGGTATCCTGATTGCCTGGGGAAAATATTTACCGGGGTTCAATACACTTTTATTCAATAATGTACCCTTGATGAACAAGTTCAGAGCACCTTCCATGACAATGGTGATAACAGAGCTAACCTTACCTGTAATGGCAATTGTAGCCCTGCAATACATTTTGTTTCGCAAAAACAGTCAGCAGGTTTTACAAGCTGAGTTCAAAACTATATTATATGCGGTGGCTGGTTTGTTTGCGCTGTTGATATTGGTGTGGATGATGCAGGATTACTCAGCGCCTATTGATGACTATTTGCTTGCAAACTTTAGGCAACAGGCCGGTAATGATGAAATAGGAAGAACTATTTTATCAGGCATGAAGGCAGATCGCAAAGCAATGTTTGGTGGTCAGCTTTTAAGAGCCATGGGCTTTGCTTTAGTTATTATTGGCCTGCTTTGGTTTTATATGAAGAACCGCATAAAGGCTGCTGTGATTACAGTTGCTTTAACTGTGGTGAGTACAATAGATCTTTTGGTGATTGATAAGGAATACCTAAATGCCGAACAGCATTATGTATCAGAAGTTGGCAAAGAAGATTTTTCTAAAATTAAAGATGGCAGTGGAAGAGTTGTTGCAGATCTTAAACCGGCTTTTGACAAGATAAAACAAGACCAGGCCATAAATTTCAGAGTTTATAACCCGTTACTTGGCTATTCAGATTCACGAACATCTTATTTTGTTCAATCTATAACAGGGTATCATCCTGCCAAGCTGCGCATTTACCAGGATATTATTGAACGTTATCTTTCTGAAAATCCCTCAGAGCAAGTGATAAACATGTTGAACGCAAGGTATAAAATCGTTCAGGATCCACAAACGGGCCAGCTCGTTCCTATTTATAATCCCAATGCTTTTGGGGCTGTTTGGTTAGTGAGACATGTGACCGTTGCAAAAGATAATATTGAAGAGTTGCAGTTCTTAGGAAAATCAAACCTGAAAGATTCGGCAATTGTGAGTGCTGACTGCGCCGGTAAGTTTACGCAGCCGCAACCTGATTCTGCAACCATTAAATTGACAAGCTTCGCTCCGGATACTCTTGTCTATTCTTTCAACAGTACTCAACCGCAGTTTGCTGTGTTTAGTGAGATTTACTATCCATATGGATGGAATGCATACCTGGATGGGAAAAAGGTTGACTACTGTAAAACAAATTATGTATTACGAGGGATGCCAGTGCCAGCCGGACAGCATATCATAACTTTTATTTTTGAGCCGGAGAGTTATAAAAGAGGTAATCAAATAGCATACATCACTTCATTTATTATTTGGATTGTGGTGATTGGCGGTTTATTCATGCATTGGAGAACGACCAGGCAAAAAAGCAGAAAAAATGCATGAGCAAGGTGTTGGTGATAGCTCCATATAATTACCTGCCTTATTTTTCCGGCGGTCAAAAATTCATTGCTCAATTTTTAGAGTGGCTGGCTAAAAAAATTGATGTAACAGTTGTAACTGTTGCAGAAAATGATTTTTTACTGGCGAAAGGCTATAAAACTGTCCCGCTTTTAAAAA
>PSMD01000043.1:6349-12303 GCA_040289925.1 Chitinophagaceae bacterium | reverse complement strand
GGTTTTAACCGCTATTATGATCGGGGCCTCATCAAAAAATTAACAGCGTTAATTAATAAAGAGAATTTCGATGTTATTATTTGGGAGCATCCTTATTATTACTGGCTGGCAAAAATTATCAAAAAGAAAACGAAAATTAAAACCATTCTTCATACTCACAATATCGAATACCAGCGGTTTCGTTCTGTAGGAAAATGGTGGTGGCCGATTTTGAAAGCCTATGAAAAGAAGTTCTTCAGGCTGGCTGATAAAATTTTCTTTATTACCACAGAAGACAAGCAGTTTGCTATTAACAACTGGAAAATACCTGCTGAAAAATGTATTGCTGTTCCGTTTGGAATTGAACTAAGCAATTTCCCTGCTGATAGAAGTTTGCATCAGCAGCAAATAAAAAAGCTGCATAATATCTCTGGCGAAGAAAAAATTCTCCTTTTCAATGGTTTACTCAATTACAAACCCAACCTGGATGCTTTGCTGGCAATTGTCGAGAAGATCAATCCCCTACTCTTGAGTTCTTCTTTGAAGTATAAGATCATTATTTGCGGCAAAAATTTACCGGCAGAATGGAATGAGTTAAAGTCATACACTGATAAAAACATTTTGTATGCCGGCTTTGTACCCATGATTGAAGAATATTTCAGGGCTGCAGATCTTTTTTTGAATCCTGTTTTTTCCGGCGGAGGCATTAAAACAAAAATGGTAGAAGCGATTGCTAACGGCACAACGGTTATTTCAACAAAAAGCGGTGCAGCAGGGATGACCAAAGAAGTATGCGGAGAAAAATTGCTTATAGTAAATGATGGCGATTGGGCGGCTTTTGCAAAGAACATAGAAGCCAGTGCAGGGTTGCAACAACCCACACCGGATTCGTTTTACAATGAGTTTTATTGGGGCAGGATAATTGAGAGAATTATTCCTGCGTTGAATCATTGATAAGTAATAACCAGTTTTGGATGCTTGGCGGCAGTTGGATGATTACTTGAGCAAAATTGCCTTATGTTGTAAGGAGACTCATTTTGAAGTATCATCATAAAACCAAAGTTACCCGAAGCCCTCATATCACTCACCAGTTGCGTTACATCTACATCAACTAAATTCAGGAAAGATTGATTAGTATGAGGTATAGAAATTTGATTAACCGCAGTTGTTGAAGGTTGAGTTTGCCAGGTGGCGGTATTGCCATTCCAGTTACTGGTTATTCTGCGAATGAACATGGGGTTGTTAGATCCTGAATTAGCATTTGTCAAATCTCCGTTGATTGGATTTGGATGAGAATACAGGGTTAATTTAGCTGAAACAATTGTAGCTGTTGCCGAAATACCACTTAAATCAAACCGAACAGCACCACGTAAATACCAGGGAGTTCCCCCATCGTCCACGCCGCTGCATCCAGGTTAACATCATGAGCTGAGCCATTTGAAGTTGAATTACCTGCAAAATTTAATTCATTTGCATTATTTGCTGAAGGCTACAATGTTATTGTTGTTTGCAGAAGTGCCCTTACCAGAACAGATGTTGTATCAACATCTGTTAAACCGGCATCGTCAATTACCATAAATTGAAAATAATAAGTACTCGCTGCTATCCGGAAACTGTTGTTGAAGCCGAACTTGGGCTATTGATCGTAGGAACATTTGGGCCAGAAACAAGGCTCCACAAGGCAACTGAACAGTTTGTGAATTCCCTGCATCAGCAAGCGGAGGCACAGAAGGTCAGCGTTATCTTTTTTGCAACTAAAAAGTGTAAGGAGTAAAGCAATACCTAAGGCAAGTTTTGCAGAAATTCTCATAAGCTAAAGTTTAATGCCTTAGGATATTCAAGAACTATTAATTTCCCAAAATTACTTCAATATTTTACCGGTAAATTTAAAAACAGCTGCTTTCACCAAATTTCTGACCGACTCTTTTGCTGTAAAAATTGCAGCAAAAACAAAATAATAAAGCCCCTCACCTTTTCTCAGTTTCATTATTTTCAGTTCATGTTTCATCATCACTTTACGAAGCTGTAATCGTTTTTTAATATCGGTACTTCCACTATTTA
This sequence comes from Chitinophagaceae bacterium, assembly GCA_040289925.1. GTDB lineage: Bacteria > Bacteroidota > Bacteroidia > Chitinophagales > Chitinophagaceae > VBAU01. The sequence goes on along the minus strand of PSMD01000043.1, from coordinate 10,263 downwards.
TGTGAACAATGGCAGTCTCTGAAAAAAAATAATTTTTCAGACCTTGCCGGGAGATTTGTTCGCACCAGAGTTGGTCTTCTCCGTACATAAAAAAACGTTCATCAAGTTTATTGCCGGGTAATAAAGTCAGAAGGTTTTTTTTAAATAGAAAAAACGCTCCATTCAACCAGTCACAAGAAACAATCTCATCATGGCGGAAGTATTTTCCCAACATAAGCCTTGCTCTTTTTTTGTAGGGCATGAGATAAGGAATAAAGCGAAACAGATCAAATAACTCCCATTTTATTGTTCTGAATTTTCTGGCCGTGTACTGAATGCTGCCATCAGGATAAATCATACGACACCCAATAACGCCAGCCATTGGATGACTGCGATAAAAATTTACAGAAGTTGAAATGCTATCTTCCAATAAAACAGTATCGCTGTTCAGTAATAATATCAATTCACCTTTTGCCATCTGAATTCCTAAATTATTGCCCGCAGCAAAGCCTGCATTCACTGTATTTTTTACCAGGGATATTTGTGGGAACTCTTTTTTGAAATTTTCAGGATCACATTCTGTAGAGGCATTATCTACAAGGATAATTTCATAGGTTACATTTTTGGTAAACTGAATAATTGAAGCAATACAGTTACAGGTGAGCTGAAAAGTGTTATAGTTTATTATTATGATGGAGACATCCATTCAGCAAAAAGAATCAATTAAAAATTGGTTTGGAATAAATTTTTTTAAAAAGAATGAACAGCTTTCTTGTTATTGGGTTACTATCAATAATATTTGCCAGGCCAACAGAAAATGCTTTTTGTGGCTTAAAATTATTTCCCTCAACAAGTTTGTCTGCATATTCTTTGCAACCCGCAATAAAATCCTTCACCCGGATATATTCTCGTTTTTGCAGAGGAGTACGAAGAAGTCGATGCGATAAACTCTTACAATAGAAACTGATAAATTCAATGCCGTGTTTTTCAATAACCTCATTTAAGCGTTGATCCTGTTTAAGGGTAACCAAAAATTCTATAAATTGCTGAAACGCTTGTTGAAATTTTATGTCATTCGACGAAGTTGTCATGCTTTGATGAAGCCTAAATGAGAAACACTCTCTTGGTGAAATAGCTGTATATCCTTTTCTGGCAATACTGATCCATAACTCAAAATCCGCAAACAATAAATTCGGGTAGTTTGGAATTCCGCCAAATGAATCATAATCTAAAGCTCTCACCATAAAACCCGTACCCATGATATCTATGTTATTTCTCAAAAATGAGCTCAGGAATTCCGCTGGTGATAGTACCTCATCCATTGGCTTGCATTTTCTGATTTCTTTTCCTGACGAGTCTATATAACTAAAGTGTGTTTGGTATAAACTTGCATTTGGGTGTTTCCTGATCAATTCATTCATTGTTTCCAGGTAATTTCTATTCAATATATCATCATGACCAATTAAGGTTATAAACTCATTTTTTTCAATATCCTTTATTCTTCTCCAATTTTTTTCAATCGGTAAAAGCCCCTGAGTAGGATAAAGTTTAATTCTTGAATCTTTCAATGAATATATCCATTCAAGGGTCCCGTCAGTACTGTTATTGTCCAAAACAGATAAATCAAAATCACTTACTGTTTGGGAAAGTATACTTTCAACACATTTTTTTATATACTCCCCACCATTGTGAACGGGTAATATTATACTGAACTTAGGCAAGAAAATTATTTAATGAAGGACTTTATTTTAACTGCAAGGTTATGAATGACCGGAAAGTTTTTTTTCAATAAGTATTTAAACTTGTACTTTGTTAAATACTTTAATTTAAAAAGTTCTTTTTCAGCTTGTCTAAAACTCTCATTTCTATTTCCGGTTTGCTGGTAATAATGATGAAGAAATGACAAATGGGAAACAATCCAGAGAGCCGTAAATCTGTAAATCTGCTGTTCTATTAATGGCCAATTTTGGAGATGCTTCGTTTTATCTTTTACATAGGTAGGAAAATTTTTAGCCGCCAGTATCAGTTGTTCATTTTGGTTTCTTCCAAAATTTTCATTATGTAAAGTTTGACAACCTAGTGATTTATTAATGACTACAACTCCTTTTTTTGCGCCAACTGCACTCAAGTACGCGTAATCCCCAAGAAAGGGGGTTCCGTAATCTGGCACTCCTTCTATTTCCAACAAAATATTTTTTTGAACAATACAAGTTGACCATAGGTAATGCGAAAAAATTTTTAAACTGAATAACTTTATCACAAATTCTTCTGCTGAGAAAGTTTGAATGTGTCCAATAGAAAAATTATTCGACAAGCAGGAGTTTGTGCCTACATTAAAATTATAGAGTTTTCCAATTTGCGGTTCTGTACAAAACCAATCACACCCTCCCATATACATGCCATAGCCAGGATAATTTTCCGCAAGGCCAATCAATGTTTCCAACATATCGGGATAAACAGGATCGTCGTCTGCTATCATCACAATATATTCTCCCGAAGATCTTTCAAGGCTTTTATTAAAACTCTTTTTCATGCCGAGGTTTTCATGATTGGGAAAATATTTGAATCTTTCGTCAAAGCTTTCTACGATTGTTCTTGCACTTTGCTCAGGATCGTTATCAGAAACGATTACCTCAAAATCAGGAAAGGTTTGCTTTTGTACACTTTCCAGCGTCTTTCTCAGGTATTCAAATCTTTTATATGTAGTAAAGCAAAAACTAACCCTGGGCCTTTGCATAATTTATTTTACGCGTTTAAGATATCCATCAGGAGCAACGCTGATGAGTAATTTATTGTTGATAGATTTATCAATAACAAAATCTGTATTTGCTTTTAAAAATTCCTGTACTGCTGTTTTAGGATTATTGGAAATTCCCCATGGACGCTTTTCTGAAAAATAACCTTCAGGTAAATCTTCAACAATTGTATCAAATACTACAATGTAGGAATTAAGAGAAACTAATGAAGAATAAGCATTTAATTCTGCAAGTACATGCTCATGTGTGTGATTAGAATCCAGGCAAACCAGAATTTTCTGTTTTCCTTTGGCATGTTCTTTTACTTCATTTATAATTTCATTATGTATTGATGAGCCCCGTATCATTTTAATACGTTTCATCATCGGATGCTTCTCTATTTCCCTGCGATTGTTTTCACGAATATCAATATCAATTCCTAAAACTTCGCCTTTACCAATTAATTCAAGAATTGAAGCATAGAAGATCAATGAGCCGCCATGAGCAATTCCGGTTTCAATAATAAGGTCGGGCTGAATATCCCAGATGATCTCCTGCATAGCCACCATATCCTGCGGGTACTGTATAATAGGCCGGCCCATCCATTTAAAATTGTATGAGTACTGAGCTTTGTTTGATGCGATATTAAAAGCTGTTGCTGCTTTTTGTAACTCTTCATTTTTGCTGTTGCTCTCTATTCTCAGCCTCGTTTCTTTTAAAAATTCCTGAATTGGATCACTCATTGTTCAGAACAGATTTTAATTTAGAATTATCTCCCCAAAAATGCATGGGTTCATAATCTGGATAAGGATAATACCCCAGGGTTAGTTTTATTGAACGCTTGTTTTTTAGCAGGTAGTCCTCAACTAATTTTTTTATGGTAACAGGGACTCCACTGCAACAATTAATAATGCCTGTTATTTTGTTTTGTAAGGCGATCTTTACAATGTACTCAGCCACTTTTTCTACCGGTAAATAATCCCGGCTTTGTTCTCCTCCACTCATATTAAATGTTTCAACTCCTTCTTCCAGGGCCTTATCAAGCTGCGAAAGTAAGGAATTAGGGTTTTGCCCCCTGCCGTACATATAAAACAGGCGAATCCACTTAAAAGCAAAATCATGCTTGGCTTTTAATTCCTCAATAAACAGGTGTAACTCATTTTTTGCTATTGCGTAGGGGTTTGAAGGATAGACCGGCAT
>PSMD01000043.1:3788-6339 GCA_040289925.1 Chitinophagaceae bacterium | reverse complement strand
AAGACAGCCTTCTTGCATTCCGTACTCAAGGCAGGTGCCCGTTACAGAAAGATCATGCAAACCATTTCTCACAAGGTTTTCAATAAACGCAATATGTCCCGGCAAATTTTTTTCAAGATGCAAGGATGATTTATAGTTGGGTAAGCCCTCCCAGGCCAGGTGTATTGCCAGGTCTGGTTTTTCAAAAAACTTAAAATAATTTATGCGGTTATCAAATTTTTTGAGGTCAAAAGTTTTATGCGATACATAGGGATACCATTCAAAGCTTTTTGCTTTATCGCTTGTTGAAGAACTGGCGATAACCGTGCATTGCTGTTTTAATAATTCATTCACAACATAATTTCCAACAAAACCCGTTGCACCGGTGACCAAAACTTTTTTCATGAGGTTTAAATCAATTCAAGATGTGGAATAGGTATCACGAATCGTCCTTTCCAATTTTTAATATACGATAGCTGGTCAGTGATTTCCTTCCTAAGGTTCCATGGTAAAACAATAACAAAATCAGGCTGATCGTTTTTCAGAAATTCTTCGTTTACAACAGGTATATGGCTGCCGGGTAAAAATTTATTTTGTTTAAAAGGGTTCGCATCTACAACATAACTCACCAGATCATTTTTCACTCCACAATAATTTAACAAAGTATTTCCCTTGGCTGCCGCACCATATGCAGCTATTTTTTTCCCATACTTCTTTTGCTCAAGCAAAAAAGAATGAAATTGTAGTTTGACAGCGAAGGCTTTTTGTTGAAAACTATTGTAATAATCAAGATTCCGCAAACCGTGATCTTTTTCTTTTCTCGTCAATTCCTGAACTCTGGAAGAAACTGTTTTTGTTTTATCCAGCCGATGCTTTGCATAAATTCTTAAAGACCCTCCATGCGTTGGAATTTCATCAACATCAAACAATACCAAATCCTGTGATTCAAAAATCTGGCTTACTGTATAAAAGGACAAATATGAAAAGTGTTCATGATAGATTGTATCAAACTGATTATTCTCTACCAGTTGAAGGAGATGTGGAAACTCCATAGTTATAAAGCCTTCGGGTTTCAAGACTTCTTTCATGCCGGCAACAAAATCAACTATATCAGGAACGTGAGCCAATACGTTATTTCCCAATAACAGATCAGCCTGAATACCCTTCTTTTTTAAATCCTTTGCCAAACGAGTTCCAAAAAAATCAACAACTGTATTAATTCCTTTTCCAATGGCAACTTTAGCAGTGTTTGCTGTGGGTTCTATGCCTAAAACCGGTATATTTTTTTCCTTAAAATATTGAAGCAAATAACCATCGTTTGAAGCTACTTCTATAACAAGCGAATTTTCATTTAATCCAAACCTTTCTGTCATAGCTGAGGTGTATTCCTTTGAATGCTCCAGCCAGCTTTTTGAGTAGGAAGAATAGTAAACGTATTCATTGTTAAAAATGGCGTTTGATTTTTTATATTCATCTATTTGAACAAGAAAACAATTGTGGCAGGTAAAAACTTTCAGCGGGTAAAAAGTTTCTGGCTCATTTAATTGTTCTTTGGTTAAAAAAGAATTGGAAGCCGGTGAATTTACCAGGTCAATAAATACATTCTTAAGTTCTGTTTTACAAAATCTGCAATGCATGGTTAAATGCCTGTAAAGTTTTCAGTTAGATAAGGATGTAAAAGATCTCTCTCGGAAAGATTTTGTGCTGGCAAAGGCCATTGAATGTTGATTAATGGATCATCATAACGTACCCCTGCTTCTGAGCCAGGCCTGTAGAAATCTGAATGATGGTAAATTAGTTCACAATTGTCTGACAAGGTCTGAAAGCCGTGTGCAAAACCCTCTGGTATGTACAACATTTTTTTATTCTCTGCAGACAATTCAACTCCGAACCATTTTAAAAAGGTGTTGGAGTCTTTCCTCAAATCAATGATCACATCATATACAGTTCCGGAAATGCACTTTACCATTTTAATTTCACGATAGGGATGAACCTGGAAATGCATACCTCTTATTGTTCCTTTTTTATAAGTTACTGAATGGTTCATTTGCACCCATTCTTTGTCATGCCCTATTTTTTGAAAATCATTTTTACAATAATAACGTGCAAACCATCCTCTGTTGTCAGAGAAAGGCTTTACATGGATGATATAACTGCCAGCTAAAGGAAGCGGAGTAAATTTCATAAAGCAAGATATTTTTTGATTTGCTCGAAGCTGAATTCCGCTCGTCTTTCTTCTGGCTGTTTATACCAGTCAATTGTCCACTGAATAGCTGTAGCTGCATCCAGTTTAGGTTGCCAGTTTAATTCTTTTTTCGCCAGCGATATATCCAGTTTTAACAATCCCGCTTCATGAGGCTGGTTTGGGTCAGAAATATCATTCCATTGACCATCTCCCCAGTTTTTAATTGCCTCTTCTACCAATTCCTTAACAGTAAGATGATCGCAGGGCACAGGACCGAAATTATAAGCTTTGGAAAATTGAAAAGGCTTCTTATCTAATAAAGCTGCCAGTTTCAAATAGCCAATAAGAGGTTCAAGTACATGTTGCCAGGGTCTGATAGCGGCGGGG
>PSMD01000043.1:0-3766 GCA_040289925.1 Chitinophagaceae bacterium | reverse complement strand
ATGGATTTATTGTTTTTTAAGGCCCTGATAATATCAGGTATAATTCTATCTTCATTCCAATCTCCTCCTCCTATTACATTTCCTGCCCGGGCAGATGCCACAGCTTTTTTATGAACATCGAAAGTTGACAGGTTATAAAAAGAATTGCGGAAAGAACTTACCACCAGTTCTGTGCAAGCTTTACTGGCACTATAAGGATCGTATCCTCCCAGGTTGTCCTCTTCTTTGTATAAAATGTCTTTTTCTTTATTCTCATAAACTTTATCTGTTGTAATTACTACAACAGTACATTTTTTGTTAAGACGAGAGACTGCTTCAAGTAAATTGGCCGTTCCTGTTACATTTACATCAAAAGTTTCAGCAGGTATTTTATATGACCGGCGCACCAATGCCTGCGCAGCAAGATGAAAAATATAATCGGGCTGAAATGAAATAATTTCATTTTGCAACCGGTCTTTATCCCTGATATCACCAAAAATTGTTTCCCCAATTTTAAAAGGGGCTAACAGGTTGAACAGACCATTTTCGTTTTCGGGAGGAAGAGCATAACCTTTTACAATACCCCCGGCCTGGTGTAAACAAGCCAATAACCAAGCACCTTTAAAGCCCGTATGGCCAGTTATAAATATCTTTTTTGCAGAGTATGAAGAAAGCAAATCGTGCATTACCAAATTTTCCATTTTGCCTGGCCAGATTGCCAAAGGTTTTCCAATTCAATTTTATCACGCAAGGCATCCATGCACTTCCAAAAGCCTCTGTGTTTATACGCTACAAGTTGGTTATCTAAAGTCAATCTTTCAAGTGGGTCATCTTCCCACATCATATTACTCATATCTCCTTCCAAATATTGAAACACCTCTGGCTTCAGCACAAAAAAACCACCATTGATCCATTTGCTCTCATCCTTTGCTTTTTCATGAAAGGAGATGACGGTTCCACTATCTGCTACATCCATTCCACCAAATCTTGCATCAAGTTGTATGGCAGTTACAGTAGCTATTTTGCTATGCTTTTTATGATAACTAATTAGTTCATGAATATCAACATCGCAAACGCCATCGCCGTAGGTAAGCATAAAATCCTCGTTACCTATATATTTTTTTACCTGCTGTAATCGTCCGGCTGTTTTTGTATTTAATCCTGTTTCAACAAGTGTCACTTTAAACCGCTCACTTTTACTGTCATGCACTTCCATACTGTTATTGCCAATATCAATTGTTATATCAGAGTTGTGCAGAAAATAGTGCATGAAATATTCTTTAATGATGTATCCTTTATATCCCAGGCAAATAATAAAATCATTAAAGCCATAGGTGCTATAAATTTTCATGATGTGCCATAGAATAGGTTTTCCACCTATTTCCACCATAGGTTTTGGCCTGGCATCTGTTTCTTCTGAGATCCTTGTTCCGAGTCCGCCTGCAAATATTACAACTTTCATAATGGTAGCTAATTGCACAAAACTATGTAAATGGTTATAAACTCAATTGTTCCATCTGCTTAAGGTAGGCTAAAAACAATTCCATCCCTGCTTTCTTTTTGTCATCGAGCCTGTAGCTTAAATGTAGTTTGTAATATTTTTTTAGATCAAACGAAGAATAATTGGCTTCTTCAACTATTTCGTCAATATGATTCAGCCCAACGGCATTTGCTGCATTAAACAATTCTAAAAATTTCTCCGGCAAAGGCTTGTTGCTTACCCATACAGCAAAAACAAACGGTAACCCTGTAATGGCTCTCCATTCGGAGGCAAGATCATAAATAAAGGTTGAAATTTTTCTTTGTTCCAGGGCACGGTTACCAATTACAAGGCCTGCAGTTGTACCTTTTATTTTATCCCGGTAACTTTCATCTTCTGCCTGCAGCAGTTTTGGATGAATGCCCCAATATTCTTTCATCAGCCATTTTAAAAGTGCTACAGAAGAACGGCTTTGGTAGTCGAGATAAACTGTTTCGATCTCGTTCAAAGGAACTTCACTAAATAAACAAACCGAAGCCACTTCTGTTTCAGTGCCGATGCAATAATCACCAACTATATAATGTTCTTTTAATTGCGGAATTGCTGCTACCGGAATAAGGCCAATATCAATTTCATTTTTCATCAGCATTTCTGACAGTCGGGCGGGATTATCTCCAATCAATTCGATCTGCTCATTAATTGGCGGAAATTGCAACCCATAAACCAGAGGTCTTGTATTTAAATAGTTAACGATCCCTACTTTTATCTTCTTATGCAATTCAGTTATTTTTGCGTCAGCAAAGGTAATGCAACTGCATTCTTAGAAACTCATGGAACTAACGCCGCTTTCTGCAATTTCTCCTGTTGATGGCAGGTATCGTAAACACGTTCAACACCTGGATGAATATTTTTCAGAGTATGCACTGATGAAATACAGGGTACATGTTGAAGTGGAATACCTGTTCTTTCTCGCTGAAAAAAAATTCTTCAAGCTTTCTAATAAGGCTGAGAAACATTTAAAAAAGATCAGTGAAGAATTTGGACTGGAAGATGCGCAGGAAATAAAACAAATTGAGCATACTACCAATCATGATATAAAAGCAGTTGAGTATTTCATAAAAAATGAGCTGGAAAAATATGGAGGAGCAGAGGTAAAAGAGTGGGTTCATTTTGGATTAACCTCGCAGGACATTAATAATACAGCCATTCCTTTACTGTGGAAACAGGCAATTGAATATGAGTATCTCCCTTTTTTGCTAAACCTGAATTCTGAATTAAAATTACTGGCCAGGCAATGGAAGGATATTCCTATGCTGGCGCATACACACGGACAACCTGCTAGTCCAACCAAACTTGGAAAGGAAATAATGGTGTTTGTAGAACGGCTGGAAAACCAGGTTGAGCAATTTATCAATATTCCTTTTTCAGCAAAATTTGGAGGAGCTACCGGAAACTTAAATGCACACCATATCGCATTCCCGAAAGTAAATTGGGTAAAGCTGGCAAATGAATTTGTCAATGAAAAATTAGGTTTATCACGGGTGCAGTTCAGCACACAGGTTGAACATTACGATAACCTGGCTGCACACTTTGATTGTATGAAGAGGATTAACAACATCCTCATTGATCTTTGTCGTGACATGTGGACATATATTTCGATGGAGTATTTTAAACAAAAGATCAGGAAGGGTGAAGTGGGTTCATCAACTATGCCGCATAAAGTGAACCCAATTGATTTTGAAAACGCGGAAGGAAACTTTGGAATTGCCAATGGGGTTTTTGAACATTTGTCATCCAAACTTCCTATTTCACGACTGCAACGGGATTTAACGGATTCAACCGTATTACGCAACATCGGCGTTCCTTTCTGTCATACAATTATTGCTTTCAAATCAGTAGAAAAAGGATTAAATAAGCTGGTGATTAACGATGCAAAGATTCATGAAGACCTTGATGGCAACTGGGCTGTAATTACAGAAGCAATTCAAACGATATTGCGCAGGGAGAATTATCCAAACCCATATGAAGCACTCAAAGAATTAAGCCGGGGAAATGGTGCGGTTGACAAGAAATCTTTACATCAGTTCATTGAAAAGCTAAAAGTAAAGGATGAGGTTAAAAAAGAGCTGCTGAAAATCACCCCCCATAACTATACCGGGATTGTGGATTTTTAATAAATTCACTTTCAAACCAAAATTTATCCTGCGAATTTTCGTAGTCTAACTGCTATGAGTAACTATCTGTTGAGAAATATGCTGGCTTTATTACTTATTGTTTTTGCTTTAGATACACTTTATGCTCAGGAGC
>PSMD01000042.1:3780-20710 GCA_040289925.1 Chitinophagaceae bacterium | reverse complement strand
GGCTTTAACTCACCTCCTTCACTGGCAATTTCAATCCCGCTTCTGGCGGCCTGGGCGTTTCGCTTATCTTTAAACTGATCATGTTTTTCACAAACCTATCCATAGTGGCATATCGTTCATCCTCCTCTGTTATTTCCCTGTAAGTTCCATACACAAGCACCGTTTTCCATTTTGTATAAGTTTTTATATCCTCTACCTCAAAACATACTTGTTTGCTTTTGCGCATCATTTCAATTTTCAATCCCATTCGTGAATGCACAAGGATGGTTTGGCCATTATACAGGTAAGTTACCGGAACAATATAACTGTATTGCCCGTTGCTGCAGGCCAACCAGCCAATAATATTTTCCTTCAGTAAGTCTTCAATTTGCTCTGAAGTAAGTGTGCCAATTATGTAAAAATTATTTACAGAAAGGTAAGCAATGATCATAAAAAAATCCCTGTCGCTGGACAGGGACGATGAATGGGTGAGGCTGCTTAAAAACTTTTAACTGCAGTAGTTATTGTTGTTTGCCTGGATAATTGGCGGAGTGGTGGCAACCACTAAAAATTCAGGCTGCTCTTTGCATTGCCTGATCAGCTCTTCATACTTGGTTTTTAAATGACGTTTGAATTTTCCCAAATACCCGGGCTGGCGTAAAGCTTCTTTCTGCAGTGGTACGGCTTCAATCAGGTCGTTACCGATATACATCATTAATTGCATAGAATAGTGGATTAGCATACAAAGCAAAAAAATAATTCGATTTGCAGCAATCCCAGTTCTACGCAATTTTAAAAGTAGGTTTACGATTAGCAGAATTGGCAAAATATGCAGCAGTGCAGAGTGAAGTAAGTAAAAACATTTAACATCGATTTTTCTTCTTAAAGCCATTCAAAAAAACATTCGTAGGCGGTTTCGTGTAAGAATATCTATTTTGCAAAAAGAAACAAACTGCTTTGGAATACTTGTTATTTGCTGCCTATCTTATTTTTTTTACCTGGGTAGTTACACGGGTAAAATTTTTTATTCGCTCAGGACTTACCGATTCCCAGCTTATCATCATTTTTTTATTAAAGGTAATGGCGGGAATTTTTTACGGCTGGATTGGTTTGTACTATAGCAACATTGCCCAAATGGTTGACACCTGGAGCTTTCACTATAGCGGCATACACGAATATCATCTGCTGCAGACAAATCCTCACGAGTATTTCGCCAATTTATTTTACAACCCTTATGATGATGGCTTTTTGAAATTTTTCAGCAGCGATAATTCTTTCTGGAATGATTTAAAAGGCAATTTCTTTATTAAGATCCTTTCCATATTCAACCTGGTTAGTTTTGGCAACTACTACATCAATGTTATTTTGTATTCCTTCTTCAGTTTGTTTGGGCCGGTTGCCATTTACCGGGTGATGATGGATGTATTTCCCGGAAAAAAGATCCAGGTTATCCTGGCAAGTTTTTTACTCCCCTCTTTTATTTACTGGACAAGTGGCATACATAAAGACGGCCTTTTATTTACCTGCATAGCACTGGTGGTTTATCATGTTTATTTCGGCTTGAAAGAAAATAGCTTTCGCCTGCCACGCATTATAGCTATTACAGGTGCATTGGTGTTAATACTTATTCTCAGAAATTTTTTACTAATGCTTTTTGTCCCCGCTGTTATTACCTGGATCATTGCTTATCGCAAACCCAAAAAAGCATTGGCGGTTTTTGTTATTGCCTATTTATTGCTGGCCGTATTATTTTTTACTGCCAGGTACATTCATCCGAATTTTAATTTTCCGCAGGCCGTGGTAAATAAACAAACAGAATTTATGAAACTGGCCGGAGGTTCAGCCGTACCTATGAAGAAGCTACACCCTACGGTTACCAGCTTTGTTGCTAACATTCCTCAGGCTTTTAATCTTTCTGTACTTAGGCCCTATCCCAGCGATGTTAAGCATCTCCTGTCTCTGGCTGCTGCTGTTGAAATCAACTTTCTTTTGCTTTTGTTTCTGGTTTTTTTGTTTTGGCGAAGCAATGGCATCCGGTCTAAAAGCTTTGTCTATTTCTGCCTGTTTTTTTCTTTCTCTTTCCTTTTATCTATCGGTTATACGGTAAATTTTTTAGGAGCTATTGTCCGGTATCGAAGCCTGGTTTTCCCGTTTTTATTCATACCTATGTTTTGTGAAATTGACTGGAAAAGAGTGTATGGTTTCCTCTTCAATAACATTAGAAACAAAAATAATATTTATTAAAATAAAGGAATAATGCCGTGATTTTTAAGTTTTCTGAAAAATTTTCAACTTTTTTCTACAGATTAACCAGATTTTTCACCAAATTCTCAAAAAAATTTGTGTTTTTTACAGGGATCGTTTCCTTTGTAAAAAATCATTACTATGTCACTCCGGTTTAATGCCATCAACAATTTAGCCACTACTTCAGTAGATGTAAAGGGCTCTACCCGTATCACTGCCCTGTTTGGTGAAAATGTATTTGACCTGAAAAAGGCCCGCAAACATTTAAGTGATGAAGCTTACAAAAGCCTGGTTGGTTCAATTAAAGCGGGTCAAAAAATTGACCGCAACATGGCTCACCAAATTGCCAACGGCATCAGGGCCTGGGCAGAAAGCAAAGGTGTTACTCACTTTACTCACTGGTTTCAGCCTTTAACAGGCACTACGGCAGAAAAGCATGATTCATTTTTTACCATTAAGAGTGATGGCACTCCTATTGAACAATTTGAAGGGGATGCATTGATACAACAGGAACCGGATGCTTCTTCTTTTCCCAGCGGCGGATTGCGTGCAACTTTTGAAGCAAGAGGTTATACCGCCTGGGATCCTTCATCTCCGCCCTTTATTATGCAAATTGGTGAAGGCCTTACACTGTGCATTCCTACTATTTTTGTTTCGTACACCGGCGAATCACTGGACTATAAAGCTCCACTGCTAAAAGCTCTTGAAGCATTAAACCGTGCAGCCGTAGATGTTTGTAATTATTTTGACCGGAACATTACCAAGGTTACTGCAACCCTGGGTTGGGAGCAGGAATATTTTGTAGTAGATGAAGGATTGCATAATGCAAGGCCCGACCTGGTGCTTTGCGGTCGCACGGTCTTTGGTCATGCCCCTGCAAAAGGCCAGCAACTGGAAGATCATTATTTCGGTTCCATTCCTGAAAGAGTGTATGCTTTTATGAGAGATTATGAAGAAGAAGCTTATAAACTTGGTATTCCCCTGCGTACACGTCACAATGAAGTGGCACCGGCCCAATTTGAATGTGCTCCCATTTTTGAAGAAGTAAATATTGCTGTTGACCACAACACTTTATTGATGGATGTAATGACCCGTGTGGCCACCCGGCACAATTTGCGGGTATTGCTTCATGAAAAACCTTTTGCAGGTATTAATGGCAGTGGCAAGCACAATAACTGGAGCATGGCAACAGATACCGGCGTAAATTTGCTAGCACCTGGAAAAACTCCCAAGACGAATTTGATGTTCCTTACTTTTTTTGTGAACACCATTAAGGCCGTGCATGATTATTCTGATGTATTAAGAGCCTCTATTGCTTCAGCACAAAACGACCACAGGCTTGGCGCCAATGAAGCTCCGCCGGCAATAATTTCGGTATTCATTGGTCAATATCTTACTAAAGTATTGCAGGACGTGAAAGAAAGAGTGTCGGAGAAAATGGATGAACAGGATGAGAGCTTATTAAAGATCGACATTCACAAAAGCATACCGGAACTGTTGATGGATAATACGGATAGAAACCGCACCTCTCCCTTTGCATTTACCGGAAATAAATTCGAGTTCAGGGCTGTGGGTTCTTCCGCCAACTGTGCCAATGCCATGACGGTATTAAATACAATTATGGCAGAAACCTTAAAAAAATTCAAAGCAGATGTAGATGCATTGATAGACAAAGGAGAGAAAAAAGAGATTGCGATTATGCATGTAATCAGGGAATACATTGTGGCTAGCGAAAAGATTTTATTTGAAGGCGATGGTTATAGCGAAGCCTGGGAAAAAGAAGCTGCACGCAGAGGTTTGCCTAATGTAAAAACAACTCCGCTTGCTTTGGATGCAATGGTAACAGACAAAGCCAAGTATTTGTTTCATCATAATAATGTGTATAGCCATGTTGAGTTGGAAGCTCGTCATGAAATTGAATTGGAGAAATACATCAAGAAAGTGCAGATTGAAGGCCGCATAATGGGCGAACTGGCAACCAGCCACATTTTGCCACCGGCAATTCGTTATCAAAATTTGTTAGCCAATAATATTAAGGGGTTGAAGGAAGCCGGCTTGAGTGAATCTTCGTACAGCAACCAAAAACAAATTCTTGAAAAAATTTCTGAGCATATTAATAAGTTAAGTGATCTGGTTGAAAAAATGATTGAAGCCCGTAAACAGTGTAACAATATTGACGACACAAGAGAAAAAGCAATTGCCTACCAAAGCAAGGTAAAAGATGCTTTCTTTGATGAGATCAGGTACCATGCAGATAAACTGGAGCTGCTTGTTGATGATAAAGAATGGTATTTACCAAAGTACAGAGAGTTGCTGTTTTTGAGATAAGGAGCACACCTAAAATCAACAAAAAAAAATCGGCCTGCGATACGGCTGATTTTTTTTGCGTGAAGGCAACCGATCAAAAATTTGCTTTCATCATTGGCAGCACATTGCCTCCCAAAATTTTTTGAATTAATTTTTTTGAATATCCCCTGCGCAATAATTCTTCCTAATCAGCGGGTATTTGCTCACATCATCTAACCCAACAGGCAAGGAACTTACGCCGTCAAAATCAGAACCGATTCCTACATAATCATCACCCACCGTTTTACTATGTAGTCAATATGACCACCCAATTGTGCAATTGTTGGCCTTAGCGGGTCAAGTTGTGCGGAAAAATATTGTTTCCACACTTCATTCAATTTTACCGCATCCGGGTTTTTGCCAATGAAATCTTTTATGTGCTACCCTTCATTGCCAACCAGCTCATCCATTTTCTTTGCAAAATTTGAATCAATAACGCCGGAAAAAAATTAATGCAGATAACACCCCTTTTTTCCACTGCTTTTATTTGATCATCTTTTACATTTCTAAAAACAGGGCAGATGTGCCAAACAAAACTATGAGAAAGTAAAACCGGTTTGGTGATGGTTTCAAGTGCATCATAAAAAGTTTGTTCACCCACATGCGAAAGATCAACAATTACTCCCAGCTCATTCATTCGTTTAATTACCTGCTTGCCAAAATCTGTTAATCCTTTAGGCCTCATCCTCTGTCCGTCTCCAAAGGAAAGAGGGGACAATGTTTCATTCATTGTACTGCTTGCCCATGATGTGCTGTTGTTCCATGTCAGCGTCATATATCTCATTCCGCGGCTGTACAGGCTATCCAGGTTTGCCAGGTCATCTTCAATCATATGGCTACCTTCAACACCAATTAATGCTACCAGTTTTTTTTGGCGCAAGCCTTTTTTAACCTGCTTATAGTTGATAGCAACCACTATGCGTGGGTAATTGCGGAGGGTAAATGCTTCCAATGAATCAATTTCCTGGTTGGCATCTTTAAAAAATTTATGCATCACCTTGTCGTTACTATCACCCACTTCTTTGTTACGCGGAGTTTTATCTGTACACACCGAAAAAAACCGCACGTCTACTCCGCGCCTTCTCCAGCGAACAAGATCACTGTGACTTTCTGCAGGAGTTAATTCATGAAAAATATCTTTCCCTTCTAAAATTGGTCCGCTTAAAACATCATTGTGCGTATCTACTAAAATAGATTTGAAATGAACCCTGGGTAATTTTTGTGCCCAGGCAGAAAAAACAGCAATGAGAAAGATTAAAAAGGAGGGAAATTCTCATGAGGCAGTTTTCATAAATGTAAAAAGACTTCATCAAAACAGTAAATACAAGTTGTTTTAGCAATAACAATAAACCTTCATGCGTTTGTATTGTCAGAGGCTTATAATTCTATCTATTCCCTAATTCTACTTCTCTCCACTTACTGAAAACCTGTTATTCTGCACCTAAATGCTTTGCATGAAAACCATTTTATGTATAGCCGCTAACCTGTGCATGCTGGTTACTGCTACAACTGTTAACGCCCAACCAGATCTTTGCAAATATGAGATGGGTGTTTTTGGCAGCCTGTTTATTTACCAGGGAGATCTTTCACCCTCACGACTGGGATCATACCGAACCATGCAGCCGGGCTTTAGTTTTTTTATCAATAGAAATTTAAATGCCGCCTATACACTGCGTGTAAATTTTGCAAGAGGAAGATTAGTGGGCGATGATTCAAAATTTGCATTACCTGTTTGGCGCAGATTCAGAAATTTTAAATTCACTTCACCGGTTACAGAAATTTCTGCGTTGATCGTATGGCATCCGTTCGAATGGATAAACACAGAACGCATTCGCAATTTTTCACCTTATGCTTTTGGAGGTGTTGGTATCAGCTTTTTAAAAATCAAACAAGACTACAGCGGCCTTGTTGCTTCGCATTTCCCTGCAGAAAATATTGCTGTACACCTTGCCGTTGATCAGCAACACGGCAGCCCTTCAGTTATTCCCGTTATTCCTGTTGGCATTGGTCTTCGCTATGCTGTGTCAGATAAAATTTCTGTTTTTGCTGAAAGCAGTTATCGTTTTTTGTTTACAGATTATATAGATAGTTATAGCCGGTCTGCAAATCCGAAACAGAAAGACAGTTATCATTCACATTCTGTCGGTGTCATTTTCCATTTTGGTAAAAAAAGAAATCTTGATTGCCCGGTTGTAAAATAAAAATTGTCCCGACAAAAAATCGGGACAATGCGTTTTCATTGGGATAAATTTCCAGCGCTGTTAATAACAATAATAATCCAGGGCTGACTGCGCCTGGCTATAGGTTAGCCAATATTCTTTTACATCACCGCTAATAATGGTTCCATCGGTGGAATTGTAGAAATCCTTGAGTCCGTAATAGCTTAAATCACCATAAATAATATCACCATTGTAAGGCCGGTCTTTAATGTTATATGCCCGGATAATTGTAAAACCGCGGCTGGTTTCAACAACATAATAAGAACAGGTGGGTGAACTGTAAACGACCTGGCCTCTTTCTTTCGTCATCCAATACTGATCATCGTTAACAGTTTTTATGCAGCTTGTAAAAAGGGCCCCAATAAAAATGGCAATGATGGAGAAAGTAAATATCCGCTTCATGGCTAATATTTACCAACAGAGATGGCAAATGACAGGCAATGGTTTGATGGAGAGATGTTAAAAAGCCCGGTTGCCTGTCTATAAAAAAAATCTCATCTTCCAAAAAGAGAAGATGAGATTACAAAAAGTTTTCGCCGCCTTACTTCAACTGAAAACCTTCCAGGAATTTGGTATTAAAATCCCCAGCCCGGAATTTTTCGTTTTGCATCAGTTGTAAATGGAAAGGAATCGTTGTTTTTATTCCTTCAATTACATACTCACTTAAAGCCCGGTACATGGTATCAATTGCTTCCTGGCGGGTTTGCGCAACCGTAATCAGTTTTCCAATCATTGAATCATAATAAGGCGGAATAACATAACCTGCATACACGTGGCTGTCCACCCTTACACCGTGACCACCCGGCTGGTGCAGTGTGGTAATTCTTCCGGGAGAAGGCCTGAAATCATTATACGGATCTTCTGCATTAATACGGCATTCAATTGAATGCATGGTAGGATAATAATCTTTGCCGGAGATCTTTTCTCCCATTGCAATTTTTATCTGCTCTTTAATTAAATCATAATTGATCACCTCTTCCGTAACGCAATGTTCTACCTGTATGCGGGTATTCATTTCCATAAAGTAGAAATTGCGGTGCTTGTCAACCAAAAACTCAATAGTGCCTACACTTTCATAATTAATGGCAGCAGCTGCTTTCTTTGCAGCCTCTCCCATTTTATGGCGCAACTCATCAGTCATAAATGGAGAAGGTGATTCTTCAACCAGTTTTTGATGACGGCGCTGGATGGAGCAATCTCTTTCACTTAAGTGACAAACGTTGCCGTACTGGTCGCCTGCTACCTGTATTTCTATATGGCGTGGTTCTTCCACAAATTTTTCCATGTAAATGCCATCATTCTTAAATGCAGCAGCTGCTTCTGCTTTTGCAGTGTTGTAGGCCCTTTCCATTTCACTTTCTTCCCAAACAATACGCATACCCTTACCACCGCCACCGGCTGTAGCTTTTAAAATAACAGGATAACTCATTTCCTTTGCCAGTCCTTTTGCTTCATCAAGGCTTTGCAACAACCCCTCACCTCCGGGCACAACCGGCACGCCGGCCTTTATCATGGTTTCTTTGGCCGTGATCTTATCACCCATGGCATTGATCATTTCCGGGGTGGGGCCAATGAATTTAATGTTGTGGTCATTACAAATTTTGGCAAACCTGGCATTCTCGGCTAAAAAACCATAGCCGGGATGAATGGCATCTGCATTGGTAATTTCAACCGCTGCCATAATGTGCGGAATGTTGAGATAAGAATCTGCGCTTTGTGGCTTACCAATGCAAACAGCTTCGTCAGCAAATTTTACATGAAGGCTATCTCTGTCGGCTGTAGAATACACGGCTACAGTTTTAATTCCCATTTCACGACAGGTGCGAATAACTCTTAGAGCAATTTCTCCTCTATTTGCTATCAGTATCTTTTTGAACATAGTTTTCTGGTTAAAACTTTCATGGTTCATAGCTCATTGTTCACAGAAAAACCATGAACCATCAACCATGAACCATGAGCAGAAAAAAATTATGCGGGTTCAACTAAAAATAAGGGCTGATCATACTCAACAGGCGAAGCATCTTCTACCAAAATCTTTACAATACGGCCTTTCACTTCGCTTTCAATTTCATTAAACAGCTTCATGGCTTCAATAATACAAACCACCATGCCCGGATTTACTTCAGTGCCTATTTCAACAAAAGCTGGTTTATCAGGAGAAGAGCGACGATAGAATGTGCCGATCATTGGGCTTTTTATAGTAATCAGGTTTCCTTTGGGCTCTTCGGCAGTTTTTGGTTTTTCTGCTGCCTGCTGGGATTGCGGTTGCTGAACAGGCGGAGCATTGTGTACAGGCTGCGGCATGGCATATTGAGGAGCTGATACAACCTGCGTAACCTGGTCTTCTTTCTGTTTTATAGTAATGCGAAAATCTTTTTGCTCTACAGTTAATTCACCAATATTCGATTTATTGATCATCTTGATCAACTCCTGAATTTGTTTGAAATCCATGTTTTTCAATTTTGTAAGAGTTTTGGTTAATTAAGAGGGCAGGATGGCTAAGTTAGTAAAGAACCCCGATTAATCAGATTTATTAAGAAACCCCATCTTATTCTTTTACTCTTTCAACATACTCCCCGGTCTTTGTATTCACACGAATCAGTTCTCCCTCGTTTACAAACAATGGAACGTTAACTGTAGCACCTGTTTCTACAGTGGCAGGTTTTAATGTACGGGTAGCTGTATCACCTTTTACACCAGGTTCGCTGTAAGTAACACGCAGTACAATTTTATCGGGCAGCTCTACACTCATTGGTTGATCGGTTTCAGTGTTCACCAACACAAAAACCTCCTGGCCTTCTTTTAAAAACTGGGGTGCATCTACCAACTCTTGCTGCAAAGCAATTTGCTCAAAGGTTTCTGTATCCATAAAATTATAACCACTGTCATCTTTATACAAAAACTGGTAGCTCTTTTTTTCAACTCTTACCGGGTAAATCGTATCACCGCTGTTCCAGGTTTTTTCAATAGTCCGGCTATTATCAACGCCTTTTAATTTAGCCCATACTTTTGCGGCGGCACGGGCTGTTTTGTTTTCACCAAATTCAATTACGGAATAAAGGCTGCCATCTAATTTGATGATCATCCCCCGACTGATATCTGCAGTTGTTGCCATGAAAAATAAAAGTTTTTTATTGAGATTTTGACCTGTCCGACCGAATACAGAGCCTGTTTTTTTGACACCTTTGGGTACGGGCCGGCAAAGATAAGGGTTGAGGTTTTGCCTGCAAAAATGCTACAATTGAATATTAAACACCACCCAAAAAGGGGAATCTCTTCTTCACTTTTTTTATAAATAGCTGCCTTTACAACTGTTTTTAAAGCAATTGATTTAAAAAACAAAGCTGCTGGCATGATTTTTAAAATCCAAAGAAATCATGATACAACATTGCTTAGCTCAATGAAAACAAAATTTCTGCTCTTATTCATTCTCCCCTGCTTTTCGCATTGCCTGGCCCAATCAACAGGCGACTCGATTACCCTGCCGGCATCAGAAAAATATAACCGGTCCGGGTTGCATAATTTTTTTGGGGAAAGCATTACCGTAAAGAATGGTCAAACCCTGTTACTGCAAAAAAATTTACCTGAATAAAATTGAACTAAGACCTGATAGCATTCTTCAATTAATGCCCGACCAGGAAGGTGGTGGTAGGCAAACGCATTCGCTGCGGTTAAAAGATAAAAATGGAAAAGAATGGGTATTACGCAGCGTTGATAAAACTTATGAAAAAGCCCTTGATCCGATTTATAAAGGCAGTTTCATTTCCCGCATAGCAAAAGATCAGGCTTCAACAGTTCATCCTTATGCTGCACTAACGGTGGCATACATTATTGAACCCACCGGCATTTATCATCCACAACCTCAACTTGTCTATCTGCCATCTCAACCGCAATTGGGTGAGTTTAATAAAGACTATGGCGATAAATTATATTTTCTTGAGCAAAGGCCGGATGGCAATTGGGAAGAAGCTGCAAATTTTGGTCACGCAAAAAAAATTATCGGCACTGATAAGCTGTTTGAAAAAATATTTGATGATAATGATAACCATGTAGATCAAAAAGCTTATTTGAGGGCAAGATTGTTTGACATGTTTATGGGCGACTGGGGCCGCACCCCTGATAACTGGCGATGGGCAGAGTTTGATAATGGCAAGAATAAAATTCACAAACCCATACCCCGTGACAGGGATCAAACGTTTTCCATTTATGATGGCCTTTGACCTTTGCTGGCAACAGCCATTGGCCCGGGCAAACACCTTGAATCGTTTGGGCCCCGCATAAAAAATATTGATTACTACAATTACGCTGCATGGACGATGGACCGTCCGTTTACAAACGAACGAACAAAACAGGATTGGATAAATGAGGCCAATGCCCTGAAAGTGATTTTGACTGACGAACTGATTGAAAAAGGTGTGAAGCAAATGCCTGCTTCTGTGTTTGCCATTTCAGGTGAAAAAATTATTGCTGCTTTAAAGGCCCGGCGTGATGCATTGGATAAATATGCAGCAGACTATTATCACCATCTTGCCCGCATAGCAGATATTTATGGCAGCAATAACAAAGAGCTTTTTGAAATTAACCACATCAATGACGAGCAAACCGTTATCAGCATTTATAAAATCACTAAAGAAGATAAAATAAAAGAACAGCCCTATTATACCCGTACTTTTTTAAGCTCTGAAACAAATGAAATAAGAATTTACGGCTTGGATAAAACCGACTTATTTAAAACAACCGGGCAAAGCAATTCAGCAGCCATCAGGGTTCGAATTATTGATCCGCAGGGAATTGACAGTATGGTGAATCCTGTTTCATCAAAAACAGAACTGAAGCTGGGAAAGAAATTTAAAATAGATACGCTGCATGGAGCCAAGTTTGATTTGTTTTTTCTACCGATGTTTTCTCCGCCTGAATACAAAGTATTCGAAAACGATGCGTTGCCTTTGTTTACAAAAACCGGTGTAAGGATAAGTGCAAATATTCGCTACAAAGCAGATCCATTCAGGAAAAAGGAATACCGGGTGGAGCATTTGATTAGTGCCAATTATGGCTTGCTGCGAAAAGTTTTTAATGTAGGTTATGTTGGCACATTCGGCCGTGCAGTTGGCAGGTGGGATTTAGTTTTAAAAGCAAGATTTGATGCACCGGCTCTTGAAAACTTTTTTGGTGCAGGCAATGAAACCAACCAGGGTGATCATGGAAGAAATTATTTCAAAACATTTAGTACAAGATGGTATGGTGGCATAGGCTTGTATAGAACACTTGCCAATTATCATGATGTGCAGGTTTCTGTTTTTTACCAGGGCATTAAACTTAAAAACAATGATGGCCGTTTCATTTCAGAACACACTCCTGTAAACAGCGAGCTGTTTAACACCAAATCGTTTGCTGGTATTGAAACCGGTTATCACTTCAGTAAAACAAACAACAAGGTTTATCCAACCCTGGGTATGGATATTACTGCAGGTGCAGGCTTTGTACAAAATCTTTCAGAAAAGAACAGCAGCTTTTCTAACCTGAATGCAGCCGTAGCATTTTATCTGCCGCTCGGAAAATTGTTTACCGTGGCTACCAGAGCTGGTGGCACCACTACTTTGGGCGAAGCCGGTTTTTATCACCTGAATAAATAGGGTGGTTATGTAAATCTTCGTGGTTACCCGAGAGAACGTTTTTATGGCAGGCAAATGTTTTATAACAACAATGAACTGCGATGGGTGTTTGATACTCGTAATTTTTTATTCAATGGCAAAATGGGCTTGCTGGCATTTTTTGATGAAGGAAGAGTTTGGCAACCGGCAGAAGACTCCAGGAAATGGCATACCGGTTATGGCGGCGGCCTCATCATCATACCATTTAACAAAGCTGCACTAACTGCCACTTACTGCATTTCAGAAGAAGACAGGTTGCTGCAACTAAAAGCAGGATTATTCTTTTAAAACTACTCATCAGCAAACACAAATTTTTAACTGCTGAATTCAAACACTTGCTCAGTTTTTTGCTCACTGCTTTGCTTTACATTTGCACCAACAAAAATTAACTCAGATGAAAATAACTGTTGTCGGAGCCGGTGCAGTTGGTGCAACCACGGCAGATAATATTGCTCGCAAAGAACTGTGTGAAGAATTAGTGTTGTTGGATATTAAAGAAGGTTTGGCTGAAGGCAAAGCTCAGGATATGATGCAAACTGCTACCCTGCTTGGTTTTGATACAAGAATTACCGGAAGCACTAATGACTATAGCAAAACTGCAGGCAGTGATGTTGTGGTAATTACTTCAGGTATTCCGCGTAAACCAGGCATGACAAGAGAAGAATTGATTGGTACTAATGCAGGTATTGTAAAAGGTGTTTGCGAAAACCTGTTGAAATATTCTCCGGAAACCATCGTGATTGTAATCAGTAACCCGATGGACACCATGACTTACCTGGCTCTGACATCAACCGGTCTTTCTGCAAACCGCATCATTGGTATGGGCGGAATTTTAGACAGTGCCCGTTTCAAATATCAACTTAGCCAGCATTTGGGTTGCAGCCCCGCTGATTTGAATGCGGTTGTTATCGGCGGTCACGGCGATACAACAATGATCCCTCTTATTCGCTTTGCAACCTGGAACAGCGTACCTGTAACAAAATTTTTATCTGCAGAGCAGCAAAAACAAATTGTTGATGATACCATGGTTGGCGGAGCCACACTTACAAAATTATTAGGCACATCTGCCTGGTATGCACCCGGCGCTGCAGGTGCAGCGTTGGTAGAAGCAATTATAAGAGATGAAAAGAAACTATTCACCTGCTGTGTTTCATTAAATGGTGAATACGGCCAGAGAGATATTTGCCTGGGCGTACCGGTAATTATTGGAAAGAATGGCTGGGAAAAAATTGTTGAATTTGATTTGAATGAAGAAGAAAAAGCTGCCTTTGCCAAAAGCGCAGATGCAGTAAGAAGCATGAATGAAGTGCTGAAGACACTTTAATTATTGAGGTCTCAACTTCAAATTCCAACTGTTTCGAAAGCATAAGAGTTATAAATCCTGATCTCTTTTTTAGAAAGCTGAAAATGGCGAGTTGTACGCAGTTTCATTGTTCAACGGAACAGTTTACCATATTACAGTGGGCGGTGTATTACCGGTAGGTTTAAAAAATTTTACAGCTACTGCTATTCGCAATGGCAGCAGGTTGAACTGGGCTACTTCTTACGAAGAAAATCTTCGCCAGCTTGAAATTGAATTCAGTCGTGACGGAAGTAATTTCTCTTTGGAGCTACTGTAGCTGCACAAAATCTATTGAGTGGCGCCAGCTATAAGTTCACGCATCTTATCAATGAAAACGGAGTTATGTAGTACCGTTTAAAAATGGTTGATGCTAACGGCAACTTCAGATACTCGCAAATTGTTTCAGTAACGCTGAGAACGAATAATAGTCAGTTTGTTTTACCGTCAATAATTGAGAATAAGCAAATACAATTGTTCATTGATAAACCCTGGTAAACTTTTGAGCTGGTAAATTTGAGTGGAGCAATTTTAATTAAAACAGATCTTGCCGGCTTCAGTGGAAATACAATCGTTCCCATTCCTTTTGCTGCATCCGGCGTTTACGTTGCCCTGCTTCGAAACGGTAAAGGGCATGACTGGTTCAAAAGATACTTGTGAAAGAACCGCAGCTGATTTTTTCTGTATCTTGTACAGCAATCAAAAACGCTGTATGAAAAAATTTTTGACTGTCACTCTTTTCCTTGCCTGTTTACATGGTCGTTCACAAACAATTTTACAGCCGGGCTTCAACTCCAAAGAGTATGTTCAACTATTGTCGCTTGCGTATTTTAATTCCAGCATTCCGGATTCGGTAGAAAGGCTGCATCAAAAAGATATTTATCGCCTTCAATATTCTAGTGCTGAGGTTGGATTGTTGAACCGCTGGAATTTTTTTCTTCGTAATGATAATGTCGGCGTCATTCAAATTCGCGGCACGGTAAACAAACTGGCAAGCTGGCTGGAGAATTTTTATGCTGCCGTACTACCCGCCACTGGCAGCTTGCAATTAAACGACAGTACAAAGTTTGAATACCAGTTGTCAGATAATTCAAAAGCAATGGTGCATACCGGATGGACGATTGGCCTTGCTTACCTGGCCCCGGAAATCCTGAAGAAGGTTAATCAATATTATACGACGAAGCAAACCAAAGAATATTTTTTATTTGGACACAGCCAGGGAGGAGCTATCACTTTTTTATTACGTTCATGGCTGGAGTATGAGAAACAAAAAGGCCATTTACCGACTGATATTGTTTTTAAAACTTATTGCAGTGCTGCACCAAAACCGGGCAATTTATATTATGCGTACGATTTTGATTTCATAACCCGCAATGGCTGGGCATTTAATATAGTGAATATGGCAGATTGGGTTCCGGAAACTCCATTCTCTATTCAAACTATCAATGAATTCAACAAAACAAACCCTTTTGCAGAAATTAAAACCACTTTAAAAAAGCAAAAGTTTATTACCCGCCTGGCCTTGAAAACTGCCTACAATAAAATGAACAATAGCACCAGGAAAGCACAAAAGAAATTTGAAAAATATCTGGGCAAACAAGTTTATAAACAAGTAAAAAAATTTTTACCGCAATTGAAAGAACCAACCTATGCCAATGGAAATAATTATATGCGGGCAGGCACAGCAATCGTTTTGAAACCTGATGAAGAATATTATCAAAGGTTCCCGGATAACAATCAAACTGTCTTTATCCATCACATGTTTGCAGCGTATTATATGTTGGTGAAAAAATATTATCCTTAACTGCCCCGGCACTGAATTTGTCTTAAGCCAGGCAGTTAAATATCAAAACTGGAATAACAACACATTAATCTCAGTAATGGCTCATGAAATTGGTCATTGCATTGGCTTCCGTCATACTGATTACATGGACCGCTCTTACAGTTGCGGCGGGTCACCAACCAATGAAGGGGCTTCAACTGTTGGTGCTATTTTAATTCCCGGAACACCATCAGGACCTGATCCAAACTCATGGATGCTGGCCTGTATTGGCAACGGTATTGACCGTCCTTTCAACGCCAACGATAAAACTGCATTGAATTATCTATACTAAACTTTTTTTACTGCATTGGAAAACTCCGGTTATTCAGCCGGAGTTTTTTTTATTTAAAAATTTTGAAACAATAGCGATTAAGTTTTCCGCGAAAATCAAAAGGCTCTGTTGCACGGGTAATGTCAATGATATTTTTCGATTGAATCGCATCGGAATAGATAGTAAATTTTTTTAGGTTGGTGCTGAAATAAATCATACCGCCCCGCCTCAACAGGCGAAGGCAATCATTAATCAGACGCGGATGATCTTTTTGTATGTCCAGGAAATCTTCCATTCTCTGGCTGTTGCTGAAGCTGGGCGGGTCTAAAATGATCAGGTCAAAATTTGCAAGTGATTGCTGGGGCAGCCATTGCAAAACATCTGCCTGCAAAAACTGATATTTTTCTTCATCGGCAAAACCATTCAAATACATATTTCTTTTTGCCCATTCGATATAAGTCTTTGAAAGATCAATGGTTGTTACAGTGTTTGCACCACCGGCAGCAGCGTACACTGAAAATGAACCTGTGTAGGCAAAAAGATTCAACACATCTTTTCCTGCAGCTTCTTCTTTCACCATTTGCCGTGTCAGGCGATGGTCCAGAAATAAACCAGTGTCTAAATAATCACTCAGGTTAACAATAAAATTTAAACCATTTTCTTCTACAATAAATTCAGCATGGGCATCAGCCAGCTTTTTATATTGATCACCTCTTGTTTCTTTACGTTGCCTTTGCTTTAAAAAAATAACAGACCGTTGTAAAGAGAAAACTTCTTCCATTACCTGTAAGCTTTGCTGCAGCCAGAGGCTGTACTGCTCGTCTGTGAGACGATGGTTTCTTTTGTATTCGGCAACATATAATTTTTCACCATACAACTCAATACAAAAAGGAAATTCGGGCAGATCATGATCATAAACTCGGTAGCAGCTTACGGCGAGCCTTTTCGCCTGCTTGCCAATATGCTTTAGCTGCTTTTGCAGGCGGTTACGAAACATGATTATTTTTTCACCAAATGAGCTCAACCGTTTTTTTTAACGAAATTAGCCCTCCCAACCTT
>PSMD01000042.1:0-3768 GCA_040289925.1 Chitinophagaceae bacterium | reverse complement strand
ATGTACGCAATTGTTGATATTGAAACTACCGGCGGCTATGCATCAGCAAATGGCATTACTGAAATTTCCATTCATGTATTTGATGGAGAAAAAGTGGTTGACAAATTTGAAACACTGATAAATCCCTGCCAGCCTATTCCCTACTACATTCAGTCAATGACAGGTATTACCAATGAAATGGTAAGCGAAGCACCTTTGTTTGAAGATGTAGCCAAAGAAGTGTATGAAATGCTGAATGAAAAAGTTTTTGTTGCACATAATGTCAATTTCGATTACTCTTTTATCAAAAATCATTTGCAGTTTTATGGCTACGAGCTGAACTGCAAAAAACTTTGCACGGTAAGGCTTAGCCGAAAAATTTTTCCCGGCTTTGCATCTTACAGCCTTGGAAATCTTTGCCATTCCTTGGGCATTCAAATGTCGGCAAGACACCGTGCAGGTGGAGACGCTGCCGCCACGGTGGAAGTATTTCATCGTTTATTGAAGCATGATCATCAGCAGAATATTGTAAAAAGTCTTCAGCGGAATTCAAAAGAACAAATGCTGCCGCCGAACGTTCCTAAAGAAGATTTTGAAAAATTGCCGCACCGGCCCGGCGTGTATTATTTCCACAACCAAAAAGGTAAGGTGGTGTATGTAGGCAAGGCAAGAGATATTCACAACAGGGTGAACAGTCATTTCAGTAATAATTCAGACAGCCGTCAAAAGCAAAATTTTCTGCGCCATGTTTATAACATCAGCTTTCAAACCTGCGCAACTGAGCTGATGGCCTGTATTCTTGAATCATCAGAAATTAAAAGGCTGTGGCCGGAGTTCAATTATTCTCAAAAGAGATGGGAAGATGTGTACGGCATTTTTTGTTATGAAGATCAAAATGGTTATTTAAGGCTGGCGATTGAAAAAAATAAAAAACAGCTAAACGCAGTTTATCATTTTCATTACCTGGTTGAAGGGCATGCAGTTGTTCGAAAATTAATTGCAGAATACCAGCTTTGCCCGCGGCTGTGTTTTATGCAACATGCATCAGAGCCATGTACAGGTGATTGCCGTGGCGCTTGCCGGCAACAGGAAGATGCGGCAAGCTACAACCTTCGTGTAGAAGAAGCCATTACTTCGCTGCAACAGCAGCCATCGTTTGCCATTGTTGATCGTGGGTTGCACAAGGATGATCAATCTTTTATTTTGGTGATTAACGGCAAGTTTTATGGCATGGGCTATGTGCCCGCAGATGTACAATTAACCGATGCAATACTGCTGAAAAACTATGTGCAACCATATAAAGAAAACAGCTATATCAGGAATTTGGTGCACAGTTTTGCCAGCCGCTATCCTTCAAAAGTAATTCCGATTCACTTTAGCTCAGCCATTGAAAGCTTTCATCAACCGGCATTTGACTGAATGTATTTACTACCTGCATAGGCGGGGTGAAGAGTTTTCTTTCAATTGTGTTTATCCAGGCTCCGTCAAGTGTAAGAAGGGCAGAAACAATGTCTTCATTTTTATAAAGGGTATGTTGAATTGTCCAGCGGGAATAATCTCTTTTTGCTTTTAACAAACACAAATTCATTTTTACTTTATCGCCATTGCGTATTTCTTTTCTAAACACACATTCTTCTCTGAAAATAATCGGCCCAAAATTATTTTGCTGCATCATTTTAGTAGTTAATCCATAACGGTTCAAAAATTCAATGCGGCAAAGTGCACCCCAATCATAATAAACAGAATGGCGTAAATGAAAATTCGGGTCGAGGTCAGACCATCTTAGTTGTATATCTATAAAAAAATTCTCCATGTTTTATTTTTTTGAGGAAGAAAAACCAAACATAGCAAAAACACAAAGCATAAAAACAATATACCCAAGTGCTGTATAGCTTGTATGCCTTACAATTTGAGAACCGAAGGTAGGTGCAATTACATATGCTGCTGCAAACAACATGCTGTAAACTGAAGCATACTGCCCACGGTTTTCTGTAGTGCTCCGGCTGATCCAATATGTGTGAATAAAAGGAAACATCAGCATTTCACCCAGCGTAATAATCAGCATAGCGGTTATAGCCAGCGGCAATCCCTGTGCTAAAATATTTATTATGGCATAAGACAACCCAATGAAAAATGCACCTGCAGAAATATACTGTACGGCAGGCCGCTTATTCTCCAGCTTATACATCAAAACCATTTCTGTAACAGCGATAATTAAGCCGTTCATGGCAATTACAAAACCCACCAGTGATTTGCTGAAGTGCAGCTCTTCTTTATAACATAGCGGCAGTATGCTGAACATTTGCAAAAAGCAAAGCGCTGCAATAAATACAAAAATCATAAAGCATAGATAGGCTTGATCTTTCCACACTGATTGTGTTTTTATTTTTGCTTTTTGCCCGGATTGTTTTTGTGTTTGAACAGGAGGAAGGGCCAACCGTAAAATAACAGCCGCTATTATGCAGGTTAATCCATCTACCCAAAACAATAAATAATAAGGCAAAATACCCGAAATGGCCGGGCCGATAGAAAATCCCAGGTTTATGGCCAGCCGGTTGAGCGAATAAGATCTTGTTCTGTTTTCAGCCGAACTGTAATAAGCAATAGCTGCTGCGTTAGCTGGCCTGAACGACTCACCAACAATGCCTGTTACAAATAAGCAAACAGCAATTTGCCAGAAGGTTTGCAACTGCCCCAACGCAATGAATAAAATTCCATTAAAAAACAAACTCTTGAACTGGAGAGCAGAAAATCCATATCTATCAGTGATTTTGCCGCCAACAAAATTACCAAGCAAGGCCCCCACTCCAAAGCAGGCAACTTCCCAACCAGCTTAGGTAATAGAGAAAGCGAGTTTGTCAACGAGGTAAACGGTAAGAAACCGATACACCCTTGTACCGGCCCTGTTTACCAGCATAACAAAACTGAGGCACCATACCGGTTTTGATAAACCGGCATATGCGTTTTTATATAGAGCAATGGAATAATTCAACATGTTTAACAAAATTAAATTTTACCCACCGAAGGCATTTAGCTGTTAAACTCTATTTTTGCCGCTCAATAAAAAATTATGAAAAAGGTCATTTTTATTTTACCTGCTCTTTTTAGTTTGACTATGGTTCATGCACAAAAAACAAAACAACCTGCAGGTAAAACAGTTCAAAAAACAAAAACAGTTTCTCTTTTAAAAAACCTGCAGGATTCTGCCAGCTATGGCATAGGCATTAGTGTAATTAATTTTTACAAGCAGCAGGGTGTTTCCAAAGTCAATTCAGCTATGGTGGCAAAAGCCATTGACGATATTTTAAAAAATAAAAAATTATTGATTGATCAAAACACTGCCAACACGGCTGTGATGAATTACATGAACCAGCAGCAGGCAAAAAAAGCAAAAACCACTATTGAAGCAGGCGAAGCTTTTTTAACTGCGAATAAAAAGCGGGAGGGAGTGATTACGACGGCTTCCGGTTTGCAATATGAAATATTGAAAGAAGGCAATGGGCCTAAGCCAACGATTAATGACACCGTAATTTGTCATTACCGCGGAACATTTACTGATGGAAATGTTTTTGATGAATCATATAGCAAAGGCCAGCCAATTGAATTTGCTTTAACAGGTGTGATTAAAGGATGGACCGAGGTCTTGCAATTGATGCCGGTTGGTTCTAAATACAAAGTATATGTACCTTACCAGCTAGGCTATGGAGAAAGAGATTTTTATTCAATTCCCGGTGGTTCAGTTTTAATTTTTGAGATTGAGCTGTTAGGTATAAAAGGAAAATAAATTGC
>PSMD01000125.1:0-2000 GCA_040289925.1 Chitinophagaceae bacterium | reverse complement strand
AGAAACCTATCCGAAATTCACCATTTCCTTAACCTCCAATTTCCAAAAAGCTTACGCATGTAAGCAATAATTTAATTCTATACCCTCCGAAAAAACTTAACCTTTCCTGCGGAAAACTGAAAAGTTTATTTTCTTAATCATTTATTGAATTACATAGCACTAAAACCAAACGACTCTTTATGAGAAAGTTTTACATCTCTCTTTTGTCCGCACTGTTTTTTGTTTTAGCCGGAACGATTGCGAATGCACAGTTAACAGGGACAAAAAACATTCCCGGTGATTATGCTGATTTAGCCGCAGCTATTACTGATTTAAATACACAAGGTGTAGGGGTAGGTGGTGTTACTCTGAACCTGATAGCAGGCAATCCGCAGACGGCTCCTGTAGGAGGCTATAGTATTACAGCAACCGGAACCTCTGCAAATCAAATAATTCTTACAGGGAATGGTAATACAATTACTGCAGGGTTACAAACTGCCGGGAGTAATATAGATGCTATTTTTAAAATAATAGGAGGAGATTATATAACAATTCAGGGTTTCGTAATGCAGGAAAATCCTGGCAATACTGTTACTACACCTGGTGCTAATAATACTATGACAGAATGGGGAGTTGCATTATTAAGAGCATCAACAACTGATGGAGCACAAAACAATACAATACAAAACAATACCATTTCGCTAAATAGACAATATCCGAATTCATTTGGAATTTATAGTAATGTTCGTCACGCAGCTGGTAGTCCAAGTACTACTGCAGATATTACTGCTGCAACAGGCGCAAACAACAACAATAAAGTTTATGGAAATAATATAAGCGATGTGAATGGCGGAATCGTTTTTGTTGGTTCTGGTACTCAAGGACTTTTTGATATAGGTAACGATATTGGTGGGGCATCTGCTGCAACTGGAAATACTTTAACTAATTGGGGAAGCGATACTCCTAACAGCAGCGGAAGTTTTATTTCAGTTTCAAAAACCATTTGGGGCATTTTTGTAAACCAGCAAAATGGATTTAACGTTAGTTATAACTCAATAACAAGTGCTACGGGAATTATCTTTACAACTTTTCGAGGAATATTTAATGATTATTCTCTTACTGCACCTACTACGGGTACATTTACAAACTCTATTACAAATAATACTGTTACACTCAACAGTGCTAATACTAGTACTAGTGGAACAACTTTTGAAGCAATTAGAACACAGGGAATACCCAATACCAGTCCGTTAAGTACTGCAACTATTAATATCGATAATAATACAATTCTTAACTGTGTCATTAGCGGAGCAGCTTCCAGAAGTACCATGACCTGCATAACAAATGCATCTGCTCCAGGAACCCTAAGTATAAGCAATAATGTTATTCAAGGTAATACTTCTAGCGCAACTACTGGAGGCTTTACCGGTATATCAAATACCGGCGCTGTAGTTAATACTATCAATATTAACAATAACCAAATTGGAACTGCCACTGGTAATGCCATCACATTTAGTGCTGCTACAAGTGAAGCTGTAATTGGGATAACAAATACCGGAGCGGCGTCTACAGCAGCATTATCTATTCTGTCAAATGATATACGTGGTATTGTATACAATGTTTCCAGCACTAGTTCTCACAGTAGTACAGGGTACATTGCCAATACTGGTGCAGCTCTTATACAAAACATTAGTTCAAATACATTTACCAATTTAAATGTAAATACAACAGGCAGTGTAACTTTTATCTATAATACTAACAATGCACCTGCAAATGGTTCTAAAATCATTAACAACAACAGTATTGTTACAGCTTTTAATAAAGGTGGCGTAGGAGGAACTGTAACATTATATAGTGAGGGAGGATCATCAACAACAGGTACAACGGTTCAAAATAATAATAATAATTTCTCCAACATTACCGTTACCGGTGCAACTACTATTTCAGGCTGGTTTAATAATGATGGCATTGACTCAACTACTCAAAAAACTATTACCGGTAATACGTTTAATAACTGGACG
>PSMD01000124.1:0-2028 GCA_040289925.1 Chitinophagaceae bacterium | reverse complement strand
GGTTATTATTTAACTTGTCAATGATCCGAGTCAAATGCCCCGTCTTCCCGTTTAGATATGGTCTTTTGGCTCCTGAGTTCAAATACAAGTAAGTTCGCTCCGCTCCGAGGTTCTGCTGCCAATCCGGCAGCATGAGGCGCTAATGACTATCATGAAAACCAAGCAGCGAACTTATCCGCGATACGCCATTTATCGTTCGTTCGTTCCAAAAGTATGTAATATCCGAACCCATCAAGTGTAGCCTTCTGGCAGGAAATGTAAACGAATGCTCGCTGTCTAATGAGATCAAAGCCCACATTTGAAAGAGTCACCACTCCAACCGAAGAGGGATACATCTTCCGAAACTTTTCCCAACCATCAGACTTGGAAAACATCTCGCGGCCCTCATCAATTGTTAAAAAAAATGTTGTTCGCTCATTAAGAAAATTGTCTTCCAACACATGATGGTCTTTGTTATTTCTCAAAAAGTCATCGAGTATATCTTTTGAAAGCAACGGTATTTGTTTCCTCACGTTATCCAGCACACGCTTTAACATTTCCGGTTTGTAGAAATAATCCGTACTCGTGGATCTATAAATCACAAGGGGTGAATTATCCTGAAAAAGCTCCGAAACAACAACAGCATAAACCTTATATTCTTCTTTCCGGGAATCCGAAGCCGTAATCTTCTTGAAGTCCTGAGATCGGGATGGCACATTCGCTGGCGGAATGTCACAGCCAAAAAGTAAAGTAATTGTTAGTACGGGCAATATCCGGTTTAGTATCAGCATAGTCATGACGTCACATTCGAACGCTAAACCTTGTCATCAATTTCCTCCGCGCATATTGCCAATTTTTATAAATAGTTTTCTCATGGATTCTGGGTACTTCTGTTTTGCAGTGAAGTCAATTGCAGAGTCATTTTCATACAGGATAATCGTCAGGTTCTGTCCTGTGCTGCTTTTATAAGTCAATGTTGTAGTGGTCCGCACGTCCGTCATCGGAACATTTGGTGGATATTCCCGCTTATGGAGCGAAATCTCTAGTTCACGAAGCAGCCGGCCAATTTCCAATATGTCGCTTTCGTCAACTTGAATTGACTTCCGCTGCATTTCATTTTTCCGTTCCCCGGTAAGGTTGTGTACATCGAACTCGGCCAGACCGCTCCTAAACAAACGAAACATAAGAGTTTCACCTGGAGGGGAAACAACCCCTTCCGCGCGAACTTTAATTTCCACTACCATATTATCGAGCGATTGTTCCTGGGTATTAGTAAAAAAGTGACAATTAGTAGCAAGCATACATATAAAGGCTGCAAACAGACCTAAAATCGTCCGCTCACAGACCGATAAGGCAATATGTTTCAATTTCCCGTTCCTAAACATAGTAGTACTCTAAAGAGCTAACCGTCCAAACCAACGTTCTCGGCAATGATTACCAAGTTTACTTGCTAACCAAACTAATCAAATTTGACACCGAAACAATGTTTTGCAATCTGCTGATTAAAAATCAGGTTGCTATTGGGATCATTTGGAAGGCCCGAATGGACGACTCCGTTTAGGTGTCTTAGCTCATGAAGAAGAATCATTGTACGGGCGTTGATCGTATTCATCGTCGACCGCCGTGTCCATCCGCCGACATTTCCGCTTTTGTTAAAGAACTCGTCGTTCAAAAATATTGTCCCGGAACTCCCTCTTGTTTTAAGAGCATCATCAAGAGGAA
This sequence comes from Chitinophagaceae bacterium, assembly GCA_040289925.1. Lineage (GTDB taxonomy): Bacteria > Bacteroidota > Bacteroidia > Chitinophagales > Chitinophagaceae > VBAU01. Next base: position 327 of record PSMD01000124.1, on the reverse strand, counting down.
CGTCCGCAATTACGCCTGGATCGACAGTACCTCCCGGAAGAGTTGGGCCGCGGCCACCGTACAACACTCGATTTTTATTTAATCCACCACCGTACATTTTTTCTAGCGCTGCGGCTGGATCTTCCATGCTGTTTCCTTGGATATATTTCGCGCATTCGGGTTTCTTCTTTAGCCTCCACAGCGCGTTCCTAAAAACAGCGTCAAGAATTCTTGTTTGCCTCTTTTCTCCTGGGTACTCGGTTTTCCTTCGTGAGCTAAAATGGCTTGCGATAGCCCCGACCCCTCCGGCAATTTGCAATGCGCTAAGCCCGACACCGGCAAGCGCTG
>PSMD01000123.1:0-2057 GCA_040289925.1 Chitinophagaceae bacterium | reverse complement strand
TACTTGATGTTGCTAACTCTAAAATCAACTGGCTGAATTTTGGGGAAGCCTACACGCAACAGTAACCCAGTTTTAGTAACCATGTAATGGAACTATTCAAAAAGAAAAACTACAAAAAGCTCATTTATGTTTTAAGCATCATGATCGCATTATTCGTTTTGTCTGCGAATTTTTCCCCCGTAATGGCACAGAAAAAATAGAGTAAGAAAGCTGAGGGTGCAGCAATTGGTGCAGGTACTGGTGCTGTTATTGGTGGTGTAGGTGTGGCGCCAGTGGTTATTTATATGGCAAACACAGAGCAAAGAAAACAAGTACTAATAAATAGTGCTGACAAGACTATTGAATAACAAAGCCTCGCTTTATGCGGGGCTTTTGCTTTAGTGTAAAATTTGTATCTTTTGCAGAGATAATATTTAGCCATGGCGTTTATCGATTATTATAAAGTATTAGGCATAGATAAAAATGCAAGCGATGAAGATATTAAGAAGGCTTACCGAAAACTGGCCCGTAAGTATCATCCCGATCTAAATCCAAATAATCCCGAAGCCAATAAAACCTTTCAGCACGTTAATGAAGCCAACGAAGTACTGAGTGACCCGGAGAAGCGAAAGAAGTATGACCAGTATGGTGAGAACTGGAAACATGCCGAGGAGTTTGAAAAGGCACGACAGCAAGGCCGTGCAAAAAGTGGCAGTTATGGTGGCACACAAGATTTTTCAGAAGCATTTGGTGGCAGCTTTGGAGGTTTTAACGAAGGCAATTATTCTGACTTTTTTGAGTCCTTGTTTGGAGGCGGTGCCCGCAGAAGCAGCAGCAGAACGGCAGGAAAATATAAGGGTGAAGACTACAATGCGCAACTGCAACTGAATCTTACCGATGTAGCTAAAACACACCAACAAGTATTGACCGTCAATGGCAAGAAAATTCGCATTACCATTCCGGCAGGTGTTAAAGATGGACAAGTGATACGATTAAAAGGACATGGTGGACATGGAGTAAACGGCGGGCCAAACGGTGATCTCTACATTACGTTCGTGATCAACAACAATACATCCTTTAAGCGTGATGGAAATGATCTATACACCACTGTTGATGTTCCGCTTTATACAGCTGTATTAGGTGGCGACATTACAGTTGACACTTTAGATGGTAAGGTGAAACTTAAAGTAAAGCCCGAAACACAGAATGGCACGAAGATGCGATTGAAAGGCAAGGGTTTGCCTGTTTATAAGAAAGAAAGTGAGCATGGTGATCTGTATGTCACTTTCAATGTGAAGGTGCCAACCAATCTTACACCACGACAAAAAGAATTGTTCGAAGAATTAGCAAAACTTGGGTAAACCATTTTCTATGGATAACGAATTAATACCGACCGAAGTCATTTGTACACATTACCAGGTGGAGTACCAATTTATTCAATCCCTGCACGAAGCAGGTTTGATCCAATTGACTACCGTGGAGCACAGAGCTTTTATTCCACCTACACAACTGCAGGATTTAGAACGTATGATCCGCATGCATTACGATTTGCACATTAATCTGGAAGGCATTGAAGCCATTGCCCATTTATTAGATAGGGTGAAACTGTTGCAAAAGGAAATGACGCAACTACGCAACAGGCTCCGTTTGTATGAAGAAGACAGCAATACAATAGAGCACGAATGAAAACATGGACAGAGCATTTAATTTATTTCTATAAAAATCTGACGCCGCCAAAGAGATTGCCCAATGATATATTGTGGTTGTATCCGCAGCAAGACAAAACAGTATTGCAGGTAGCGGAACGTTTCTGCTATAAGTTTTTTAATGATACCAGGCAAAGGAAATTGATGCTTGGTATCAATCCCGGACGTTTTGGTGCAGGTGTGACCGGCGTAAATTTTACCGCGGCAAGGCTCTGGACAAAAAGGCAAAAGAAACACATCGATTCAAATGGCCGGCTAAACTATTCCTGGGTTGGCAAATCTTACTATCTGGTAATGACTCGTTGGTAAAGCAGATACAAACAGACAATAACAAAGTTGGCAGCACGAAAAAAAGCACTTATTACTATTTAT
>PSMD01000122.1:0-2112 GCA_040289925.1 Chitinophagaceae bacterium | reverse complement strand
TCATCCTATAAATCATTACAAGAGCAGTTAAATAATCTATTAACCCAATCTGGTGGAACGGATGGTGCGATATTAAAATATACAAAACAAATAACCACTGATGCGGTTAATCAATATTCAGCACAGTACATGCAGAACATGACCTCAGATTTAGGTTATGAGTGGTATAGGTATCAGGGGAAAAATATTGACACAAGCAGACCTTTTTGTTTTGCCATGACCGAACGTGAGTATTTTCATATAACCGAAGTGCAGGATTTATTAGCGGCTAAAGATTTATATTATACTGAAGATGGAGAGAAAAAACGTGTGCGGATTTACAAACGAACGGGACTTCCTTATGGTATGATAGAAGATACAGATGAAAGCAATTTTTTTGTGCGGCGTGGGGGTTATAATTGCGGTCATCAGATTTTCCCAGTTGCGGAAAGCAGGGTACCGCAAGAACATAAAGAGCGGGTGTATTCAACTCCCGCTTACCGAATGTGGAAGGGGGTTAGGTTATCCTAAATTATAATTTTTTTTGTTTTTATTTAATAGTTGTTTTTAATTTCGTTATATAAAAAAATAAATCATGCAAAAAGATAAGGATAAAAAGACTGTGGAAGCTTTGAAAAGGCCGACACACACAGGCAGCTCAGCAAGTGGATGGTTGAAAGTGTCCACTCCTTTAACGATTGATGGCGTTCGTTTAGCTTATGATGAAAAAAATCAACCGATTTTTCAAATAACATTTTTGCCATTAAGTGCGAAAAGAGAATTTGAACGCAATAACAGTAAACTGCCGCAACATTTGCAAGCGCAAATTGAAGAAATTTCGGAAAGTGATAAGCAAGCGTTAGAAAAAGAAACGCTTCATGATTATGAAACTAAACAAGAGGGAGGGACTGTATAATGTGCTGCCCAGGACAACCAGCGCCTGTGAGACCGCAACGTTCACGTCCCATGCGACCTGCACCGGCTGTGAGACCACAACGTGCACGTCCTGCCATGAGACCTTTTACCACTTCCCGTCCACAACGCCCAAGACGGTAAAAAAATTATATAAATTATGAAGATTGAAAAATTTGTTTTGGGTATGGCTGAAAAAGCAGGCATACCAATTACCGACGCAAGATTAGCAGGCTTTTTAGCAATACCTGCCATTCGGGAAATTGATATACCCGACGATATAGAACAGCAAATAAGCCGAAGTTTGTTATCGATAGAAGATGCAAAAAATAATCACCCTGCCATCAAAACCCATTATTTTGCTGAAATAATGAATAATGTTGACAGGTCGCTTGAAAGCATTTATCAGGATGCAGGTTTTACGAGTGAAGAAATTGCAGAGTTGAACAGTGAAAGAAGTTCAACAAAGCGAATTCCCCTTGTTGCACAAAAGCTGAAAAAGAAATTAGAAGCGCAATTGCAGACTACACAACAAAATCTCAGTTCAAATGCAAATGCGAAAGTGCAGGAGTTAACCAATAAGGTTAACGAACTGAATGAACTGTTAGCAAAAACAAAGGAAACGCTAAAGGAAAAAGAATCAGAGTTTACAAATAAGCTAAAAGAATTTAAGATTAATAACTCCTTAAATGCAAAGTACGCGGCATTAAAAACGATTTATGATACTCTTCCCGAAAATGTGCGCATGACAACACTATCAACCATTGTTAATTCTGAATTGCAAGATAACGGCGCAAGGTTTGATATTGATGACAACGGCGCATTGGTTTTAAGAAGAAAGGACGGCACAAATTTTTTTGATGAGAATAATAGACAGTTATCAGTTGAAGATTTTATAAATCGTGTTGCTTCCAAAAATAAAATTTTAATACAAAATTCGGCACTCGAAAATGGAAACAATATAACCAATCAATCGGGTGAACAACAAGGCAGGGTTAATGGCAATAACTCCGTTAACCAAAAAAACAACACAAAAGTTGTTGGATTATTTAATGACCGTATTCATTCATTAGAAAACAAAAATCCAACTTCGATAGTGTAAACAAATCTTTTTAAATTTTTACAAAAAATGGCTAATGGATATTGTCCTGCCTTGCTGGCCCACATTCAAGATGTGGCAGAAGGCAATGCGCCGGGGAAAAAAATTCACCTGGCTGGATT
>PSMD01000121.1:1879-2117 GCA_040289925.1 Chitinophagaceae bacterium | reverse complement strand
TAACGTCTCGATCATACCAACTGCAATAGCCATTGTAATTCTCCCTTCCAATCAAAAAACGATGTCAATTCAAACTCAATCCAAACCCGCTGCCAACGATCGCACGTCAACTTCGGAATTGTTCAACCGCTTCGGTATATCGAATCGGTAGGACATATTCTAGGTTCTCATGCGGACGCGCAATAATGTGACTCGATGCAGTTTCGCCGCCGTTGACGCGCTTGACTGATTCCAGTCC
>PSMD01000121.1:965-1862 GCA_040289925.1 Chitinophagaceae bacterium | reverse complement strand
GGAAGCTTGCACCTCGGACACATCGCCCCGAACGATAACAGTCACGCGACCGCTACCAATCTTTTCATAGCCAACCAGGGTGACACGAGCGGCTTTCACCATCGCGTCTGCGGCTTCGACCACCGCCGGAAATCCCCGCGTCTCAATCATTCCCACAGCGATCGGCATTTCGACTCTCCATGATAAGTGGAACTAATTCAATCATCGTAAACTAAAAGAGCGACGGGGATCGCCCATCATCCTTAGCTTTGTCGGATTTTCCACGGTGCTACTTCTCCAGAATAGAGTTGAGCTGGTCACTTGACAATATAAAGTCCAATGATAGTTGCAAATTCATGACATAAGTTGAACTAATGATTCTGGCGAGGTAGCTGGAATATCTGAGTCAACATACCACCATAGATCGATTTCAATCATCTAAATAAAGGGTTAATAAAATATAAAATAAATCTATATAAGTCCAAGTTAATCTCAATGATTGAGTTTGTCTATCGATCGCATTTTACTTTTAGAGGGTTGAAGCGTTAAGCTGAATCCTAAGCATTTTAGAACGCTAATTTTCATCTTTCAGTTGAGAAAATTATGTGAAGCTCCCCTAAGTTTGAGCGGATTGGCTTCGGGGAGTATTTTTATCAAATTTCTAGGTCATGAGTAGACTATGCAGCAGTTCCTTATTGAAACAAGCTGGTGGATTCCTTGCTACGGACTCTTGGGTGCGTTTCTCTCGCTACCTTGGTCTGTCGGGTTGGTTCGGAGAACAGGTCCGCGTCCTGCGGCTTATCTAAATGTGTTGACAACTTTGCTGGCGTTTGTGCACGGAATTGCGCTGTTTAGCGTGGTATGGGGGCAGGAACCTCAGCATTTTGCCTTTCACTGGTTACAGGCGGCAGATTTGGA
>PSMD01000121.1:0-904 GCA_040289925.1 Chitinophagaceae bacterium | reverse complement strand
TGATTACAGGCTTGAGTTTGTTTGCTCAGGTGTTTGCGCTGGGGTACATGGAGAAAGATTGGGCACTGGCACGATTTTTTGGATTGATGGGATTTTTTGAAGGTGCGATGAGCGGATTGGTGATTAGTGATTCGCTGTTTCTCACTTACGCGCTTCTGGAAACGCTCACGCTCTCGACTTATCTATTAGTTGGCTTCTGGTATGCTCAACCCCTGGTAGTGACGGCGGCACGAGATGCGTTTCTCACCAAACGGGTCGGAGATGTGTTACTGCTGATGGGGGTTGTCTCACTGTCAGCCCTATCTGGGAGTTTGGATTTTCCAGGTTTATATAATTGGGTGGAAAAGTCGGAATTGTCACCTGTTGTGTCGGCATTGCTTGGATTAGCGCTGATTGCAGGACCGATCGGGAAATGCGCTCAGTTTCCGTTACACCTCTGGTTAGATGAAGCGATGGAAGGTCCGAACCCTGCATCGATTTTGAGAAATTCAGTCGTGGTAGGGTGTGGGGCTTATGTATTAATTAAGCTTCAGCCAATTATTTCATTGTCGCCTGTCGCTTCGACTGCGCTTGTAACCTTGGGCGCAATGACCGCGATCGGGGCTTCTCTCGTCTCTTTGGCGCAAATCGATATCAAGCGGGCGCTTTCTCATTCCACCAGTGCGTATCTCGGATTAGTCTTTATCGCGGTAGGAATTGGCTGGGCAGATTTTGCGTTGATTTTGCTGTTTGCTCATGCGATCGCGAAAGCTCTGCTGTTTATGAGTACAGGTTCGATCATCATGACCACAAGCTGTCAGGACATTACAGAAATGGGGGGGTTATGGTCAAAAATGCCTGCCACAACAAATGCATTCTTAACAGGTTCAGCCGGATTAGTGGGATTGTTTCCCCTCGGTGGCTT
>PSMD01000120.1:0-2129 GCA_040289925.1 Chitinophagaceae bacterium | reverse complement strand
TGGAAGCAACCAAAACGGAACAATCTGTTAAAAAAAGACGCAGACGTGCTCAACTAGCACCAACACAAGGATAATATATGGATGACAACGTAACTGTCGAATCACCACCAATACCTGATGATTATCAACAGAAGGTCGATGATGCAGCGAATGCAAATAGAAACCTTGTCGATTCGCTTACGAATATCGATTCTTGGGCGAAAGTGGCTTACCAAGAAATGGATAGATTTAATAATATCCTTCAATTAACCCAGGATGTATTTCAAGGTTTTGTATCCCATTTAAAAGATTTTGGAATCGCCATGAAAACTACTGGCTCCTTTACTGAACAGCAAGTTACTCAATTCGGTTTATTAACCACAGCAGTTTTCGGAGCACGCAAAGCGTTCGAGGGCTTTGGTGTCGGAGAAATGGGAAAGAATTTCAATACATTTGGCGATCAGATGCAGTATATGGTAAATATGATTACTAACTCTGGTGGCGGTATTGAACAATTAGCTAGTTTAGCCGAAAGCGCATTTGGCGTGAAAATGCCAGAAGCTGCTAAGAAGAGCGTTGAAACTGCCAAAGGTTTCTTGGCCTCATTAACAACAAGTGCCGATAATGCACTTCGCTTACAGAATGGTATTATTCAGCTTGCAGCTAAGACGGGTACCTTGGGTGATGTGTATAAGAAGATTGGCAATGACTTAACTGGAATGAATTCTATTTTGGCGGAACATCAGGAGATGATTACCCAAACTATGAAAGCTACTGGTTTAAATCAAGATCAAGTGGAAGATTGGTACACGGCCTTAGGGTCTATACCTGGAGCATTGGATGGTGTGGTTCACACGGGTACCGAAGTTAACGAGACGATGAGTTTACTTACGGCTACCATCAAAGCATCGGTTGGAGCTGGCCGCCAACAGGATGAGGTAATAAGGGATATGCAAAACGCCTTTATTAACTACGGAATTGCTGGACAAGACGCCCTTAATATGACAATTCGTCTATCTGAGATATCAACTGATCTTAAAGTTCCTTTGGATACCGTTAAATCGGCTTTCACAGAAGTGACTGGAGAGTTAGTGCATTTTGCGGATGCTGGAGACGCAGCCGTCCGTATGACAGATGGTATTCAAAGAATGATGAAAGCTTATGTGGGAGGGTTAATGGACGCAGGAATGAGTGCTGCCGACGCTTCTGCGGCCACGTCAATGTTAGAAGGTAGTATTGGAAAATTAAATATAGCCCAAAAGGCGTTTATTTCTGCTCAAAGCGGAGGGCCGGGAGGATTGCTCGGAGGGATGCAAATAGATAAAATGCTTCGTTCAGGCGACTTTATAGGAGTTATGGAGAAGCAAAAGGCTACCATGGAAAAACTCATGGGACCTATTATTACGCTCGATGAGGTTAAAACGGAGTCCGACGCTTCTAGAATGCAGAGGCAGATTGCGCTTATGAAGCAAGGCCCCCTTGGCTCTATGGTGAGAAGTGATCAGGATGCCTATAAGTTGTTCGATTTAATGGCCGGAAAAACTCAAGGAAAAGAAAGAACTGAGGCCGGCAAACAATTTCAAGATAACTTCCTTGGCAAAACGATTGATCAAGGAACCAAATGGCAAGAGAAATCGTATACCCAATTAACGTCTATAAGAAATCATATAGAAGCTATCCGTAAGCAGGCGGAAATATCTAATTTAAGGTTTCTACAAAGGCAGTTCACGGCTGCCGCCAATAGATTTACCACTACTACTGTTGCGCAAAAAAAAGCTGGTGAGAATTTACAGAAAAATATGCGCCAGGGTTCGATCGTAGGGGGTAATAGAGCAGTTGACTTAAATCGTCAAATGCGTGAAGGCGGAGAGATAATTGATAGGAGCGGGAGTTTTGTTGCTGGGGCCGTTACGGATTTTGGCGCGTGGCTTAAACAATTACCAGACGCTTTTAAGGCATCATCCGATGCTCTTTATAGAACAATTATGGACTTTAGTAAGAAGGCCAATAACACTAATCAGTTTCAAGATTTAATGAATAATATTGCAGACGCTAGGAATAGGAATGCTATGCGGCAGTTTCCAGGACACTTAACTCCTGGCCAAAATGTAGGGAAGGCAGCCCGTCCTACGTCATCTCCTCCAAATGCG
>PSMD01000119.1:1901-2150 GCA_040289925.1 Chitinophagaceae bacterium | reverse complement strand
TGGGCCCCTTGCCCCACTGCCAGTGGGCCTCGGCCAGCAACGCCAGCGAGAGCGCGGAGAACTCCCCGCCGCCGAACTCCTGCATCCCCAAAGCCTGCCCCAGCACCAGCACCGCCTCCTTGCCTTTTTCCTGGCGCAGGAGGGCCTGCCCTTGCATCAGCAGGGCCATCAGCACACGCTCCTTGTCGGAAGGGGCCTTCAGCTCGGCCTCGCTCAGCCGCAACACCTCCTCCGCCGGCAGCGCCAGGC
>PSMD01000119.1:0-1788 GCA_040289925.1 Chitinophagaceae bacterium | reverse complement strand
CCTCCAGCCAGCGCCGCCCCTGCAGTGCCCGGCGCAGCGAGCCCAGGTCGCTCTCCCCCGCCCAGGCGAAGATCTCCCCCCGGGCCACGACCCCCTCATCCCAGGGCGTCGCGCGCAACGCCTGCAGCGCGGCCCCCAGCGGCACCACCGAGCGCACCTCCTCCCGCAGGGCCTCCCCCCGGGCGCAGAGGTAGGCGAGGAGCTCGAGGCCGGGCGAGGGGATGGCAGAGGTTTGGCCCAATAACCGCAGGTGCATCCCACGGATTATCGCAAAAACAAAAGAGCCCGGACGGGCTCTTGCTTGGCGGAGAGGGAGGGATTCGAACCCTCGATAGGGGTTACCCCCTATGCAGGTTTAGCAAACCTGTGGTTTCAGCCACTCACCCACCTCTCCAGGCTGATCTTGTTTGGCGGAGGGAGAGGGATTCGAACCCCCGATGAGCTTGCGCCCATAACGGTTTTCAAGACCGCCGCCTTCAACCGCTCGGCCATCCCTCCATGGGCAACCCGAAGCCGGGTCACTGGCCGCTCTACTACTATGCGAAAGGGGGGCCTTTCTGTCAAGTTGGACCGGCCCCACCGCAACACGACCCGCCCCGAGCTGGCTATGCTTGGGGCATGCGCTTTCACCGGCTGTTCCTGGCCCTCCTTCTGCCCCTCGCCCTGGCGGCCGCGACCCCCAACCCCGAGCAGGTGTTCCGGGGCCGCCTCGAGGTCGGCTCCCAGAGCCTGCCCGTCCGGATGAACCTCAAGACCCTCGGCGGCAAGGCCGCCGGCTCCTACGTCTACGAGAAGATCGGCAAGCCGCTGCGGCTGGAAGGGAGCCTCGAGCAGGGCCGCCTGAAGCTGCGCGAGTACGCCGGAGGGCAGCTCACCGGGAGCTTCGACGTGCGGATGGGCGAGGGGAGCCTTGAGGGCACCTGGACCAGCCCCGATGGCAAGCGCAAGGGCAAGGTCAGCCTCACCCGGCAGGACCACCGCTTCGCCCAGGCCCGCCTGACCACCCGGGTCATCGCCGACGCAAAGAGCGGGCTCGAGGTGCTCTACCCCCAGTTCGGCGGCGTCGAGAAGGCCGCGGGCTGGAGGCGGGTCAACCAGGCGCTCGCCCAGGAGCCCACCCGCCTCGCCCGGCAGTACCGCCAGGACTACGCCGAAGCCCTCGACCGCTTCCGCAAGGGCGAGATCGAGCGCTGGCAGCTCGAGATGGGCGCCCTCGAGCTCGACTACCGGCTCCTGCTGGGCACCGACCGCCTGCTAAGCGTGGTCATGACCGGCTACGGCTGCGGCCCCGGCGGCTTCGTGCAGGCCTACACCCTCGAGCCCCCCACCGGCAACCGCGTTGCCCTTAGCCAGCTCTTCAAGAAAGGCAGCAACTACCTGGCCCGCCTGCGCGAACTCGGCGTGGAAATTGCCACGAGCACCTACGACGCCTCGGCCCGGGAAGCCATCGAGCAAAACCTCGACCCCCGTTACCTCCAGTGGGCCCTGAGCCCCAAGGGCCTGCACGTCTACTGGTCCGTGCCGCACGTGCTGGGCGACTACATCGAGACCGTAATCCCGCTGTCGAGGCTGGAAGACGTGCTCGAGGCCGGCGGGCCGATCGGGGTGCTGAGGGAGGGGCGATAGTTGATGGTCGATGGTCGATAGACAATAGCCCATAGCTAAACGCCTTGTTGGGATCAATCATCCCCTGGGGCTGTGACCGACCCGACAGCCAACTACAGCCCCACTTCCCCGTGGACGGGCGTTCGATGGTCGCTGCCGTGCCCCCGCCGGGGTGTGCGGCTC
>PSMD01000118.1:1767-2168 GCA_040289925.1 Chitinophagaceae bacterium | reverse complement strand
GCAGATCGAACCACGGCACGCCCGCATCGACCTGCGCTTGAGTGACCTTGACGTTTCCGATGTTCCAATTCCAGGTGTACCTACCGCCAGTCTCGGCGATCCACTGCGCGTACAACACGCCAATCTGCTCTTTGCGCGGCATCTGCCCTCCGTGGAGAAAACGCCACGCGAGGATGGCTGCGCGCGCGTAATCCTTCGTCGAGGCCACCGTGCGGATCGTCGGCACCTGCGGCATTAGCAGAACCCTCCGACATACCAAACCAGCGCTAGAGCCAGAACGGCAATAAGCACGAGTGCGAGCAGCCCGGCGATCACGATTTCAATCCGCCGAGCGTCACTCATCACGAGCCCTCAATCTCTTCGCGCGCCTGTAGATCCGACATGGCTCGAGCTAGCGCTAG
>PSMD01000118.1:1164-1719 GCA_040289925.1 Chitinophagaceae bacterium | reverse complement strand
GTCCGGTGTCTTTACGGCTTCCCAGAGTCCCATGATCTCCGGGAGCAGCGTAAATAGACGCACGCCCCATTTCACGATCTCGTCAATCACGGCGCCCCTTCGTCCGTGCAACGTAGCGCGCTCTCTCGGCAAAACATGCGGTCAACCGCATCCGCGCACGCGTCGTACACGGCGTAGCTGCCAGCGTCCCTCCCGCGCGCTCGGCACTCGTCGAGTAAGCCCCTGTATCTCGCCACGGCCGCAGCACTCTCGACGGCATCCGTCGCGGCCCGTCCCTCGCTCGTCTGGCAGCCGGCGCAATGCCCGACGACAAAGCCGACTACGAGCAGCCAGAGAACCAATGCAACCGTGTCACTGAGCTCTTTCACGGCGAAAGCTCCTTCTTCGTCGGACCAGGAACGAGCCATGTCAGCATGGCAAGAATGATCGCTACGAGCGCGGCATTGAACGCAAGCACCCCGTAGGTGAGTTTCACGAGCTTTCCCACGCTTTGCGTGAGCTGGAGGTTTGAGTCAACGAGCCGATCGAAAACGCTCGCGACCGCGACGGAGCGCG
>PSMD01000118.1:0-1131 GCA_040289925.1 Chitinophagaceae bacterium | reverse complement strand
GAGACCTAGTACGGCCTCCTCCCTTTGATGACTCACGTCTTCCTCTTCGGGGCTGTGGGCGCGCGGAGCTGCACCCGATCAACAGGCGGATCGCTGTCACCGTCGCGTCGAGGATCTTTCCGCGCTGGGCAATTCTCGATTTGCTCATCGAGCTTGCGATTGAGATCGTGCAGCTCTTCAAGAGTCGAATCCTTGATAGATTCGAGCTTTCGTCGATACGCCTTGACGGCTGCGTGCTCTCCACTACGCGCGCTCATCGGTCTTCCCTCGCCTTCGCTAGGTCATAGAGCTTTCCAATGGCGTCCGTTGTTGCCTGCTGAATCTTTAGGAGTAGCGCGGTGTTATCCTTCGCGTCCTGGATGCGCGCGGCTCGCTCGGCTGCGAGCTCCTGATGTAGCGCGCGCAAAGCCAGGAGCGCGACGACAAGTAGCGCGCCGACGACTCCGTATCCTGCGATCTGCTCCAGCGGGGTTGTCATGGCACCGTGAACTCAATTAGAAGAACTCTCGTTGCGCGTAGCTAAGGAACGCGTCTCGCTGGGCTGCCGTAGGTAGACTCTGCATCGTAATGATGAGTGCGATCAGGCCGTTGTATAGATTGAGGCCAAATCGGTCGAGCGCTACCTGAGGGGCGCTATTGGCGAGAGCGTCGCTCGCCACTGGGCCAGCGGTTGCCGTTACAGGTGTTCCGTTGTCGACGCGCAGCGAAATCGTCGCGCCGTCGAACCACATTTGAACGACGTGCGTTTCTGACACCTGCGCCGCAACATACGCGGTCTTTCGGTATGCGACGTTGTCGTAGTGCCCACCTCTTACGCCAGACACCGAATACGAGATGTAAAAGGTTCCGTCCGCAGTGCAAAGGAGCGGGGCTTCGTTGTACGCCTCCCCACCTGTTGGGCCTGCGGCATTGGCACGGAATACGATTTGAACGAAATACGCTGATGCGGAAACGAGCGCCCCCAGTCTGGGGGACAACGCGTGGTAGTCAGCTGTCCCGTTGTAGCGAACGCTACGGTGTGTGCCGAGATTTTGTCCGATCGAGCTCGAACTACTTCCGCCGTAGACGAGATCGCGCCCGAAACTCGGGCCCCTGCTCGACTTCCCAGACCACGGATTGACTGGTCTGCCA
>PSMD01000117.1:0-2235 GCA_040289925.1 Chitinophagaceae bacterium | reverse complement strand
GGAATTACTATAAACAAAATCCCTTGTGTTGTCGGATCAACTAGTAACTATTACATATACAACTTATTTTAAGCCCGAATGCGGCATTGAAATTTTCTGTCTGTAAAATGTGCTACACAAAAAAGTAAAAATAGCTGCCTTGTAATAGCTTCTAAATGCTTGTGAAGTAAAATTACAGATGCTTATTTTTTGAAATTATGGTTGTGCAACAGTGACCCTTGTTAGGCGTATGTGCTTCTCTCTGTTGTCGCAGTGTTGTGTCATAATTATTGTGTCTTGATGGGCCTTTAAGATATTTCTGTTGGTCATTATGCGACTGCAAAAAATACAAATGTGCCAACAAAAACGTTGTGCTATTTACGCAACTTCAAACTCTCGGCAGTCAATTCGTATGTCTTTTGCTTCCAATTTTTGGTTAAGCAAATTGCAAAAATGTTTCTTATTTTTAGTTGAATAGTGCTTACAGTTAAAGCACATCCGTTGAACGCTTATCAGGTCCATTTTATTTAGCTTTGTAATCAGTGAGATGATGTTGTCCCACAAAACCAATTTGTCTGCTTGTGTTGAATTTGAAATAATGTCTGTCAAAGGATTTACAAAGGTTTCAGCTTCGGCAACTATCTTCTTACCTTGTGCGGTTAATTGTATCGTATAGCTTCTTGTATCAATGCTGTCGGGATATTTTTTAATCAATTTCTTTTGTTCTAAAACTTTAATGGCATCGCTAATGGTCGGTTTGGTAAGATTAAATTCCTGTGCTAGATAGCTAATCGTTGTTTTGTCTTGAGAATGATGTTGGATAAAAATCATTAATTGGATTTGAATAGGGCTAAGATTGTGTTTCTTGGCTTTTTCCCACAGCAAAATTCTGAACACTTGGGATAAGCGTTCCAGTCCTGCAACAATTTTGTTGTCAAGGTTACTATTTTGATTTTCTATATTAAAGATTGACAAATTTATTTACAGTTCTGCATTTCAAAAATATAATACCCTTTTTGTTGAATACTTAATTCGACTTCAGCAGATGCTTCCTCAATGTGGCAAAACCTGCATTCTTTTGCCGTCAAAGGTTGGTCTTGCTGATTTTTAGATAGTAAGTATTCCTTACCAAAAGTATGAATCATTTTTTCGTCTTTTATTTGGGCAGGTGCTATAATATCAAAGTGCATAATGCTGCCATCTTTTTTTGTTACATAGGTATCCCAAACGGCTACTTTCATTTTTTAAAATTTGGTTTTAATGAATAATAAAAAGAATAGCCAGACCAGTCCTTTCATTAAAAAGAAAACAAATCCAGCTATTTCAATCTTTTTGAGATAAGATTTCAATCAAAATTCGTTTTTATTAATGTAGGGATATGTCCATAGGATTACGGTAAGTGTTACCGCTTTGAACCAAGCGTTATACATGGCTTCTACAGTTTCGTCATCATGTCCTTTTTTCGCTAAGAAACTTTTTATGGTCGCTGTAATCGGGTAAATAAAAGCAACCATGTAGCGATAAGGAATAATGGGTTCAGCATCTACATTGTCGGTTTTGTTTTTCTTAGCACTATGATGTCTCAAACCAATTTCGTGTTGATAGTTAAGCCAGGTTTGGTCGAATGGCTTGTTACATACATCTGAAATCCATTCTCCAAACCTCGCTCTTACTGCAGTTAAATAATCCATATTGGGTTGTCCATTTTTCCCAAAATACTTTACCAAATGTTCGTTGCCACCCACGAAGCCATACCAAAGGTCAAGCACTTGGTCGGTTTGGTCTTGCAGCACTTCCCATGCAAGTTTGAGGTTTTTTTCATCATCTGCTGTAAACAAAATTGTTTTTTTTAGCAGGTCTAAATCAGCAATGCTTATAGGTGATTGCCCTACTTGCCCATAGGCATAACCTTTAATTTGTCTTGTCATAGTTTTAATTTATTAAAGTTTAACATAATTAACGGATGTAAACATAGTAAGGAATCCTAACAAAAGCAAATCAAATGGAAATATTTTTCAACAGCATGTAAATGGTGTTAATAAATTATTGGGGCAAGGACGATGTGGGAAAAATAAATCGTGAAGTAATTTAAGTCGGTGAAGATGAAAATATATTCTAAAGCTGGGCTTTATTCGTCAGATTGATATGTCGCTGAGCAGCGTTATATCGATCAGAATATGTTCGTAAAGCCGCCATGACGCCAAAGCCCTTATGCTATATAGAAAAGGCGTTCAGAGCAGGATAGTAGTCCAAAGT
>PSMD01000116.1:0-2264 GCA_040289925.1 Chitinophagaceae bacterium | reverse complement strand
CGGCCTCGAGCCTGCCCCCCAGGACCGCCGCTGGATGGCCGAAGCCCTGCGGCTGGCCCGGCCAGCCGCAGGGAGGGGCGAGGTGCCCATCGGCGCGGTGCTGGCGCGGGGGGGCGAATTGCTTTCCTCAGCCCCAAACCGGGTCGAGCAGCTGCGCAACGCCACCGCCCACGCTGAGCTGCTGGCCCTGAACGCGGCCCTCGAGCAGCAGGGCGAGAAAGTGCTGCCCGGCAGCACCCTCTACGTCACCCTCGAGCCCTGCCCCATGTGCTACGGCGCGCTGCTGGAGGCCCAGGTTGGGCGGGTGGTCTACGGCAGCGAGAACCTCAAGGCCGGGGCCTTCACCGTCCACGGCATCCGCCCCGCGATGCGCTGGGAGGGGGGATGGCTCGAGCGCGAGACCTCGAGGCTGCTGCGCGATTTTTTCGCCCGGTTGCGCCGGCGGCATCTTGACGAGCGCGAAAACGCCCCCTAAAGTTGTAAGGCGGCCCTGTTTTGGAGGGGTGCCAGAGCGGTTGAATGGGCCGGTCTCGAAAACCGGTATATCCCTTGCGGGGTATCGAGGGTTCGAATCCCTCCCCCTCCGCCACCGAAGCAGCGAGTCCCCCTGGTTTTGCCGGGGGGATTGGGTTTTGGGTGGATGGCGGGATCCCGATGGTCGATAGCCCCACGCCGAACGACAAACGCCCAACGCGGGTCGTACGTTGTACGCAAGACGCCAGACGCCGGTCGTACGGCGTACGTCCTACGCCGTACGCAAGACGCAAAACGCATGTCCTAGGTCGTACGTCGTACGCCCTGGCCCTCGATCCTAGACTCTCGGCCCTCGACAAGTCACTAGCCACGAGCCACTGGTTACGGCCCTCACGGCCTTTTGGCTTGCTGCGTCTCGAGCCCCTTGCGGGTCATCTCGCCCCAGACGCCGCGTTTGCGCCAGACCTGGAAGCTTGCCAGGAAGCGTTCGAAGGTCAGCAATTGGCGGTAGCCCAGAACCTCGAGCAGCCCCAGGCCCAGCAGCAGGGCGCGTTCCCAGAGGCTGCGGTAGCGCTTGAACAGCAGGGTTTCGATGCCCACGGCGAGATGGGAGAGCAGCACGCCGAAGCCTAAGGCCAGGAGCAGGAAGAGCAGGGCGAACTCGAGGTTGAGCAGGCCCAGGGCGTAGGCCACGGGGAGCAGGAGGTAGCCCAGCACCTCGACCACGGGGGAGAGGGCCTCGAAGAAGAGGAAGTAGGGCATCGCCAGTACTCCCAGCCGGCCGTAGCGGGGGTTGAAGAGCATGGCGCGGTGGGCCCACAGCACCTCCCACAACCCCCGGTGCCAGCGGTTGCGCTGCTTGCGCAGGGTCTGCCAGTCGGTGGGGACTTCGGTGTAGCAGATGGGGTCGGGGGTGTAGACGATGCGGTAGTCCTGCCGCTGCTCGCGAGCTCCATGTCCTCGCCCACCGTGCCATTGCGGTAGCCGCCCACGGCCAGCACGGCCTGGCGGCGGAAGAGGCCGAAGGCGCCGGAGATGATGAGCAGGGCGTCCATCGCGCTCCAGCCGGCCCGCCCGCTGAAGAAGGCCCGGGCGTACTCCACGATCTGCATGCGCTCGAGGAAGCCCTTGGGCAGCCGCAGCGCCTCGACCACGCTGCCGCGCACGGTGGCCCCGTTGAGCGGGCGGATGGTGCCCCCCACCGCCAGCACGCGGTCGTCCTCGAGGAAGGTGCGGCTCGCCCGCAGCAGCGCGTCGCCGTCGAGAAGGCTGTCGGCGTCAACGGCGCAGAAGACGGGGTAGCGCGCCAGGTTGAGCCCGGCGTTGAGCGCGTCGGCCTTGCCGCCGTTGTCCTTGTCGAGCACGACCAGGTTGGGGTGGCGCAGCGAGCGGTAGATGGCGCGGATGGGCTTGCAGTCGATGGCCTTGCGGAAGACCACGGGCTCTTCCACCAGCGCGTAGGCCTCGCGCAGCTTCTCGACGGTGCGGTCCTTGGGGCCGTCGCAGACGACCACCACCTCGAACTCGGGGAAGTGCAGCGCCAAGAAGGAGCGCACCGACTCCACGATGGTCTTCTCCTCGTTGTAGGCGGGCACCAGAATCGAGACGGGCAGGTAGGCCTCGCGCTCGAGCAGGTCCTTCAAGGCCAGCTCGGAGAGCTCACGGGCGTAGCGGGCCACCATGCTCAGCCCCGCCAGCGAGAAGGCGGCGTACAGCAGGTTGAGCACGGCGAAGTAGCCCAGCACCAGCACCTGATAAGCGAGGTAGAGGTCGGCCAGCATCAGCGCTCC
>PSMD01000115.1:0-2272 GCA_040289925.1 Chitinophagaceae bacterium | reverse complement strand
CAGGGACGAGCGCCAAGAACCCGCCTCCCTCTTTGGGAGGGAGCGGCTTGATCACGACCGGGTAGTCATGCCGTGCCATGCGCTTCTCCTAACCTGGATCATGCACGAAGGCTGAGGGGCATGGTGCGAACCGTTGAATGGCAATAGGATTCGGGTGCGACCCTCGAAACCAGCCGTCCTTGGAGCCCATGCCCGCCACAGTTGAATCTAAGCTCCTGCTGCCGGGCCTGTCACCGGTCGCGGGCAAGCTGATCATCGCCCGCTTCGACGGTGGTCTGCTCTCCTCAGACGGCGGCTTGCTGGCGCTGCGCGAGGTCGAGCATCGGCTCGGCTTGGCGGAGAGGCTGGCCGCCTGCATAGCGGACCCACGCGCCGCCGAGCGCGTGCAGCACGGCCTGGCCGACATCATCCGCTTCCGGATGTTGATGATCGCGGCGGGCTACGAGGACGGCAACGACGCCGACAGCCTGCGGCACGACGCGATGTTCAAGCTGGCGCTGGACCGCCTGCCGGAGGCGGCGGCGCTGTGCTCGCAGCCGACCATCTCGCGCACGGAGAACCGGCCGGACCGGCGGGCGCTGCTGCGCATGGGCCGTGCCATGGTCGAGTTCTACTGCGCCAGCTTCCGCCAGGTGCCACGTTGCGTCACGCTCGACATCGACGACACCTTCGACGCCGTGCATGGCGGACAGCAGCTGCGCCTGTTCAACGCCCACCATGACGAGTATGGCTTCCAGCCGATCGTGGTGTTCGATGGCGAGGGCCGACCCGTCGCCGCGATGCTGCGTCCGGCGAAGCGGCCGAGCGGACACGAGGCGCGCGCCTTTCTCCGTCGCCTGGTGCGCGCCATCCGCAGCCACTGGCCGCGCGTCGAGATCACGCTGCGCGCCGACAGCCACTACTGCGCGCCCGAGGTGCTCGACTTCTGCCGCGCCGAGGGCCTGCGCTTTCTGTTCGGCGTTGCGCCGACCTCGACGCTGCGCCGTCACATCCTGGCGCTGGAGCAGAGCACCGTCGCGCTGCGCGGCACGGCGCCGGACGCGCCGAAGCGGCGCCGCTTCAAGGAGTTCCACGACGGCGCCGCAAGCTGGAGCCGCGTCGAGCGCATCATCGCCCGCGTCGAGGCCGGGCCCGACGGCGTCGACACGAGGTTCATCGTCACCAACTTCTCCAGCGGCTCACCGCGTTCTCTCTACGAGCGGGCCTACTGCAAGCGAGGTCAGGCGGAGAACCACATCAAGGCCTGGAAGCGGCACCTGTGCGCCGACCGCACCTCTTGCTCCCGCGCCACCGCCAACCAGTTCCGCCTCATGCTGCACACCGCCGCCTATTGGCTGCTGTGGTCGCTGCGCAGCCTCATGCCGAAGCGATCGCCCTGGCGCACCGTCCAGTTCGACACGCTGCGCCTGCGCCTCCTCAAGCTCGCCGCCCAGCTCGTCACGCTGAAGACCCGCGTCATGCTGCGCTTGCCCAGTGCCTGTCCCTATCAGGCCGTGATGCGCCTCGCCCTCGAACGCATGCCGCGCCTCGTCACCTGATCGAGGGGGCCTCCGCCCCCGTCAAACCCGTCCCCCCAACCCCAAGCTTCGCGATCCGCACCACCAGGCCGATGCCCAACATCGGCATCGCCAGCACGCGACCTTACAACCCACGCGCAACCTTCCCTCATCAGCAAGAGGCCGTCCCAGCCACCTGATGAATTATGCAGGCTTGCTGTTGGAGCTGATCCTTGGGCTATCGCCGAATGTTTTGAGCAGGCCGCGCATAAAATTTACGATGAACACGATCCTGACCGGAGCCTAGGCGACTTGGCAGAGGAGCCTACTCTGGGGCAACAGGCGTCTGAAACAGACATACACGGCTGTAATCCGTACGGTAATCTGATCGCCTCCAGCCCAGCGTATCGTAAATGGCACGAAGTGCAGTGCGCTGATAGAACGCCAGTACTGGAGCGTACCTACAAGGGTAATATTTCTTTAAATCAGAAAATTTGGCCTTGTTATGCTGAAATAGCTGCATATCATCGCGAGCGGCGCACAATGCCGGTTGTCATACTCGCACATGAAGTCGTTTCTTGTGCGGATTCTTTGTTACGCTATTACGCTGCAATTCAGCAGCGTGGGAAGATATTAGAGACACTTGAGCAGCTAATGGCAGTTGCCGATGTATGGAGCATTGATTGTCGTGAAGCTAATAACGCAGGTGCCCGGTACTTGGATGATGTTCAGGTTAGCAAAGATATATTGTGTGTGGTAGCCGCGGAACCCGGGAT
>PSMD01000114.1:2062-2282 GCA_040289925.1 Chitinophagaceae bacterium | reverse complement strand
GGCGAGTGAACGCGTATAAGGTGCCGTCCTGAGCGGCAATCGCCGTAAGCCAATCCTCGTCGATTGGCTGCTGGAAGATCGAGCTAAACCACGTGCCCTCGCCGACAACCGTTTGTCCGGACCAACGAAGGTCTCGCCCGGACGCGATCACGAGCATCCCTGCGTAACTCTCGACGTCCTGGCAATGCGGAGGCGCTTCGCGCGCGAGCGGCTCCCCCCC
>PSMD01000114.1:1623-1957 GCA_040289925.1 Chitinophagaceae bacterium | reverse complement strand
GTTTAAGAAGTAATACGGTGGTTCGCCGCCATTGAGCGTCCGCCATAGCGACACGCGCACGCGCTTGCGAGCCGTCACGGAGAGCCCGTAGACCTGCACCGTTACATTAGGATTGTTCGCGTCGAACTTTGCGAGATCTGACGGGTCACTGATCGCGGAGACGCACCAATTTCCGGCGGCGTCTTCTTCTTCGTAAGTCGCGACGTAGCGACACGTGTTTCCTTGGGTCTGCGGCGGAGCGAAAAATGCGCCTGGCTTGTCCGGCGCCCAGAGGAAACCAACCTCCGCCACGCGCTCGCCGTCGAAATAAGACAGTAGCCCGCCAGACATGATT
>PSMD01000114.1:284-1584 GCA_040289925.1 Chitinophagaceae bacterium | reverse complement strand
AGTCAGCAAAATCGAACGTAACGAGCTCGGCGGAGTAGTTTACGGCCGACCTCCTCACGAGCACCGGCAGCGCGTATCGATTCCCTGACAGCTTCACAGGATGAAGAGGGCGCTCGGACGATTTAGTTAGCCCAGGGAAGACCGACGCAACAGGTCGAAGCGGGTCATTGCTAAAAGGGTCGGTAAAGTCAGCAAGAACAGTCTGAAGCCCATTTCTGTTTGGACCAGTAACTAATCCGTACTTTTGCTGACCGTAAGCGAACACCCTGGAGCGCAACCACAGTCCATTGAGAATTGACTTGCTGGTTGGCTTCACGGCTCCATTCTCAATTTTGAACGATGGAGACCGCATCTTGTCGTCACCGGACGAGCTGTTGAAAAACAACCGACCGGAAGCCGGCCCTGTAGGAAGCACCTGCAAAAAGGCCGTCTCCCCAGCGTCGTCGATCACCTTCGCTTTCGTGCCTGTAGTTGCAAGCGTCGTCGGGTTCAGCGCCTGAACAAACATTCCTATGCCCGGTTCATGCCATGTGACCCAGAGCGTATCGCCTTCGCGTCCGCGGATCGCTACCGAACGCGTTGGGACCGCCGGGGAGACAAAGCCAGAGGCGACCTCTACTGCGTCAACAATGCGCTTGATCTCAATTACTCCGCCAACGCGCACGTAAGCTAGGTAGATGGATGAAGACAGAGACTCAACCGAGAATTGTTTGCCCGGAACATCGCCTGCCGACATGAAAGCGCTGTCAGCAAGAACGCCCCTAACAACCCATCCGGCGGCGATAGTGGCTACGCTCGTCGTATCGAGCGTCCAAAGCCAAATATCAGGCCGGAGCGGCTCGCGAAGAAAAACGTAGACCAACCTGCCGTGGGAACAGATGTCAGCTACGACATCGGATGAACGGTTGGTGCTGTCCCACAGATACGGCTCAAGCGTCTCCGGCGCCCGAACCAAAACCCCATCAATCGTCTCGACGCCAACTTGCAAATACGAAATGCCAGTAAAGCTGCTTGGCTCCGTAAATGATGCCGAGATGAGGTAGCCGTTGTTCTCATGAACGGCTTGAAGGCGCACCGGGTTCTGAACGCTAACCAACGTACGCGACGTCACCCCTACTTCAGGGAGTCGCGAAGCGACCACGCCTCGATCTAGCGACTCTGAATAGACGTCGAGCACCTCGCCATCGATCACGCATGCCTTCCCGTTATAAGAAAGCAGCCGGTTGCCTTTCGAACGTACGTCGTACAGGCGTGCTCGCTCTAACCCCTTGAACCCGAGTCGCTTCGAGTAGCCTCCGCG
>PSMD01000114.1:0-222 GCA_040289925.1 Chitinophagaceae bacterium | reverse complement strand
GTAAAGCCGCCCATCGGGTCGAGCACCTCGCCCTGTTGGCTCTCGTCGATACCCGCTGCAAACGCGAGTTGCACGAGGTTCGGCGGCGTCGCCATCAGCCGGCCTCCTCTACGCGAATCGTTGCCGTGCCGTCGGCAAGCGAGCGGAGAACCAACGTGCGATCGTCGGACAGCGGCTTGCCATCGGCATCTTTCGCGGTTTCGATCTTCGGTGCATTCCCCG
>PSMD01000113.1:0-2290 GCA_040289925.1 Chitinophagaceae bacterium | reverse complement strand
CGCAGCCACTCGCCGGTGCCGTCGGCGGGGTTGTTGTCCACCACCAGGATCTCGCACTCTACGCCCTGGCCGTAGACGCTGGGGAGCAGGCGCTCGAGGTCGGCGCGGCTGTTGTAGGCGACGATCAGCAGGGTGAGTTCAGGCATGGTGAGGTCCTATGGCGATGGCCGGTAGCTGATGGCCGATAGCTAAGGGCAGGATGCGCAAGACCCGTGGATCGCAGTTCGTCGAGGGTCGAGGGCCAAGTCGTCCTGCACCTTGCGTTTTGCGTTTGGCGTTCGGCGTACGACGTACAACGTAGGACGCACGACCCGCGCCCGGCGCCCGGCACTCGGCATCCCGCCAGCCTCATAGGGCCAGTTCCGACAGCTTGCGCCCCCGCCCGATGCCCTGGTAGACGTAGCCCAGCGCCTCCATGACCCGGGGGTCGAGGGCGTTGCGGCCATCGAGCACCACCGGGCGGCGCAGGCGGCGCTTGACCTCGGCCCAGTCGAGGGCGCGGTACTCGGGCCACTCGGTCACCAGCAGCACGGCGTCGGCGCCCTCGAGGGCCTCCAGCGGGTCGGCGAAGGTCTCCACGCGGGGGTCGAGAACCTGCTTGGCGAGCTCGAGGGCCTTGGGGTCGGTGGCGCGCACCCGGGCCCCGCGGGCCAGCAGCTCCTCGGCGATCTCGAGGCTGGGCGCGTCGCGCAGGTCGTCGGTGCCGGGCTTGAAGGCCAGCCCCAACAGCACAACGCTCTGGCCGGTGAGGCGGCCCAGCACGGCCTCGGCCTTCTCCACCAGCCGGTAGCGCTGGGCCTGGTTGACCTCGATCACCGCGCGCAGCAGCTTGAAGTCGTAGCCGCCGCGCTTGGCGAGGTAGGCCAGGGCGCGGGTGTCCTTGGGGAAGCAGCTCCCGCCGTAGCCCAGGCCGGCCTTGAGGAAGTGCGGCCCAATGCGCGGGTCGAGCCCGATGGCCCGCACCACCTCCTCGATGTCGGCACCCACCGCCTCGGCGACGTTGGCGATCTCGTTGATGAAGGAGATGCGGGTGGCGAGGAAGGCGTTGGCTGCGTACTTGGCGAGCTCGGCGCTCTCGAGCCCCGTGCGCACGAGCGGCACGCGGTAGCCCCGGGCGACAGCCTCGCGCAGCGCCTTGGGGCGCGGCAGCCAGGGCAACTCCTCGAAGCTCTGCTCGACGAGGGGCTGGTAGAGGCGCTCGAGCACCCTGAACACCCACTCCTCCTCCGCGCCCACTAAGATGCGGTCGGGGTAGAGGGTGTCGGAGAGGGCCTGTCCCTGGCGCAAAAACTCGGGGTTGGAGGCCACGGCCACGCCGGGCCCCAGGATGCGCTTGGCGTCCTGGTTGGTGCCCACCGGCACCGTGGACTTGACCACCACCAGCCCCACGCGGTGCTGGGCGAGGGTCTCGAGGGCCTGGTAGAGGTAGCGCAGGTCGGCGTGGCCGGCCGGGGTGGGCGGGGTGCCCACCGCGACGATGGCGACCTCGCTGCCGTCATAGGCCTCGGCGGGGTCGATGGTGTAGCGGAGGCGGGGCGCGGCCTGGGCCAGCGACTCGGCCAGGCCGGGCTCGTAGAAGGGGGGCTCGCCCCGCTTCAGGCCCTCCACGCGGGCGGCGTTGGTGTCGAGCACCCGGACCTCGTGCCCCAGCAGGGCCAGGGCCACCGCGGTGGACAGGCCCACGTACCCAGCCCCCACCACCGTCACAGTTTTGGCGTTCTCCATCAGCGAATCCTCGTGACCCCAATCGGGTTGAAATCGCGGTAAATGCGCCTACTTCAGGGCCTCGAGGCGGGTCGCGATTGCCGAGTCGACCTCGCTGCGCACCCGCTCGACGAAGCCGGCCAAGGCGTGCAGCAACACCCCGGTCACGCCCAGCATCAGCCCACCGATGATGGCGATCGAGGAGAGGATGGCGGTGCCGGTCTTGAGGATGCCGAACTTGTTCATCGTCAGCACCACGTCCACGCCCATCACCAGCCCCGCTACGGCCAGGATCAGGCCCGGCACGGAGAAGAACAGCAGCGGGCGCCGCCGCGCCACCAGGCTCACGATGGAGTCGAGGATCTGCAGGCCCTGCACCACCGGGTTGCGCTTGTTGCCGTCGAGGTAGGAGACGTTGATGGGCGCCTCGGCCACCTTGAGCCCGGCCCTCTGGATGTGGAACTGCATTTCCGACTCCACGCCCAGCCCCCCGGTGTGGAAGCGCAGCGCGCGCAGGGCCAAAGGCGAAAAGGCACGGAAGCCCGACTGGCTGTCGGTGGTCTTGATCCCGCTGGTGAGGTTGGTG
>PSMD01000112.1:1144-2315 GCA_040289925.1 Chitinophagaceae bacterium | reverse complement strand
CGTGTCCGTACGCACCATCGATTCGAGCTCCGGCTTCGATCGGACAGCACCGCGCGCGTAGCGGAATACCTCGTTTCTGAGGTCATCACGCGGAGCAATGATTAGGGCTGCTGCTCGTGGCCCAGGAGGTACGCGCGACACGTCGCGCACGAGCATCCCATGCAGTAGGCGCAGAGCAACGAGAACGTAGCTCTTGCCTCCTCGTGCTCCGCAGACGGCGACAACCACGCTACGGCGCCCCAACGGCACATCTCGGCCGAAGAGCCGCTCGGCAACGTCTCTGTCCACGGGCTCCACGCCATCATATGCCACGCGTGCGAACTCAGTCTGCCCCGGAGTGAGCGTGACTCCGAGCCATGTGCAGAATGCAACGAACTGCCGCGGGACATCCTCAGTGCGTACTCGCGTCCGCGTTTGCGACGGTGACGTTAGGAGTCTCTTCGTTAGCGAGCTTCGCAACTACCCTCCTGTACAGATCTGCGTCGCCCTTCAGCTTCTCGACCATGCTTTCGACTTCCTCGTGCACAGTCAGACGCACGGAACCGCGCCACAGTTTTGGCCACCGACGCTCCATGATCCACGCGCGCGCTGTCCAAGGGTCGGAGGAACCGCCTTTCGCGTAGCGGATCGAGCGAAGCAGCTCATCTTGGCTATCTGCTTCCGCCTCGAGCATGTCCGTGAGGAACGTCGCATACGGCTCTTTCCCATGCTCGCCCCACTGGATCCAGTTGTTGAGCGTGCTTTCGCTGATGCGCACTTTTGCGCATGCTACTCGGCGGTAATGTCCGCGGCGGAGCCACTCGATGATGGTGCTTCGGACGGCCTCGAGCTTCTCGGCTGAACTAGACATGGCGCTTTCTCCTACTTGATAACGCGGGGGATTCTGCCGGCTGCGCGAGCTCCGGAGATGGCTCTCGCTCCGCGACACAGCTCGCCGAGACGTACGTGTAAAACCGCACGTCGCCGCGCTCGAGCGAGATACAGCCGTCCTCGTCGAGGATGGTCCAGCCGTCGAGCGCAGAAAAATCGGCCTGGCGAATGTGCGTGCCCGGAATCGGGATGGGGTGAGCGAACGCGACGTGTGCCAGGCGCCTCACGCTGCCCTCCTGCGCCTAGCGAACCACGTGGTATCGGCAAACCAGCTCGCTGGTACCGTCACGCCCTGCGCGCG
>PSMD01000112.1:0-1134 GCA_040289925.1 Chitinophagaceae bacterium | reverse complement strand
CAGCTCCTGCCGGCGCATGTCTACGAGCTCGTAGGTGTAGCCGCACGCGCGCTGGAGGCGCTCGCCGAGTAGTGCTCGGTAGATCTCGCCGCTGATCCCCGTCGTGACGCGCCAGATCCCACGCTCGTCGCGCTCGGCGCTCGCCCGATGCACACTGCGCTTGGCTAGTACGTAGTGCACGGTATCACCGCTCGTGCATGCCCAGCCCCAGATCACGCCAGGCTCGGCCGGATCGCACGCGATCTGCACCTCGGCGCTCGCGATGAGCTCGCAGACGATAGGCTGTTGCTCCGCCCAAAACGCGCCCCAGTCTGCCTCCTTCGGCCTGCGCGTGTATCCAGGGACGGCCTGCGGAATGTGCGCGCCGGAGACGACTCCGTAACGGCTGCGCGCGTAGGAGTAGATCCAGGATGAGACAACGAAGTCCTCGTCCTCGGCGGCGAAGGGACGAAGGGCGAAATCTCTCGTGTGCTGGGTCATGCGCGGACGTCAACAGGATAGCACCGATGCCTATGCATTGTCACGGCAGAGGTGCAGCACGGCGCGCCGGACCGAAGCTCGTTTGAGCTTGCGTTGTGAGTACGATTGGAGTAGTAGTACTTTACGCGCGTAGCTGATGACGGTGCGCAAGGAGGCGGACGATGACGATCAATCAGAAGGAGCTCGGGCGACGGATTAGGATCGCGCGGGAGGCGTGCGGAATGCTCTCGGCCGACGCTGCGAGCCTTCTCGGCGTATCTCCAGAGGATTATGACCAGATCGAGGCTGGTCGGCGCCCCGTCTCGACTCGCGAGCTCGAACGACTCGCGTACCTGTTCGGGCGCGACGTCCGCGAATTTGCGGGGCGCAAATTTCCTCGCGGAGACATGTTCGTTTCTCTGTACCTGGCGTATGCGTCCAGCAGCCCGCCAGAGGGCCTCGAAGAGGTGCGCCAGTGCATTTCGCTCGTGAGGGCGGCGCTTGAGCTGAAGCGGCTCGCCGGCGACGAACAGGCTGAACCGCGTCTCGTGTCGCACCTGAAGCGGGTGCTTCGGCCGGGCAGGCCCGACGCTGCAAAGGCGCGCCAAGAGCTCCGGCCCTACCTGCTCTCGCTGGCGATATCGGCCTATCGCCGCGGCGCGCTGTCTCTGGGCA
>PSMD01000111.1:1557-2452 GCA_040289925.1 Chitinophagaceae bacterium | reverse complement strand
GAAGCAACAATGTTGTCGCAAAAGGTTTCGAATAATTTTTGAAAAAACGGAAGTGACTCCTCATTAAACGATCGGGATTTTTTTGAAAATTGATTTAAAAACCTTGTCATTGGTGGTCTATACTCAGTTGCGTCAAGAAGGAGAGCAAAGCCACGAAGTAATATTTCAACGTCCTTCATATGTATATCCGGTTCAACTTTATTCAATAGTTTTCGCCAATTTGGATAAAGATTTATTTTATATAAATGATTGTAAAACTTGGAATGATACAAACTTGTCCGAATTTCTTGCGGTTTTAGAATGACACCACCTGAATTTAGACGATTGAATATTTCAAACATTGCTGAATCGTCATCAGTCGGAAAATTTTGTTTTATCATAATATTCCGAACTGTGCGTAAGTCAAACCTATTTTTAAATTCCCCCAATGTTGGGTAGCTTAATCCGTGAAGTTTATTTTTCTCTGATTGAGAAGGCTCATTAAGTTTAAGTGTAAAATCCTCAAAAAAATCGTTATCATGTAAATACTCATCTGGAAATTTTCCGTGGTCTTCAAATACTTGTCTCAATTCAAATCGCTTTTCTTTTTTTGGAAATCTTTTTTTATTAAAAAAGTAAATTGTCAAAAGTCTCTGCTGTCCATCAATCACTAAATAGTTATTTTTTCCTTCCTCATATAAAAAAACTTGTGGTATCGGAAGTCCTATTATTAGAGATTCAACAAGTTTAGATGCTCTTTTTATATCCCAAACATAATTTCTCTGAAAACCTGGAATTTTGAAAAGTCCAGATTCGATGAAATCTATAATTGTCCTTGTATTAAAGTCGTTTGGCGTAGAGGTCACCTCATACTCTTTAAATGAGTAGCCAATATCGTCTTCGTTATCGTCTACGT
>PSMD01000111.1:1215-1514 GCA_040289925.1 Chitinophagaceae bacterium | reverse complement strand
CAAACAAAAAGGTATGTGTTCATATTATTGGGGTGTGTCCAAAAAGCATAGCCACTAACGTTCGAGTATTGCTGCAGTTGGGGAATTGACCAACTGTCTGCCCGGAAATGAAGCTAAATTAATAAATAAAAGTTGAAGCTTACAACTAATGACGAGTAGAATTCCGTCCGCCGAAACCAAAGCTTGGATATGCACTGCTGATGATTGTTCTTCCGTCAAGCCCCAATTGCAGCAATACTTTTGTTGGCAGAAGTATGAATTATTATTTTACTAAAAAAGCGGCGAAAATATATTTATCG
>PSMD01000111.1:0-1103 GCA_040289925.1 Chitinophagaceae bacterium | reverse complement strand
TAGTTAAAAATGAGTTTGCATGCATTATTTTTAATACTCCTCAGGAAATACTCGAAAGAATCCAAATTGGAATTAAAATTTTAAAATAGTTTGTTTTCATTATATATCGTTTTATTGTGGACAAGGAGTTGCAGTAACTAAAGCCGATAGTATTTCGTCGGCTGAAACTGCTGCTGTTTGTAGTACAAAAGCCGATTGAACTTTCGTCAGCCGCCATATTGCAAATACCATGTTGTGTGAAGTTTTCCTTGGTGTCATTCAATTTTCAAAGGAGGTCCAACGACCTGCATGTCGTTATCGGAGAAAATCTTAGCTATTTCTTTTTGACTTGGTTCATGATCTAAAGCAGCCACAGTAATGAAGAAATTTTCTAATTTTCCTGCTGGTTGCATTATCACAATCATTTTTCCCTTTTCGGAAACTTGCGTCCAGGCATGTGCAACTTTTCGTGGTAAGAATATACTATCACCCTTTGTCAAATCATACTTGTCGCCGCCTACCTGAAATTTATAAGAACCTTCTAAAATATAAAATACTTCGTCCTGAGAGTGATGAATATGTAAAGGTGTTCCCCTTCCTTGTGAAAGAGAAGTTTGTTCAAATATTGCCAAGTCACCGTCTGTATCACTTCCCGATATTTTGACATCAAGAATATTCGAGTTTACGCCTTTCAATTTAATATGACCATGAATTCTTCCTTCACCAGCAGAAATTTTAAATCCTTTATCCTTTCTTGTTAGAACTTTGTGTATTTGTGAAAATCCATAATATGGTGCTGCCATCAAAGTGAGAAGCGATGCAATAAATTTATTTCGTTTCATAAATTTGAATTTAAAGGCTTAATCAATAAAATTTCACACAACATCCACGGCTTTGTGCAGGTGGAAAATTAGAATTCCGTCCACCGCAACCTTCATCCGAATATAAAATAAAAAAGTTGATTATTTGTTTGTTTGCTCATATCATTCGGTCTGCCCGGACTGCTGATGATAGTAAAGTGAAGATGAGCACCTGCATTCAGTCCGCCGGCATAACACAAATGCACTTGTTATATGCATACTTGACTGAATAAAACATGCGACGTGTCGCCCAGCAACGATTGT
>PSMD01000110.1:938-2482 GCA_040289925.1 Chitinophagaceae bacterium | reverse complement strand
CAGCCGCCGTGGCGTGATCGTCGGAGCCGAAGAAGAGCCACGCCTTTCGACCGGCGCAGATCGGCGATCGGAGAGCGCGCTCGCTGTGGTTGTTGGTGAGGGGCAGCCGACCGTCTTCGAGGAAACGGGACAGAGGCTCCTTCTGCCGAGCGGCGTAGCCGAATGCCGTCGCGACGAGACCGCGCACGCCTTTGACGCGCTCGTATTCGCGCGCGGCCCAGGCGAAGAAGTCGTCGACGAGAGGGCGCAGCTGACGCTGGCGGCGTTCGTGCCGCTGCTTCGGCGGAAGGCCAGCCCACTGCGCTTCGAGCTCGAAGATCGCGCGAAGGCGGAGGAGCCCTTCGCGCGACGCGGCATCTTTGGTGACGGTGGCGGCCTCCCAGAACCGCCTGCGGCAGTGGGCGAGACAGCCCACCTCGGTGGGCACCTCGTCGTTCTCGTTGACGCGAGCTTCGCCGCGGAAGAGAGCATCGTAGATCGCGTGCGCGTCGGCTTGGACGTAGCCGGTGAAGCCCCGGAACATCTCGCAGACGGCCTTGCTCGTGTGCTCGCGCTGGAACTCGAAGAAGACGTGGTCCTGATCGGCGAGGACGACGAAGAAGTGTCCCTTCCGGCAGGCTTGTCGCTTGCCGCTCGCGAGCGGCTCGGGCTGGATGCAGACGCCGGTTGCGTCCGTCGACAGGCAGAAGGCAGTCTCCTTCGCTTCCTTCGCCATCGCGTCGACGATGCATCCGAGGGTCGCGCCGACGTCCTCGGCGTAACGGCACATCGTGCCGTCGTCGAGGCGTACGCCCTGGGCTCGGAGCATCAGGGCGAGTCGATGAAACGGAAGGCCGAAGCGGTACTTCGACACGAGCATGTGCGCGATGAGCGAAGGCGCGAGCAGACCACGCTCGACGAGCTCCTTCGGCTTCTTCACGGTCACGAGCTCGAAGACCGGATCTTCGCTGCTGCCTTCGTCAGCCTCGACCGGCTTCTTGTAGATCGCGCGCGCGACCACGATCCGCACCGGCCCGCCGCGCTGGTAGCCCTGCCGGCAACTCTCTTCGAAGCGGATGCGCTCGCACGTGCCTTCGAGCGCCGGGTCGAGCAGCTCGATCCTCTTCTCAGGCATGTCCTCGTCGCGGAGATCGCGTCGCGACGTCGGCGTGGTCTTCGGCTTGCGCGTCTTGTTCGGCTCGTCGTCCGAAGGCGGCGTCGCCGACGGCTGCGCGTCGAGAGGCGCCGGCGGACCTTCGAGCTCGGTGTCGAGCTGTGTCGCCAGGGCATCGAGCTTGGCCTTCGTCGCTGCGAACTCGATTTCGAGCTGCGTCGCATCGATGCGCTCCGCCCGCGCGACGAAGAGCTTCCGGCGGAGCAGCTCGTAGTGCTCGAGAATTACCTGATACGCGCGACGAAGCCGATCGCGCTCAGCGGTGACCTCCGCCAGCTTCGTCTCGCTCGCCGCGAGCCGTGCTTCGACTTCGCGCACGCGCGCGGCAAGCGCGCTGTCGGTGGCCGAAAAAGCGTGGAGCTCCGTCACGCCGCGTGAAGTAAGACGCGCG
>PSMD01000110.1:0-835 GCA_040289925.1 Chitinophagaceae bacterium | reverse complement strand
AACGCACATCGTGTGCATCATGCATACGTCAGTGAACGGGCCTGCGTCGCCTCGACGCGGGCTTCTCCTCGAGCGCGAGGCCGTCCAGCAGCGCCTCGAGCATGGCGTCATCGAGCTCGATCTGCTTCGTCCCCGGCGGCGCGCCCGTCGGAAGTGTCACGACTCCGCGGTCGAAACGTTTGTAGAAGATCACCATCCCGGAGCCGTCGAAGAAGAGGACCTTCAAGGCGTCCTTTCGTTTCCCGTAAAACACGAAGAGCGCTCCTGACCGCGCTTCGTACCCGATCGCTTCTTGCGCCGCGCCGCTGAGCCGATCAAACGACCAGCGCATGTCCACGGGCTCGAGCGCGAGGAAGATCTGAACGCCGGTCGGGATCATCGTGCCTCCTCGAGAGCGCGAACCACCTCGCGTAGCAGTCGACCATCAAATCCGGCCTCGACGACGATCCGCGCGCCGCCAACAAGCACCGCAACGCTGCCGCGCGCACCGGTAGAGGCCGGCACTTCCCCCGGACGCACCACGCGCGCGAGCGCGATGCGGCTCACCGTCGTCCGCGACTGCCGCCTCGGCGGACGCCGCGGGGCCTCATTCCGCGCTCGCTTCGCGAGCTCCGCCTTCCACCACCGCAACGTCGACCCTGCGACGCCGTGCTCGCTCGCGAACACTTCCGCCGTCCGCCCGCTCGCCTCCCACGCCGAAACCAGCTCGCCCCATTGCGCGGCACTCTTTCTCGTCTGCATGCCCGTCACCATGAGCCATCGCAGCCATCCGCGGAAGAACGCGCCTCACACAGCGCGTACAATAATCCGGGCTAGGGCCAACCGAACCAGGCGC
>PSMD01000041.1:12078-23143 GCA_040289925.1 Chitinophagaceae bacterium | reverse complement strand
AGGGCCTGTCTGGAATAATTTTTCTGTTGCAGGAAGCAAAGAAAAAAAAAAAGACAGCTGCAAAAACAAAAAATCTTTCTCTGTTCATAGTGTGCAGGTTAAAAATAGAGAAAGATTAGAAAAGTAATGAAAAGAGAAGTGATCGTTTTTATTGTGGCAGCTGAGTTAAAAATTTACGGCCTCCTCGTTTTTATTATTTAAAAGCGCAAGGGTGATTTAGATACCTCACATATTTCTCGGGTTCTTCCATCCTTTACCCAATCTTTCAATAGTTCCTTTCACTCTTTCTGCACGGGTTTCGTCTCTTTTTGCGCTTACTACCCATTCTATGTATTCTTTCTTGTTTGTGAAAGAAAGGCTGTCAAAAAATTGTTTTGCTTTTTTATTTTTTGCAAAGGCAGCGGAAAGATCATCCGGTAGCTTTACTGATTTGGTTTTAGGATCAACTCAATGAAAGATCTCCCTTTCTTTTGGCCGTGCTTCTTTCTTTTTATCGGCCTCAGTTTTTGCCCTAAAACCAAAGGTTGACCAGTTGTCATCAAAAGAAATCAGGCTAAGCCAGGTGAGCTTGTCAATTTCAGCCATCAGGCAATCCCAACCCTTGTCACGTGTAAGATCGGTTTGCAATTTTGAGCTGCCTGTGGGATAATAGATCCAGACTATCACATCCGGCTTTATCAGCTTCATTACTTTGCTCATCTCTTTTTCAAGCTGGGCTTTGTTCAAAACAAACCAATGTACCTGGTCATAATTCTTACCACTACCGGTTATTGTTACATTTTTGGGAAGAGGTTCGATCTTTTTTATTGAAATCGGAAGGTGCATTAATGGTCAAAAGTGTGCATCCTTTTTTTATTCTTAGTTTTTGTGCAGTAGTGGTTGGCATAATAAAGAATTGATAGAATTAGAAAAATTGCTTAGATGGAATGGATAACGTAATAAAACATCATAAAGCAGGCTACCAGCTTTAAAAACGAGCCAAGCAAAAATCCGACAAACGAACCTAAAGCAGCTTTGAAAGATTTCCTGGAATCCTGCCCGCCGATCATTTCTCCTATAAAAGCACCAAGAAAAGGCCCAATGATAATGCCCAGCGGCCCCATCCAAAATGCGGCTATAAAGCCAATGGTACAGCCCCACACTCCGTATTTGGTGCCGCCAAACCGCTTTGTTCCCCAAATGGGAATGAGGTAATCAAAGACCAGGGTTAATACAACAATTCCCAGCCATATCAATAAAAATTTTGTGCTAAAGGGGTTAGGTTCTCTTAACTGCTGTATCAATAAGCCAAACCAGGCAACAGGAGGGCCGGGAAGTAATGGAAGAATACTACCGGCAATCGCTACAATGCAAAAAATAATTCCGAGGGTTATCCAAAGCCAGTCCAAAGTTTATCGTTTTGGGTTTATGGTTTTTTTGTTAACGACCGAAGTTACTTCAACTTAAACTGTAGACAATAAACTAAAAACAAGAAATCAATCCTGCCAATTTTTCACTATTAAGCTGCATGGCACTATCATTGAGCATTGGGTATTAACTTTTAAATAATTACAACAATGGGAAAAATAATTGGTATTGACTTAGGAACTACAAATAGTTGCGTTGCGGTAATGGAAGGTAATGAGCCGGTCGTAATTCCTAACGACGAGGGTCGCCGTACAACCCCTTCTGTAGTGGCTTTTTTAAAAAATGGAGAAAGAAAGGTTGGTGACCCGGCCAAAAGGCAGGCTATTACAAACCCTCATAATACCATTATGAGTGTAAAGCGTTTTATGGGCCGCCGCTTTGATGAGGTTACTGAAGAAATTAGTCACTGGAGCTATAAAGTGGTGAAAGGTGACAATAATACCGTACGAATTGACATAGATGGAAGATTATACACTCCACAGGAAATTAGTGCCATGATCCTGCAGAAAATGAAAAAAACTGCCGAGGATTACCTAGGCCAGGAAGTAACCGAAGCCGTGATCACTGTTCCTGCTTATTTTAACGATGCTCAACGCCAGGCTACAAAAGAAGCAGGTGAAATTGCCGGCCTCAATGTTCGCCGTATCGTAAACGAGCCAACGGCCGCAGCACTTGCTTACGGTTTGGATAAGGGTGGAAAAAAAGACCACCATGTAGCTGTGTTTGACCTGGGTGGTGGTACGTTTGATATATCTATTTTGGAAATGGGTGATGGTGTGTTTGAAGTAAAATCAACCAACGGTGATACTCACCTGGGTGGTGATGATTTTGATAAAGTGATTATGGACTGGCTGGCTGATGAATTTAAAAAAGATGAAGCGGTTGATCTGCGCAAAGACCCCATGGCTTTGCAGCGTTTGAAAGAAGCAGCTGAAAAAGCCAAGATCGAATTAAGCTCTTCAACAGAAACAGAAATAAATCTTCCTTACATAACAGCAGTAGACGGTGTACCCAAGCACCTGGTGAAGAAATTAACCCGTGCAAAATTTGAGCAATTGGCTGATAAATTGTTCGAAAGATGCCTGGAGCCATGCCGTGCTGCGTTGAAAGATGCCGGGTACCAACCTTCGCAAATTGATGAAGTGATTTTGGTGGGTGGAAGTACACGTATTCCGAAAGTACAGGAAATTGTTGAAAAATTCTTTGGTAAAAAACCACACAAAGGAGTAAATCCCGATGAAGTGGTCGCTGTTGGTGCCGCTATTCAGGGTGCGGTGTTAACCGGTGAGGTAAAAGATGTGTTGCTGCTGGATGTTACACCTCTTTCACTGGGTATTGAAACCTTGGGCGGTGTAATGACAACCCTCATTCCGGCAAACACAACTATTCCAACTAAAAAATCAGAAGTCTTTTCTACTGCTGCTGACAATCAGCCCGGTGTACAAATTCATGTATTGCAGGGTGAGCGGCCAATGGCAAAAGATAATAAGAGTCTCGGCATTTTCAACCTCGACGGCATTCCGCCAGCACCAAGAGGTGTTCCGCAAATTGAAGTGATATTTGATATTGATGCCAACGGTATTTTGCATGTTACGGCTAAGGACAAAGGCACTGGTAAAGAACAAAAGATTAGAATTGAAGCAGGCAGTGGTTTGACGAAAGATGAAATTGAAAAAATGAAAGCTGAAGCAAAAGCTAACGAAGCAACTGACAAGGCTCAAAAAGAAAAAGTGGATAAGCTGAATGCGGCTGATGCTTTAGTTTTTCAAACTGAAAAACAGCTGAAGGAATACGGTGACAAAATTCCACAGGATAAGAAGACCGTGATTGAAAATGCAGCTGAGCAATTAAAGACTGCTCATAAAAACCAGGACATTGTTGCCATTGATTCAGCCATGGCTTCATTAAATGCTGCATGGACAGCAGCCAGCGAAGAAATTTACAAAGCAACCCAACAGCAGGCAAGCCAGCCCGGTGCTGATGCTAGCAATCCGGGAGCCGGTAATCGAGAGCAGCAATCAGGCAATGGTAGCGAGAATATACAGGATGTGCCTTATGAAGAGGTGAAGTAAGCAAGTTCATTCAATATACATTCAGCCTCGCAGCAATGCGGGGCTTTTTGATGCAATTAGGTGATGAAAGCAGCAGTTGGGTAAGAGAAGTGGGTACTTAAAAATTCATCCACTGTTGATTTATGTACTTGTGTCGAGTTTGGTACTAAACGATAAATTGTCTTATGCATAAGTTGTAAAGATCTGCTGCATTTGGTAAAGCCGGTTGTATATTCAATTTTTCTTCGGCACAATTTTCGTACACACCTTTGTTTTTTATAACATCTCTTATTTTTGTGCTAACTTCAAAAACAACCCGCTTTGTATGAGACCAAAATTCTACGCTTTGTTCTTTATTTCTCTTTTTGTTTCTATTTGTCAAATCAATGCACTGCCGGCAACTGCTGTTGTTGCTCCCGTTAGTAAGGTGGTTATTGATCCCAATCCTCTGGCTACTATTTCTGCAAAGGATTTTTTAAAACTCACTCCCAAAAAGTTGGAAGCATTAACCGGTAAAAAAATGAACCTGCTTCAAAAGCTTCAATTAAAAATTGTACAACACAAAGTAAAAAAGATGGTTAGAAGAGGAGAAGTGGTGACAATGGCTGATGTGCAAAAGAAATTTGCTGAAATGAGCTCCATGAACCTGCTGGCCTTTTTGCTGGGATTAATACTTGGCCCTGTGGGTGTGGTTATTGCTTTAATATTAAAAGAGACCGGTGATGTAGGTCCGGAATTTTTAAAATGGTCTCTTTACGGTTGTTTGTTGTGGCTCGCCATTGTGCTAGTATTAATCCTCATCTAAAAAATTAATTATTCACTTAATCATACCTGCTATGTTCACGGATGTATTAGTTGTTTCAGTGGCAAAAACTGTAGAAACCAGTTTTCCCTATGCACAAACTGCTGCTGCCCTGGCAGCTGCGGCTATAAGTATTTATGCTGCTAAAAAATCAAAAAAGCAGATGCGCAAATTAAAAAGGAAGCTGATGCTGAGTTATGCAAAACAAAATTTCCATGTAGCCTGGCAAAAATTTAAAAACTTGTTTTCAAAGAAAAAAGCCCCGGTTTCAGACAGGACCCTTTTGTATATTATTCTTGGCGCCATTGTACTGGCGTTAATTTTCATCAACCCTATAGTTGCACTTGCCGTTCTGGTAGTAGGCCTGCTCATCATCTTATTAATGAGGGGTGGTTTAACCGCATCTGCCCGCAAATAGTTATAAAAGATCCAGTGCAACAACAAATGAGGTGGCTACAAACGGAATGATGAGTGTTAACCACTCCCAGTGCGTAAAGATGGCAAAAAGAAGTGCTGCAGTTGAAGCCAAAAAAACAAGCCAGGCCAATCCTCTGTATTTTTTGTGTTGTTGCATGTAGAAAAAATTTGCGCAAAAATAAGGGGAATTAAAAATCTAAAAATTAAAATTCGCCAGTGTGGGGTCTGTGACAGAAGTCAAAATTCAAAAAGGCCGGGAATTCAGCCTGGCCGTTTCGTTTGAATTTTGACTTTTGCTTTTGTGAATAAGAAGCAAGCGATTGCTACGAGGCCTCCTGTTAAGGCAATCAGCCATTTTGCAATCACAATGTTGTGGTAAATTGAAAAATCATCGTCGTTAATTGGATGGTTTAGCCAACGGAGAATGAAGCTACTTTCAACAATATCAAGCGCCAAGGCTACCGGTTGCAAAAAAGCCAAAGCCAGTAAAATATTTTTTAAGGTTTTACGGTTCACCTTGTGCTGCATCAGCATACAAAGACAGGCAATGGCCGGGTAAATGCCTGCCATAAAAGCGAAATCAAAAATCAATTGGTACTGCAATGCTGCTTTTGATGAAGCCGGTATTTCTTTAAAAAGTTTTTCCAGTGTTGGGCGGCTGTAAAACAATTCAACAGAAAAAATGGAGAACCGTTGTTCCCCCCACCAAAAAATCGCTTGCCAGCCATTGCATAATAAAAGTGGTAGCTACAACAATGCCCAGGCTGAACAAAAAAAGTTGTTGCCATCTTTTATCTTCTTTCTTCATAAGCAGTTCTTATCAATCTAAATAAAAATTTGCGGGTTCATGGTTTTTTTTATTTTCGTTCGCTAATGTGTTTTTATAATACGATGGAATAAACCCAACAATTGCAGCCGGATGGAAGTTCGTTTTTATTTAAGGTTTCATACTCAGTTTGGAGAAAGTCTTTTTGTTTCAGCAGAAATGGATGGAGAAAAAGTGGGAGAGGAAAACCTGCTGCCCATGTCTTATCTCAATGAAGAATTCTGGAAACTGAGTATCAACATTCATCCTAAAAAAAACAGCCGGCTCAGCTATAAATACTTTTTAAAAAATAAAGAAGGAGAAACCATTCCTGAATTTGGCAATGACCGCCGGGTAGATGTACCCAGGAACACAGAAGAATTAGAATTTGCAGATGTTTGGAACCATGCGGGTGAGTTTGAAAATGTTTTTTACACGGCGCCATTTCAAAATACTTTGTTTAGAGATCAGGCCACAAAATCCAAACTCTCTTTTTCAAAAACACCCACACATATTTTTAAAATAAAGGCTCCGCTACTGCAAAAAAATGAAGTGGTTTGCCTGTTGGGAGAAGGAAAAGCCTTAGGCGATTGGTCAACTGATGACCCGATTCTTCTTGGCAAAAAAAAAAATGATAATTGGTGGACGGCAGGTGTTGACCTGGCCAGTGAAGATTTTCCCCTTGCGTATAAATATGGCATCTATCATTTAAAAGAAAAAAAGTTTATGCGGTTTGAGGATGGGGACAATCGCTTATTGTATGCTGAAGCGGCCAAAAATAGAGTAACAATTATACATGATGGCTTTATTCATTTGCCGAACAACACCTGGAAAGGTGCAGGTGTGGCCATCCCGGTTTTTAGTTTAAGAAGCAAAAATAGTTTTGGCGTTGGAGAATTTACTGATTTAAAACTGCTGGTTGATTGGGCTGCAAATACAGGATTAAAACTGGTGCAAATTCTCCCGATAAATGATACTACTGCCACACATACCTGCAGCGATTCTTATCCCTATGCCGCCATTTCTGCTTTTGCCTTACATCCCCTGTATGTAAATCTTGAAAAAGTTGCCGGTAAGGAACATGCAGGTTTATTAAAATCTTTAAAGAAAAAACAAAAGCAACTAAATGCACTTGCGGAAGTGGATTATGAAGAAGTGATGAAATTTAAGCTGGGCATGCTGAAAGAATTGTATGAGCTTGACCGCAGGGAATGTTTTGCCACTGAAGAATATCAGGATTTTTTCCGGGAGAATAAACACTGGCTGGTGCCTTACGCCGCTTTTTGTTATTTGAGAGATAAATTCGGCTCCTCGCATTTTGAAGAATGGGCAGGCTCAAACCGTATTTATAACCGTGAGGAAATTGAAAAACTTTCGTTGCCTTCTTCCAAAGCCTATGCAGAAATTGCTTTTCATTATTTTGTTCAGTTTCATTTGCACCTGCAGCTAAAAGAGGCAGCAGACTATGCGCATAAAAAAGGCGTGGTGCTGAAGGGAGATATACCCATTGGTATTTACCGCTATGGCTGCGATGCCTGGGTAGAACCTGAATTATACAATATGTGCCTGCAGGCCGGTGCACCGCCTGATGATTTTGCAGTGAAAGGGCAGAACTGGGGCTTTCCGACTTACAACTGGAAAAAAATGCAGGAAGATGGTTTCGCCTGGTGGCGAAAACGTTTCAGGCAAATGAGCAATTATTTTGATGCTTTTCGCATTGATCATATACTTGGATTCTTTCGCATATGGAGCATACCCATGCATGCAGTGGAAGGCATCATGGGCTATTTTGTTCCGGCACTGCCGATAAGAGTGGAGGAACTTGGTGAGAGAGCTATTTGGTTCGATTACCAGCGTTTCTGCAAGCCCTACATTACGGATGAAATTGTTTGGCAAATTTTTCGTCACCAGGCGGAAAAAGTGAAGAACAATTTTTTAATAGCCAGTGAACATGGGGGCTATGAGCTGCAACTTGCTTATACTACACAAAAACAAGTGCAGGATCATTTTGCAGCCATGGAACCTTCAGCTGACAACGATTTCATCAGGCAAGGATTGTTTGATCTTATTTCCAACGTGATTTTGTTTGAGCAGGAAGAAAGTGACGGAACTGAATTTCATTTCCGGTTTGGAATGGAAAATACGTTTTCATATAAAGCGTTTAATGCGCATACACAGCAAAAGCTGAAAGAACTTTACATTGATTATTTCTACCACCGGCAGGATAATTTTTGGAAGAAAGAAGCTATGCACAAGCTGCTTGATTTAAAAGCAGCCACCAACATGCTTGTGTGTGGCGAAGACCTCGGCATGGTTCCGCATTGTGTGCCGGAGGTGATGAAGCAACTTGGCATTTTAAGTTTGGAAATTCAACGCATGCCCAAGCAGTTGAACAAAGAATTTTTCCATCCTAATGATGCACCGTATTTATCAGTGGTTACTCCCTCTACACACGACATGAGCACCATCCGCGGTTGGTGGGAAGAAGAC
Organism: Chitinophagaceae bacterium; assembly: GCA_040289925.1. Lineage (GTDB taxonomy): Bacteria > Bacteroidota > Bacteroidia > Chitinophagales > Chitinophagaceae > VBAU01. The sequence goes on along the minus strand of PSMD01000041.1, from coordinate 15,171 downwards.
AGGAATAAAACACAGCGTTATTATAATGCCATACTCGGTCAGCAGGGCGAGGCGCCTTATTTCTGTGATGCGTGGATAAACCGTGCAATTGTTTTGCAGCATTTATATTCGCCGGCTATGTGGAGCATTTTTCAGTTGCAGGATATTTTGGGCATGGATGAAAAACTGAGAAGAGAAAACCCGCATGAAGAAAGAATAAATATTCCTGCCAATCCAAAACATTATTGGCGATACAGGATGCATTTAAATCTTGAGGACCTTTTAAAGCAAAAAGAATTTAATGAAGAGTTGAAAGGCTATGTGCAACATTCAGGGAGATAATTGCCCGCAAAGATGCAAAGGTCTTCAAAGCCGCAGGCACTCTTTTCGTCTTTTGGTAGCTTACCTTAGCATTTCTGCGTGAAAGTATGAAAATTAATTACTGGAAATACGATCTTAAGTTTCGTTACCCTTTCACCATTTCTAAAGGAACAAAAACACATCAACCTACTTTAATTGTTGAGCTGGAACATTTGGGATTGAAAGGATATGGTGAAGCTCCGGCTATTTCTTACTACAACATTCCGGTTCAAAAAATGATTGAAGACCTGGAGCGAAAAAAAATCTTTGTTGAAAAATTTGCTTTTACTGAGCCGGAGCGTTACTGGCATTATTTGCATCACCTGTTTCCCCAAAATCCTTTTTTGGTTTGTGCGTTGGATATAGCTGCCTGGGATTTGTTTGGTAAGATGAAAAGAAAAAAGCTTTATGAGTTTTGGGCGAATGATGTTACAAAAAATCCGGTTACAGATTATACAATCGGCATTGACAGCATAGAAGTGATGATTCAGAAAATGAAGGAAACACCCTGGCCCGTTTATAAAATAAAAGTGGGCACTGCAGATGATATTGCCATCGTAAAAGCATTGCGGCAACATACAGATGCTGTTTTTTGGGTTGATGCCAACGCCGCCTGGGCTATTGATACTGCATTGAAGCTGATACCACAGTTAAAGGAATTAGGCGTTGAGTTGGTTGAACAGCCGCTGGCAAAAGATAATTGGGAAGGGATGAAGGAGCTATACAAACAATCGCCTTTGCCGTTGTTTGCCGATGAAGCCTGTGTATTTGAAGAGGATGTTGAAAAATGTAAAGATTATTTTCATGGCATCAATATCAAGCTCACCAAATGCAGCGGCATTACGCCTGCTTTGCGAATGATAAAAAAAGCAAGAGAACTTGGTTTGAAAATAATGGTTGGCTGCATGAACGAATCAACCATTGGTTCTGCAGCCATTGCACATTTGCTTGCTTTAATTGATCATGCAGACATGGATGGCCCTCTGTTGCTGGAAGAAGATATTGCTACCGGTATTGCGTACGATTTTGGAAAAGTGATTTATTCACAGAAACCGGGATTGGGAGTGGACTATGTTGGTTTGTTTGCTAAATAATTCACCAGGAAATTTTTTTGATTCTTGATAGCCAGTTTACAGTTCCTTCCCTGCGCCAGATGATAGTTGCCCAAATAGCACCTCCCAGAAAACCCACGCTGATGATTACGATTGTAATGATTAACCCGATGCCTTGCGACTATTTTAAATAAACTGGCAGAGCACTCAATCCTGCAATTACAGTTGTGCCCAGTATAATTTGCAGCCCACCCAAAAATTCTAAGAGGATTTCTATGAATTTCATTTTGTAATTATCAAACGATTCAATTCCTCACTTTTTTTACTTGTGGGATAATGAGGCCAGCAGGTTTTCCAAATTGCTTAACGACATCTTCATTCCTAAGGTAAAGCCTTAACGTACACTTTTGTCCAATTGTTTAAGGCAAACGTCACATACATTTTTAAACCGTCGACATTAACTGTATCATAGTGTCCCTTTTTACCATTATGATGCTGTTACCCATGCAATGTCTGTGTGTTGGGTCTCCGCCTAACAAACAAGGACAAGGAGCATCACATTCGCAACTTTCTGCATAGTCAACATCAATTCACCATGTTTGGGCATTAAGGTTTGTGAAATGAAAAATGCTAAAAGCAAAAGCAAGAAGAAATGTTTTCATGAAAATTTTTTTTAAGTTATTATAATTGAGCGGTTTTTTCATTGCAGCCAACTCTCTAATATGCGCCACTCCCGGCATAAACTTCCATTGATAATCACAGTAATTTTATGCCAGCCGTAAGTAAATAAAAAAAGAACCAGTACCCCGGTTCTTAATTCTTAACTCATAATTCTTAATTGATAAATCTTACCAAATCCGTACTCTCAAACTATCCGGCCTGTACATTTTATCGCCGGGTTTTATATTGAATGTGCTGTAAAACTCATCTACATTAACCATTGGACCGTTCACCCTGTATTTTGCAGGCGAGTGTACATCTGTCAGCAAATGATTTCTTAATTGCTCTTCACGTTCATGCCCTAACCATCCCAATGCATAACCCATAAAATATCTCTGCATAGGGGTAAGGCCGGCAATCTTCTCACCTTTTTTATACTGCTCTGTTTTTTTGAACGCTTCCAATCCAAGCAAAATACCACCCAGGTCTGCAATGTTTTCTCCCGTAGTGGCTTTACCATTTATATGGTAGCCGGGCACCGGTTCATATTCGTCAAATTGTTTGATGATGACATCAGCCCTTTTCTTAAACTGATCTTCATCCTGTTTTGTCCACCAGCTAACTAAGTTTCCCGTTGCATCATACTGCCTGCCCTCATCATCAAAGCCGTGTGTAATTTCATGACCAATAGTTGAGGCACCGGCGTAACCATAAGCTACGGCATCATCAATTTCTTCATCCCGATAACCGGGAACTGTAAAAATGCCTGCAGGCAAAACAATTTCGTTGTTAGATGAATTGTAGTAAGCATTGTAAGTCTGCGGCGTCATGTCCCATTCATCACGGTCAACAGGTTTACCCAGTTTGTTCATTTGGTAGTTATGCCACCAGGTGTTGGCGTTTATCATGTTTTGCACATAGCTATCACGACCAATTTGCATGGCAGAAAAATCTTTCCATTTATCAGGATATCCAACTTTCTTTTTCATGGCGGCCAGCTTGGCAAATGCTTTTTGCTTGGTGCTGTCGCTCATCCATGTCA
>PSMD01000041.1:0-12064 GCA_040289925.1 Chitinophagaceae bacterium | reverse complement strand
TGCTAATACGGTTTTTTAACGCTTCGCGGATCGCCTCAACCATATCGCTGTACCGCTTCTTTGCTTTTTCATTAAAAAATTCTTTGACGTACAGCTGACCCAGCATTTCACCCATTACATTTTCTTCGGCAGCTATCACTCTTTTCCATCTTGGTCTTCTTTCTTTGGCACCGCTAAACAGTTTTAAAAAATTGAAAGCAACCTGTCCATATTTTTCTGGCAGATAACCGGCAAAATCGGAGATGAGATTAAATTTGACATAGCTTTTCCAAATGTTCATGGGCGTTGACTCCAATTCTTTACCCAGCGTTTTAAAAAATTCCGGCTGGCCTACAATCAACGAATCAATATTTTTTACACCGGTAGCGGAGAAGTAATTTGTCCAGTCAATTGTTGATGAAAGCTTGCCACCCAGTTCATTTAATGCCATTTTATGGTAGTTGGCATAAGGGGTTCTCAAATCTTCCAGCTTGCGGGATGCAGCCGCCAGCTTTGTTTCCAATGCCAGAATATCTTTCGCTTCTTTAGCAGCAGTTGCTGAATCTTCACCGGAGTAAGTAAGAATTGTGGTGATGTATTTCACATATTCTTGCCTGATGTTTTTTGTAGCATCATCATTTTTAAAATAATATTCCCGCTCAGGCAAACCAATTCCTCCCTGCCATAATTTGTAGGTCATTACTTCACTGTTCTTGTCATCTTGTGTTACATAATCGGCAAATAGTGTAGAGGAACCTATCTTTTTTAACTCAGCCACGGTTGTTACCAGAGATCTGGCATCGTTAATAGCAGCAATTTTATCCAGGTAAGGTTGTAGTGGAGTTAAACCAAGCTGTTCAACCTTTACCGTGTCCATTGCGGTGGCCCAAAAGTTACCGATCTTTTGTTCGTTGCTGCCTTTTGCTGCATTTGCTTTGGCAGCATTTTCACTGATTTCTTTTAAGCGTTTTAAATTTTCTTCAATTACCAAATTGCCAATTCCCCAACTGCTTTGATCGTTGGGTATCGGGTTGTTTTTTATCCAGCCGCCATTAGCATACTGAAAAAAATCTTCTCCGGGGCTAATAGTGGTATCCATGTTTTGAGCAATCACATCTTTTTTGTTATTGGCATTTGCCACTTTGTTATTTGAGCAGGAGCAAATGATAACAGCAGAAAGAACAAACAGAAAAATAGTTCGCATAATTTTTTTTTGAATGTCGGATGAAATATGTCTGCGATAAAAATAACCAAAACAAAATAACCTCTAATCAGAATGTGATAAGTGGGATAAAACATTGTGATGGCTTTAAAAACATTGTATCTTGTTGACGAATTTGTGAGTCGTGAAAGCTAACCTGACCTTATTTCTGGTAACCATTTTTACCCTTGTATGCTTGTACACTTCTGCCCAGGAGTTAAAAAGCGATGCAAGCGTTAGTGTGTATTCGGGCATTGTAAATTACGAAGGTGACCTGAAGCCCAACAGTTTTACATTCAGCCATTCTAATTTTTTTGCAGGAGTTATTTACAGGAAGAAATTAAACCGCTGGTTTACCTGGCGGATTGCTTTTTCACAGGGAAAACTGGAAGGAGCGGATAAGTACAACCGTAATTATTTAAGACCAAGAAATCTTAGTTTTTATACCAGCGTTACAGAGGCATATACAGCTTTATCGGTAACAGTGCTTGATCTGTCTGTAAAAAGATTCACTCCTTACCTGTATGGAGGTATTGGAATTTTTCATTTTAATCCCTGGACAAAAGATGCAGACGGAAAGAAAGTTTATCTGCAACCGTTGAGTACAGAAGGCCAGGGGCTGCCGGAGTATCCTGACCGTAAAGTTTATCATCTTACCCAATGGATGATGCCATTTGGACTTGGATTTAAATACATGGTGAGTGAAAATTTTTCTGCTGCACTGGAACTCTCACAACGTAAAACATTTACTGATTACATAGATGATGTAAGCACCAGGTATGTTGATGAAAATGTTTTATTGAATGCAAAAGGGCTCAAAGCGGTTGAGCTGGCCTATCGTGGAGATGAAGTACCGGGGGGGGCTATGAATTCTCATACAGGAGATATAAGAGGTACACCATCTGAAATGGACTGGTATTATTTTTTAGGAGTTGTGCTGGAAGTAAAGCTTTCAATAGTAAAAGATTTTTTTTCTTTTCGTGATAAAAGCACAAACTGGTATTATCGTAAATGTCCGAAGTTTTAAGTTCCAACGTTTCTGTTTGTTATTTCAAGGTTTGACAACTATATAAACACCAAACTCTAAATTCCCTGATGCATCCCCATCTTAAGCCTTAATTTTGCTGATAGTAGCAAAACTTCTTTATGGTTAAGAATTGGCTGGTGGTTTGTTTGATGCTGGTTTGTTCTTCTGTATATCCTCAAAATTTTCATATCGGCATATTTGGTGGCGCCTCTGCTTACCAGGGTGATTTAACTGAAGGCATTCTTCCTAAAAAAACAACCAATGGTGTAATTGGATTAACTGTGAATTATGAGCTGATGGATAACCTGGTGCTGAGAGGCGGAATAAACTACACTATTTTAAGCGGTGCAGACCGCTACAGCAATAACGATTCACTGCGTGCAAGAAATTTAAGCTTTGAAACTAAGCTGGTGGAAGGAAATGTTTTGGCCGAATTTTATTTCATGAATCTTAACTATCAAAAATTCTCTCCTTATTTATTTGCAGGCCTTGCTGTTTTTCATTTTAATCCGTACGCATATAGTGCAAGCGGGCAGCAGGTTTATTTAAAGCCTTTGAGCACCGAAGGCCAGGGCCTTTCTCAGTATCCTGATCGTAAGCCTTATAAGCTAACACAACTGGCCATACCTTTTGGCGGAGGTGTAAAATATGCTTTTAGTGAAAAATGGCGTTTGGGATTGGAGTTTGGCCTGCGCAAGTTATTTACCGATTACCTGGATGATGTAAGCACCAGCTATGCAGATGCAAATGATCTTTTAGCTGCAAAAGGGCAGTTGGCAGTAGATATGGCTTACCGTGGTGATGAATTGCCCAATGGCAATCCGGCTTATCCGGCCAAAGCTGCACAACGGGGCGGTGCAAATTTTAAAGACTGGTATTATTTTCTTGGCCTGCATCTCACATACAGGCTTGGCAGCGGCGGTTTGAATTTTATGAAAGGGGAAAAAGGCTATGGCTGCCCAAGTGTTCCTCTTTAAAAATTCAGGTTTTTTGTTCTTCCTGATTTTTATCAACCGGCTTGTGTAAAAACCGGGTGAAATGTATCTTGTCAAAAACCATTCACCACTTAAACTGTTTTTTATGAGAATTATGTTTTTTAGCAATGATTGCTGGTGTTTTTTTAGCATCTTGCTCTCCTGGTAAAAAATCTGCTGCTTCAACCTCAAATCTTTCACAAACCACACAAACGTCTGCAAACAACCAAACCGCCAGAGACGGCAGTTCGTTTGAAACTGCAATTATTATTGAAGAAAAAACAGAAGGGCCTGGAGTGAAAGCTGAATACACATGGCTAAGGGAAAATTATCCCGGGTACACATTAATCCGGCAATCGCTCAGTCATAAAGACGGTCGCCACTATGATGTAATGGAAATTGAAACAAAAAATCATGAGCGAAATACCATTTACTTCAACATCACAAATTTTTTTGCAAAGTGGTAAGTCAATTGTTCTTAGTATAATATTTTCAGGCTATGCCCATGATGCAATTAACTTTGCAACATGGCGTACAAAAATCTTCAGGATTTTATCCAGGCCCTGGAAAAAGAAGGAGAGCTGCTGCGGATAAAAACATATGTCAATCCCAAATTAGAGATAGCAGAAATTACCGACCGCATGAGCAAGCAGCCCAGCGGCGGTAAGGCTTTGTTGTTTGAAAATACAGGATATGATTTCCCGGTTTTAATGAACGCCTACGGAAGCGAAAAAAGAATGTGTATGGCTTTAGGTGTTCAGCATTTGGATGATGTAGCCAGACAAATTGAAGAGTTGTTTAAGTTGCTTTCTTCGCCAAAAGAAGGTATTATCAGCAAATTAAAATTATTGCCTAAGCTAAATGAATTTGCTTCGTGGATGCCGAAAGTAAAAAAAGACAGAGGAGAATGCCAGGAAATCATAATGACTGGCCCCGACATTACAAAACTTCCTGTTATAACTTGCTGGCCAAAAGACGGAGGTCCTTTTGTTACCCTGCCTGTCATTCATACAAAAGATCCAAACACAAATACCCGCAATGTGGGAATGTACCGTATGCAGGTGTTTGGCCCAACGCTTACAGGCATGCACTGGCACAAGCATAAAGTTTCTGCAAAACATTTCAATGAGTATAAAAAACTGGGAAAGAGAATGCCGGTTGCAGTTGCTCTTGGCGGTGACCCGGTTTATGCCTACTCTGCAACAGCACCTTTACCGGAGAATGTAGATGAATACATGCTGGCCGGGTTTTTAAGAAAGAAAAAAGTGGCGTTGGTAAAATGTATAACGCAACCTGAAATTGAAGTGCCTGCCGATGCTGATTTTGTGATTGAAGGCTATGTTGACCCCAATGATGAATTAATTTGGGAAGGCCCATTTGGTGATCATACAGGTTATTATTCCTTGCCGGATTGGTATCCGCGTTTTCACATTACGGCTATAACACACAAAAAAAATCCGGTTTACCCGGCAACCATCGTTGGCATTCCGCCACAGGAAGATGCATGGCTGGGCAAAGCAACAGAAAGAATTTTTTTGGCTCCTATAAAAATGACAATGGTGCCTGAAATTATTGACATGGATATGCCGGTAGAAGGTGTATTTCACAACCTGGTAATTGCGCAGATAAAAAAAGATTATGCCGGGCAGGGGCAAAAAGTAATGAATGCTATGTGGGGGGCAGGGCAAATGATGTTTAATAAAATATTAGTGCTGGCAGATGAGAAAGTCAGAATACAGGATTATGAAGAACTGGCGAGATATGTTTTTAAAAATTTAAATCCTGCAACGGATATTTATTTTTCAACCGGGCCGATAGATGTGCTGGATCATAGTTGCAGCAAGTTGGGCTTCGGTGGTAAGATGTGCATTGACGGAACAACGAAGTTTGAGGAGGAAAAAGAAGAAGGATGGAAGTTTGGAGTTGGGCGTTTGGCGTTTGATCACATTTCTTTTAAAGATAAATTTGGTGAAGTTGTTTCAGTGAATAGTTCGCTGCTGGAAAAAAACATCCCGGTATTGATCATTTCGGTAAAAAAGAACAGGAAAGGTCATGTTCGTGAACTGCATGAACAAATTTCTTCTTTAAAAGAAGTTGAAGGGATCAAGATGATCCTGTATGTAGAGCATACCGTTGATGCCAGCGATTTGCCAACAGCACTTTGGAGATTCTGCAATAACCTTGATCCGAAACGGGACCACATGTTTGCCGGCCATTGTATGGGCTTTGATGGTACCCGTAAAACAAAAGAGTTTGATGATTTTCACCGGGACTGGCCAAACATTATTGTGGCCGATGATGAAACCATAAAAGCAGTGGATGAAAAATGGGATCAGTTGGGCATAGGTGAATTTATTCCTTCGCCTTCACTAAAATTCAAAGACCAGATGTACGGTGAGGAAGCCGTGGTTAATTAACTTTGGGAAAAAATTTAACTATGGACGAGTTTATTACTGTTCGCGGTAAGATTTTTTTTTGAAAAAGAAATCTTTACCGTGAAAAATTTTAAACCAGTTAAAAGAACAGAAGGTTACGTTTTTTATTTGCGTTGCTTTTTTTGCAGAGAAAATGATGAATGATAAATTATCAGTGCCTGCGTATGTATGCCTGGCTTTTTTCGGCTTTTATCTGTTGATTGAAGGGGTTGATTTCCTTTTTTTCAAAAAATGGGGAAAAAGATTTTCAATAAATGAGGTAAAAACATTTCAGTTGCATCACGATGCCCCTGGTTTAGAAACTTTTCTGATAATAAAATTCTTATCTGACAAGCGAAAAGAACTATTATTTCGTACAAAGGAACGAGAATTTGAAAGAGTTATTAGCTTATTACAAAATCAAAATTCAGCTATAAAGGTTGCCGGGTAGTAGTTTTCATATTTTAATGACAGGCGCCGGTGCACCCGGTGCTCCGGGGATATTAAAATGCCTGCAATTCAATCCATCCTTTAAAATTTTTATGGTCGACGCAAATTCAAACGCCGTTGGCCGTTGGTTACATGCAGCGTTTGATGTAATACCACCAGCGAATGATCCTGGTTTTGTTGATGCTGTTATTTCTCTTTGTAAAAAAAGAAAGATAGATGTAGTGCTGCCACTGGTAACAAAAGAATTGATACCGCTTTCTCAACATAAAATGGATTTTGAAGCAGCAGGAATAAAATTGTTGATCAGCCCTTTTGAATCTATTGAAATAGCCAATAACAAAAGCCGTCTTTACCAGTTTTTAGAATGGAGAGGAATTGAAGTGCCTGCTTATCGTGTGATTGAAAACCTTGATCAGTTCATCACTGCCGCAGAAGAATTGGGTTATCCTGCCAGGCCTTTTTGTTTCAAACCATCTGTATCAAATGGCAGCCGCGGGTTTAGAATTGTTGATGCCAGCATAAATGAGCATGAACAGCTTTTACTTCAAAAGCCTTATCAGCTTTATTTTCCTTATGAGCATTTGCTAACTGTGCTTTCTGCCAAACCTTTTCCTGAATTGCTGGTAATGGAATATTTGCCGGGTGAAGAATATTCAGTTGACTGCCTGGCTAAAAATGGTGAGATGGTTATAGCTGTGCCGAGAGTGAGAAAGCAAATGATTAATGGAATTTCGGTGGAAGGAGAATTTGTAGAAGACCAAGACATCATTCACTACTGCCGCCAAATTATTGGGCAATTAAAGTTGCATGGCAATATCGGCATACAGGTAAAAAAATCTTCAGAGCAAAAAAATCTCATTCTTGAAATTAACCCACGGGTGCAGGGAACAATTTCTGCCGGCCTGGGGGCAGGCATTAATTTACCGGGTCTGGCTGTTAAGCAGGAATTGGGAATGCCCATTACGGCAGATGAACTGAAGGTAAAATGGGGAACAAGATTTTCCCGATACTGGAACGAAGTTTTTTATTAGGCATAAGGGTTTACGAGTCAAATAAACATATAGGGTCACACATTTCTGTTTAACTGGTTTAACCAATTTGAACTTTAAAATTTTCGGCATCATTTGTGATTTTTTTGTACTGTCAACCGGTTAATTTGCATTACAATCATTATTTATGAAAAAGTGGAGTACGGGGTTATTGATGTTGTTTGCTTCCCTTGCTATTATTGCTCAGCAAAGAACTCAGAAAGATTCCAATACTTTATTGTGGGAGATTAGTGGTAACGGTTTACAAAAACCTTCTTATTTGTTCGGCACTATTCATATGATTTGTGCCGATGAAGCGATGCTGAGCGATAGCCTGAAATCATTCATCAGCCAGGTGGATGTAGTGTACATGGAAGTGGATATGGACAATTTTATGGAGATGCTGGGGGTGCTTCGAAAAATGAAGATGCGCAACGATACTACACTGGCTGATCTGCTGACGAAGCAGGAATATCAAAAAGTGAAAGATTATTTTGAAGCAAAAGGTTCAATGATCCCTTTTTCCGTGCTGGAAACTTACAAGCCGATGCTGGCGGCCAGCATGCTGGCTGAATCAAATACCAATTGTCCAAAATCCGCAGCTATGGAAGAAGTGATTATAAAAGAAGCCAAACTGAACAGCAAAAAAATAAAAGGACTGGAGACGATGTCGTACCAAATGAGCATTTTCGACAGTATTCCTTATCAGCTACAGGCAAAACAATTGCTGAAGTATGTGGAAGATGGAGAAAAAGGAAAAGATGATTCGAAAGAATATGATGTGCTGGTACAAGCCTATCGTGACCAGGATTTGCAAAAGCTTGAGGAGATTACAAAGCTTACCAACATTGGCATGCAAAATTTCACTGATATTTTATTGTACAACCGCAACCGCAATTGGGTTGAAAAGCTGAAATACATTTTGCCGGAAAAATCAGTTTTGGTTGCAGTAGGCGCAGGCCATTTACCCGGAGAAAACGGTTTGATTAATTTATTAAGAAAAGCAGGTTATACAGTAAAGCCTGTTGGCAATAAAATAAAAAGAGGAGTGGAAATTTAGGCCTTGCCCGAAATGAACAGAGCGCCTGTTCATTTAAAATCTTTCCAGTCCGCTAAAGAAGAAATTTCCCTCAATTTTTGCATTCTCATCACTGTCGCTGCCGTGTACTGCATTTTCACCTACTGAGGTTGCATAGAGTTTCCTGATGGTTCCTTCATCTGCTTTTGCAGGATCGGTGGCACCAATCAATTTTCTGAAAGCTTCCACTGCATTTTCTTTTTCAAGAATGGCGGCAATAATAGGTCCGCTGCTCATGAACTCAACTAACTCGCCATAAAAAGGCCTTTCTTTATGTATAGCGTAAAACTCTCCGGCTTTTTCTTTTGACAGCCTGGTTAATTTCAAGGCTTTAATAGAAAAACCTTCTTTAATAATTCTGTCTAAAATAGCTCCGGCATGACCATTCTTCATTGCATCGGGCTTTATCATTGTAAATGTTCTGTTGCTCATAGTTTCGTTTTTTGCGGCCGCAAAGATAAGTTTCTGCCTCTTTGCTAAAGCAAGTTTTTAGAATTGATTGAATAAGGAATTCCAGAATTTTAGCTGTGGGCTGTTTAACTTCGCAATATGCAGGTAATGAAAGAGGCAAAACAAATGGTACAGCAGGCATGGAATAAGCGGCCGCTGATTATTAGCGGGCCGTGCAGTGCTGAAACTGAGCAACAGGTTTTACAAACTGCCGAGCGGTTGGCAAAAACCGGTAAGGTAAATATGCTAAGAGCCGGTATTTGGAAACCCCGTACAAGGCCAGGTAGTTTTGAAGGGGTGGGAACAAAAGGGTTGCCCTGGCTGCAGGCAGCCAAAAAATTAACCGGCCTGCCAGTAATAGTTGAGGTAGCCACGGCAAAACAGGTGGAAGATGCCTTGCATTTTGATGTAGATGTTTTGTGGATTGGTGCAAGAACAACTGTCAATCCATTTAGTGTGCAGGATGTAGCGGATGCATTGCGTGGAGTTGATGTACCAGTGTTGATAAAAAATCCTATCAATCCTGATCTTGAATTATGGACAGGAGCTGTGGAGAGAGTTTCAAAAACAGGAATAAAACAACTTGGCTTGATTCACCGCGGATTTTCATCTTATGGAAATACTGAATACCGCAATGCGCCGATGTGGCATTTGGCCATTGAAATGAAGTTAAGAAATCCTGAACTGCTTATGCTGAATGATCCTTCACATATTTGCGGGAGGCGGGATATTTTATTGGAAGTAGCCCAAAAAGCAATTGACCTGGATTTTGACGGATTGATGATCGAAAGCCATATTGATCCTGATAATGCATGGAGTGATGCCAAACAACAGGTAACTCCTGAGCGGCTTGCAGAAATGCTGGATATGATTGTTTGGAGAAAAGAAGATGTGAACTCAGAAGAACTTCATGCCGCACTTGAAAAGCTGAGGCAAAAGATCAATCATTTGGATGATGAGCTGATGCAGATACTAAGTCAACGCATGAAAATTGCAGAAAGGATTGGTGAATACAAAAAGAACAACAACATTACCATTCTGCAAACCAGCAGGTGGAATGAAATTATTCAGCGGGCCATGCAAAAAGGTGAAAAGCTGGGCTTAAGCAAAGAGTTTATTACAAAATATTTTGACGCTGTGCATATGGAAAGCATCAATCATCAAAACAAGGTGATGAATGAATGATGCAGGCATCATTAACCAAAAAAAGAAGGCGTTGATGTCACTACCAAATCAGAATGAATGAAAAAAGTCAGGGTCAGTTATACAACTTCTTCAACGGATTTTTATTTCAGTGCATCGTTTTCATACCTAAAACAAATCGTTGATTCCTCCAGATGCGTTATCATTACCGATGAACATGTTTTTGATGCTCATTCAAAAAAATTCAAGGGATGGAACTGCATTGTGCTAAAAGCAGGTGAGCATTATAAAGTACAGACCACGGTGGATTCAATCATTGAGCAGTTAATTGAAATGGAGGCCGACCGGAAATTTACATTGATCGGTGTAGGTGGTGGGGTTGTAACTGACATTACAGGTTATGCCGCTTCAATTTTTTTAAGAGGAATCAATTTCGGTTTTGCACCAACAAGTCTTTTGGCCATGGTTGATGCCGCCATCGGCGGAAAAAATGGAATTGATGTTGGCATTTATAAAAACATGGCAGGAACCATCCGGCAGCCATCATTTATTTTTTATGATACTGCTTTTTTAAAAACACTGCCCGATGCCGAATGGAGAAATGGTTTTACAGAAATTATCAAACATGCCTGTATTAAAGATGCTGCAATGTTTCGTGAACTGGAATTTTACTCACCTGAAAGTTTTATGAGAACGGGTAAGATAAATGAGCTGATACAACGCAATGCCATGCTGAAAGCAAAAGTTGTAAAGTATGATGAATTTGAAAATGGAGAAAGGAGATTGTTGAATTTCGGGCACACCATCGGTCATGCGCTGGAAAATCAATACGAGTTATCGCATGGCCAGGCCATTTCAATCGGCATGACCTGCGCCAGTCATATTTCTGAATCCTTTACCAGGTTTAATGAAACCGGTAGGGTGGTGGAGTTGCTCAAAAAATTTGGATTACCTGCTTATGCAAGTTTTGATAAGCAGAAAGTTTTTTCTGTATTAAGAATGGATAAAAAACGACAGCGGAAAGAGATCAATTTTGTTTTGTTACAGAAAATCGGGAAAGCAGTAGTGCAACCGATTGAATTAAGTCATTTGGAAAAAATTATAAACAGCTTGTAGTTGAAAGCAGCTATTCATCCTTCAAATATTTCAGGAATTGTACAGGCTCCGGCTTCAAAAAGTTCTATGCAAAGAGCATTGGCTGCAGCTTATCTTACCAAAGGCAAAAGCATTATACTCAATGCCGGGTTTAGTAATGATGACAAAGCGGCCATCAGCATTATAAAAGAATTAGGGGCAACTGCAGAAGTAAATCAAGCAGAAAGAACTGTGACTATTGAAAAAAAAACAGGCACACAAACGCAGCGGACAATTCATTGTGGTGAAAGCGGGTTGAGCATGCGCATGTTTACACCTATTGCTGCTTTGCAGGAGACGGAAATATTGATCACCGGTGAAGGCAGTTTAGTTAACAGGCCGATGAACTTTTTTGATGAGATTTTGCCGCAGTTGGGGGTAACAATTCAATCCAATGATGGTAAATTACCCATCAGTGTTAAAGGCCCGCTTCAGCCAAAAAATATTGAAATAGATGGCTCACTTAGTTCTCAATTTCTTACCGGGCTTCTGATGGCTTATTCCGCAGCTTGTGCAAAAAACGTAAGCATCAAAGTAAAAAATCTTAAAAGCAAACCTTACATTAACTTAACGCTTGATGTAATGAAGCAGTTTGGAATGAAGCTGCCTGTAAATAAAAACTACAGTGAGTTTTATTTTTCCGGTGAAGGGCCTGGGCAAACATCAAATCATCATGAATACACCGCAGAAGGTGATTGGAGCGGTGGGGCTTTTTTATTAGTTGCCGCTGCTGTTGCTGGTCCGGTCACAGTTCATGGCCTGGATTTAAATTCATCCCAGGCTGATAAAAAAATTATGGATGCCTTGTATAATGCCAATGCTTCTGTTGCCATTGAAGCAAAAGGAATAAAGGTTCGCCCTGCGAAAATGACGGCTTTTAAATTTGATGCAACAGATTGTCCTGACCTCTTTCCTCCGCTGGTTGTATTGGCAGCAAGCTGCATGGGCAGCAGCAGGATTACCGGCGTAAAAAGACTTTTTCATAAAGAAAGCAACCGGGCAAAATCGTTGCAAACTGAGTTTGGCAAAATGGGGATTGATGTGAGTATTAATGATGATGAAATGATAGTAAGCGGGGGAAAGTTGAAAGCAGCCGTAGTTTCATCTCACCATGATCACCGGATTGCTATGGCTTGTACTGTGGCAGGGTTGATTGCAGAGGGAGAAGTGGTGATTGAAAATGCAG
>PSMD01000040.1:11309-23200 GCA_040289925.1 Chitinophagaceae bacterium | reverse complement strand
GTTATATGCAACTTGTTTTTCATCTTCGGCTGCAACAATTCTAATCGGCTTTTGTGCGCGGACAATTATCATCTCAACATTTATTTTTCAATTTAGCTTTAGTAAAAAATCCTTGTGGTTCGCAGGTACAAAATTTTTTTGATGCAGGTTTTTGTTCGACAACAAGCAGCAGTTCTTTATTCGGCAGGACAGCAAGCAGCAGATCTTTATTCTGCAAGTGTTTGCGCAGTCGCTTTAATTTATGGTGCGACACTTCGGCTTTTGTATTTCAATTTAGCTGTAGTGAAGTTGTTGCGGTTTTATCTTCTTCACGAGCGACGGTGCGCAATGGTGTAACTTCTTGCGGACATATATCGCTGCTCAACAATTGTTGCTGTGCGACACGTCGCATGTTTTGTTCATTCAAGTGTGCATATAACAAGTGCATTTGTGTTATGCCGGCGGACTGGATGCAGGTGCTCGTCTTCATTTTGCTATCATCTGCAGTCTGGGCTCGACATTATAAATTTAGCAGCGAGTTTTATCATCAGCTTTTATATCTTTAATCAGCATTTGTTACAGGCAGACGTATTTCAAATTCCGCCACAAACACAAATGCGTTAACGGTGAATGAAGCCGGTTTTAAGGTGTGGAGGGGGGCACCTATAGAGGTGGGGTACCCCACCCCTGCAGGTGGGGGGTATGAATTATAATAGATTGAAAATGAGTAGATATTTGAAAAACAACCTTTTAGAAGCGGAAAGCTACCTCTTGGCTTTGCCAAGAACAGGGGAAACAGCAACATAAAAAACCCTCTGAATGGTTTATTTGAAAAGGAAAAGATAGCCCGGTGGATTGGTATTGACGCAACAACAATCCAAAAGGCGAATTACAAATACTTGACTCTTAACTCCTGCTTTTTGGAAAGCGTTTTTCTAGTTTCGTGAAACAGAAAAAACTGAATGGAAGCCAATAACGGCAAAACTATAACTGAAACTTTTCAAAATGACAGCTTACAGCATAAATTAGAGTGTTAGCAGCAACCATAGCGACAGCCTAATTGCTGACATTTTCCTAGTTCCGGACAAAGACTAACATAATCGAACAGATAAAAAAATTATTTGCAGACCAAAAGCTTGGATCAAAAATTCAAAAGCAACTACCTGAACACTTTCAAATTGCAGAATTGGAAAGCTCACGAGCACGTGTTTGAGTTTTACAACAACGTTTGCAAGTCTCTCATTTTTGGGTTTACAAAAACTATGGGAAGAAAAAATTACTCGATTGCCTCCCGCAGCGATTTATCCCAAAGAACTGATTGCCGGCCTTGCACAAAATTGAAAAATCCTTTTACCAGGCAATAGTTCATAAATAAAAAATAGAAAGCAATATTAAGCACCCCCAGTTTTACACCAAATGAAATAAGCAGGCGGCCACAAACAGCCAGCAAATAAAACACAACCTGCATAAGCAGTAAAATGGTAAACAAACTACCCTGCTGGTAAACTACCAGCCACAAATTGCAAATGAACAATAGAAAAATGAGCAGCGGCGAAGCATACCATCTTAACAACCGGCGGGAAAAAAACTGGAAAGCCAGCAGCGGGTATTTAAAAATATTGAGTGACTGCCTGACATAATACAACGACTGGTAAGCCCCGGCTGCAATTCTTGTTTTTCTTTTTTCTTCATCTTCAAGCGATGCAGAAGGAGCCTCAGTGGCAAATGCCAGTGGTTCATATTTAATTTTATAACCCTTCAGGCAAACTTGCATAGACAATACAAAATCATCCAGTATCACATCTTCATCAAGCGAGTGAAACAATTGTGTTCTTAATGAAAATAACTCGCCGGCAGCACCCACTACACTGTAAAAATCTGAATCCTGCTTTTTCATAAAGGATTCATATTGCCAATACAATCCTTCAGCCTGGCCAACGATGGATTGTCTGTCTTTAAAAATTTTTTTCTCTCCGGCAACACCGCCTACTTTTTCATCGGCATAATGCTGCACAATGGCTTGCAATGCACTTTTGTTTAAAACAGAATTAGCATCAGTAAATACAACCACGGGTGTTTGCACAAACCGCATGGCTCTTTTTAAGGCTGCCGATTTACCCTGCCTCTCTCCCTGGTGCAGCAGCGTAATGCTATCGTACTGGTTAATCAAATTCATTGATCCGTCCGTAGAGCCATCAGTAATGAAAATGATTTTTAAGAGATGAGAGGGATAATCAAGCTCAAACGTATTTTTTATTTTTTGCTCAATAACTGCCTCTTCGTTATAACAGGGAACAATAATGGTTACCGGCAGCAAATCCTGGCTGGCTTTTATTTTTTTTGCAAACAGCTTTTTAATACTGTTGAAAACAAGCAATGAAAGGCCATAGCCGGCATAGCAGTAAAAAAGGATGGCTAAAGAAAGCCAGAAGATCACTTCCGCAGCAGTCATTTCTCTTAGCATTGCGTTTCAAGATACCAAAAATCCTTACTCCGGCAATTGAATTGCTATTTTTTAGAAACCTGGATGAAAACCGACGGTTGCAATTCTTAATAATTCTTTCTACTTTGCTTATCCAATATCACCGAAAAGCCAGGTTTATGACCACCATCTCCCCATTTCTGCAGATATATCTGAGTTTTTCAGATTACAGAATTGCATCCTTTTGTTTTATTACAGCTTTTGTAGTAGCAATGGTAACCATTCCACTGGTAATAAGGCTGGTTAATAAATACCGCCTGCTTGATCATCCCGATGAAAGAAAAGACCATTTAATGCCCACCCCCACATTGGGCGGCATTGCCATTATAACCGGCATGGTCATTTCTATTTTATTATGGTACCCCTACAGCTACAGCAATGAAATTGCCACCAGCTTTTTTTCTATGGCAGTTTTGTTTGGCATGGGTATTATCGACGACCTGAAAGATCTTTCTGCTAAATACAAATTCATTGTTGAAATAGCTCTAACTGCACTGATAGCATTATCAGGTTTAAGAATTACCACCTTTGGTGGCTTGCTTGGCATAGAGGCTATTCCATTATCTGCCCAATACACCATTACCATTTTTGCCATTGTGGGCATAACCAATGCATTTAATTTAATTGATGGCATTGATGGCCTTGCCGGGGGGTTGAGTTTTATGACGCTGGTTGCATTGGGATTGTTTTTAACCATGAGTGGTGATAACAGTTTTGCATTGGTAGCTTTTGCACTGGCAGGCGGAGTACTTGCATTTTTGTATTTCAACATGAACCCTGCAAAAATATTTATGGGAGATACGGGATCACTGGTGCTGGGTTTTGTAATCGCTATTTTATGCACCCGGCTGATTGGTTTTAATGCCATAACACTAAATGCCGTTTTAACACAGGCGCCGATGTTTGCTTTTGCATTGGTGCTGATACCGATATTTGATACCATGAGAGTTTTTGCCATCCGCATTTGGAAAGGACGGTCGCCATTCTCACCGGACAGAACACATATTCACCATTTGCTTATCAACAGCGGGTTTAGTCATGCCCTGGCTACAAAAATTATTTGCACATTGCATGCGGCTATTTTGCTGGAAGTATATTGGCTGAAAGATCAAATGCCTGAATTGATTGTACTTGCTTTAATCCTGTCAATGCTCCTCATTACCATTTTATTTTACAAGATGAAAAGCCTGCTGAACTTTTTTGGATTTCGCATAACGGCACAACAGCAGCTAAGTATGGAGAATTAAAAAGATAGGCCGATTAGACAAACGCCTGCCTGGTCTATTGACTGGCACATGAGAAAATTTATTTACTGCAGTTTCATTGGCTATTTTGTATTTACAAAGAAAACACCAGTTTTTTTAGGATTTTAATGAGTTGACTAAAACATGAGTTTTACTCACTCAAATTTTTGGATAGTCAATCAGCTAAATTTGAAAGCGATGAGTTTACCGGGGTTATTTCTTTCACAAAGGAAATTTCGAATGAAACAAACAATATTTAATTGGGCAAAATGGCACTTGTCATTTCTGATTTTGCAAAATGCGGAGCAGCAAAACTTCTGTTGCTGAAAGCCCGGGCGTTTCAGAAATATCTTCTGCAAAAAAATTTTCCAGGCTGGCATTAATATATAAATTAAGAATGCCGGGGTGCACATAGTATTTTTTACAAACTGCACGGGTATTACCCAATCGCCTGGCTACCTCGTCAAGTGCTTCGGCCATTTTCTTTTTGGCTTCTGTTTCCGACTGGCAACAGCCCATTTCTTTCAACACTTCAATGGTCATCACCGAACCCATCCATGTCCTGAAATCTTTGGTGGTAAATGCACAGCCGCCGATGGTTTTAATGTATTCATTCACCATGCCTGAGTCAATTGCCTTTCGTTCACCATTTTCATCGTAGTATTGAAACAACTCCTGCCCCGGTATGTCCTTACATTTTTTAATGATGCTGGCTAACTTGCGGCTTTGGAGTGTGATTTCGTGATAAACTCCTTTCTTTCCTTTAAATGAAAATTTTAACTGGCTGCCGTTTAAAGAAACGTGTTTGTCTTTTAAAGTAGTTAACCCAAATGAACCGTACAGTTTTTCATACATGCCATTGCCAATGCGAATGTGAGTGTGCTGCATAATGGTAACAATAGCTGCCAGCACTTTTTCCTGCGGCAGGCCGGGCAGGGCCAGGTCTTTTTCCAGTTGCTCACGTATACACGGCAAAGCTTTTCCAAATTCAATTAACTGGTAAAACTTTGTTTGGTTCCTGAATTCACTCCACAATGGGTGATAACGATATTGTTTTCTGCCCAAAGCATCAATGCCTGTTGCCTGCAAATGGCCGTTGGGCCGGCTGCAGATCCAAACATTTTTCCAGGCGGGAGGAATAACCAGTTGCCGGATGCGTAGCAATTCTTTTTTGTCTTTTATTTGCTTTCCGTTTTTCAGGTAAATAAAGCCTTTGCCCTTTTTTATCCGCTCAATACCCGTCTCTTTATCGTTTACATATACCAGGTTTATGGCCCGTGCCGATTCCTTACCATTCTGCAGTAACTCTTTCAGCTTTCTTCGGGGTATTTTTATTTTTTTCAAAACTTCCATTACCCGTTGTCTTTAAAATATTATGCCCTGATCAACTGGCATATTTCATGCACTTTAACCGGTAACTAAAATAGGCTTAAACAGGTTTATCAACGACTGGCCACAACAGCCTTTGTTTTAGGAACTAAACACCCTTAATGCAGTCCTGTGCGGGGAACTTGTTGCCCATACTGTGGAAACATTATAGCAAAGCTCATCCTTAACCAGGCGAATCCCCCTTAATTCGTGTGAACTCAAACTGGTTTTACCAATTTTTGAAATTGCTGATACGGTAGATTTCTATTGGCAAAAAACCTTTTTATCAATGAAAGTTTTACAAAAAAAACCGCTGCTGCTAACCGGCAGAACAAGAATGGCAACGCCCAGGTTGAGAAAAATTTTTCTCCCCTACTCAACCTTGTGCCAATACCGGTGGTATATATTGATAAAACACGAATTTACCGCTATGTCAATTCGGCCTATTGTAATTGGCATGGCATAACACCCACACAGGTAATTGGAAAAACCGTTGAAGAATTTATTAGTAAAGAATTATTGGCACATATACAGCCACTGCTAAACCGGGTTTTTAACGGAGAGCTGGTAACCTTTGCCGGAGAAGTTCCCTTTCAAAATACACTGCGAAGTGTTGAAGCAACTTACACACCGGATTTTGATGAAGAAGGAAATGTGCAGGGCACCTTAATAGTAATAAAAGATGTTACCGAAGAAACAAGGAAAGAAAAAGAACTACAGTATAAGCAGAAACAATTGCAAGACTATGTGGACAATGCGGTAATTGGGTTGCATTGAGTAGATGGTAACGGAATTATTCTTTGGGCCAATAAGGGGGAGTTGGATATGCTGGGTTATACGGCAGAATAATACATTGGCCACCACATTTCAGAATTTCATGTAAGCCAGGAAAAAATTGAGGACATTTTACAAAAGCTGTTTTGTAACGAAACCATCAGGCAATATGAATCTGAAATGAGGTGCAAGAACGGCAGCATAAAACATGTTCTCATTAATTCAACCGTGTATTGGGAAGATGGAAAATTTAAACACACCCGCTGCTACACAATTGATATTACTGAAAAGAAAGAAGCCGAAAGAAAATTATTCGAAAGCCAGTCTTACTACGAACAATTACTGCACGGCCTACCCGTAGCTGTTTATACCTGCGATGCAACCGGAAAAATTCATTTGTATAACGACGCCGCTCAAAAACTCTGGGGCCGAAACGGAACGTAGCGATTTTAGAAAAGGAATGGAAATGGGCGCCGATGATTATGTGACCAAACCCTTTGAAGATATTGAGTTGTTAAATGCAATTGAAATACGATTAAAAAAAGCAGAGATCCTGTGGAACAAATATGCATCGACTCAACAGGGTATTTCGCAATTTATTAAAGATGTAAAAGATAGCGGATTGATCAAACAGCTGCAAGATCAATATAACATTGAAACTTACGGCAAAAAACAAACACTTTACCAGGAAGGAAAAAGGCCAAAGCTATTATATTATGTAGTGAAAGGAAAAGTAAAAGGTTTTAAAACACATGAAGATGGTAAAGAATATATCACCGATCTTTTCAGTGAAGGTGATTTTATCGGATATCCCGCATTGATCGAAGATAAAAAATTATGATGACAACGCCGTGATTCTTGAAGAAGTGGAGATCATGCAAATACCAAAAGAAGATTGTCTGAAAATGGTTTTCGGTGATCTTAGCATTGCTGCAAAATTCATCAGGATCATTACCAAGAACGTAAAAGAAAAAGAAGAAAGATTACTCAATCTAGCCTACAGTTCCCTTCGTAAACGGGTGGCTAAGGCTTTAATTGACATTCATGAAAAGTTCAACACCGGGGGACAGAACAAGCCAATAGAAATTTCCAGAGAAGATATTGCGCATTATATCGGTACAACCACCGAATCTTTGATTCGGACACTTAGTGATTTTAAGGCTGAAAAACAGATCGAAATAAAAGAAGGAAAGATATTAATTTCAAATATTTGCAAGCTAAAAAACCTTTTATACTAGCTTAAGGATTCAATTTCACTTTTCCAAAGTTTTAACGATCAACATCGCATTCTTCACTTTCCGATACAAAATTTTGAGAAAATGTAATCAAGCTGATCTTCATTTGTAATCTCCCCTGTTATTTCACCAAGATATTGCAGGCAACGACGAATGTCGAGTGCAAGCAGGTCTCCGGGAATTTTTTCATCAAGACCTTTTTTCACATCCTCCAAAGCTGAATACAGTTGTTGTAATGCATGATAGTGCCGGGCATTTGTAATGATAGTGCTTTCAGTTTGTATACTGCCTTCCAGCACTGTTTCAACTATCCGTTCTTTTAAAGCATCCAGATACTCACCGCTCTTTGCCGAAATATAAATGATGTGATTACTGCTGCTGAATTTTTCTCTCGCTGCCTTTTCGCTGGCAATATCAATTTTATTAGCTACGAGAATATACTTTACCTGCTGTTTTGCAAATTCATTTTCTATTTCTGAAAGTTCCTCTGCCGGGGTTTTTTCTGCATCAAACAGGTATAATACAAGATCTGCCTGCCTGATTTTTTCACGGCTTCTTTCAATGCCTGCAGATTCAATAATATCTGTTGTATGCTGGCGAATACCCGCTGTATCAATTAACCGGAACAAAATGCCATCAATGTTAATGAGTTCTTCAATCGTATCTCTTGTAGTACCCGGTATATCACTCACAATAGCTCTTTCTTCATTCAACAATGCATTTAACAAAGTTGACTTGCCAGAATTTGGTTTTCCAATAATAGCAACGCTTACACCGTGACGAATGACATTCCCTAACTTAAACGACTGCAACAACAGTTGCACCGTGCTGGTAATTTCTTCAACAAGATTTTTTAGCTGGCTGCGATCGGCAAATTCTACATCTTCCTGCGAAAAATCCAGCTCAAGCTCAATTAATGCTGAAAAGCTAATGAGCTGCTCACGCAGATTTTTTAATTGTTTTGAAAAACCGCCACGCATATTATGAAGTGCCGAACGCTGAGAAGCTTCGGTATTGCTGGCAATTAAATCTGCTACGGCTTCTGCCTGGGTAAGATCAAGCTTACCATTTAAAAAAGCCCGTTGTGTAAACTCTCCCGGTTTTGCCAGCCTTGCACCGTTTTTTATACAAGCATTAATAATTGCCTGTAAAACATAAGGGGAACCGTGCCCGCTGATCTCAATTACATCTTCCCCAGTGTATGACCGTGGTGCTTTGTACAATAAGACAACAACTTCATCAATGGTTTTATCACCATCTTTTAAAAAACCGACGTGCAAACTATGAGAAGGCTGACTCAACAAATCTTTAGAAGGAAAAAGATGATTAATAATGTGAAAGGATTTGTTGCCACTTAATCTTATAACACCAATAGCACCAATGCCTGGCGGCGTAGCAAGCGCAACGATAGTATCTTCCCATCCCAATGATCTTAAACTCATCATTCAAAAATAAAAATAAGGGAGTTAAGAGACCAAAACTGAAAAAGAGCGTAATTGATAAGGCCCGACAAACAAAAAAGGATTTCGTATATCACGAAATCCTTTTAAATCTGTTTAATCAAGGTTCTATTCTTCGTTTACGATAAAAGTGATGGGCTGTTTGCGGTATGCTTTTACATGGCGGCCATTTTGAACTGCAGGTGTCCATCTAGGACCTTTTTTGATTACTCTTACTGCTTCAGCTTCCATTCCATAACCCTGGCTTGTTAATGCTTTTACATCGCTAATATTTCCTTCCTTATCAACAATAAACTGTACCCAAACTGTATAAGTACCGGCGGGAGCACCATTATCAACAGGTGTGTTGGAGTTGAGGTTTCTTTCCAAAAATTTTCTCCAGGCTGCATCACCACCCGGAAAAGAAGCTTCAATCTCTACCTTTTCAAAAACCTTGTTTTCGTCTTCTTCTTTCTTTTCTTCTATCACCTGCTTTCCTTCATCAATTTGTTTAGGTGTAGCAATGCCTTCGTCTTTAATACCTTCCTGGTTTACTACATCAATTTTTGTCTCTTCCAGTTTTTCCTGCTCCGGTGGAATTTCATCTTTCTTCACTTCCTCATCTTTTACAATTTTAGGAGGGGTGAATTGAGTCATCTCCACTTTGGGAGGTTCTTGTTTGGGAGGCGGAGGTGGAGGTGGTTCTTCTTTCTTTTCCTCCTGCTTAATATCCTGAAGCGTTACTTCAGTTTGCTGAACTTTTGGTGCTCTGCTCTTAAGTGTATTGGCTAAAAACGAACCTAAAAATGCAAGCAATGCCACTGAAGCAGTAATGAGCAATGCACGGGTGATTCTTTTATTGTAGGTTCTCCTTAACTGGTAGGCTCCATATTCTTTGTTGCGGTTTTCAAAAACTATGTCAAGCAGATCCGCACTTAATATTTTGTTTGCTTCCATATTTAAGGTTGTTAAGAATGAGATGCCAAAAGCAAATCATTCCATATTAATGTTTACTTAATTCCGGCAGCCTCTTCTGTTTTGTGGATCAATTCTTCTTCCTGCGGAAGAATATCAACCATCGCAAAACGCTTTACACCGTTAATTGTCATCTCGTCTAATATGTCAACAGTATTCTTGTAAGTAGCATCTTTATCAGGCTTGATGATCACAACAAAATCGCGGTCGAGACAGGAATTTTTATCTCCTTTGTGCTCAGCCCAAATTTTCTGGCAGGACTCATCGTGCACATGATTTTTCATCACCTCTTTTCGCTTGTTGATGATGATATCCCGAATGGTTTTGAAGCTGGTTGTTTGGAAATTATTTTTTCCTTCAGTAACTTCCAACTGTCCTTCATAATAATAAATAGCATTCCCCTTTCCAAGTAAAATGGTCAGCGCACCAGACTCCTTAGCCTTGTTTTGCTCTTCATCTTTTTTTGTGTCTTTGGGCATGTTCAGCTTCATAGTAGTTGGGCTGCTCATAGTTGTAGTAAAAATGAAAAATGTAATGAGCAGAAAACCTAAATCTACCATGGGCGTCATATCCACACGGGTAGAAAGCTTTTTCGCTTTTTTGACACCTGGGCCTTTTTTATGACCACTATCGCCGCCTTCTTCTATACTTGCCATATAAAAAAGTTTTTAGGTTAATTAGTTTATTTTATCCCTTTACGTTGCTTATACAATTCGGTACCGCTGGGTGCATCTTCCGGTGCAGTAACCAGGTTGTATTTAAATTCTTCATTTCTTCTTAACGCATCAATTACGCTTTTAAATACGGGGTATTTGGAATCGTTGTCTCCTTTGATAAGGTATTTTAATCTCCTACCGGCAAAAGCTTTTTTCGATGCCTGTATCCAGTATGTCAGTTCCCCTCCTGTTGAATCAATAGGAATACCTGGCTGCTTAACATTTTTCTGCTCTTCAGCCGGTATTTGCAAAAATGATTTTAACTGGGAAAAAGGAACACCCACCATTGGAGTTTTTCTGAAAGTAACAATCTCAGCATTACTGAGGTTTAATCCCTTTGTGTCGCTGATGCTTTTCATTAAATGATCCAGCACTCCCGGATCTTTTTCAGAGAACACGGTAAAGTAAACTTTTCCTTCCTTGTCAATTGTCACCATTACCGCATCAGACTCGGGCAGTGCATCAGAAGAAACGGAGCTAGGGGTTGTTACCTCCACCGGCTCCGGCGGTTTAAATTTAGTTGCCATGATGAAGAAGGTGAGGATGAGAAATGCCACGTCAACAAACGGTGTCATATCCACCACTGTGCTCTTCCTTGGTATTTTAACACTGGGCATTATTTAAAAATTTAGAATTAGACGCCTGTTAATCAATATTTCCACAAAAAATTTTCTCAAAAATTCTGCTCATTTATATAACGAAGCAAAGCTTTGAGTTAACGTAAAGCCTGACTCATCAATGCCATATGTAATAGCGTCTATTTTAGTTGTAAATACATTATACATGATAAGAGCAATAGCTGATGTACCAATACCTAAAGCTGTATTATACAAAGCCTCAGAAATACCGATAGCCAGCTGGGTAGCTGCACCTGCACCACCTTCTTCACCCAAAGCCGAGAATGAACGGATCATACCCATTACCGTTCCCAATAAGGCAATCAATGTACCTACTGAAGTAATGGTAGAAAGAAACACCAGGTTTTTTTGCAGCATAGGTAATTCAAGAGCAGTTGCTTCTTCAACCTCTTTTTGAATAGCCAGTACCTTTTGATCAGTGTTTAGCTCTGAGTTATTGATCATTTCTTTATACCGGCGCAAACCGGCTTTCATTACATTGCCCACAGAACCGCGTTGTTTATCGCATTCTGTTAATGCAGCATCAACGTTACGGTTTGCTAAATGATATTGAACCTTGCGGATAAAATCGGAAATGCTGCCATTTCCCAAAGCCTTACGGATAGTTAACCATCTTTCAATGGAAAAAGTAACTACCATTAAAAACATTCCAATCAACAAAGGCACAATGATACCGCCTTCGTAGATGCGGCTGAAAGCATTTTTGGGATCTTTGTGATGAGGCCAGAATAATCCTTGATTATCCGGAGTTTTAAAACCTTCAGGATTACCCATCAAAAATCTCCAGATGGCATAACCTGCAATGATGCAAATAATTGGTGCGAGCCATGAAATAGCATTGCTGCTTTTCTTAGCCTGAACAGAAGTAGCCTTAACTGATGTGCTTGCAGTCGGTTTAGTATCCGCCATGATCTTAATTTTTATTGTTTTGAAATTTAGAAATTGCCTGTCCGGTTTTTAGCGTCACAATTCTAATAAAAAATTTTTTCAATTATACAAATAGCCTTTATTTTTTGATAAAGGATTGAAATTAGCAATGTT
>PSMD01000040.1:4226-11220 GCA_040289925.1 Chitinophagaceae bacterium | reverse complement strand
TGGATATAAGCCGGCAAGCAAACCTACCACTGTACAAATCATGATGCCGCCTGCAACCCAATTCCATGGAACAACAAAGCCTGTTTGAAGAACAATAGAAAACAAATTGCCCACAAGCACTCCCAACAAAATACCCAAAACCGCACCGAGCAGGCTGATAATAATAGCTTCCAGTAAAAATTGCCGGCGAACGAGTTTGCTTTTACCACCAATAGCTTTAATAAGGCCTACTTCTTTTGTACGCTCAGTAACTGAAACCAGCATAATATTCATAAGCCCGATGGCGGCACCAATTAAAGTGATGAGGCCGATAACCGTTGCTGAAACAGTAAGAAAGCCAAGGCTGTTCATAGCCTTTTCTGCAATGGCATCATTCCGGTCAATCACAAAATTGCTTTCTTCTGTTGTACTTAGTTTTCTAATGGCCCTGAATGTTCCTTCCGCTTCTCCCATGGCAATGGGCACCTGTTTAATATCATACGTCATA
This sequence comes from Chitinophagaceae bacterium, assembly GCA_040289925.1. Taxonomy (GTDB): domain Bacteria; phylum Bacteroidota; class Bacteroidia; order Chitinophagales; family Chitinophagaceae; genus VBAU01. Next base: position 10,733 of record PSMD01000040.1, on the reverse strand, counting down.
ACAGCCAGGGTGTATGAGTTGCGGTTGTTTGAAAAATTGCGGTCAATGTTTTTATAGCTGGTTAATACAAGATTATCCCTGCTAAAGCCAAATGATGAGCCTCGGCTGCCCAGCACTCCCAGCACACGGTAAGGAATGTCGTTAATGCGAACAATGGCATTTACTGCCCTTTGCAAATTATTTTTAAAAAGACGCCTGGCAACATCATAACCCAGCAGGCAAAGATTGTGGCCGCTTTCTGCATCTGCCTGGTTCATGTTTCGGCCATGCAAAATTTTAAATCCATTCAGCAATAAAAAATTTTCATCGCCACCCAGCAGTGATACATTGGGTGTTGTTTTTTTATTATTAAAAGAAACGATGGTATTTCTGTTGGCAAATACTGATACGCTTTTAATGGCCGGAAACTGGTAAAGATCTTTAAAAGCATCTGCCTCACGAATGGTAATGGGTTTATCAAGACTGGAAACCTTTTCTTTACGCTTACCTTTTTTGGCCAGCTTTAAATCACTTCCTCTTCCCCCGGCAAACCTGATCTGCCTTTCTTTATACCGTATGGTAAATCCGTTGGCCCCCATAGTAGAAAAGCTCTCAGTAAATTTTTGGTTCATAGCTTTTATAGCGGTGATAATGCCAACCAATGCCATAATACCAAAGGCAATAATAGCCACAGTAAGACCTGTGCGCAGCTTATTACTGCGAACAGTGCGGTAAGCAAGGGAAAATACATCTGCAAATTTCATGTGAACTTCTGCTGCAAGTTAAGCAGAACGCTACAGAAGAATTTAAAAATATAGCCAGTACAGTAACAGGTTGGGAAAGATGCCGAGTAGGATAACAATACCGGCCAGCAACACTAAAATGTATTTGAAGGAAGAACTGACTGCAATGGCTTGCCCCTCGCCAGTTTTGAAATACATAGCCTGTATCACCCGGAAATAATAATACACACTGACTACAGCCATTAACACAGCAAATATAACGAGCCACAAAAATTTACCTGTAACTACTGCTGCTTTCAGCATGTAGAATTTAGAAAGAAAACCGGCCGTAAGCGGAATACCGGCAAGGGATAGCAGGAAGATTGTTGTAACGGCTGCTAAAAGCGGTTGTTGTTTTGCAAAACCATTAAAGCCACCAAAAGTGTAATCTTTCAATTTAATAAGCACAGCAAAAATACCAATGGTAGCCAGGCAATAGGCTGCAGCATACAACAGCAAACCTTCTTTGGCATCTGTATTCAGCGCATACACGGCAAACATCATAAAGCCCGCCTGTGAAATGCTTGAGTAGGCCAGCATTCTTTTTACACTTTGCTGAAACACCGCTGTAATATTGCCAATAAATAAAGTAATAGCTGTTATGAGTGCCGCAATCAATTGCCACTTGAAATGAAGGTTACCAAACGCCTCTGAAAACAGTTTTACAAAAGCAATAAACGCAGCAGCTTTTACAATGGTGGCCATAAACGAGGTAAACACAGTGGGTGCACCATCATACACATCCGGTGTCCAGAAATGAAAAGGAGCTGCCGAAACTTTAAAAGCCATTGAAAACATCAGCAGCATCATTCCGGCCATTAACAACGCAGACGGTTTTGAAGGGTCAACCTGTAAACGGTCAATATTAAAAGTGCCTGCAAAGCCATATACCATTGCAATGCCCATCAGCATCAGGCCGGTTGAAAATGCACCAAGAAACAAATATTTCAAAGATGCTTCATTGCTTTTCAAATTTTTTTTATCGCTGCCGGTTAAAATATAAAGAGGAATAGAAATAATTTCTATCCCCAAAAACAGAATTAATAAAGTATGAAAAGAGGATACAAGTGTAACACCACAAAGGATAAAAAATATCAGTGCAAAGTATTCACCATAATTTTTGCCTACCTCTTCCATATCACGTGCAGAAAGCAATAAATAAATGAGTGTGCTGGAAAATAAAATAACATCAAACAACAAGGCAAACCTGTCAAAGCTCATCATGCCTTTTGTATCAATAGTAAAAAATGTGTAGCCCGACATTTCAAGCACAGTTGAAATAACCATGGCCAGCATACCGGCAACAGCCAGGCCACGAATAAGTGATTTTTGGGTAACAGTAAGAGTGCTGAACATCATGATCACTCCCCAAACAGCCGATATAATTAATGCGTTCATTGTTGTACTGGTTTGAAAAAATTCCTGATGTCTGCCTGGTTTAAAATATCCTGCGTAGTTTGATTGCTTACCTGCAATAGGCTGTTAGGGTAAAGCCCTAGCCACAGAATGATTACCACAATTGCTATCAGCACAAAAGCCTCAGAAGTTTTTAATTGATAGCCGGCAGCAGTGAGGCTGTTTACATTTCCAAAGAAAACACGCCTAACCATGCTTAAGGTATAAACAGCAGCCAGTATAATGGTTAAACCAGCCAGTGCGGTAAACACAACATAATATTTGGTTACACTGCTTCCAAAAATTCCATTGAACATCATAAACTCGCCAATAAAACCGTTGGTTAGCGGTAGGCCGATGTTGGCCAACGCAATAATCACCAATAGCACAGCCATTGCAGGTGAACTTTGTGCAAGACCGCCCAACTCAGAAATTTTCCTGGTTCCAAATTGCCTTTCTATTAACTCAACAACTATCCACAGGCCAATAATATTAATACCATGATTGAACATTTGAATCATCACTCCCTGCATGCCACTTTGCGTTTCTGAAAACAAAGCTGCACACATAAGGCCCATATGTACAATAGAAGAATAAGCAACCAATCGCTTTAAATCATCCTGCCTGATAGCAATGATAGAAGCATAGATCATTCCTGCAATAGCCAGGTAAGAAATGGTATCACCCCACGCCCAAAAACCAACAGGCATTATTGGAATTAACCAGCGTATCATTCCAAATACACCCATCTTAACCATTACGCCACTCAATATCATGGTAACTGCGGTGGGAGATTGTTCGTAGGTATCAGGTTGCCAGGTATGCAGCGGAAAGATGGGCATTTTAATGGCAAAAGCAATGAACATCATCCAAAACAACCATGACTGTGATTTATCTGCAATGCGTAGGTTGTAAAAAGCTGTGATGTCGAAAGAACGGTCGGGTGTTTGCAGGTAGATGTAAATAATTGCCACCAGCATTAAAATAGAACCGGTAAATGTGTAAATAAAGAATTTAAACGTAACCGGTATTCTTCTTTCACCACCCCAAATTGAACAAAGGAAATAAGCAGGTATTAAAGCCAACTCCCAAAAGAAATAAAACAACAAAGCGTCCATTGCAAGAAAGACACCCATCAGCCCGGCCTGCATTAACAGCATTAATGCAAAAAAATTAGCGGCTCTTTTATATATGCTATGCCAGGTTGAAATAAAAACCATGGGAAAAGCAATTGCAGTCAGCAAGCTCAAAATCTTTCCCATACCATCCATCTTTACTGAAAAGCTGCTGCCCAGGCTGCCCATCCAACTGGTTTTGTACTGCAGGTAGCTGGCATCTTTTAAAAAGAAAAATGGGAGGCCTACCACAAGTAACGTAACCACTGAAGAAAGCAATGCCCACCCCTTTGCTGCTTTTTCATTTTTAATGAAGAAGCACACAAGGCCAGTCAAAAACGGAACTATTATCAATAAAACAGGAATCATTTAATTATTGTCAATTTTCAAATATCAATTGCTTATTACTTCCTCAAAAAGAATTGCAGTACAAAAAACAAAACCATACTCACCACCATTAATAAAACATATGTTCCCACCTGCCCGCTCTGCAACCACCTCAATTGTCGGCTACTGTACTGCACAGCTTTGCCTACGCCATTTACCAGTGCATCAATTCCTGATTTTTCCAGGGCTTCATCTAATACTTCTCCTAACTGGTAAATTGGTTTTACAATAATCTTTTCATACAGCTCATCCACGTACCACTTGTTCTCCAAAATTTTTTCAAATGCTTTTGATTCTTTCGGCTGGTAATTTTTGAATTTGTACCAGGCAAACACTACTGCAATTAATACCAGTATGGTTGATAAACCCATCAATGCATATTCGGTGCTATGCGCTACCCGCTCTGCATGAGAAATGTTTTTCACCACAGGTGATAGGAAAGCCGTGAATTTATCGCCACCTTCCTTAATAACTTCGGGCAAGCCTACAAACCCGCCAATTACAGAAAGTATGGCAAGAATGATCAGAGGGATCGTCATTGCAGCAGGGCTTTCATGCAAATGATGTTTTTGATCTTCTGTTCCCCTAAATGCACCGGTGAAAGCAACAAACAACAGGCGGAACATGTAAAAAGCGGTAAGCACAGCACCAAATAATGCAATAGCATACAAAATTTTGTTGTGCTCAAATGCAGCAAGTAAAATGGCATCTTTTGAAAAGAATCCCGAGAAGGGCGGAATACCGGCAATGGCAATACAGCCAACCAAAAATGTGAGATAAGTAATTTTTAATTTCTTGCTCAGCCCACCCATGTAACGAATGTCCTGCTCACCGCCCATGGCATGTATTACACTACCGGCGCCGAGGAACAGGAGAGCTTTAAAAAATGCATGCGTCATTACATGAAACACACCGGCAGAATAAGCACCAACACCCAAAGCCAAAAACATATAGCCAAGCTGACTCACTGTAGAGTAAGCCAATACTTTTTTAATGTCGTATTGCTTCATGGCAATGGTAGCAGCAAGTATGGCAGTAGCCAAACCAATTACAGCAACCACTGTTTGTGAAATTTCAGACAAGGAGTACAAAATGTTGCTGCGGGCAATCATGTAAATACCGGCAGTAACCATGGTAGCAGCATGAATGAGTGCTGAAACGGGGGTAGGTCCTGCCATTGCATCGGGCAGCCAGGTGTACAAAGGTATTTGTGCACTTTTACCGGTGGCGCCAACAAACAGCAACAACGTAATCGCAGTTATATCGGTAGCTGTAAATTTTGCCGGGCTTGAAAAAACTGCACTGTAATCTACACTGCCTACTTTAGCAATGATCCAGAAAATGGCGATGAGAAAACCAAGGTCGCCAATGCGGTTCATGATAAAAGCCTTATTGGCAGCTTTAGTATATTCTGTATTCTTAAACCAGTAACCAATCAGTAAATAAGAGCAAAGTCCCACGCCTTCCCAGCCAATGAACATGATAACAAAGTTGCTGCCCATTACCAGCAGCAGCATTGAAAACACAAAGAGATTGAGGTAAGAAAAATATCTTCCATAATGTTGGGTGCTTTCTTCATGCATGTAAGAAGTAGAATACACATGAATGAGAAAACCCACACCGGTAATGATGAGGAGAAAAACAGCAGAGAGCTGATCTATTTGAAACGCAAATGGAATTTTGAGAGAAGCAACATTAATGAAATTGAAATAGTTTACAACTGCAGTATGGCCTTGCTTAACTTCTGCAAACACATAAATGCTCAAAGCAAACGAAGCCAGTAAAACTCCGCAACCGATAACAGCAATCAATCCCTTTGTTAAAAACTTTCTGCCAAGGCCATTGAGTAAAAAGCCTAAAAAAGGTAAAAGAGGAATCAATAAGATCAAATTCTTCATATCAATGTTTCAGCCTGTTCAAAAAGTTTACATCAACTGAATGAATGTTTCTGTACATCATAACAATGATGGCCAAACCCACACTTACTTCAGCAGCTGCCACCACCATAATAAAAAATACAAACAGCTGTCCTTCTGTACCGGCAGTTGCATCTGCAACCGCTAATTTCAAATGATGCATTTTAGAAAAAGCAACCAGCATCAGGTTCACAGCATTCAGCATAAGCTCTATGCACATAAAAATGATGATGGCGTTGCGGCGTGTAAGCACCCCCACAATACCAATTACAAACAAAGCAATGGACAGAAATATGTAATAGTTTATCGGCATCTTTTAATAAATAATAATTTTTTCAACATTCCCTCCTATTCCTCCTTTGGGGCAGGGGTCAATCTCTCTTCCCAATCACCACTGCACCTACCATAGCACTCAAAAATAAAATGCTGCTAATTTCAAATAGCACCACGTATTCATTAAACAGCACTCTACCAAGATTATGTATCAACCCAATATCCCCGGTTTTTACTTCAACTATTTGTTTTTTTATATCTGCATCTTTTAACGCTGCCACCAATACCAACAGTAAACAGCCTCCACTAATTACTCCTGCAAACCTCAACCAGCGGCCTTTTTGCAGCTCGGTGCTTTTGCTCAAATTCATCAGCATTATTACAAACAGGAAAAGCACCATAATGGCGCCTGCATATACAATGATATTTACAATGGCTAAAAATTGTGCATTCAGCATAATGTAGTGTGCCGAAATGCAAAAGAAAGTGAACATAAGCCAAAGCACACTGAGCACGGGGTTTTTGCTAACAACCACCATCAGTGCACTAAAGATGGTTAATACAGAAAGCAGCCAGAATAATATCTCGGTAATTTGCATTACAGTTGTTTTAATTATTAATTAATGATTGATTAATTAATAATTTATTTTTTCTTTCTTT
>PSMD01000040.1:2828-4216 GCA_040289925.1 Chitinophagaceae bacterium | reverse complement strand
CCAAAGCTTTCTGATAAGCTTCAGGATCTTCTTTAGGATTTGGAATCAGCAAATCTTCTTTTTTATAAATAAATCCTTTTCTGCCATAGTTAGCCGGCGCAAAGGTTTGCGTCAGGTAAATCGCATCTTTGGGACAAGCCTCTTCACAAAAACCACAGAAGATGCAGCGCAGCATATTGATCTCGTACTTGGCTGCATATTTTTCTTCACGGTATAAATGCTCTTCTCCGGGCTGACGTTCGGCAGCTTCCATCGTAATGGCCTCTGCAGGGCAAGCAACCGCACATAAACCGCAGGCAGTGCAGCGTTCACGACCCTCTTCACGGTTTAAAATATGCAAACCGCGAAACACCTGTGAGAAAGGACGTTTCTGCTCAGGATAATTTATTGTCGGTCTTTTTTTGAATAAGTGACTAAAAGTAATGGCCATTCCTTTCAGCACAGCAGGCAGATAAATCTTTTCTAAAAGATTCATTGGCTTGCGTTCAACTTGTTTGGCTTTGTTTGTTAGCATATTCAACCCCAACAGGGATTTAATTTTTTAAAAGTCCGCAAATATATCAATGAGTGATGAGTAATGAGTAATAAGTTAGCTCATCTCTCCGTGCTTCGCTTTCTTCCTGTTTTTTAAACCTTCTAACGCATCCATTACTTTAAAAACTCCAAGCAACCCGAAAATTATTGCTCGAATAAGTCCATTCGCTTTTCTCCACTACTGTAATCAAAAAACAACTTCATCGCCGCTATGGCCAAAAAGCAATTGCAGCGATTACGTCCCACACTAACGGGTTTTTTCTCGTAAACCATTTCATAACTCTTCTATTTTCTTAACAGCATTACCAACGCCGTTGCAATCATATTTATTAATGACAATGGTATCAAGCCTTTCCAACCTAAGTTCATCAACTGATCATAGCGGAAACGCGGAATGGTCCAGCGGATCCAGATGAACACAAACAAAAAGAAAAATGATTTAGCCAGCATCACAGCAAACCCAATTATTGCCATCCAGTTTTGTGATAGGCCCCAGTTTGCTTCATTCACAAACGGAATATCATAACCGCCAAAAAATAAAGTTGACATGACTGCACTGCTGATAAACATGTTTACATACTCAGCAAATAAATACAAGCCCAACTTCATGGATGAATATTCCTGGTGATAACCAAAATTCAATTCGTTTTCTGCCTCGGGTAAATCGAACGGTGTGCGGTTACACTCGGCCAGTGCACATACAAAAAAAATGATGAAGCCGAGCGGTTGGTAAATAATATGCCAGCCATTTTGAATTTGGTTAGAAACAATGGAACTCATTTTCAGATCTCCTACCATAAACAAAAGAGCTATCAGTGTTAAACCCATCGGCAATTCGTAGCTCACCATTTGCG
>PSMD01000040.1:636-2789 GCA_040289925.1 Chitinophagaceae bacterium | reverse complement strand
AAAATTTATTGTTGGAAGCCCAGCCGCCGATCATAATACCATACACTCCCAAACTCACCACACCAAAAATGTAAAGGATGCCAATATTGATGTCTGCAATCTGCAGCGGCACATCACGGCCAAACAAATGCAAACTGGTCCCCCAGGGAATAACGGCGCTGGTGAGCATTGCAGTCGTCATAGCCAGCGATGGACCAAGCACAAACAAAAACTTGGATGAAGCAGATGGAATAATCTCTTCTTTGAAAAATAATTTACCGCCATCAGCCACGGGTTGTAAAATACCAAAGGGGCCGGCGCGGTTTGGTCCACGGCGGTCCTGCAGCCAGGCCGCAATCTTTCTTTCAAAATACGTGGTGTACATAGCCACCAGCAGGGAAAGTGTAATGATGAACCCTACCAATAAAAATTTTTCAAGAATTCCCCACCAGTCTATTGCAAGTAAAATCATCGTCTAAAAAATGTTTTATGTTACCAGCGTTTAGTTCTCTCCTTAGCTTTTGTTGCCTGCCGGCAGGTTCCGCTAACCATTTTATTCAGCCAGGATTTAACTTCTAATATCCAGCTCCTATGGAGCTTCGTTTTGATTTTGCTTATTTTTTTCTACTAGCATTTTGCTCCCACGGAGCTAAATTATCATCTATCAGTTATCATCTCAACTATCCTCTTTCTCAATAAACTTTTCTGCAAATCACGGTGTATTCGGATTCGTTGAATCTGTTCCTTCTTTATTTGAGCCCACTCCTACTTTTTGATCCGTTACATTCACTCCAACTGCTTTTGGATTGCCATTAAAGGTTTCATTGGTTGCGGGCCCGGGCAATAAACTCAAGTCCACTTCCGGTTTGTTTACATCACTTATCTCGTGTATATCCAGCAGCAGTTTAGGTTCCTTGTCAATTAATTCCGGTAAAAACTCATGCGGCTTTACTGTATGCTCATAATGCCCTGCAGAAATTACTGAATGCCTGTCCACTTTTGTAGGACCTTCAATCACCCAGTCACTCACTTTCTTTTTTTCAAAACGGCATTCATTACAAATAAATTCTTCTACTTCACCCCATTTATCTTTTCGTGCAGTTACTCTTAATACCTCATCGCCTCTCATCCACAATCTTACCTTGCCACTGCATTTGCTGCAGTTGCGGTGTGCATCAACCGGCTTTGTAAACCACACACGGTTTTTAAAGCGAAATGTTCTGTCGGTTAATGCACCAACCGGGCAAACATCAATTACATTGCCGATAAAATCATTGTCAAGAGATTTTTCGATGTAAGTAGCAATTTCAGAATGATCACCACGATATAAAATTCCATGCACACGTTTATTAGTTAACTGATCGGCTGCATATACGCAACGGAAGCAAAGAATGCAACGTGTCATGTGCAGTTGTATATAAGGACCGAGATCATGACGTTCAAAAGTTCTTCTTTTAAATTCATACCTGGTGCCTGCATCGCCATGCTCATAACTCAAATCCTGCAGGTCACATTCACCCGCCTGGTCGCAAACAGGGCAATCGAGCGGATGATTGATCAGTAAAAATTCAACAACCGCTTTTCTTGCTTCCAGCACTGCAGGGTTGGTAATGTTTTCTACGACCATTCCATCCATTACTGCCGTACGACAGCTTGCTACCAATTTCGGCATTGGACGAGGGTCAGCCGTTGAGCCTGCAGCTACTCTTACCAAACACGTACGGCAATAACCACCTGTTTTATCCAATTTGCTATAATAGCACATGGTTGGCGGCACTACATCACCACCAATTTTTCGTGCCGCCATTAGGATAGTTGTTCCAGGCTCCACTTCAACGGTGATGTTGTCGATCGTTACTTTAAATATTTTTTTTTCTTCAGCCATTTTATTAATTACCGAATTATCGGTTGATAAATATTAACCTACTGCTACATCGATTGGGTCAGCATAATGCGCTAATCCAAAATTTCTTACTTGTGCTTCGTAAGGATTCAATACATGCCATTCAAATTCATCTCTGAAGTGACGAATAGCTGCTGCCACCGGCCATGCTGCTGCATCACCTAGTGGACAAATCGTATTGCCTTCGATCTTACTTTGAATTTGCCACAACAGATCAATATCGCTCATCTTGCCTTTACCATATTCAATGTTGTGCAATATCTTTTCCATC
>PSMD01000040.1:0-536 GCA_040289925.1 Chitinophagaceae bacterium | reverse complement strand
AAAAAAGCCGCCGGAACCCATCATCGTACCTGTCGCAAAACCGCCATCAGCAAGGCTTTCATAGGTCATCATTCTTTTTTCGCCTTTTGCTGTTGTCAACAACAAATTAGCAGGCAAGATAGGAACTGATGAACCGCCGGGAATACAAGCTTTTAATTTTTTGCCATTGGGAATACCGCCGCAATACTCATCGCTGTAAATAAATTCTTCTACAGAAATGGTCATGTCAATTTCATATACACCAGGTTTGTTGATGTTGCCACATGCAGAGATCAATTTGGTACCTGTTGATTTACCAATACCAATCTTTGCATATTCTTCACCGCCGATATTGATGATTGGAACAACTGCTGCCAATGTTTCAACGTTGTTCACCACAGTCGGACAATCGTATAACCCTTTCATAGCCGGGAATGGCGGTTTGATACGAGGATTTCCTCTCTTTCCTTCCAATGATTCCAATAATGCAGTTTCTTCCCCGCAGATATAAGCGCCGGCGCCGCGGTGAACATAAATTTCACAATCGAAGCCGCTGC
>PSMD01000109.1:1852-2508 GCA_040289925.1 Chitinophagaceae bacterium | reverse complement strand
ACAACTAATCAAATTAAAGCAAACGAGCTTGTAAAACAAATTAATGAGACTGCCCAAAGACTATCTTCATTAATTAATTCTGACTCTAAAAACCTGCAGGGCTTCGCTTTTACACAGGTTACAAGTTTTATTGATGAGAAAGGCTATATACAAGTTTATTCTTTTTCAACTGGCAAAGGCGATGAACTTTCAAAACTGCAAACCGATTTAATGATTAAAAACAACTCTTATTTTCATGCTATATTTAATGCATTAGCAAAAACATTTGAACGTAAAAAAAATTATGTTAAAGGGGTTTTGCGAAAAGTTCTTGAAAAAAATAAGCGTTCTTAATTCTTCATTTTTAATTAGAAAAACCATTCAAAATGACAGCTGCGCAAATTGAAGCAACCGAACTTATAAATCAGATTAACGAGACTGCCGAAAAACTATCAGCATTGATTGAATCTGATTTAGAAAAATTAAATGGGTACGCACTAACGATTGTAACGAGTGCATTAGATGAGAAAGGGAAATTAAGTGTTAAGTCTTTTTTAACTGGCAAAAGGTCTCTAATCTCAAATGCCCAAAAGGAATTAATGATGAAAAGAATTAATTTTTTTAGGGCTATATTTTATGCTTTGAAAAAGGCTTATAAACATAAATCAAAATTACTT
>PSMD01000109.1:1017-1757 GCA_040289925.1 Chitinophagaceae bacterium | reverse complement strand
TGAAGCAACCGAACTTTTAAAAAAAATTAATGAGCTTGTCAAAAAATTTTCAGAATTAAGAAAATCTAACAACGAAAAATTAAATGGTTACACAGTAACTGTGGCAGCGAGTTTTTTAGATGAAGATGACACTATAAAATATTATTGCAATGCAATTGGCACAGGTGAATATATTGAAAACATTCATGCAGATTTAATGATTAATGACAAAGATTATTTTGAAGTAAGCAGTCGTGCTTATGAAATGGCTTATAATACAAGAAAAACAAATTAATCACCAGAAAAACTAATGAAAATGACAACTAATCAAATTTATGCAACGGCTCTTATTTATCAAATTAATGAGCTTGCCGAAAAACTATCTTCATTAATTAAGTCCGATTTTGAAAACTTACAAGGCTTCACAATTACACAGGTAACAAGTAGTGTTGATGAGGAAAATAGATTAGACGTTAATTTTATTGCAGGTGGTCACTGTTTTGACCTTGTAGATGTTCATTTAAAATTAATGAATAATAATGAGGATTATTTAACCATTATGAATAGGACAAGAGAAAAATATGAAGAACAGTTTTAATGAAAATTTAAGATTTTTTATTAATACATATAAATTGACTAATAACCAAAAAACAACAACAAAATGACCTATAAACAAATTGAGTTAAGCGAGCTTGCTAAACAAATTGAGGCAAGCGAGCTTGCTAAACAAATTAATGAACTTTCAGAAAAACTATCAGCAT
>PSMD01000109.1:727-945 GCA_040289925.1 Chitinophagaceae bacterium | reverse complement strand
CATTAGATGAGGAAGGGATGTTAAGCGTTAAGTATTTTTTAGGTGGCAAAAGAACTGAAATTTTAAATGCACAAAAGGATTTAATATTAAAAAGCAGTACTTTTTGCATGGCTATGCTTAATGCATTATCACAGGCTTATGTTAGTAAACGAAGTTTAATCTGGCGGATAGTGCGAGGTTATTAAAAATAATCATTCTTCATTTTTTAACCAAAAAAC
>PSMD01000109.1:294-683 GCA_040289925.1 Chitinophagaceae bacterium | reverse complement strand
ATCGAAGCAAACGAGCTCGCAAAACATATTAATGAACTTTCAGAAAAATTATCAGCATTAATTCAATCCGATTTAGAAAACTTAAGTGGGTACGCACTAACAGTTGTAACGAGCGCATTAGATGAAAAAGGGAAATTAAGTGTTAAGTCTTTTTCAGGTGGCAAAAGAACTGAAATTTTAAATGCACAAAAGGATTTAATGATGAAAAGCCGAACTTTTTGCATGGCTATATATTATGCATTAATAGAAGCTTATACTCGCAAAAGAAATTCAATTTGGCGAGTAGTGCCACTTTAATAAAAATAATCATTCTTCATTTTTTAAACAGAAAAATTAATCAAAATGACAGCTAATCAAATTAAAGCAAACGAGCTTGTAAAACAAATTAG
>PSMD01000109.1:0-284 GCA_040289925.1 Chitinophagaceae bacterium | reverse complement strand
CTGCCCAAAAACTATCAAAATTGATTGAATCTGACTCTAAAAAATTAAAGGGTTACACAGTAACCGTGGCAATGAGTATTTTAGATGAGGAAGGTAAAGTAAAATTTAATTCCATCAGAGGTGGGAAACTTAAAGATATTGAAAGCGTTCATACAGATTTAATGACTAATGATGCAAATTATCTTGAAATAAGTCATCAGGCATTTGAAATGGCTTATAATGCCAAGAAAAACAAATTAATCACCAGAAAAACTAATGAAAGTGACACGTAATCAAATTAAAGC
>PSMD01000108.1:912-2589 GCA_040289925.1 Chitinophagaceae bacterium | reverse complement strand
GAGAGGGGTGCAAGATGGATCCCACTTCTTCTTTTCAGGGGTAAAAACAGTTGACAAAATTGCTGCGCATATGTATACTTGTGACTATGAAACCACCCGATCAAGCGATGTTGCGCATTGGTGCTGCCGCCAAAAAATTGGGATATCATCCACAAACCCTCCGTCGTTGGATGGGGGAAGGGAAACTCGTGGGCATTCGCATGGGCAAGGAAGTTCGTATCCCCCTCACCGAGATCGAGCGCTTGCTGGGAGAACAGACCACCGGAACCGTGGTGCTCTATGCGCGTGTGTCAGGGACAGGCCAACGCCACGATCTGACGCAGCAAGTCGAGCGATTGCAACAATGGGCAGATCAGGAACGACCACAGGCACCTCAGATGGTCTATCGTGATATTGGCAGCGGTCTCCATACCGAACGGGCGGGCCTACGCAAGCTGATTCGTCAGGTGCAAGATCAGCAAGTTCGTGAAGTGGCCGTCACCTATGCTGATCGCTTGACACGCTTTGGTTTTGCGTATTTGCAGACGTGGTTTGCGGGCTATGGTGCCCACATCACAGTCCTATCTGAGGAAGAAGAGCGGACTCCTGAGCGCGAAGTAGTGGATGATCTCCTTGCCATCCTCACCTCGTTTTCAGGGCGTTTGTATGGGATGCGCAGTGACAAGCAGCAAGCCTTAGTCCGGTGCGCCCAACAGGTCTTGAACGCGCAGGAGTAAGCGATGGCGAACAAGCAGGTGTTGACGTACAGTATACGATTGCCCGACGACGCACAAGCGGATGCGCTGCGGTTGCTCGACGTCAGCCGTGCGGTGGTCAACCAGACGCTCACCCTGCTGTGGCCGCGCTTGGACGAGTTCGCGGAACGACCCTCCCCGCAAGCCTGGAAGCATGTTACCGACCTCATCGACTCGCCGGATCCTCATGGCAACCGCCAGTGGCGCTGCGAAGCGGAGACCGCTGGCCGCATCCTGCGTGCCCAAGCCGAACGCCAACGGCTCTTTCTGCTCATCCAGCCTCTGCTCAGTGCTAACCTGATCCAGCCCGCCTCGGGCAAGATCCCGGCGCGCAAGGATCGCAAGGCGCTGATGACTCAGATGCGCACACTCGCCCAAACGTCCGATGCAACGGCGATGGAGATGCTCAACGTCGCTGAGCAGTGTTGTAACCTCTTCCTGCGCACGGGGCGTTTTCCAGCCACCTATGAGGAACTTCAGCCGATTCCCGTGCTCAAAACCGGCCAGTTGACCTATGCGGGCGACGATGGGATGAAGGCCGGACAAACCTACCGCATCACCATCGACCTCGCTACCAAAACCGCTGCGTATCGCATGCGTGGCCCCGATGCCACGGGCACCTGGCACTGGCCGGATGCTGACATCGCGCTTCCTCTTCCTGACCCCCTAGTGGATCTCCTGCGCAGTGGTACACCAATGGCCCCGACGCTGCGGGAGGTGGCTGATCCTGGACAAGACCGCTATGCCGTCCTCGACCTCATCGTGGAGGTGCCAACGACGCCCGAACCGACCTGGGAGCAGGTCGATCGGGTGTTGGGGTGGGATTGGGGCGTGCGCTCGCTCGTGACCACGGCAGTCGTCACCACCCAGGGCGAACAAACGGGCCGTCCGTTCTTCTTGAACACCGGCGGCTTCGATGGGACGCAAGCGCGCTTGCGTCAGC
>PSMD01000108.1:0-902 GCA_040289925.1 Chitinophagaceae bacterium | reverse complement strand
GATCGATCAGATCAAGAAGCGGCGAGCCGCCGCCGAAGCGCGCCTGGCAGCACAGCCGGAGCATGCTCATCAGTCCCGTTGGGCGACGAAGCGCGACGGCTATGCCGTGGAGATCGCGCGGTGTTGGCGCAAGTACGAGCGGCGCCATCGGGACCTAGCGCACCTCGCCGCCAACGTGCTCGTCTTCCTGGCGCAGCTCCACGGCTGCACCCTCATCTGTGGGGAGAGCTTGTCCAGTTTGCGCACGACCGGACGTGGCCGTGATGCCAAGGGCCGCTGGTTGCGCTGGCGCAACAACAGTACTATCCGCAGCGAGATTGGTCGGCTGCTCCAGGACAAAGCCCATCGCTGGGGCATCCGCTGTCGCTTCGAGCAGCCCCGTAACACGTCGCACATGTGCCCGCGCTGTCATCGGTATGCGCATACCTATCGCTCGTCGGACCGCACAACCCAGACCCTTGCCGATGCTGTCGACTGGGGGAAGTGGTTGATCTGCGACAACCCCACCTGTGCCTGCAATGGCGCACGCGACTATGCCGCTGCCCTCAATATCGCCCGCCTGGGCGTGGCCTGTTTGCGTCACGACCAGGCGACCAAACAGTACGGTGCCTTTTCGATGGCGTCGCCATCAGTTCAGCCCTGCCGCTATACACCGCAGGGTGCGTCGCTACGGTTGCCGACGCCCGGAGTCTCTCCGGTCCCTTCGGGGAAGAGAAACCTCGCGTATCAGGGATGGACGCAGTGCGTCCATCTGCGCACGGCTCAACCTGGCTCCGTTCTGATCGTTCTGGCCTCGGCCACCGTCAGAAAACAGGTCTTGAGCACGGCCTAAAGAGCCACAAGTGCAGATATACGCACGGTTTTTGCAACGGTTGACACCACCTTTCCATGCCTTCGATCAA
>PSMD01000039.1:11920-23748 GCA_040289925.1 Chitinophagaceae bacterium | reverse complement strand
CTTACAACCACTTCGCCGCTGTCATCTCTTCTTCGTTCAGGTTGCAAGTAAGGCTTAGCACCGCGTTTGGTGGTTTCTTCCCAGGCCCTGGTAGCATCATCCACCAAAAGTGCAAGGGCTTTTACACCATCTCCATGCTTGTAAACATGGTCTGAAATGGCGTTATCCGTGCGAAGTGCAGTGGTAAAAACAAAAGTGAGCTTGTTTTGACGAACAGCATAACTAGCTCTGTCTTTTACACCGGTTTCAGGCCCTGCATAAGCCAGTGCCTGGAAACCAAAAGCACTCATATAATAATGCGCAGCCTGCTTGGCATTGCCCACATAAAATTCAACATGGTCGGTGCCCAGCAGTGGTAAAAAATCAGTTTGGTTAGATGGTTTCGATTGTGTTGCCGTTATAGTTGACATGGTTGGTTAGATTTTATTTCGGGAAACAAAAAAATATTACAGAAGAGAAAGAAAGCTGTTGTGAAAGATTATACAGGCTTATCCATTGCAAGCGTCTCCATCAGCAAAAAGTAATTGCTGCGCTGATCAAAGAAAAGTTTATGAGGATAATCCGGACGCATAGCGAAGTAAAGTTAAAAAGGAATTCGGAATTGAGCCGGTAATAATTGATTAATTTCTGGTTTAAGAATAGAGTTATTTATTCCGGATCCTTTTCTTCCAAATTTCAAACGCAATTCCCAATTCCAAATATCTTTGCCGCATGCAAAAAATCGGCATCCTTGGCGGGGGACAATTAGGGAGAATGTTACTGCAAGCCGCTGCTAACTATCCTGTGGAAACCTATGTAATGGAAAACGATGCCGAGTGCCCCGCCGCTCATCTTTGTCATCATTTTACAAAAGGCAACATCAGGCATTTTGATGATGTGTATCATTTTGGAAAGAATCTTCATGCTATTACCATTGAAATTGAAAATGTAAATGTTGAAGCCCTTGAAAAACTAGAAAGCGAAGGCGTAAAAGTTTTTCCAAAGCCTTCGGTTTTAAAAATCATTCGCAACAAAATCCTGCAAAAACAATATTACCAGCAAAACGAAATTCCCACGGCTGAATTTGTAATTACACAAACTGTTTCTGAACTGACCAGCCACAAAAATTTTTTACCGGCGGTGCACAAGCTTGGCGAAGGCGGTTACGACGGTCGCGGTGTGCAGATCATCCGCTCTTTTGATGAACTAGGAAAAGGTTTTGATAAACCCGCTGTGCTGGAAAGAATGGTGAAAATTCATAAAGAAATTTCGCAGGTGGTTGCTATTAATGAAAAAGGTGAAACGGCTTTATACCCACCGGTGGAAATGTTGTTTGACCCGGTACTGAATCTTTTGGATTACCAGCTTTGCCCGGCCGAACTTGATGAAAAAACATTATGGAAAGTTGAAGCCATTGCTCTTTCTGTCGTTCGCAATTTCAAATCAGCCGGAATTTTTGCTGTAGAAATGTTTGTTGAACAAAACGGCGAAGTGTACGTTAATGAAACAGCACCACGGGTACATAACAGCGGTCATCATACCATTGAAGCACATTACAGTTCTCAGTTTGATATGCTGTGGCGCATTATGTTGAACTACCCACTTGGTAATACTGATTATATTCTTCCATCAATCATGGTGAATATTGTTGGCGCCGATGGTTACAGCGGTCCCGTAACCTATGACGGGTTAGAAGAAGTGCTGAAGATAAACAACGCCTTTGTTCATTTATATGGGAAAAAAGAAACAAGGCCCGGAAGAAAAATGGGTCATGTAACTATTCTCAGTAAAGAAAAACAGGACCTGTTGCATAAATCAAACAAAGTAAAAAGATGTTTAATAGCGAAGAGTTGACTGCTTCCGCTTATTGAAAACAAAAGCCGTTCATAAATCTCATTTTCACTGCCAAAAGAATGAGTTTTCTTTGGCGTCTAAAAAAAACCGGAAACGGGGTTTCAATACATGAGAACAATTATTTTCAAACCATCCATCTCTTTACTGCCTTTATTGTTACTGTTGCTGGCTTGCGGAAAATCAAAAAAGCAAACCACTGCTCAACAAACTGCAACGGTCAACCAGCCACCCATGGCGGTTGATGTGTACGTGGTAAAGCCTACCGCTATTAATGAACAAATTGAAGTATCCGGAAGTTTGCTGGCGAACGAAACAACAGAAATTCATCCTGAAATTTCCGGCAGGCTTGTACAATTAAATATTGCAGAGGGAAAATTTGTTGGTAAAGGAGCCCTTCTTGCAAAAATTTACGATGGCGACCTGCAGGCGCAATTAAGAAAATTAAAAGTGCAGCTTGACATTGCTAAAACTAACGAAGAACGTTCTGCACAATTATTAAAAATACAAGGCATCAGCAAAGCTGATTATGATGCCAGTCTTTTAAACGTAAATAATATTAACGCTGATATGGAAATTGTAAGAGCCAATATCACCAAAACAGAAATCCGGGCTCCTTTCAGTGGCAAGCTCGGTTTAAAAATGGTGAGCCCAGGTGCTTCCGTTACTCCTTCAACCGTGTTAACTACCATCAGCCAGGTAAGCCAGTTGAAATTGCAATTCAGCGTTCCGGAAAAATATGGCCCACAAATGAAAGTGGGGCAATCAGTTTCTTTTAAAGTAAACGGATCAGAAAAAACATTTCTGGCAACGGTGATTGCAACTGAAACCACCATCGGCGAAGAAACACGAACCCTGAATGTAAGAGCAGTCGTAAGAAATAATGATCCTGCATTAATTCCCGGCGCATTTGCTACTGTACAATTGATTTTGGGTAATATTCCAAACGCCATTTTAATTCCCAGCCTGGCAGTAATACCACAGGGAAGAAAAAAGCAGGTGTATGTTTTTAAAAGCAACAAAGCTATACCTATGGAAATTACAACCGGCGTAAGAGATTCAGCCAGTGTGCAGGTGCTCACAGGTTTATTTCCCGGCGACACTCTCATCACTTCAGGTTTGTTATTTCTAAAGCCGGGGGCTGATGTGAAACTGGCAAAAACAAAACCCTGAGTATTGAAGCACATGAATAATTTGTAAACAAAAACTTTCCGCAGTTGCGGCGTGATACATGAGCTTATCCGAACTCAGTTTAAGAAGGCCTGTTCTTGCAATCGTTTGCTCGATTGTCATCATCATTTTCGGTTCTATCGGCTATACATTCCTCGGCGTTCGTGAATACCCGGCCATTGATCCGGCAGTAATAAACGTTCGCACATCTTATGTTGGTGCAAATGCCGACATTATTGAGCAGCAAATAACCGAACCGCTTGAAAAAGCCATCAACGGTGTGCAGGGTGTAAAAAATATTACATCAAGCAGCCAGCAGGGTGTAAGTGCAATTACGGTGGAGTTTGAATTAAATGTAGATCTTGAGCAAGCTGCTAATGATGTTCGTGATAAAGTTTCGCAGGCTGTAGGTGGTTTGCCACAGGACATTGATGCGCCGCCGATCGTTTCAAAAGCTGATGCTGATTCAGACCCGATACTGTTTATGCAAATTCAAAGTCAGCATAAAGGATTGATGGAGTTGACCGACTATGCTGAAAACGTGGTGCAGGAAAGATTGCAGACAATTCCCGGCGTAAGTGGTGTAAATGTGTTTGGAAAAAGATACGCCATGCGTATCTGGATTGATCCTTCAAAGCTTGCAGGTTATAAGCTAACTATTGGCGATATACAACAGGCTTTAAATAGGGAGAATATTGAATTGCCCGTTGGAAAAATCAGGGGTAACGAAACTCAACTGATTGTAAAAACTTATGGCAAGCTGACAACGGAAGAAGATTTCAACAACCTGATCGTTCGCGAAAATGAGGATGGAGTTGTGCGGTTGAAAGATGTAGCCTCCGCAGAATTGGGACCAGACAATGAAGAACAGTCCAGCCGGAAGAACAATTTGCCTAGTGTAAATATTGCCGTAGTTGCCCAACCCGGCAGCAATCAAATTGAAATTGCAGATGAAGTTTACCGCAGGCTTGAGCTGATAAAAAAGGACATGCCTTCGGATATAATTTTAGAAGTTGGTTACGACAGAACGCAGTTTGTTCGCAAGGCAGTGAGTGAGGTTAAAGAAACACTTGCCATAGCTATTGGCCTGGTAGTACTTATCATTTTTTTATTTTTCAGAGAATGGACCATTGCACTGCGACCGCTAATTGATATTCCTGTTTCACTCATTGGTGCATTCTTCATCATGTACATTGCCGGTTTCTCAATAAACATTTTAACGCTGCTGGCTATTGTATTAGCAACCGGTTTAGTGGTGGATGATGGAATTGTGGTAACAGAAAACATCTTCAAAAAAGTGGAGATGGGAATGAACAAACGAAAAGCTGCACTGGAAGGTTCAAAGGAAATTTATTTTGCAGTTATTGCCACATCACTCACTCTTGCCATTGTATTTCTGCCGATCATTTTTTTACAGGGCTTCGTAGGCCGCCTGTTCCGTGAATTTGGAATTGTATTGGCCGGTGCCATTTTGATTTCTGCATTTGTTTCGTTAACGCTTACACCTGTTTTAAATATTTATCTCACCAAAAAAAATCCAACGAAGCATTCCTGGTTTTACAGAAAAACAGAGCCATTCTTTGCTGCGCTTGAAAATGGTTACCGCCGGGGTTTGCAGGGTTTTATGAGGCAGAGATGGCTGGCATTTGTGATTGTTGTTGTTTGTGCCGGTATTATTTATTTCATTGGAAAAGGTTTGTCTTCTGAACTGGCACCACTTGAAGACAGGAACCGGGTGCGTACCCAAATAACCGGGCCTGAAGGTGCCGACTTTGATTATATCGACAGAGTAGCCTACCAAATTACACAGCAGTTGCTCGACTCGATTCCTGAAAGAAATGTGGTGCTCACCTTTGCCCCCGGCTTTGGCGGTGGTGGTAGCAATGCAGCTTTTGTCAGCATGGGATTGGTGGATGCCAGTAAAAGGAATCGTTCGCAGGATGAGATTGCGCAGCAAATGACAAGAATGTTCAGGCGATACAATAACGTTCGTGTATTTGCCGTGCAGGAACAAACAATTTCTGTGGGTTTAGGTGGCAGAGGTTCTTTCCCTGTTCAGTTTGTTTTGCAGAACCTGAATTTTGATAAGCTGAAAGAAAAAGTGCCGCAGTTTTTAGATGAAGTGAGAAAGAGCCCGGTCTTTATGGCCTCAGATGTAAATCTCAAATTCAATCAACCTGAATTACAAATAACGATCAACCGGTTAAAAGCGAACCAGCTTGGAGTTTCAGTGTTAGATGTAAACAACACGTTGCAAATGGCATTGAGTGGAAGAAGATTTGGTTATTTTATTATGAATGGAAAGCAATACCAGGTAATTGCCCAGGTAAACCGTAGTGAAAGAGATGAGCCGCGGGATTTAAAATCTCTATACGTAAGAAATAATAAAGGCGAATTAATTCAACTGGATAATTTGGTAAATATGGTTGAAACGGCAAACCCGCCTACGATTTATCATTTTAACCGTTTTAAAAGTGCTACTATTTCTGCCGGACTTGTGCCTGGCAAAACCATTGGCGATGGTATTGCTGAAATGCAAAGAATTGCCAGCAAAGTTTTGGATGAAACCTTTGTTACTTCCCTCAGCGGTGCCTCAAGAGATTTTAAGGAAAGCTCTTCCAACACGGCTTTGGCTTTTTTGCTGGCACTCGGTTTAATTTACCTGGTGCTGGCTGCGCAGTTTGAAAGCTTTATTGATCCTTTCATCATCATGATCACTGTACCACTGGCTTTGGCAGGTGCTGTGCTGAGCTTGCGTGCATTTGGTCAAACACTGAACATTTTTTCCCAGATCGGAATTATAATGCTCATTGGTCTTGTAACTAAAAATGGGATTTTGATTGTTGAATTTGCTAATCAAAAGCGGCGACGCGGAGAAGAGAAATTGAAAGCAATCATAGATGCTGCAGCAGCACGTATGCGTCCCATCCTAATGACAACTTTAGCCACCACTCTCGGAGCTTTGCCTATTGCAATGGCCATTGGTTCCGCCGGAAAAAGCCGCATACCGCTGGGAATTGTTGTTGTTGGCGGAATGCTATTCGCTTTGGTGTTGACTTTATTTGTTGTACCTGCACTGTACTCATATCTTTCCTCTAAAAAAAGGCAGGTAAATTTTGAAGAAGAATTTGGAGTAGAAACAAAAACAAAACAATTAGAAACCGTACAGGAATGACGCCGGATTTATTTTATAAGACAAAACAAATAATTCATACAACTGCTATTGTTTTATTGTTAACAACCTTTCAGGTTACTGCTATTGCACAACAACGATTACTGACTGTTGAAGAAGCCATTGCGAATGCTCTTGCAAAAAACTATGATATTTTGCTGGCAAAAAATGATTCTACAATTGCGGCTATAGATTATAGCTATCGCAATGCGGCTTTTTTACCACGGTTAAATGCAAACGCCGGAACGGTTTGGAGTAACAACAACACAAAGCAAACACTTGCTGATGGTACCAAGCGTAACCGGAATGGTATTAAATCAAACAACATAACCTCGCAACTTGCATTAAGCTGGAGTGTTTTTGACGGACTGAAAATGTTTGTTACCAGGGAAAAGTTGGAAGAGTTATTGAAACTTGGTGAACTGGAAATCAAAAACCAGGTAATCAATACAATTGCTGATGTTATTAACAATTATTACAACATTGTTCGGCAAAAGCAACAACTGCAGGCTATACGTGAGCAAATGTCAATTGATAGCGTTCGGGTTACTCTTGCACAATACCGGTTGGATATTGGCGTAGGCATTAAACCAGATCTGTTACAAAGCAAAATTGATCTGAATGCACAGAAGGCCGCAGAGTTACAGCAACTGGCATTGATAGAGCAATTGAAAGAGCAACTGAACCAGCGGATGGGCCTACCACAGTTTACAAACTATGATGTGCAGGAAGAAATTCCCATAAATACTTCTATAACGCTTGGAGAAATTTTGACAGGGGCAGAAAAAGAAAATCCGTTACTGCAGTTGTCTCAAAAATCAATTGATATTGCAAGGTTGACATTAAAAGAACGTAAGGCTGAACGTTTTCCGATTGTGACGTTGAATTCTGCTTACAATTTCAACCGCACCAAAAACCAAACTGTTGTAAATTCTTTTTCAACTTTATTTAACCAGAACCATGGTTTCAATTATGGCGCAACCATTAGCATTCCCATACTCAACAACTTTAACACCCGCCGATTGATAAAACAGGCTGCATGGACTGTACAGTACCAGCAACTGTTTTATGAAAGCCAGAAATCGTTGACAACAGTTACAGTTATTAATGCCTTTCAGGCTTATGAACAACAGAAAAAAGCTTTGGCATTAGAAGAAGAAAATATTTTACTAGCTAAAGAAAATCTTGATATTGTTCTTCAGACTTACCGCCTGGGTGCTGCCACTATTTTGCAATTGAAGCAGGCGCAAAACAGCTTAGCCGAAGCACAAAACCGTTTGATAGCAGCCAGGTACAATGCCAAACTTTCCGAAACAGAATTGCTGCGATTAGCCGGAAGACTGATAAAATAGTTTATAGTTTTTCGTCTATGGTTTATGGTTATCTTGGTATAAATTCATTTTTATGCCTACTGTTATCAAGTTTGAAGATCTTGAAATCTGGCAGCTTGCCCGCAAGCTTTATCAAAAAACTTCCTCTTTAATTGAAGACTTAAAAGAAAACCACGACTACCGCTTCGCTGAACAAATGAAATCAGCAATTGGGTCAGTTATGGATAATATTGCAGAAGGATTTGAAAGAAATAGCCGGCTTGAATTTTAAAATTCATTAAGCATTCCCAAGGGAGAATGTGGTGAACTGAAATCACAATTTTACAGAGCTTTGGATGATAAATATTTGACTGACGAGGGATTTGAAGAATACTATGAAGATTTGAAAGGTTAATAAAGAAGATAGCTGGTTTTATAAAATATCTGAACGGTTCAAAAATCAAAGAACTGAAATTTAAAGACAGGTCTTAACGATAAACCAAAAACTATAAACGATAAATGAATCCTTTAGTTGGAATTATCATGGGCAGCGACAGTGATCTTGCCGTAATGCAAGCTGCGGCAGATATTTTAAAACAATTCGGAATTCCGCATGAAGTAACGGTTGTATCTGCCCACCGCACGCCTATGCGGATGGTTGAGTATGCACAAAAAGCAAAAGAAAGAGGATTGAAAGTAATCATTGCCGGAGCAGGTGGCGCCGCTCATTTGCCGGGCATGGTTGCATCCATCACTTCACTGCCTGTTATTGGTGTTCCCATCAAATCATCCAACTCCATTGATGGATGGGATTCTGTTCTTTCGATTTTGCAAATGCCCAATGGTGTACCTGTGGCTACTGTTGCTTTAAATGCTGCTAAGAATGCAGGCATACTTGCTGCCGAAATTATTGGCAGCTTTGATGAAGCCATTTCCAAAAAAGTTTCTGATTACAAAAACTCCCTCAATAACGAAGTGATAGAAAAAGTGGAGAAGCTGAAAAGAGAAGGCTGGGAGAATAAGTTTGATTAGCCAGAACCAGGGTAAAATTGACACTCTCTACTGCCTTTTGTAGTTTTGCAAAATGAAAAAACTTCAGATAATTGTTGAAGAGTCAAAAATCAAGGAATTGACAGACCTGTTTGAAAAGCTTCCGTATGTAAAGCAGGTAAAAGAAAGTAATGAAGTAATTAATTCCTACACTTTGGCCTCAAAAAAATCCCTGGGGGAAGATTGGTTGTTAGAAGATGATGATGAACTTCAAAAATTGTATGGTAAATGACATTCAGCCAGCGAGAAATTGTTTGAGTAAGATTTCCCTTTATAGCTTAAAACTCTGCAACTACCACAAACTCCTGCTCAAGAGCCGGCGAATGATCATATAGCTTCTTAAAAAACTCTCTTCCCCATTTTGCGTAATAGTACATGAAGTTTTCGATCCTTTCCTGCAAACCATTTTTGGGAAACAGGTTTTCTTTAATGGTATGAATTTGTCTTTGCTGGTCGGTAAATTTTCTTTTTTCTGCACGAAGCATTTTCTTTTCCAACTGCTGCAACCTTGCCAGCGATTGCGTTTTTAAAGCCTCCACATGTTTTGCCAGAGTAACATCCACCGCAGCTGCCTGCTTTTTCAACTGCTCATAGAACTGAATAGCTTCTGAAAAAAATCCGTTCAGCTGAATTTGATTTTTGGATTCGCGGGCAACCAGCCAGTTCATCAATTGTTCTTCTGTCTGAAAAAAATCTTCTGCAGTAAATCCAAGCCGGGTGATTTTTTCCTGCCATTTGCTTTCTATAATTAAAAAGGAATTTCGTAAAACCAGCACAGGAAAAGGAGTTTGATAACGCTGAAACAATTCTTTTAGCTGAATCCAATAAGCCAACTCTCCTCCTCCCCCAATAAAAACCAGGTTGGGCAAAATTGTTTCCTGGTAAAGACCACGCAGAATAACATTAGGACTAAAATATTCTGGATGATCCTGCAAATCTTTCAACAATTCAGAGTCATTAAACGTGAAAAGCAAATCATGAGTGGCAAATCCTGTTTTGGTTCGAATGATTCTTTCTCTGATATTATCTTTTAAATAGAAAAGATTTATTTCTCTTGGATTCACCTGCGTTTTATAACCAGCATCGCTTAGTTTTCTAACCGTCTCCTCAACAATACCGGCGGCTCTTTCATTCAATAATTCATCTTCAAAAATTTTAGCCATTTGCTTTTTCAACTCTGCATTATCCGATATTAACACCAGCAGTCCGTAGTCACCAAATAAAGCATTGATTAATCTGAATGTTGCCTGCTGAATTGTTTCTCCTTCGACATAGCAATCTCTGATTAACTGCAGGATTTCATTTCCATAAGGAAGAACAGTCAACTGCCCGCTGATGCCATCAATCAATTTCATCAACTGCTTGTCAACTTTCATTCTTCCAAAGGCACCTGTTTGATTTGTGGCCCACTCGTGTTTTTCTTTATTCAGATAGAAATGCCCCAGTTCGTCGAAATCTGCATCTTCTGAACCCATAAAAAATACCGGCAAAAAATTATATTCAGGAAAAAGATGCCGGCAATGTTCTGCCAGTTTTATAGCATGAACAATCTTATAAATAAAATACAGAGGGCCGGTAAAAAGATTAGGCTGATGTGCGGTAGTAATGGTGAAGCAATTTGATGAAAGCAGTGCTTCAATATTTTTTTGAACTGCCGGGTAACTGGTGATGCCTGCATATTGTTTCCTTAATTGTTCAACCAGCAGCTGGCGGTTAGTATTTGTTTTTTTTCGGTTCTCAATTGCTTGCTGAATGCCCTGTGCAGATGGAGGCAACGAGAAAAATGGTTTCAGAGAACTCAACTGGTCCAGGTAATCAATAACGGTTTTTGAGAAATACCCGGTTTGCCGGTAAGGCAATCGTATAGAAATAAAATTCATAAGCCAACATAAAAGTAAGTACTGATAAATTAATCATAAGCCAAATTCTTTTTCGCTAGTTGGAGAAACGCTGCACATCAAAAGCAGAAACATCAATGCTTGTTTGCCGGTTAGAAATAATTTCAGTGATCAGTTGTCCTGTTGCTGCTGCTGCTGAAACGCCAAGCATGGCATGGCCACCTGCGAAGGAAACATTTTCCCACTTGCGATGTTTGCCGATATAAGGAAGTCCGTCCGGAGTAACCGGCCTGTAACCATACCATGCTTTTGCCGCATCAGGCGATGCAAGCTCCATTGAGGGAAAATATTTTTTGAAGGCCTTGTAAATCGCCATCACTCTTTTGGGAAGGATGTTATCTCTGTGGCCACTCAGTTCCATCGTACCACCAATTCTCAGCCATTTGCCAATTGGCGTGGAGGCCACACGGTCGTCAACCAAAATAGCGGGATGCCGGAGATTTTGTTGCAGGTTATCATAATCAACACTGTAACCTTTGCCGGGCTGCATCAGCAAATAAATGCCTAATTTTTTTGAAAGCTGGGGCATCCATGATCCGTTTGCAATCACTACTTCATCTGCCTGTAACTTTTCTTTGTTTGTGATGATAGCTGTAACCTTATCAGAATTTTTTTCAAAACCCGTTATTTCAGTATGCAGGTAAAACTTCACTCCATCTTTTTCAAGCGATGAATGTAAACCCTGCATGAACTGCCGGGTGTTGATATGGCAATCGTCGGGGTACAACACACCACCGGCAACATTCACTTCTACTTCCGGTTCGTATCCCTGCACTTGTTGTGCAGTGCAGATAATTGTTTTTAATCCCAACTCAGCAGCCTGCTCAGCTAAAACTTTTTCATGCTCGCCTGTTTTTGGATTTTTATAAAGCATCCAGCAACCCTTTTCAATCATGGTGAATAATCCGTTCAGTTCTTTCTGCAAATCATTCATAAGTTGCCTGCTTAATTGCAAAAGATTGTTGAGGTGCGGCACATTTGCTGACATGGTTTTATAAGAACTGCTTTTCCAAAACTGCAATCCCCATTTCAGCAAATCAGCATTTAATCTTGGCTTGATATAAAAAGGAGAAGTTGAACTAAGCATCCATTTGAGCCCCTGTGCAACTATGCCCGGTGAAGCTAGCGGGATAAAGTAGCTTGGTGAGATAAAACCCATATTGCCGAATGAACAGCCATCGGTAAGATCACCTTTGTCAATAACAGTTACACTGTAGCCTTGCTTATTTAAATAATGAGCACAGCATAAACCGATAACGCCGCCTCCCACAATAGTAACTCTCATAATCAGCTAAATTTAATGAGTGATGAGTAATCAGTGATCAGTGAAGTTTAAACAGCACTCATTATTCATCACTCATCACTCATCACTCATCACTCATCACTCATCATTCATCA
>PSMD01000039.1:4065-11828 GCA_040289925.1 Chitinophagaceae bacterium | reverse complement strand
GACGAATGGCTTGCTTTCCATCAATCAATAACTCCTCTTCAATCATACCGGTAAATTTGGAACCGATGATAGACTCATGCACAAGCTCCTCTCCTTTCTTCAATTTTCCTTTTGCATGCCACTGCGCCATTATGGAAGCCTACGGAAAAATATTGCTGTTTGCCATGCCGGCTTTTTTATTTCTTGTTTTGTTTGAAAAATTCTACGGCTGGGTAAAGGGAAAAGATACTGTGCGCAACATGGATAGGGTGAGCAGTCTCAGCAGCGGCATCACCAATGTGGTAAAAGATGTGCTGAACCTTAGCATTGCAATTATTAGTTACGGCTGGCTGGTGCAACATCTAGCCCTGGTACATGTGAAAGAAGTTTGGCTGACTTATGTCATCGCATTCTTTACCCTTGACTTTGCAGGTTACTGGGTTCACCGGCTTCAGCATGTTGTCAATTTTTTCTGGAATGGCCACATTGTTCATCACAGCAGTGAAGAATTCAATCTTGCCTGTGCTTTGCGCCAAAGCATTTCAGGAATTGTAAAAATCTTCATCGTCTTTTTATTGCCTGCTGCTTTGCTGGGTGTGCCGGCAAATGTGATTGCCATTGTTGCACCGCTGCACTTGTTTGCACAGTTCTGGTATCATACAAGGCATATTCATAAAATGGGATTTTTGGGGAGATTATCGTCACCCCGTCTCATCATCGTGTGCATCACGCCATCAACCCGGAATACATTGATAAAAACTATTCGCAGATTTTTATTTTCTGGGATAAGCTGTTCGGAACTTTTCAACCAGAATTGCCGAATGTGCCACCTGTGTATGGCATAACAAGGCCCGTTGCTACCTGGAATCCCATCAAAATAAATTTTCAACATGTTTGGCTTTTACTAAAAGACGCCTGGCGAACAAAAAGCTGGAAAGAAAAATTTACACTCTGGTTTAAGCCAACAGGTTACCGTCCTGCAGATGTTGCCGAAAAATTCCCGGTGTATAAGATCAGCGATGTGTATGATTTCGAGAAGTATGAAACAAAGGTTTCTCCTATCCTGCAGGCCTGGAGCTGGGTACAAATCATCATCACTCTTTTAATGATCAGCTATTTTTTTGGAAACATCGCTGCCATCAATAATATTAATCCATGTTTCATCTACATCTATGGAGCTTTTGTTTTTTTAACCGTTTATGCATACACCGAGTTAATGGATCTTAATCCTTTCGCATTGTTTTGGGAAGGACTGAAGAATTCCATTGGCATTGCTATCATCTATAAATATGGTGATTAGTTCGGCGCCTCACAATATTTTCCGTGGATTAACTATTTATTGATTGGATATTTTATTGTTGCGACAATCATTGTAGCTCTGTTTGTTTTTTTGACTCACCCCCCCCCACCCCCTCTCTACAAAGTAAAGACGGGGTGGCCGAAGGCCGGGGGTGAGTTACTGAAGCATTTGAAAAATTTTTTCCAGCACAGTTTTCAAATCCTCTCTTACCTCCTCATTCTTTATCCTCAAAACCTTTATTCCCATTTCATTCACCAGGATATCCCTGGCTTCATCATAGTCCAGCAGGTGAGTGTGAATATCTCCGTCAACTTCAAGAATTAATTTTTTTGTGTCACAATAAAAATCTGCAATGATGAATTTCTTCTTGTGATTAAAAGCTGAAATAATAATTGGATGCTGCCGTAAAAATTTGAACCCGTGAAATTTTCGATTGCGAAGTTCATTCCAAAGCATTTTTTCTTCAGGAGTTTGATTTTTCCTCAAATCTCTGGCAAATTGAATGTAGATCGGCAGTGGCATTGGTTTGTACAAAATATCAAAGTTTTTTTGACTCACCTCCTATCCCCCTCTCTGCCGGGCAGAGAGGGGGTGGCACGGAGTTCCGGGGGTGAGTCATTTTTCTTACCTTCGCCGCTCAAAATTTATCTCATGTCAACAGTATCAAAATCCATTGATTTTTCTCTTCCATACAAAGTAGCTGATATCAGTTTAGCTGAGTGGGGACGTAAAGAAATTCGCCTTGCCGAAGCCGAAATGCCCGGTCTTATGGCAATCCGCAAAGAATACGGTGCCAACAAACCTTTAAAAGGTGCCCGCATCGCCGGTTGCCTGCACATGACTATTCAAACCGCTGTGTTAATTGAAACTTTAGTGGAGCTCGGCGCCGAAGTAAAATGGAGCTCTTGCAATATCTTCTCCACGCAGGATCATGCTGCGGCCGCTATTGCAGCTGCTGGCATTGGCGTGTTTGCCTGGAAAGGACAAACCCTTGAAGAAGCCGACTGGTGCATTGAGCAAACATTATTTTTCGGTGGCGCTGATCGTCCATTGAACATGATACTCGATGATGGCGGCGATTTAACCAACATGGTATTTGACAAATACCCTGAGCTGGTGAAGCATGTAAAAGGCCTGAGTGAAGAAACCACTACAGGTGTTCATCGCCTGTATGAAAGGATGACAAAAGGCACATTGCCCGTTCCGGCTATTAACGTAAACGATTCTGTTACCAAATCAAAATTTGATAATAAATACGGTTGTAAAGAAAGTTTGGTAGATGCTATTCGTCGTGCCACTGATGTAATGATGGCGGGAAAAGTGGCCGTCGTGGGTGGTTATGGTGATGTGGGTAAGGGTTCTGCTGCTTCATTGCGTGGTGCCGGTTGCCGTGTGATTGTTACAGAGATCGATCCTATTTGTGCACTGCAGGCTGCAATGGATGGTTATGAAGTAAAGAAAATGATTGATGCGGTTAAAGAGGCCGACATCATTGTTACCGCCAGTGGTTGCCGCGACCTGATCACGGAAAAACATTTCCGTCTCATGAAGGACAAAGCCATTGTTTGCAACATCGGCCACTTTGATATTGAAATTGACGTAGCCTGGTTGAATAATAACTATGGTGATACAAAAGACACCATCAAGCCACAGGTTGATTTGTACAACATTGATGGCAAAGAAATTATTTTACTTGCTGAAGGCCGCCTCGTAAATCTCGGTTGCGCAACAGGACATCCTTCGTTTGTAATGAGTAACTCCTTCACCAACCAGGTACTGGCGCAAATTGAACTGTGGACCAACCACAGCAAATATGAAAACAAGGTTTATGTGTTGCCCAAGCATCTCGATGAAAAAGTTGCAAGATTGCACCTCGCAAAAATTGGAGTTGAGCTGGATGAATTAACAGAAGAGCAGGCCGAGTATTTGGGTATTTCAAAGAATGGTCCGTTTAAGCCGCAACATTACAGGTACTAAGAAGACTGTCATGCCGGACCTGATGAGGCATCTGATATTCAAAGCCTCACCCTGAGCTTATCGAAGGGTTGGGGCTTATTTATTTCGCATACCGTCATTGCGAAGATCCCCTGTTCTTCTTAGTGTTCCAAAATAAAAACAATTGTTGTCCGTAGTCTGCGACTACGACCAGCCCGACAGGTTATGAAACTGGTGTTTAATTATTTTTCAATTTATATCCAATCCGGTTTCTCGGTTTCGATTCATGGTGAATTAATTGCCGGATAGCTTCAAACACAACAGCAAACTGTTTATCATACTTTGATTCCAACTCCTCAATTTTCTTTTTGAGTTCTTTGTTTTCTTCCAGCATCTTTCTCATCAAAACAAATGACCGCATGATGGCAATATTCACTTGAATGGCTTTACGAGACTTTAAGGCACTTGATAACATCGCAACCCCCTGTTCAGTGAAGGCCATTGGTGCATATCTTAATCCACCTCTTCCTTCCAACCACAGCAAAAAGAATCGGCATGAATGTTTCTTAATCTTGTCGAATTATTCTTTATCCACAAGGCCACGGGTCCAGCGATTATCCGGATTTGCAGGAGAGGTTAAAAAGAATTTATTGGGACGATCAATTTTCACTGCCTGGCCACCATCAAAATATCCGCCTTTGAAATAAAGATTCCCATTTTTGTCAACTGTAAAACTTCCAACGCTGGGTTTTTCAAAACCATAATAAACATATTCGCCACTGCTTGAAATTGTGAAGTAACCTTTCGACAGATACTCAACAGATCCGCCAGAGTACGAGGATGCCGTGCAGCCATATTTTCAAAAAACAAGGTCAGCAGGATATTCAACGTGGTCTTCGCTTCTGCGTTCATCATTTCTTGCTTCAAAATTATTATCGCGGTTGGCTGAGGGCTGATTGTTGCAGACAAATAAAAAAACGGACCCATGAATTTTATTTTAGGGTCAGGATATAGATGGATATTCCACAAGAGGAAAATTATACTAAACCATAATTAAGCAAAGAAATCTTGGCTTCAACCAAATAAATTTATCATAGATGAATTTATGCAAGCTGCCATTGCCGAAGAAGAGTGGGGTTAAATGAAGGCGGTATTCCAATAGGCTCTGTCATTGTTCATCAAAATAAAATAATGGGCCGCGGGCATAACAAAAGAGAGCAGCAGGCAGCATGTTGCTGCACGCAGAAATGGATGCACTTGAAAATGCCGGAAGACAATCTGCATCAGTTTATAAAGAATGTATTCTTTACACTACCCTGTTGCCCTGCCCTATGTGTACAGGAGCAATTTTATTATACGGCATCCCCAAAGTGGTAATTGGAGAAAATAAAACTTTCCTCGGCGCCGAAAACCTGCTAAGACAAAACGGTGTTGAAGTAATTGTGCTGAACGATAAAGAATGCATTAACATGATGCAAAACTTCATCCAAACCCATCCCGCATTATGGAATGAAGACATTGGAATATAGAAAATATTCCCACTCTTTCTCGCCTCATTCCGCAATTATTTTGATTAACGTTCCCTGTGGTACATTATCTGTCAGCAACATGCTATTTAAAATAGCATGTTCTTCCATTCTTGCTTCCGCAACATTTTGCTGGCGGAGGAACTGAGATAACGACATAGATGAGCCAACAGTTCTTATCCGTATTCTCTCCGGTTTTTTATTCAGCTTAGCCGGATCGGTTAATGCACGAAAACCCTGCATGGTGTAATTAAAGCTGCTGACATACGTATTGAAGTTAGCAAGGGCCGACACTCCAACCAAATGATAAATAGTGCCGTTGTATAAAATGAAATAAGACATGGTGCGCAGCGGCGATTGCCCCTGTTGCTGCGGTTGCTGATCAGCCAAAACATATAAAGCCTGTAAGCCATTTACGGTTGTGTTTGAACTTTCAACATAAGTCAACTGGTTTGCACGCAAAAAACTATCGGCCGCAGCCTGCAAAGAATTTCCTCTTGCCAGCATCAGCATCAACAATGCCTTACCATCTTTGGGCGCCATTTGCACACGTTGCGGTATATTCTGGTAATTCCAGTTTACAGGAATTGGAAACTGGAATTTGAGAACCGGGTGATAGAAGACATTGTTCTCCCGATAACCTTCCCGCGGATCTTCACCATAAATTAACCCGTTGATGCGTTGCAAATAAGAATTACGGTTGACAATAGGATTGGTAAGATTTAATTTCTTTTTCCATTCTTCAGCCAGTTTTGAAACAGCAACGTTACGATCTCCGGGGTTGGGATGTGTTGATAAAAACTCGGGCAGTTCAGCTGCTTCTGTTCCCTTCGATTGCCTCTCTAAGGTTATAAAGAAATGTGCCATCTGTGTAGCATCATACCCAATTTTTGAAGAATACTCCACGCCCAGTTCATCAGCCTCTCTTTCTGCATTGCGGCTGTTCTTTAATAACAGCAATTGCAAACCCGTTGATGCAGTTTCGGCAAACACAGCCAGGTCGGGGTCAATAATGATACCGGCAATAATAGCCAGTTGGCCAAGTATTGCATTTCGCTGTTGCTCCACAGTGTGGCGATGAGCAATATGACCAATTTCATGGCCCAGTACGCCTGCAAATTCTGCTTCGTTATTTAAATAGGCCATAATACCGCGGGTGAAATAAACATATCCTCCCGGAACAGCAAATGCGTTTACCACCTCTGAATTCAATACGCGGAATTGATACTCCAGTTTGGGCCGGTGAGAGATGGCCGCCATTTGTTGTCCTTTTTCACGAATGAATTGCTGAATAGAAGAATCCTCATATAACCCGAACTGCGAAATGATCTGAGGGTCAGCTTCGCGGCCAATGGCAATCTCCTGGGCTTCTGACATTAATACAACTTCCTTTTTCCCGGTAACGGGGTTCCTGGCGCAGCTATTAAAAAAAGAAATGGCAAGCAGCAGGCAACTAAACTTGAGTAGATTTTTCATTCTTTGATTTTTTTAAAAAAGCAATCTCGGCTGTTTTTACATGCATACAAAATGCCATAATTGAAGTGTTGAAGAATTAATTTACATCGGTTTTTTTCAAAAAGAAATTTGAATAAAATATAAATCTCCTAAATTTCTCCCTAAAAAATCGTTGCAGTAGTTATGAACAAAAGAACCGGCTATATTACCTGGGATGAATATTTTATGGGCGTTGCTTTACTAAGCGGGCAACGCAGTAAAGATCCCGGCACACAGGTAGGCGCTTGCATTGTAAATGCACAAAACAAAATTGTGGGTGCTGGTTATAATGGCTTGCCCAGTGGTTGCAGCGATGAAGATTTTCCCTGGGATAAAACAGGAAATTTCCTGGAAACAAAATATCCTTACGTGTGTCATGCAGAATTAAATGCCATTTTGAATAACATTGGAATGGATTTGCATGGCTGCAGAATTTACACTGCATTGTTCCCCTGTAATGAATGCAGCAAGGCCATTATACAGGCGGGTATCAAAGAAGTGATTTACCTGAGTGATAAATATGATGGTACTGAAGTTTCTATTGCCAGCAAGCGAATGTTGGATACAGCCGGGGTTAGCTACAGAAAAGTAAAAACAAATAGAAAGAGCATTGAACTGAGCTTTGATGAATCAAAAGTGTAGCAACCACTCTTCTAACAAACATTGATTAGTTGCGTTTGTCGTTTGGGCCTTAACATTCTCTCTGCCTTTTTTATCTTTATTGGTAAATCTCCTCAATGCCCAAACCAACAAATTCCATTACTCTCATTGATAGTTTTGAAAAGATCCCGGTAAAAATTTTTACTGACCTCTATCAGGGTTCTCGGTTTGCGGCACAGCAAATTGCTGCCTGCATAAAACAGAAACAAAAACAGAATGAAAAGTTTGTGTTGGGATTGGCCACCGGCTCTACCCCAAAAACTTTGTATGAAGAGTTGGTGAGAATGCACAAAGAAGAAGGACTGAGCTTTAAGAATGTGATCACTTTTAACCTTGATGAATACTACCCGATTGATAAAGATGCGTTGCAGAGTTACAATCATTACATGCAAAGGCAATTGTTCAGTCATATTGATATTGATCCGAAAAACATACACATACCCGACGGCGAGTGGCCAAAAGATGAAGTAAAAAAGCATTGCAACGAATATGAAAAACAAATAGAAGAAGCAGGTGGCATTGATTTGCAAATTTTGGGCATTGGTAATAACGGGCACATTGGGTTTAATGAGCCCGGCTCCAGCATTTATTCAAAAACAAGATTGGTTACGCTTGAAAACTCAACAAGGCTTGCCAACTTATACGAATTCGCCAATATTTCTGAAGTGCCCCGTATGGCCATCACCATGGGCATTAGCACTATTTTAAAAGCAAGACAAATTATTTTGCTGGCCTGGGGCCCTGCAAAAGCAGCAGTTGTACAAAAAGCAGCTGAAGGAAATGTTACGGAACAGGTGCCGGCAAGTTTGCTGCAACAACATAACGATTGCATTTTTATTTTAGATGATGCCGCGGCTGCTGCACTAACA
>PSMD01000039.1:0-3964 GCA_040289925.1 Chitinophagaceae bacterium | reverse complement strand
CCCCAACTGATAAAAAAAGCTGTTGTGAACATGGCATTGAAAGCAGGCAAGCCTGTTCTTTCTCTAACCAACCATGATTATAACGAATATGGACTTGGCGATTTGCTGGTAGAAAAAGGTGATGCTTATGAAATTAACCTGCAGGTATATTACATGCTGCGTGATACAATAACCGGATGGCCAGGTGGCAAACCTGATGCAGTGATACCTGAACATCCGGAACGTTCGATGCCTTATCCGAAAAAAGTTGTGATCTTTTCTCCTCATCCGGATGATGATATCATCAGCATGGGCGGAACATTTCAGCGGTTGCACGACCAGGGCCATGACGTGCATGTGGCGTACCAAACCAGCGGCAACATTGCAGTAACAGATGAATTTGTTACCCGATTTTTAGATTTTGCAGTGGGCTTTGAAGAAATTGCCGGTATTGACAACAGTAAATCAAAAAAGATTTTGG
The DNA here is from genome assembly GCA_040289925.1 of Chitinophagaceae bacterium. Lineage (GTDB taxonomy): Bacteria > Bacteroidota > Bacteroidia > Chitinophagales > Chitinophagaceae > VBAU01. Next base: position 3,504 of record PSMD01000039.1, on the reverse strand, counting down.
CTGATGCAAGGAAATATCTTTCACAAAAAAGATCGAACCAGGGAGATACGGCTGAAATAAGACAAATAAAAGGTTTAATAAGAAGATGCGAAGCAAGGGCTACCTGCCGCTATGTTGGCATTAAAGAAGAAAATATTCATTTTTTGAATTTGCCTTTTTACGAAACAGGCTCGATTGAAAAAAATCCATTGGGTGAGAAGGATTTAAAAATTACGGTTGACCTGCTTCGGAAGATAAAACCTCAGCAGGTTTTTGCAGCAGGTGATTTGGCTGACCCACATGGCACACATAAGCTTTGCCTTGACGTTGTAATTGCTGCATTAAAAAAAATTAAAGAAGACAGTGAAGAATGGATCAACAATTGCTGGCTGTGGTTGTACAAAGGGGCCTGGCAGGAATGGAATATTGAAGAAATTGAAATGGCTATTCCGATGAGCCCCGACCAGGTATTAAAAAAACGTTATGGCATTTTCATTCATCAGTCGCAAAAAGATATGGTGCCTTTCCAGGGAAGTGATTCAAGAGAATTTTGGCAAAGGGCAGAAGAAAGAAATGAACACACTGCCAATTTATATGCGCAACTCGGCTTAACTCACTACGCCGCCATGGAAGCTTTTGTAAGATGGCGATATTGAGAAGTGAACGGACAAGAAATAATTTTTAGCAGCTGCAAAGAAGTACCTAATAACCAGCAACCAGTCCCGACTTTTCATTCTACTTTGTATCTTCATCAAAAAATACCACTATGGCCTTATTCAAATCAAGTAACCCTGCAATGAAGGAATCTGCATTTGAGGGTACAATTTTCTCTGGCATGACTGCCACCAACACGATGACCGAAAAAGGCACCTTGAATAAACTCGGTTTTCTGTTGCTAATGATGATGGGGACAACCATTTTTTCATGGAACTATACTTACCAGGTTGACAGCAACCCCATGCCCTTGTTACTGCTAGGTGTATTTGGCGGTTTGGTTGTAGGTTTAATTATCGCATTCAAAAGATCATGGTCTCCTTACCTGGCTCCGCTGTACGCTTTGCTGGAAGGTTTATTTGTGGGTGCTGTTTCTGCGTTTTATGATTTTTCATTTAAAACATCCTATCCCGGTTTGGTAATGCAGGCAGTTATGCTAACGCTGATTGTTACGCTTGTTATGTTTCTGATTTACCGCTACCGCATTATCAGGGTTACACAAAAATTCCGGATGATCATCATCATTGCTACCGTTAGTCTTGCATTATTTTACCTGGTGCAATGGATTAGTTTTTTAATTGCCGGTTACCCCGTTGCTGCATTTACAAATGCGGCTACGCCACTGGGTATTGGCTTTTCAGTTGTTGTGGTTATCCTGGCTGCACTTAACCTGCTGCTTGATTTTGATATGATTGAAAAAGGTATTCAGAACGGTGCACCCAAATACATGGAATGGTATGGTGCTTTTGGTTTGCTGGTAACTCTAGTATGGCTTTACCTTGAAATTCTTCGCCTGCTTTCTAAATTTGCCAAGCGATGAAAAAAATTTTTTATCCGTAATTAACAAGCCTTCCGTCAGGGAAGGCTTTTGCTTTTATCAGCAGTTGAAATGAGCAATATCAGCTAAGCACTCTGTTTAAATCATTCGGTTAGGCAGGTAAGAAAATTAATTTTAAGTAACAAACAACTTTTTTTACCAAAGAAATTCTCAAAACAGAAATTATAACCTCCAGGCATAAAGACAGAGTTTAAACCTTTCAGCCGGTAAAACGCTTGCCGATATACAAACTGATTTTAATCTTGCTTACCCTTTTTTTAAAAATTGATTTTTATATAAAGAAAAACGACCAGGAACGGATGAAATTCCCTCCTACCCTTTCATTAAGCACTGCCGGGCTAAAAAACGTGGGCAGGTTGTTATAAAAGATTCGATGACTGTAGGAGAACTAAAATATCTCTTCAATGATAAATTTGGATTGTCAGTGCAGGTATATCGAAAATCAGGCACAACCTGGCTGGAAACTACCATGACCGATCAATGGACATTGAAGCAGCAAACGATCATGGCCGTGAACTTTCTCAAACATCAAAATAACTAAACACAAAGAGGAACGAAGCTTAATACAATAGGTTTTTCAACTTGTCAAGGTTGGTGATGACGATCTTTCCATTCTTTATTTCAATTTGCTTCTCACCTTAAAAATCGCTGAGTGTGCGAATGAGTGATTCAGTAGCTGTGCCTACATACTGTGCAAAATCTTCCCTTGAAATTTCGATGGGTTTATTTTGGCCATTGGTGTTGAATTTTTCGTTGATATCCACCAATGCCTTAGCCACTCTTTTGCGCAATGAACTATAAGCAAGGTTCAGCAATCTTTCTTCTTTTTTACATTTTGTGTAATGATGCTAATGAATTTTGTAGCCACTACAATATCCCCGTAAATCAATTGCTGAAAATCTTCTCACAGAATTTGAATGATCTCCTGATTCTTCAAGAGCAACAGCCGTATCATCATAATTGCGATCCTCAATTAATGCAGCATACCCGAGGAAATCCCCATTGCTGTATAAATCGGTAATGTATTCTTTACCGTTTTTATGGGTTTTGTATGCTTTTACTTTACCTGAGTTGATATAATACAAATACCTCGGCCGCTTGCCTTCAGCATACACTACTTGTTTTTTTGAATAGATCTCTGAAGTATAATCATCTTTCCATTGTTTATATCTTATTGGTTTGTCCTTTGCCGTGCAGGGCACACTTTCACCTTTAATTGCAGCTATTTTAATGCCCAGCAGTTCACTCAGCATTTTGCTCATCACTTTTGGCAGCAGCAATTTGATGGCAAAATGGATGAAATTTTAACGGCTGAACGTTCATGCTGCCGTTAATGCAACAAGCACCGTAAATTACTTGAACCGGGCATACGCTTTCCGCACAAGATCGGCCACTTTCTCTGTTGATGGCATAGCGGCTTTATTCTTTGAACCAACTTCTACTGCTACTACCCAACCATTTCTAAAAATACTGGCAGTGGTGTTACAGGCAGTTTTGCCGGATGAAGCAGGCGGAACAGCAGTGGAAACAGTAAGGTCGCCATTTTTTTTAACCGTTATTTGCCAGCCTTGTTGTTTTGCTATCTCAATGCCTTTTTGCTCTTTGGTAACTCCGGTTTCAGGTTTTCTTTCTCCATACCGAATGATCACTTTTTGTTCACCCACCTTTCCGTCGCAAAAATCATTAACTGAAGATTGAAAGCCACTAGCCTTACCCGCTAAGGCAGTTTCCAGTTCTGCCCTGGTTAATAAACTGCAGGCAGGTTTTTGTGCTTTGCTTAAAAAAGCAAGGACCAGCAGGGATAAAACAAACCCTGTTTTTTTTTAAAAAAGTCGTTGGCATAATGAAGGTTTTGTAGTTAGCCAATAGCAGCGTCTTGTAAATTACAATTTTTTCGGAAGAAAATTTTTCCCCAACCTGCACTACTTTTTTTTCTTAGACCACACTCATAGGCACAAACATATTTTGCCTTC
>PSMD01000005.1:86886-98730 GCA_040289925.1 Chitinophagaceae bacterium | reverse complement strand
TACCACTTGCTTCGGCTTTACAATAATCTGCAGAAAAACCAAAGGCTTTAAAATCACTCGCTCCTGAAACTTCCATCTCAAGATTTTGGGCATTGCCGCTAATTTTCAGATCCGAAGCTCCGCTCAAATTCACTTTCAGATTTTTTACTTCCAGTTTTCCCAGCCCTTTGTCATCGTTGCCATTCCAGTCGCTGGCACCTGATAAAGTTATTTTCAGATCATCTTCTTTAATTGAACTCATCTGGTATAAATCGCAGGCTCCGCTCAATGAAATTTCATCAATATGTTTAAAGGAGATGTACACTTTCAGCTTTTTATTTCCACGAAGGTTTAAACCCTGGTGCTCATATTTTACTTTTAGCACTCCATCCTTTACTTCGGTAATAATATTTTGCTTGTATTTATCTTCTGCAGCACTTATGGCTACGGCTTCTTCATCCCCCTGGGTAAGATAAACATCAAAAGCATTAGAAACCTGAATGGCGTGAAAGCTGCTTACAGCTCTCGCCTCTGCATTTGCATCGTAAATTTTAGGCTGTGCATACAGGTAAACGGCCAAAAGCAGCAGACTTGTAAAAGCAATTAATTTTTTCATCTGGCTATAATTTATAGTAGTACGCAAAAAAGGCTTTGAATGTTACAGCGATTCATCCTTAATTTTGTGACGGTTCCCGGGGTGTTCCGGCCGTAAGGTCCGGATCTGAGATTATACCCGTAGAACCTGAACAGGGTAATGCCTGCGCAGGGAAGGTGGCCAATTCTCGCCTTTTCTACTTGCATTTCCCTCTCATTTTTTAACTCACTGGTGCTGGTAAATGATGTTCTTTTTCCGGCATGGGTGCATAACCTTAAACTTAAAAAAAATGAAGAGGCTAATTCTTTCAACCGGCTTTGCATGGGCCGCCTTTGCGGCTATGTGCCAGCAAAAAACAGAAATCAAAGACAGTTTTTACTCTTTAAGTCCTGTAGAAGTAAGGGCTATCCGGGCCTCGGAAAATGCCCCTGTTACAAAAACCAATTTTTCTAAAAAAGAAATTGAAAAAGCCAACCTGGGGCAGGATCTTCCTTTTCTTTTAAATCAAACGCCTTCAGTAGTTATTAATTCTGATGCCGGCAACGGGGTTGGCTACACGGGCATTCGCATTCGTGGTACCGATGCTACAAGGATTAATATTACATTAAACGGCATACCGTATAATGATGCGGAAAGCCAGGGAAGTTTTTTTGTTGACCTGCCTGATTTTGCTTCATCAGTAAACAGTATTCAAATTCAGCGGGGCATAGGCAGTTCTTCAAACGGCGCCGGTGCTTTTGGTGCTACCATCAACTTTAGTACAAACGATCTGAACAAAACTGCTTACGCCGAAATAAACAACAGCTATGGCTCATTTAATACCTGGAAGCATACCGTAAAAATTGGCAGCGGCTTAGTGGCAAATCATTTTTCAATTGATGCAAGGGCCTCACAAATCAGCAGCGATGGATTTATTGACCGAGCATTTTCCAAACTGCAGTCGTTTTATATTTCACCTGCTTACACCGGTAAAAAAGATGAATTGCGGCTGAATATTTTTAAAGGCTATGAAAAAACTTACCAGGCATGGTATGGCATCTCAGAATCAGATTTAAAAGCCGGCAAGCGTACCACTAATTATGCAGGCATGGAAAAACCGGGAGAACCTTATGATGATGAAACCGACAATTACTGGCAGGATCATTACCAGCTTTTTTACACTCACCGCTTTCATTCTTTGCTTGATTTTAATACAGCATTTTTTTACACCCCCGGCAAAGGCTATTACCAGCAATACAAAGCTGATGAACCTTATGCAAAATATGGTTTGCCTGCACTGGTAACCGGAAGCGATACAATTTATAATTCTGATTTCATCAGGCGGTTGTGGCTGGATAATGATTTCTTCGGAAACATTTTTTCGTTGCAATACCGCCACCGAAAAACAGAAATAACAATTGGTGGCGCTATTACAAAATACCTGGGTAATCATTTTGGCGAATTGAAATGGGCATCAAACGGTTTAACCAGCCTGAAAGACTGGTACGACCTTGACGCCAAAAAAACAGACTGGAATGTGTATACGAAATTGCTTTACAAATTTACCGGTAACCTGGATGGCTATGCAGATGTTCAAACAAGAAATGTGAGATACAACATTAATGGCTTTCGTGATAACCCTGAGCTGATTGTACACAACCAGTATCATTTCTTTAATCCAAAATTCGGATTCAGCTTTCACAAAAATGATTGGAGATATTATACCTCTTACAGCATTGCACATAAGGAACCGAACCGTGATGACTTTGAAGCAGGCCTGCATCAACAACCTAAACCGGAAGAACTGCATGACTGGGAATTTGGAGTTGAAGAAAAAAAGAAAAATTACAGTTGGGGTACTACGCTTTATTACATGAATTACCGCAACCAGTTAGTGCTTACTGGTAAAATAAATGATGTGGGTGCATACACAAGAACCAATATCCCGGAAAGCTATCGTGCCGGTATTGAAATATGGGGAGGGATTACACCCGTGAACTGGCTGAATGTTTCAGGCAACATAGCTTTGAGCAGAAATAAAATCAGGAATTTTACTGAGTACATTGATGACTACGATAACGGCAATCAAAAGGAAAATTTTTATTCACTTACCGACATTTCTTACTCCCCTTCAATAGTGGCTGCAGGCACAGTTAATTTTTATCCGGTGAAGAATTTTGAAATCAGCCTGCCTGCAAAATATGTGGGTAAGCAATATCTTGACAATACCAGTAATGAAAGCAGGAAGCTGGATGCTTTTTATGTGCAGGATGCAAGGCTGAGCTATTCGTTCAACTACAAATGGATGAAAAATATTTTGCTGATAGCACAGGTGAATAATGTTTTGAATGAACAATACGAGCCAAACGGCTACACGTTTAGTTATGTGTATGTCGGACAGTTGACCACGGAGAACTATTATTTTCCGATGGCAGGAAGAAATTTTATGGTTTCAGTGAATCTGAGGTTCTAATCAGAGTGATCTGAACCGATGCTGATTTTTTATAATTGGCTTTCATCTTCATTAAACTGAAAGAAAATATAAATACCATTGTTATGAAAGCGATAGCTGTGCTGAATATAGCTGTCGCTTTCTTGGTAATCCTTTAATTTTTTTCTGAGCTCTTCAATAGGAGTGGCCGGGGAGATTTTTACGTTTTCAACTTTAAAACTGCCGGTAAAAATTCCTTCAGGCGTTATTGAATTTTTTTCCGGCGTTGAAAAAAACACCTGGAATTCTGAAAGGCTACCGGAAGGACCATTATTTTTTTATTTTTTCATAAAGTACCAGTCCCAGCTTATCGTAACTATGAGTTCGGTTGGCGCCATCTTTAATTCTTTCTGTATTGCCTAATAAATTTTGCAGAGGTGCAATTGCCCAACCGTTACTTACCACTACATCATTTAAAACAAACCGGCCTTTGCTGATGCTGCCGCTTAATTTTTCTCCATTCACCTGGCCAATGGTTGTTGCCGTTAAAGCCGCAGCTATAATCATCATCAAAAACTTCTTCATAAGCTATTTTTAAAAGATGTATGCAGAAAGAAGATTCACAAAATCACTTTCCGAATTTTTCCTGCCAAGCCAGCATACCGCCGGTTAAATTTTTTGTGTGTTTAAACCCCAGCATATCAAGAATAAGACAAGCCTGCCAGCTGCGATTACCACTGCGGCAATAACAGATCACTTCTTCTTCTTTCAAATCTTCCAACTCATCTATCTGCATAGATTGAATTTTACCCAGCGGCACCAATTTGCCACCGATATTGAACTCTGCATGTTCATGCGGCTCTCTTACATCAATTAAATGAATGTTCACGCCGGCATTCATTCTTTCCTTTAATTCATCAATAGAAATATTCTGCATAGATTATTGTGGTAATTGGTGAACAGCTGTTGTATCCGGTGCAGCCCGTTTACCGGTGCCGATCCAAACAGTAATAATTTGCCCGGTACGAATGTACTGCGGCCTGCCTTCATCATCGTAACGCTGTGGATCCTGCCGGTGCACATAAGCATTCATTGTATCGGTAATCGGCCCTTCGGGAATGGCAATAATGTTCAGGCCGTTTGCTTCCAAAACTGTTTTTGCTTCTCCGTAAGTTCTTCCTACCAGTGAGGGTACAATAAATTTCATGTCACCCACACCGGTACCCAACACCAGCGTAACGTTTGAACCCATGCGTAATTTGCTGCCGGGGTTAATGTGTTGTCCCTGATAAAGCTGATCAAGCACAGAATTTTTTGCAAAGTCAGATTTATAAATAGTGTCTCCTACTTTCAATCCCATATTCTCCAATGTCATTTCTGCATTGCGGTAACTAAAGCCAATAAGATTGGGCATTTCAACTAGTGGTGGCACAGCCCGGTTTAAAGTAAGATAGACGGTGCGGTTTACTTTCACCACTTCATCACTTTCCGGAATTTGTTTAATAACCGTAAGCGGTTTTAGGGTATCAATGTAGATCACAGAATCCTGTACAATCACTTCGAAGCCTTCTTGATCAAGAATTCTTACAGCCTCATCATACGTTTTACCCATTACATTCGGGACTGTTTTGGACTGGCCATGGTGAGTGCAGAGCTGCAGCGACAAAACCAAAACCACGAAAACAATAATGGCCAGCAAAATAGCTACCAGTATATTAAACCATAAAGGCCGGTGAGTAATGTAACTAAAGAATCGCATTCAGTTGGGTTGTTTTTTTCTTATCAATGCCAATTGAAAAGGGAATGATGACGGCCATTCACTTAACAAAACATTCTTCTACCAATTTAGTGTAAAACTCGTTTAAACTCCATCCCATGGCTTTTACCTGTTGCGGCACAATGCTGGCTTCACTTTGGCCGGGTATGGTATTTATCTCGAGCATATACGGTTGCTGTTCCTGTTCATTGTAAATAAAATCTATTCTCACCACACCGTGGCAGTTAAATACCTGGTAAGCTTTGGTGGCGGCTTGCCGTATTTTATTGGCAATTGTTTCTTCAACGTTTGCCGGTGTTACTTCTGTTGAAGCACCTTCATATTTTGCTTCGTAATCAAAAAAATCTTTTTTACTGATCACCTCGGTTATCGGCAAGGGAATAATTCTGCCCTGCGATTTAAACACCCCAATTGTAAATTCTCTGCCAGCTATCATTTCTTCTATCAACACCTGGTCATCTTCTTTAAATGCTTTTTCAATGGCTGCCCCCAACTCATCTGACGACTGCTTTACTTTTGACATGCCTATGCTAGAGCCCCCATTGTTTGGTTTTACAAAAACGGGAAACTTTAATTTTTCAATCACTTCTTCTGCACTGCCAAAGCTATTTTTAATCAGCAAAACAGATTTGGCAACTGCTATGCCTGAAAAAGCTGCCACTGAAGTTGTATAACGTTTATTGAAAGTAATAGCTGACGTAGCCGCATTGCAACCTGTGTAAGGAATGTTCAGCGTATCAAAATAGCCCTGCAGCTTTCCATCTTCGCCGGGTGTGCCGTGCAAAGCAATAAAAACCGCATCAAAATTTATTTTTTGATTGTTGAGGGAAATGCTGAAATCATTTTTATCAACGGGGAAAGTTCTACCTTCTGCTTCATAGAACCAGCCCCCGGGCCTGATATCAATTTTGTAAACGTTGAATTTTTCGCGGTCGAGATTATTTTCAATTGTTATTGCTGTTTTGTAAGAAATAACTGCCTCTCCAGAATAACCACCCGTAACTAACGCAATGTTTTTCTTCATCCGGTTAAAAATTAACAGGGCAAATATTGAGGAAAAATTGATTTACCCGAAATAAATTCTGTTACAAACATCCCAATAAGAAAGGTGAAGGATAAAACCCTTCACCTCTTTACAACGGGAAATATCACCCGTCACTCCTTAGCAGTATTTCAACTGCACATTTATACCTTGAAGATAGAAAAAATCAGCTTTTTGAAAGCCGATTGTTACTAAAAATTATCCACAATTAAATGTGCAATTTTTCTTTTTTTGCCAGCAATTCTTCTACAGTTTCCTTGTACATTTCATCTGGCACACAACAATCTACCGGGCATACGGCGGCACACTGAGGCTCTTCATGAAAACCCTGGCACTCGGTGCATTTATTAGGCACGATGTAATAAATATCTGTAGCTATAGGCGGGTTCTTTTGTTCAGCGTCAATCACCGTTCCATCCATAAGGGTAAACTGACCTTTTACGGAGGTACCATCTGCAATGGCCCACTCTACTCCCCCTTCATAAATGGCATTGTTCGGACATTCAGGTTCACAGGCTCCGCAGTTGATACATTCTTCCGTAATCTTAATAGCCATAAGTTTAGTTTTTGGTTTTTATACGAATTTTGATTTTCAACCGCAATATAAAGAGGTTTATTTTTTATACAAATGATTTTAGCTGAAAGAATTGACCTGTTAAGCAGGCTGGGCCTTTACATAAAATCAAAAGATACACACTGGCAACAGGCTAAACAAAAAGCCAGCATACACAATCCATGGTTTACTCCCGGGTTTATTGAAATATCCGCAAACAACATTGCAGGGCAATACCTGCAAAAAGAAAAATTGATGAGTTGGGCCAGGCAATATCTGCTTGATGATAACAATACAGCCAGGGTGGTTGGTATTGTAATGGCAGGCAACATTCCTATGGTTGGCTTTCATGACTTGCTGGCGGTTTTTTTATCAGGGCACAAAGCTGTAGTGAAACTTTCTTCAAAAGATGATATACTGATAAAGCACCTGGTTAAAAAAATGCAGGAATGGAACAGCGATGTACAACACTCCATTCAATTTGCTGATATGCTGAAGAACTGCGATGCTTATATAGCCACCGGCAGTACCAATACTTCCCGCTATTTTGAGCATTATTTTGGAAAGTATCCCCACATCATTCGCAAAAACAAAACATCTGTTGCAGTATTAAGCGGCAAAGAAAGCAATGATGATCTTGAAAAACTGGCTGATGATGTTTACCAGTTTTTTGGTTTGGGGTGTCGCAACGTAAAGAAGCTGTATGTGCCAAATGATTATGATTTTGTTCCCTTACTGGCAGCGTTCAAAAAATATCATTTTCTGAGTGACCATCATAAATATAAGAACAATTACGATTACAACCTGGCCCTGCTGATTTTAAATAAAAAGTTTTACATGACTAATGGCAGCATTTTGCTGGTTGAAGATCCTTCTGTTTTCTCACCCATCAGCCAATTGAATTTTGAATATTACACCGATGTTAACGCTTTAAAACAGCAATTAGCAGAAAATGAATCCATCCAGGCAATTGTAGGAGATGGGTTTATAGAATTTGGCAACGCCCAGTGCCCGGCTTTAACTGATTATGCGGATAAAACTGATACGCTGGCCTTTTTAAAATCACTCTAATGTCATTTGTTTTCAGGCACCCAAAAATCCACTGCCAATTTTTAACTTTGAAGTACGAAGGCTCTGGTAAATATTCTGTTAAACTGAATGGTTGGCATGTACAGGCCTGACGTGTTTACTAACTTTGGCCAGAGGCATAAACTTTGCCGCAGTTATTTTAATTTTAAAACAATTCTAATTCATAAGCCATGAAGTGGAAACAACTCTTACTCATCGTTTCAGTGAGTGCAGTAACTGCAGTTGCCAGCGTTTGGGGCTATACACAGCTTACACAGAAGCAACTCAGTTTTGTTCAGTCGGTTAACGGTGTACCTGTTAACTATGCCGGTTTTTTTGGAGATAAATCAACCGGTGGTGAGCCTGCTGATTTTACCAAAGCTGCCAACGCAGCCGTGCCCACAGTCGTGCACATAAAAACAAAAATTCCTGCCAAGAGATTAAATAATGATCTGCCACGCAACCGTGGAAATAGTATTGATGATTGGTTCAACCAGTTTTTTGATTTTGGGCCTACCATTATTCCTGAACAAAGAGCCAGCGGCAGTGGCGTAATTATCAGTGAAGACGGTTACATTGTTACAAACAACCACGTTATTTCTGACGGGCAAAATGGTGTTGCTTCTGAAATAACAGTTACACTTCACAACAAAAAAGTGTACAAGGCCAAATTGATTGGTAACGATCCCAACTATGATCTTGCCGTTTTAAAAATTGACGGAAAAGGATTGCCGTTTATGTTATACGGAAATTCTGACGAAGTGCAACTGGGCCAGTGGGTGTTGGCTGTTGGCTATCCTCTTACACTTGAAACAACTGTTACTGCAGGTATTGTTAGTGCAAAGGGAAGGACGATTGGCATTAACAGCCGCCAGGGGCAATCACCTGTTGAGTCATTCATTCAAACTGATGCTGCCGTAAACCAGGGCAATAGCGGTGGTGCACTGGTGAACACAAGTGGACAATTGATTGGTATTAACTCCGCTATTCTTGCACCAACAGGAACTTATGCCGGTTACTCATTCGCTATACCCGTTAACCTGGTAAAAAAAGTGGTGAATGATTTAATTCAGTATGGCAATGTACAAAGAGGATATTTGGGAGTGACTTACCCCAGCGAAGAACTTTCTGAAGAGCAGTTAAAGCAATTCGGCATGAAGGAAAATGAAGGTGTATATGTTACAGCCGTTGCACCAGATGGTGCTGCACAAGCTGCAGGAATTAAAAGAGGAGACATCATTACAAAAATCAATGGTACAGAAGTAACCAGTGGGCTTGTGCTGAGCTCCACCCTTGCTAATTACAAGCCCGGAGATAAAGTTCAAATCAGCTATAAAAGAAAAGGCGTTGAGTACACAACTTCTGCTACGCTGAAAAAAAGCCCCGGCAATTATGATGAAGTAGTAAAAAGCAATTTGGAAGAAACGCTAGGTGCAAAACTGGAAACTCTCGATAGTAAAAAAGCAGAAGAATATGGACTGGAAGGTGGTGTACTGGTAAAATCAATTGAAAATGGCGGAGCCATCAGCAAAACCAGGATGGAAAAAGGATTTATCATTACCAGTGTAAATGGTTATGATGTAAAAAGTGTAGAAGAATTAGGGAAAGTTATTTTGAGTGTTAGAGGCACTATAAAGCTGGAAGGAATTTATCCAGGCTCAGACGTATATAGCTACCCGCTTAACCTGAATAAATAAATATTACAAACTTTTATTAAAAGAAGACCTCGCCGAAACGAGGTCTTCTTTTTTTATTTACTAAACACCAAATACTGCCAGGCCTCAAGAGAAATTTTGTTATCTGCAGAAAAGTTTTTGCCGGCGCCGGTAAATAGCTCGGTAAAATTTTCTTTCACCAGATCATTTTCAATTTTCAAATCTTTCAATTTATTTTTTGAAAGATTGAGAACGACCAGCACTTTGTGCTCTCCTTTCTTTCTTAAAAAACAAAACACATGCTTATCATCAGCCGTGTGGATGCGATATGTGGAAATACTGGCATCACCAGCAGCCAGTGCCGGGTTGGTTGAATGAAGCGTAAGCAGCTTTTGGTAAAAATCTTCCAGTTCTAATTTCTCTTTCCATTCAATCGGATCTTTCTCAAAAAATTTCAATCGCTTTTTGTTGGGAAGCTCCTGCCCGCTGTAAATAAGCGGAATGCCATTCCATGTGCAGGAAAACACGGCCAGGGCTTCAGCCATTTCGCCATATTTTTCATATTCAGTACCGTTCCAGCTATTTTCATCATGATTGCTGGTAAACCATGTCCGCATGGTTTGATCTCCCAGCGAATCATATTTGTGCAAAACCGTATCAAGCGAAGCAATAGATTGTTGATGCTGGTAAAAATCTTTTGCTTTGTGCATCCATGTCCATGTATAACCCGCATCAAATGTTCCCATGTATTCAGGATGCTCCAGCGGATCTAATTCCCCCAGCCAGTACAAAGGCTTGATCGCATCCAGTTCTTTTCTTGCCTTTTTCCAAAAAGGCAACTCAACCCAAAAAGCCAGGTCGCACCGAAAACCGTCAATGTCGCATTCTTTCACCCAAAATTTCATCGCATCAATCATCGCTTTTACCAGCTGCGGATTTTTATAGTTTAGTTCAATAATGTCATCCATGCCTGATGCAATTTTAAAATCATTGGTAGCCGAATCGTGTTTGTAATATTCAGGGTGTTGTTTTGTCCATACATGATCCCAGCCTGTATGATTGGCAACCCAGTCAATAATTACTTTAAAGCCCATTTCATGCGTCTGCTTTACCAGTTTTTTAAAATCTTCCAGCGTTCCAAATTCAGGGTTTACGGCAGTATAATCAGCACAGGCATAGTAACTGCCCAAACTTCCTTTTTTATTTTTTTGTGCAATGGGTGTAATGGGCATAAACCAAAGTGTTTTTACTCCCATATTTTTTAAACGGGGAAGATGTTTCGCAAAAGCATTAATGGTTCCCTCCGGCGTGTATTGCCTAAGGTTCACTTCGTAAATATTGGTTGAATGGCTCCACTCTACTGGTTTAAATATGGTGTCCATAGTTGTAGTTTCTGCAGTTTTTGTTTTTGAATGTAGATTACAGCAAGCAAGAGTAAACAGGGGGATTGCAACAAAAAAAATTCTCATAAAACTGTTATCATTTTGGTGAAAGTAAAGAATACAGGTCAAATATGTCATGTTGCTCAAATAAGTAAAAATGAAAGAGAATGGAAAATCCATTTCTCAAATAACCGGATATGATTTTTAACCCTTATAGCTTTTTAGACTTGCTATCTTTGCAGAAATGAAACAGTTTGAAGTCCCTATTATCTACCGCAGCCCGTTAATTACCGCCATTAAAAAAAAGCGGAAAGAAACTGACCGCATGAAAAAAGACTTCTCTCCCACTCTTCTTGATTTTGGCCCATTGAAAATTTACCTGGCCCGCCATTTTGGTTTTTGCTATGGTGTAGAAAAGGCTATTGAAATTGCTTTTAAAACGGTGGAAGAAAATCCGGGCAGAAGAATTTTTCTATTGAGCGAAATGATTCACAACCCACAGGTAAATGCCGATTTGCAAAGCCATGGAATAAAATTTTTACAGGATACAAACGGCAACACCATTATTCCTTTTGAAGAGTTAAACGCAGATGATATTGTTTTAATCCCAGCTTTTGGAACCACACTGGAAATTGAAAAAAAACTGAAAGACATCGGCATTCAAACTGAAAAATACAATACCACCTGCCCGTTTGTTGAAAAAGTCTGGAACCGTTCGCAGGTCATTGCTGAAAATAATTACACCATCATCATTCATGGCAAACCAAAGCATGAAGAAACCCGTGCTACATTTTCACATGCTGCAGCCAATGCCCCTTCGGTTGTTGTAAAAGATATGCAGCAGGCTGTTGAACTTTCTGAATTTATTCTTGGTAACAAACAGCCTGAATTGTTTTATAAAGAATTTGAAGGCCAGTATTCCAAAGGTTTTGATGTACAAAAAGATTTGCTGCGTATTGGCGTGGTCAATCAAACCACCATGCTGGCCAGCGATACGCAGGCTATTGCTGATTTTCTAAAACAAACGATGATACAAAAATTCGGTGAAGAATTGCTGGATGAACATTTTGCTGACACAAGAGATACGCTTTGCTATGCCACTAATGAGAATCAATCAGCAGTTATCGGCATGCTGAACACAGATGCGGATATTGCTATTGTGGTAGGCGGATATAATTCTTCCAACACCTCTCATTTGGTTGAATTGTGTGAAGAAAAGCTACCCACCTATTTTATTAATAATGAAGAAAAAATTTTTTCAGCAACTGAAATTCTTCATTATAACTTTCACACAAAACAAGAATTGCTGACAACTAGCTTTATTCCTCAAAAAATTCCTGTAAAAATTCTTTTAACCAGTGGAGCCTCCTGCCCCGATGCACT
>PSMD01000005.1:80812-86876 GCA_040289925.1 Chitinophagaceae bacterium | reverse complement strand
AGGTGTGATCAGGAAACTGGAAAGTTTTTTTGCTGTAGAACGATCACATGAAGAACTTGTAAAGGAGTTTGAGTAATTTTAAAAAATATGCTGCCCCCTTCTGCTAAATTCAAATCTGTTAATAATTATATTTTGCTTTCCCCAAACCACAGCAGGAAAGCCTGCAGCAATTGAGAGCAATCGTTAGTCATATTTCTTCAGATGCCGAAGAAATAATCTGCTACAACATGCCGGCTTTTATATGGAACGGAATTCTGGTTTGGTATGCTGCTTACAAAAATCACATCGGTTTTTATCCCAGGCCTTTTGTCATCAAAGCATTTCAAAATCGGCTTGGCGAATACAAAACCACGAAGGCTGGCGTACAATTCCCCATTGGCAAATTGCCTATATGCTTACTTCAGCAAATGACAAAATTCAGGATGAAAGAAAATGTAGAAGCTGCGCATCGAAAGCAAAAAGAAAAAAATAAAATCCTCTTAATTACCGGCAGCAAAGAGTTTTTTCTATTTATCTGTCTCCTGCTTTATACAACAGCTCATAATACTCATGGGCCATCCGGTTGCTGTCAAACTGAAACCGTACATCTCTCATTCCATTCTTCATAATTCTTCTCCATGTTTCATAATTGCGGTAGTACAGCGGAAGTATTTGTTTGGTGAGTATTTCATAAATATGATCCAGGTCGTACTGGTCCTGCTCATGCACAGTCATATTTGTATAATCAGCCATTGGCACTACAAATCCATTATTGGCGTGGTTGATAAATTCAGGAATCCAGCCGTCATTGGTTGAAAAGTTTACAGCACCGTTCATAGCGGCAGTCATGCCACTAGTTCCTGAAGCTTCTCTCGGCACACGTGGATTGTTCAGCCAGCAATCCGCTGCCTGCTTCAACCGTTTTGATAAAGCGAGTTCGTACCCAATCAGCACAGCTACATTTTTATACTTGCGGCTTAAATGCACAAGACTATTGAATTCAGTGATGGCTGGATAATCAACCGGGTAAGGCTTGCCGGCCCAGATAATTTGAACAGGAAATTCTTTGTTGTTCATTAACGCATCAAAACGTTCTTCATCTCTTGTAAGCAGGTCAGCTCTTTTATAACCTGCAAATCTTCGTGCCCAAACAATTGTAAACACATCAGGATTAAACAGCTTACCGGTTTGGTCCGCTACAATTTCAAATGCTCTTTTCTTTAAATATTTTTTCCGGTCGTCAAAAGAATAATCATCTTTTTCGTCCATAAAAAAATACATCTGCTTATCTGCCCAATATTTCCAGTTCTGTGCATTTGTAATGGAAATGATAGGACAAATATTGCTGTATTTATGCCACATAGCATTTGAAACTTTGCCATGCAATTGCGAAACACCATTGGCCAGTCTTGCAAAACGCAATGCAGCCAATGAATGATTGAACTGTTCATCGGGATTTCCTGTCAGCTCTTTCACTTCATCAATGGAAAGGCCGCAGAAATAACTCATTTTATGGCAAAGATGAATGTCATGTTTTTCGTTACCGGCTTCTTCTGGCGTATGCGTAGTAAACACTAACCTTTTCCTCACTTCTTCAATTCTATGATTGAATTTTTTGTAGAGATAGAACGCCGAAGAAATTCCATGTGCTTCGTTCAAATGATAAACATCCGGATTAAAACCTATTTCATCCAGCAACCTGGCACCCCCAACGCCCAGCAAAATAAATTGAGCCACTTTGGTTGCCACGTTTGCATCGTACAGGCGGTGAGAAATAGTTTGAGAAACGTAATCGTTTTCGGGAATATCTGTAGTTAATAAAAAAAGCGGTGCTGTGTTGAATGTGGTGGGATTGAGATAAAACACTCTTACCCAAACAGGATGTTCATGAACAGTGATCTGGAATTTTATGCCGGTATCTTCCAAAAAACTGTATTGCTTTTCCATCCACGATACCTGCAGCGTTTGATCCTGGTTACGTACCTGGTCATAATAACCATACTTCCACAAAATACCAATGCCAATTAAATTCTGCCTTAACTCATAGGCACTGCGTAAATGTGATCCGGCTAAAAATCCAAGGCCACCACTATAAATTTTCAAAGGTTGATGTGTTGCAAATTCCATTGAGAAATAAGCCACTTTTTTAGCATAACGTTCATCAACCTGGTAAGGAACACAATAATTTTTAAAATCCATGATGTGTGTTTTTTACACAATGGGCTGCAATATAGAGCGGAATTATGGAATCTGGTGCAAACGGCAATAGTTGGTGGAAAGATTGCCGATCTAAATTATTGCTCAAGCTGCCTTTTATTTGAGTTTGGGTAATTTTTTTGAACGGATTTGTTTTTTCTTCGGAAAGCTGCCATTAAACAGGCAATCAATTCCGCGGTGCGAACCACAACCTTGTTCTGTAATAGTAACCGATGATGATGTAAAATGAAATTGCAAAGAGCAGGGATTGCCACCCGGCCGATAAATAGCCGTGTTGGGAGAAGTAAGCATTGCTTCACCCTTTAGTTCTCCGGTACAGTCGCCGTTATTTTTTGAGATGTGCACAAAGAAATACAGCCTGTCGGTTCTTTTATGATCACGGATGGAAACAAGATTGTTTTTATCCTTTACATAATCTGCCGAAAGCTTGTGTTGTCTTGGAAAACTATCAATGGGATTAATCAACTCGATATTTTTTTCATCCAAAGCTTCCGTCATAATTAAGGTGAATGTTTTTGCGCCTGCATTCAACACAAACACTTCTTTGCCCTCACTTAAAGTACCGTCAGCATTTTTGCGGGTCGTTACTTTTGAAAGTGTAAATCTTCTGTCCAACACAAATGATTGCTGAGTAGCCGCATTTGCATCCGGCTGCAGCACAGGCATCATGGCAATGAAGTTGTTTTCCTTATCAAGACCTACCATCCATGCTTCTGTTTTTGTAGTAACCACTTTAATTAACAGGTAGGTGTCTCCTTCTTTTGACTGAATGCGTGCCAACGGATAAATTTTTGGCTTTGCAGTTTTACTCCAGAATTTTTTTAAGACAGAATCAGGGATAAACTGGCTAAACACTTTGTAGGTGATAACAACGGAATCTTTTTTTCGTTTGGTAAGATCGGCGTCTGCCAACTGGTAAGGTAATTGAACCACCGGAAAGGAAGCCACAAAATCTTCTACAGTTACCGGCTCTTCTCCCGACACAGTAGCTTTCTTTTTATTTCCACAACCTGCCAGTAAAAAAACAGCCAGTGCCAGCAATATTATCCGCATATAAACGATTTAATCATGCCGAAATTAGTTCATTCAATCTTGCCATAAAAAATTTGTGATTTCGTTAAATCAAAATTTTTTTTAGCTTTGTCTAAAATTAATTTTAGACATGCTAAATTATTCCACCAGCGAAGAAAATTATATAAAGGCCATTTTTCACCTGCAGCAGGAACACGAAAATGTAACTACCAATGCCCTGGCTGATAAATTAAAAACCCGGCCGGCTTCAGTTACGGATATGATGAAGAAGCTAAAGAATAAAAAGCTGCTGCATTACCAGCCTTACCAGGGCTTTCGCTTAAGCAATGAAGGAAGAAAAGTAGCGTTGGATATTATTCGCCGACACAGGCTATGGGAATATTTTTTAGCTGAGAAATTAAAATTTAGTTGGGATGAAGTGCATGAAGTGGCCGAAGACCTTGAGCATGTAAGCAGTAAAAAGCTAATTGATAAACTTGACGTATACCTGGGCTTTCCCCGGTTTGACCCGCATGGCGATCCGATACCAAACAGCCTGGGAAAAATGGAAAGCAATAACCTGGTTTGCCTGGCTGATTTGCCGGTAAACAAACCGGCAATAGTTAATCGTGTCATCAATCAATCTGCAGAAATGCTTGACCTGTTGCGGGATAAACACATTGGCATTGGCACCCGCCTAGAAATTAAAAAAAAATTTAGCTATGATGGGTCGCTGGAAATAAAATTAAAACAACAAGCCCCGTTTACAATTAGTAAACAACTGGCACAAAACATTTTTGTTGGCTATGGTTCGTAATGGAAATATGGATACATCGCTGAGTGAAGTTCATCAAACAGTGGATACAACAGTTGCCAGCCGGCCGGTTTGGAAACGAATTTTATCATTTTTTGGTCCTGCCTACCTGGTGAGTGTTGGTTATATGGACCCTGGCAACTGGGCTACCGACCTGGCAGGTGGCAGCCAGTTTGGCTATTCATTGATTTGGGTTTTGTTAATGAGCAACCTGATGGCTTTACTATTGCAAAGTTTGTCGGCACGCCTGGGTATTGTATATGGAAGAGATTTGGCGCAGGCCAACCGCGAAACTTATCCCCGCTACATCAATTTTGCTCTTTACCTGCTTGCCGAAGTTGCCATTGGGGCCACCGACCTTGCAGAAGTGTTAGGCATGGCAATCGGTATTCAATTGCTCACCGGCATTCCGCTTATTTATGCAGTGCTGATTACGGTGTTGGATACATTTTTGTTTCTTCTTCTGCAACGGTTTGGTATACGCAAAATGGAGGCATTCATTATTTGCCTTGCCGCTATTATTGGCTTTAGTTTTTTAACTGAGATCATTCTTGCCAAACCAAAGCTGGGTGAAGTGGTAACCGGTTTTGTTCCATCAATACCAAACGAACAAGCACTTTACATAGCTATTGGCATTATTGGCGCCACGGTAATGCCACACAACCTGTACCTGCATTCTGCGTTGGTGCAAACTCGAAAATTTAAAAGAGATAACAGCAGCATTAAAAGAGCATTGAAGCTGAACTTTATTGACAGTGCGGTTGCGCTTAACCTGGCTTTCTTTGTCAATGCGGCCATTCTTGTTTTAGCTGCAACCGTATTTTTTAAATCAGGCAGAACAGATGTGGCGGAAATAAAACAGGCACATGAATTACTCAACGATTTTCTTGGCACTCAACTGGCGCCAGTATTATTTGCTATTGCACTCATTGCTTCAGGGCAAAGCTCAACCATTACTGGTACGCTGGCCGGGCAAATTGTAATGGAAGGTTACCTGCGATTACGCTTAAACCCCTGGATACGCAGATTGATGACCAGGCTGATTGCTATTATTCCGGCAGTAATTGTAATTATCATTAACGGTGAAAATAATATTGACAGCCTGCTGATATTAAGCCAGGTAATTTTAAGTCTTCAACTGGGCCTTGCTATTATTCCGCTGATTCATTTTGTAAGTGATAAAAAGAAAATGGGTGCATTCCGCGTAAAGCTTATAGTACAAGTTTTTGCATGGGCTGTTACTGTATTGCTGGTTTTTTTGAACCTGCGCATGGTATTCGGACAATCGGTGGAATATTTCAAAACCTCTGATAATATTTTCTGGAAGATCATGATTATTCTCGGTGGAATTTTATTTATTGCCTTGTTACTGGCTGCATTTTTTTATCCTCTGCTGGGCAAGAAGCGTTTGCAAAAAACTTTGTACATGCACAAAACTCCGGGTGTCACGGAAATTTCTGTTCCTGCATTTAATAAAATTGCGGTAGCGTTAGAGTTGAGTGAAAAAGATGAAAAGCTGATTTCATTTGCTATTAGCCAGGCCAATAAAAACACTTCGTTTATTTTAATACATATTGTAGAAACTGCATCAGCAAAAATTCTTGCAAAAGAAACTGATGATTTTGAAACGAGAAAAGACCAGGAGCATTTGGATAGCTATACCAACATGCTGCAAAACCTGGGGTATAAAACAAAGGGTATTTTGGGTTTTGACAGGAGAGCAAAAGAAATTGTTAGAATCATTAAAGAAACTGAAGCCGACATGCTGGTAATTGGTGCACACGGTCACTCAGGAATTAAAGATTGGTTTTACGGACAAACGATTGATACGGTAAGGCATGAGGTAAAAATCCCGGTGCTGGTGGTGAATGTGTGACGGACTGTATCAATAGTAAATGGTCAATGGTAAATGGGGATTGTCCGGTAAATTTAAAATTCACCATATGTTTCTACAGCTTAACCATCAAAAACTGGATGCTTTTCAATTTTCCTTTCAGCTTGTACATGAATGCTACAAACTAACAGCAGATTTCCCCTTTGAAG
>PSMD01000005.1:78923-80799 GCA_040289925.1 Chitinophagaceae bacterium | reverse complement strand
ATTTGGGTTAACACAACAAATTCGCAGCACTGCACTTTCTGTTCATTTAAATATAGCAGAAGGTTCTTCGCGAAAATCACAAACTGAAAGAAAGAGATTTTATGAGGTGGCGAGAGGTTCAGTGATTGAAATTGATGCCGCACTTGATATTGTAACAGGAATTGCATACAAGACCAAAGAAAGCATGGAAAAAACTGGAGAGTATCTTTTAACATGCTTTAAAATCCTAAGCGGCTTAATAACTGCAGGCAATTGACCTTTCACTATTCACTGTTGTTTAAGCTGCCGCATTTCTGGAGCTATTCCTCAACAAATGCTTAAAACGGCTGAAAGTTTCGGGTTTGATGTTTAGATAGCTGGCGAGATATTTTTGGGGAACCCTTTGTAATAACTCCGGGTATTTGTGTACAAAATTAATGAACCTTTCCCGCGGTGTAAACATCACCAATTGCGATTGCCACCTGTCTTTTAAAACCATCGTATAGGTAATGATCAACCGGCCCAGGTGCGACATTTTTGGAGACTGCGCATACATTCTTTCCAGGTCATCATAAGAAATAGAAACCACAATTGTGTTTTCAATGGCTTCTACAAAATACTCTGAAGTTGTACGGCTGTGAAAAGATTCCTGCGAATGAATGATGTGCCCTTCATAAGAAATCTGCGTGTTGATCTCTTCTTTTCCTTTACGATAATATTTTCGTGCAAGTCCCTTTACAATAAAATTGAAGTAATTCTCTACTTCACCCGCATGGGTAATAATTTGTCTTTTTGAAAATTTTCGAACGGTAATAAAGGGATATATCTGCTGTCGAAATTCGTCTTCAGAAATTGAAATGAACTTTCGGATGTATTCCAAAAAAGGGCGGACAAGTTCCATCAGAAGCCTCCTGATAGTTGAACTTTAAAATTACAAAATCAAACTCATCATTAATTGCAAACACGAACGTTAAAGAAAATTCGTTGCCTTTTTTTGCCGGCTGCAGTATGATGAAATAAAGAAACAAAACGTTTGCTCATTGATAAAAATCATAAAAGCTTAGTTTTGCAAGCTCGTCAAATAAAAATTTATTTCAATGCCAAAAATCAAAGTTGCCAATCCCGTTGTTGAGCTTGACGGGGATGAAATGACAAGAATTATCTGGAAGTTTATTAAACACAAACTGATCCTACCTTACATAGATGCCGATATAAAATATTATGACCTGGGAATTGAAAACCGTGATGCCACTAATGACCAGGTAACTATTGATGCAGCCAACGCAATTAAACAATATGGCGTAGGAATTAAATGCGCTACCATTACTCCTGATGAAGCACGGGTGAAGGAATTTAGTTTGAAACAAATGTGGAAGAGCCCTAACGGCACCATCCGGAATATTTTAGATGGAACTGTTTTTCGTGAGCCGATAGTGATTAAAAATATTCCACGGTTGGTAACAACCTGGGACAGGCCCATCATTGTGGGCCGTCATGCTTTTGGTGATCAGTATCGTGCTACTGATTTTGTAGTGCCGGGCAAAGGAAAGCTGACTGTAAAATTTGAAGGTGAAGATGGAACCGTTATTGAGCATGAAGTTTACCAGTTCAAAGGCGGCGGTGTTTCTCTCAGTATGTACAATACCGATGAAAGCATTACCGGTTTTGCAAGAAGCTGTATGAACATGGCTTTGCAAAAAGGCTGGCCGCTATATATGAGTACAAAAAATACCATCCTGAAAAAATATGACGGAAGATTTAAAGATATTTTTCAGCAGGTGTATGAAAAAGAATTTAAAACGCAGTTTGAAAAAGCAGGCATTACGTATGAGCACCGCCTGATTGATGACATGGTGGCGAGTGCATTAAAATCGAACGGCGGTTTTATATGGGCCTG
>PSMD01000005.1:56567-78913 GCA_040289925.1 Chitinophagaceae bacterium | reverse complement strand
AAGAATTATGATGGTGATGTGCAGAGTGATTCTGTTGCTCAAGGATTCGGATCATTGGGTTTAATGACTTCGGTTTTGGTAACACCTGATGGTAAAACCATGGAAGCAGAAGCGGCACATGGTACAGTAACAAGGCACTACCGCGAACATCAAAAAGGGAATCCAACATCTACCAACCCTATTGCCAGCATATTTGCATGGACAAGAGGATTTGCTTTCCGTGGTAAGCTGGATAACAATCGGCCTTTAATTGATTTTTGTAACAAGCTGGAACAGGTTTGTATTGAAACCGTAGAACAAGGCAAAATGACTAAAGACCTTGCTTTGACCATTAAGCCAAAAGTAGAGCATGGTAAAGATTATTTGTACACCGAAGAGTTTCTTGATGCCATTGATGAGAATTTGAAAAAGAAGATGAGCTGAGTTGATGATAGATGAAAACTGAGAAATGATATATAGCGTTCCTGCAGGAACGCTTTCTTGTTGAAAGAAATAGCATACTCCATTCTTGCTGTTGTTGATTTTGCAGTTGATGTTTTGTAATTTGTTTCAACACAAATAAAAACTATGAAGCCACTTATTTTCCTTACCTGTGTATTTCTTTTCACCAATAACTTACAAACACAGGAAGACCTGGGCAAATCAGGGATTCAATTGTAAAAGAAGGCATGAAGTTATTTTGTTCAGAATATGCATCCTGGCATGGCACTGATCTTTTCCTGGAGAAATTTAAAGGCAATCGCCAACCTATTGGCAGATATTTTACTTATGCTGACAACGAAAATGAAGTTTTTTATTCGGCTGATGAAACGCCGGTAATATTGGGCACTATGACTTTTGATGAAAAAAACGGTCATCAATCAATCTTGATAAAAGGGATTTAAACGAAACAGAAAAACAAATTTATTTACTCGAAACAAAGGCCAGGGAAGAACTGCAGGCTGACACTTCTTTTTTAAAAACTTATAAAAACACAAGCTTTAATCTTGTTCCTTTTATTGAAGAAGGTAAAAAAAATATTTACGTATTAACTAGCACTTCCTATAGTGGTGTTGTCATTTCGGCAATGATTATTTGCTTGAATTTGACAAAGACAATAAGCTCGTTTCTAAAACAGCATTTCATAAATCTCTTATTCCTGTTAATATTTCCAAACCCGGGATGGAAGGTGCCGTACACACCCATTTGCCGGGTTATAGTAGTTATATGACAGCTACTGACATTTGCACAATCTTGCTTTACCAGAATTTTGCCAAATGGAAACAAAGCATGGTCGTCTCCGAAAAGTACATGTCAATCTGGAATTTCGATAAAAGCAGTTTACCTATTGTACCCTATCGTAATTGAGTGATGAATGATGCTCCAATAAATCTCAACCAATAATGGACGAAATAAAAGTTCGACCTATTCAAATTCATTAACTCTTACTAACAACTATTATCTTTACTTCACTACTTCTTCAATTACTTTTCCAACACAGCCATTGGGCATTTGTATTTTTAAAAGTGCCGCAAGTGTGGCAGCAATGTCAGTCATATATACTTCCCTGTTAGTTTTACCCGGTTTAATTTTCCACCCAAACCAAATAAGCGGAATATGTGTGTCGTAAGGATTCCAGGTGCCATGCGTAGTGCCTGTTCTTCCCCAGGATTCAAACCAGCCGGGATAAAGAATAATTTGCACCTGCCCGCTTCTTTTAAAATTATAACCATTCGCCATCATTGTTTTCAATGGTTCAGGCACCGGCGGGCAGCCAATTGCAGACATATCAACTGCATAGGCAACACCAGGCTGACGCTGTAAATACTCCACAGTTACTTTTTTCACTGCATCAAGATCGAGGTTTAATGTCGCTATTCTATCCAAATCAAAATTTACCTGGTAATTGGAAATAGAACGTACAAGCTGATTCGCCTGGAAGCTCTTCAATAAAATTTTGTTCAGGCTGTCTGTCACCTGCCGCTGGAACCAGTAATCTGCAGGCAACTCATGCGCCTGCATAAAGCCAATGGCATGTGCAGCACCATGATCAGCAGTTAAAAAAACGAGATACTGACCTTTTCCTATTTTCTTATCAAGCGTTTCAAGCAAATCGGCTAAATCCCGGTCGAAACGCAGATATGTGTCTTCCATTTCAATTGAATTAATTCCGAAAAGATGACCAACATAATCTGTAGAAGCAAAGTTGATGGTTAAAAAATCCGTTGAGCTTCCTTTACCAAGCTTATATGCATCCAACACCTCTTTGGCAAATTCAAGCGTTATGGTATTACCAAAAGGTGTTTGGCGAAATATGCTTTTGTTTTTTGCATAAGCAGCTTTCAAATCATGAGGAAAAGCTGGATTGATTTCTGTGCTGTATTTTCCTTCCCACACATTGTTATCACTATCACTAAGCACATAACTGTTTATCGGGTACAAAGTGCTCCATCCATTTTCAATCAATCCTTCAACTCTTTTTTTTGCATTGAATTTTACAACCCAGTCTGGCAGCGTTTGCATGTAATAAGTGCTGGTAATAAAATTCCCACTGGCATCATCCAGCCAAAAAGCAGCATTGGCAGTATGGCCCGCTGGCAAAATTGAAGCACGGTCTTTTAAAGAAATGCCTACAACTTTTGATTGAAAGTTGGTAGCCAGCCGCAGTTCGTCGGTGATAGTGGTAGTTAATAAATTTCGCGGTGACATTCGGCCATCAACCGCTGAGGCGTTACCCACAGGTTTTACAGTGCTGTCGGCAGTGCAGTAAACCATTTTACCTGATAACTGATCAGTCCATTCATTAGCGGCAATGCCATGCAAGGCAGGAACAGAACCTGTAAAAATTGTTGCATGCCCTACACCTGTATAGGAAGGAATATAATTGATCATCGTGTTTTCACAACTATAACCTTCATTCAACAATCTTTTTAAACCATTATTTCCATAACGATCGTAATAGCGGTAGAGGTAATCCCATCGCATTTGATCTACCACGATGCCCACCACTAATTTTGGCCGCTGAACACTTGTTTTGTTTGTATTTTGAGAGAAACAGAATAGAATTAATAAAATTGCTGTAAGGTTGCTGGTAAACTTCTTCATGCTAAAAATTGAATGATAAAATTAATTGCATAAACAAGATGATGAACAAAAAAATTTCCCTGCTGCCGGTTTTGTTTTTTTCGTTTGTACTGTTAGCGCAAAAAAAATATTGATGTTTGATAAAAACAGAAAAAAACTTTGCCGCTTTTGCTGTTGAACACGGAACAAAAGATGCATTCTTAAGATTTATGGACAGCTCAGCAATTTTGTTCTCGCAGGGCAAGGCGATAAATGGGGTTGAATTATACAATAAAAGAGAAAAGAGGTCGGGAGTATTAAACTGGCAGCCTGATTATGCAGAAATTTCATCAGACGGAGATTTTGGTTTCACTTCAGGGCTGTGGACCTTTCAATCGAGAACAGCCAATGATACACCCGTAGCATCGGGTCATTTTAGCACTGTATGGCATGTTACCAAAATTGCGAATGGAAATTTTTAATGGATTATGGAATAGATCATGAACTTGTTCTTCTTTCTGTACAAACAAAAAAAATTGTTTTAACAAAAAGGTTTTCCGAAAAAGAAAAGCAAATGCTGAAACAGGCAGAAGAAAAACTAAATGATCAATTGTCCAAAGGAAATTTCACTGTGTATAAAAATTATCTTTCAGCAAACAGCCGTTTTAACCTCAATGGGTTTTTACCTGCTGTCAACAAAAATAAACAACAGCAATTAATAGATTCTATTCCACAAGGATTTGAATTTTCTTCTGAAGGAAATGATTTCAGCTCTTCTAATGACCTTGCATTTACTTACGGCAGTTTGAAAAAAGGAAAAACAATTTCAAACTACATGCATCTTTGGCGCCGCGAGAAAAAAGGCTGGAAGATAGCGGCAGAGATACTGCGTTTTGATTGATGGTGAAGTCACAGTCAACTAAATCTTAAAGATCAATCGAGAGTTTTTGGATCTTCGAAAAAATATTTCGTTTGGCTTAAGATGCCCCTATATAACTCACATGACTTATATGACCTTGATCTTCCCCTCAAATGCCTTAGATTTGCGGCAAATTTTTAGTAACCCTGCTTGCAGTTAAAATCTGAATTCTGCAATCTAAA
The DNA here is from genome assembly GCA_040289925.1 of Chitinophagaceae bacterium. Taxonomy (GTDB): domain Bacteria; phylum Bacteroidota; class Bacteroidia; order Chitinophagales; family Chitinophagaceae; genus VBAU01. Next base: position 74,770 of record PSMD01000005.1, on the reverse strand, counting down.
ACCCACAATCAGCATGGCAGATATTTTTGAACGTTTACTCAAACATTACGGCCCTATTGGCCAGCATCGTGAAAGGGCACATGGTTATTTTGCTTTCCCAAAACTGGAAGGTGAAATCAGTAGCCGGATGAAATTTCGCGGTAAGGAAATGATTGTTTGGAGCCTGAACAATTACCTGGGCCTGGCTAACCATCCTGAAGTAAGAAAAACAGATGCTGATGCAGCAAAAGAATATGGTCTTGCATTACCTATGGGTGCCCGCATGATGAGTGGCAACAGTAATTACCACGAGCAACTGGAAAGAGAATTGGCAGAGTTTGTACAAAAAGAAGATACTGCTTTACTGAACTACGGTTACCAGGGAATGGTAAGCATTATTGATGTGCTTTGTAGCCGTCATGATGTAATTGTGTACGATGCAGAATCGCATGCCTGCATTATTGATGGATTGCGTTTGCACCCCGGCCACCGTTACGTATTTAAGCATAACGAAATTGCGGACTTTGAAAAGCAATTGCAAAGAGCAACCGCATTGATTGAAAAACAAAAAGCCGGCGGAATACTGGTAATTACAGAAGGTGTGTTTGGCATGGCCGGCGACCAGGGAAAAATTAAAGAGATAGCAGCATTAAAAGACAAATACAATTTCAGATTGCTGGTAGATGATGCACATGGTTTTGGCACACTGGGTAAAACAGGTGCCGGTGCAGGTGAAGAACAAGGTGTACAGGAAAAGATTGATTTATATTTCTCCACTTTCGCAAAATCAATGGCCAGTATTGGTGCATTTGTAGCCGGCGACAGAGACATTATTGATTACATCCGCTACAACATCCGCTCACAAATTTTTGCCAAGAGTTTGCCTATGCCCATTGTTATTGGCAATTTAAAAAGGCTGGAATTATTAAGAACCCAACCTCAACTAAAAGATAAGTTGTGGGAAAATGCCCGTAAGCTTCAAAAGGGGTTAAAAGAAAGAGGGTTTGACATTGGCAAAACAGATTCTGTTGTTACACCTGTGTATATGAAAGGTGATGTGCCTGAAGCGACAGCTATGGTGATGGACCTTCGTGAGAATTATGGAATATTCTGTTCGATTGTTGTTTACCCGGTTATTCCGAAAGGACATATCATTTATCGCCTTATTCCCACTGCTGTACATACCGATGAAGATATTGAGCTAACACTGCAGGCATTCAGCGAAACAAAAAAGAAGCTGGATGCGGGTGATTACAAATTGGAAGCTATTCCTGACATGGCGGAAGTAACCGGCAAACGGTTTGAGTACATGCTGAGTAAACCAAAAAATAAATAGAAACACTTAAGCTAATAGGAAGACAGCCTCTGTTGAGGCTTTCTTTTTTTATGCAAGAGATTAATTTCTTAACTGCGATGGCCTTCGATCATCTTTATAAATTCATCAAACAAATAGCGGCTGTCGTGCGGTCCGGGGGTTGATTCCGGGTGATACTGCACAGAGAAAGCCGGTTTGTCTTTCAGACGAATGCCTTCAATGGAATTATCGTTGAGGTTAACGTGTGTTACTTCAACATTGCTGGCTTTTTTCACGGCTTCCGGGTCAACGCCAAAACCATGGTTTTGCGTGGTGATTTCACATTTGCCGGTAACCAGGTTTTTAACTGGGTGATTTAAACCCCGATGCCCATGATGCATTTTGAAAGTGGGAATATTATTGGCAAGAGCAAGCAGCTGGTGGCCGAGACAAATTCCAAAAACCGGTTTTTCGTCTTTTAGAATATTTTTTACTGTGTCTATCGCATAGTCCATCGCAGCCGGGTCGCCGGGGCCATTGGAAATAAAATAACCGGAAGGATTGAACTGCTTAACTTCTTTCAACGGAGTTTTTGCTGGGAAAACTTTTATATAAGCACCGCGTTCGGTCATGCATTCCAGTATATGCTGCTTCACGCCATAATCCATCACTGCAATTCTCACTTTAGAATTTGGATCGCCTAATTCGTAAGTCTTGTCCGTAGAAACTTTTGAAGCTAATTCCAACCCGTTCATGTCCGGAACTTCTGCCAGTTTCTTTTTCAAAACTTCTGCATCGGTTGTCTCGGAAGAGATAATGCAGTTCATAGCACCTTTGGTGCGGATATGTGCAACAAGGGCCCTTGTATCCACTCCTTCTATTGAAACGATATTATTAGCTTTCAGGTAATCTTCCAGGGAACCTTTGGCCATCTTTCTTGAATACTGGTCTTCCAGGTTCCTGCCAATGAGGCCGCAGATCTTTACACTGTCAGATTCTATATCCTTATCAGCAACACCGTAATTACCTACATGAACCGTATTCATGATAAGTATCTGACCATAATAACTGGGATCGGTAAACACTTCCTGGTAACCGGTCATGCCGGTATTAAAACAAATTTCCCCGGTGGCTGTGCCAATAGCGCCAAAGGCTTTACCCTGGCAAATGGTTCCGTCTGCTAATAATAAAATGGCGGGAATATTTGAATCGAGCATTCTTCTGAAGATTTGGCAAATTTAAGCCCGTTTCGGGTTCCTGGTTTCTGGTTTTTGGTTTGTGGAAAAAACATTTTCAATATAACAACAAAAAACCCTCCGCACTGCAGAGGGTTTCAATAAGGAATTGTTTATAGCAAAAATTATCCTTCCGTTTTTTCCTCAGCCTTAGCCTCTCCTTCAACTTTCTTTGTACTGCGGCTGCGTCTTGTTCTCTTCGCTCCTTCTTTTTTTTCTTCGCCTTTTCCTTTGCCATAGATATCATTGAAATCAACCAGTTCGATCATGGCTTTCTCTGCATTATCACCGGGGCGGAAACCCAGCTTGATAACTCTTGTGTAACCACCGGGACGGCCGGCAATTTTTTCAGCAACTACATCGAACAGTTCTGTCACTGCAGTTTTATCCTGCAGGTAACTGAATACAACACGACGCTGATGTGTTGAGTTATTCTTGCTCTTGGTGATCAAAGGCTCAACATACACCCGCAGAGCTTTTGCTTTGGCAACCGTAGTTGTAATTCTCTTATGGGTTATTAACTGGCAAGCGAGGTTGCTCAGCAAAGCATCTCTGTGTGCTTTTTTTCTTCCCAGGTTTTTGATTTTGTCTCCGTGACGCATGACTTAAATGTTTGAGGTTTGATGTTTGAGGTTTGATGTTGCCTCAAACTCAAAACCGGTTTAAAAATTCGAATGCACCGTGTCAGGAATTGCATTCTACTTATGAATAATTGTTTTGGATCTTAATTTGCCTGTTTAACCTAAGTTCCTGTCTTAAAAATCTTCCTTATCCAATCCTAACTTCTGCAAATCCATTCCGAAATGCAAGCCTCTTTCAGTCAGCACCTGCTCAATTTCTGCCAGTGATTTTTGACCGAAGTTTCTAAACTTCATCAAATCCTCCTGCTCGTATTGCACCAGTTCGCTCAGTGAGTTGATCTTTGCAGCTTTCAAACAGTTGAAGGCACGTACGGAAAGATCAAGATCTTCCAGCGGAGTCTTCAACACTTTGCGCAACTGCAATGTTTGCTCATCTACCAAATCTTCTTTCTTCTCTTCTTTATTATCAAATGTGATGTTCTCATCAGTAATAATCATCAAATGCTGAATCAAAATACGTGACGCCTGCTTCACGGCTTCTTCGGGGTGAATTGTTCCATCAGTAGAAACTTCCATGATCAGTTTCTCGTAGTCAGTACGCTGCTCCACGCGGGTATTTTCAATGGTGTACTTCACATTTTTTATCGGTGTAAAAATGGCATCAACCGGAATATAGCCCACTGGCGCATCTTTTGGTTTGTTTTCTTCTGCAGGTACATAACCACGGCCTTTACCAATGGTAATTTCAATGTCCATCTTTGCAGAAGGATCCAGGGTGCAGATCAGCAACTGCGGATTCATTACCTGGAACGATTGAGTTCCCTCACCGATCATACCTGCCGTGAACTCCGTTTTATTTTTTATAGAAAGCAATACCCGTTCGTTGGTCACATCATGATCAACTGTTTTTTTCAACCGAACCTGCTTCAGGTTAAGCAATATCTCCACCACATCTTCACTAACTCCTTTAATGGTAGCAAACTCATGTTCCACCCCATCTATCTTAACGCCGGTAATGGCATAGCCTTCTAATGAACTTAAAAGAACACGGCGCAAAGCATTACCAATGGTAACGCCATAACCCGGTTCCAGAGGACGAAACTCAAACTGAGCTTCGAAATCAGTTGCCTTTTGTAGAATGATCTTATCAGGCTTCTGGAAATTTAAAATGGCCATATTAAATGTTTAAGTTTTTAAATTTTGGTTACAAGCTTCAGCAATTCTGTTCAGCTGTTGTTGTGTCATGAGCTACGCTTTTGGTCGTCATCCCAACCAACTGCGTTGCGTCGGGACTGACTTGTACGTTCAGTAACTCTATTCAGCAAATTCAGGTGTATTACTTAGAATACAATTCCACAATCAGTTGTTCCTTAATATTCTCCGGTACGCTTTCCCTTTCAGGATAAGTGATAAATGTACCCTGCATTTCAGTTTCGTTCCAATCCAGCCAATTGAATTTTGGATTGCGACCGCGAATAGCACTGGTAACAGAAGTGTTACCCTTGCTTTTTTCTTTAATGCTCACAATATCGCCTGGCTTTAAAGAGTAAGAAGGAACATTAACCACTTCACCATTAACAGTAATGTGCTTGTGGCTTACCAATTGTCTCGCAGCCGGACGGCTGGGAGCAATCCCCATACGAAAAACTGTATTATCCAAACGGGCTTCCAAAAGTTTAATCAGGTTTTCACCTGTTACACCTTTGCGGCGGGCAGCCTCTTCAAATGTTTTGCGGAATTGTTTTTCCAATACACCGTAAGTGTATTTGGCTTTTTGCTTTTCACGAAGCTGAAGTGCATACTCTCCTAAGCTTTTACGCTTGCGGGCAGCACCATGCTGGCCGGGAGGGTTAGAATTTTTTCCTAACCATTTACCATTGCCTAAAATAGGCTCACCAAAAATGCGGGAAATCTTGGTCTTTGGACCATTGTAACGTGCCATAATTTTTTTTTCATTTCCGCTTTTTAAAAACCGGTGAGTTGATCGTTGAAAGCGGTAAAAATTAATCAGTCACCCTTTAAATAAATGAATCAATTTGGCGATTCAATATGTATATTAAACTCTTCTCTTTTTGGGTGGGCGGCAACCGTTATGTGGTAACGGGGTAACGTCTTTAATCATCACCACATCAATACCACTTTGTGCAATAGCCCTGATAGCAGATTCACGACCTGCACCAGGCCCTTTTACAAAAACATCCACTCTTTTCAAACCTGCATCAAATGCAGTTTTGGCTGCATCGGCAGCTGCAATTTGTGCGGCATAGGGAGTGTTCTTTTTAGAACCTTTAAAACCCATTTTACCGGCACTGCTCCAGGAAATAACCTGTCCTGACTTATTAGTTAAGCTGATAATGATATTGTTGAAGCTGGCAGTAACGTGTGCATCGCCGTAGGCATCAACTTTTACGATTCTTTTTTTTGCCGCAGCCTTTGCGCTGGGTGCTTGTGCTTTTGCCATAATTTCTTTAAGAGGTAATCTTTTGATTTAAAAATATTTCCGATTTACACCGGTGAATCAACCCTCCCGCTGACTTACGAAGCGATCCGCAATTGATTCAATTCTATGTAAGTCTTTATTTGAATAATCCAGGACTCTGAACTCCAGACTCCGGACTCATTGCTATTTCTTAGGTGCCTTCTTTTTACCGGCCACTGTTTTTCTCTTACCTTTTCTTGTACGGCTATTTGTTCTGGTACGCTGACCACGAACAGGCAAACCCTTACGATGGCGAAGACCACGATAGCAGGCAATATCCAGCAAACGTTTGATGCTCATTTGCACTTCACTGCGAAGCTGTCCTTCTACTTTAAACTCTTCAGTAATGGTATTACGAATGGCATTTAGCTCATCGTCATTCCACTCATGCACTTTTTTATCGCGACTGATATTGTTTTTGTCGAGAATGTAACGGGCAGTAGAAGGGCCGATACCATAGATATAGGTCAGACCGATTTCGCCTCTTTTGTTTTTTGGTAAGTCAACACCGGCAATACGAGCCATATTAAATTTTGAATTTTAAATTTTGAGTTTTCAGTTTCAGTTACCCTTGTCTCTGCTTGAAGCGGGGATTTTTCTTGTTAATAACGTACAATTTGCCTTTCCTGCGAACGATCTTGCAATCTGCACTGCGTTTTTTAATAGATGCTCTTACTTTCATAATTATAGGCTTTTAGCGTTGAGCTTAAGGCTCGCAACTATTATTTATATCTAAAAATGATTCTTCCTCTCGTTAAATCGTATGGGCTCATCTCCACCCCTACTTTATCACCCGGCAATATGCGGATGTAGTTCATTCTCATCTTCCCAGAAATTGTGGCGAGTATTTCATGCCCGTTTTCCAGTTTTACCCGGAACATAGCATTCGATAAAGCCTCTATAATAGTTCCATCCTGTTTAATTAGGGGTTGTTTCGACATACAATTTTTGGGAGCGCAAAGATAGGCGGATGAAGCTGAAAAAAGAAAAAAGGGCTGAAGTTTTTCAACCCAATATCATAAAAACCAACCTGATTTACAGATTTTAACCACCAAAATGGGCTTTTTGCTCATCAGGCGGGCAGTTCCAGCGGAACTTTGGTCATTTGCAAATGCAGGTTTTGCAGTTGGTGCACCTCAATGGGATGATGGAAATGCCTACGGTCTTCCCTGTACCACATTTCTATTTCGGAAAAATCACCTTCTTTAAAGATTGCCAGCCTGAAGGCGCCTTTTTTGTACTTGATCAAACCATCTTCCATTACCTCTTTTTCAAAGCCGAGCTTCATCAATTGGTCCTCATTTACAGTTACAGGTAAAATTTCTTCAGGATTGTACCAGAACTCCTGAATGCCGTTATCAATTAAGGCCTGGTTTTCTTCATGGCTGATGTCAACCACTACTCCTTCTCTTTCCACACCTTCATCCCTTACTTTAACTAGGTTTCCGGGTTTTAATTCTCCTATTTTAAGCATGGTAAAAGGTTTTAAAAACCAATTTACAAAAGATTGAAGAAATTAGAATGATTAGCTTTTCAGGATATAATTAAAGGAAAACTGGTAAATCGGAAGAGAATAAACAATCTCCGGCTTTTTGGTGTATTTGTAGTAAATCACCTTAATGTTGACAAGACCGTTTATTTCAACACCCCCATGCAATTGACCAACCAAGATAAATGCCGTTTGTTTGAATGGAAGGTAATATCTCTTTTAACTGCTGTGGATTTGTATAGCATCCAATGTATCTGAAAGCTGTCCAGGCAACACCCACATTTTTTGCATTGTTTCTTTCCCAGGCACCTGTTTGAAAATACAATCCGAGCAATGCAAACGAATTTAAAAAGTTTATGGGCTTGCCGGTTGAAGGATCTGCCACCGGCCCGGTCTTAATCCCCGTAAGTACCCGTTCACCAGCCTGATAAAGAAAACCGGTTTTCGTAAGTCTTATACTATCTTTTTTAAAAAATAAAACATTTTCAAAAGAAAGATTGGCAAGTCCGCTAAGAGGATTAATAAAATTAGTTACCAATACATCATTAGACTTTGGGGATTGTTTTGAAAGTTGTTGGAGGAAACTCCTGAATAAAAAGAAAGTGGGATGGAAAATTTTCCTGGTTCCCCAATATGCAACCTGATGAACCTTGCAGAGGCATTTACCTGTGCGTGTAAGCTTCATTGTTTTCAATAATCGAATCGGGAACATTGCAATTGAAAGAATTGCCTTTATTTCTATAACTTTTAAAAAAATCATTTTTTTCTAAATTCCAGTTTACTTGATTTGTAAATGTTTCTAAAAACTTATTGTAGCCTTCCACAGAAGAGAATGAGAAATGCCCGTTAACAATTTTCATATTAATCCCTGGAACGAATTGAGGCTGCTTAGAATTGTTCCAGGAAATAAAGAAAATCATTAAAAATAAAGGAAGAATCATTAATTTTTTCATGGCTATACTTTTTTAAGTCTCGCCTAGTTTTTCATTATTGCGGTTTCGGCGAAATTTTTTCCGCAGCAATTAATGGGCGCCACCTATTAACTGATGCGATAAATGTAGCATTGCCATAAAGCCCTTAACAAGGGCAAAAGCTATTTTGCTGAAGCTATTTTACTTCCCGTTTATAGGGTTTTTGTTTTGCGATTGTCCCTTTCAAAAAGCGAAATACAAAACCGAGCTAAGTTTTCTTAATTAGAAAAAAATGGGATTTTTCCCGTTGTATTTTGCTGGAACCTCTCAAATTTTTCTGTTATATCGTATCAGCATTAAGCCACTTATGCAATACCCCCCACTGCCTGCTATTTTATGGCCTCCCTTAAACTATTTGCCCTATGTATGAGTTTAACAACGGCGGCATAATAAAAATAGCCATTGCTGATGACCATGCCCTCTTCCGGGAAGTGTTGTGCCGGGAAATTAATAGCTGGGACAATTTTAAAGTTATACTGCAAGGTGACAATGGCAAGGAACTGATTGAAAACATTAACCAAAGAAATTTACCCACCATTGCTATTGTTGACATCAATATGCAACCGATGAACGGTTATGCCACTGCAGAATGGCTGCATACAAACCATCCTGAGATAAGAATAATCGGTCTTAGCTTTTATAACTCGGAAGAAACGGCTTGGCCATTGGTACAGTCCGGCGCCTCCGGTTTTGTAAATAAATGCAGCTATGTAAATGAGCTAAAAAAAACTGCTTTAATGTATTAAAAAATAGATCACATTTTACCAACGGGTTTACAACCTTAAGAAAAAATAGCGGAAAGAGGATTTTTTGCAAAAAGGAAATTGAATTTCTGCAATTGATATGCACCGATTTGACCTACGAGCAAATCGCCGATAAAATAGAATTAAGCAAACGGCAGGTGGATGCCCTGCGAGAAAAATTTTTTCTTCATTATGATATACAGAGCCGGCAAGCCCTTGCTAATGCTTCTGTAATGTCCGGCACTGTTGTCCTCTGAAATTATTCCTTTTTACTCCGCCCAGCTCATTACATAATCAGCATTTTCAATTTCCAATGCTTCTTTAGTAAGCATCAGCGGGTGGAAGGTATCTACCATTACCGCTAATTCCTTTGTTTCTTTTGCGCCAATGCTTTTCTGTACAGCGCCGGGGTGTGGCCCGTGCGGAATACCTGCCGGGTGCAAAGTGATCATTCCTCTTGTTACATTTTTGCGGCTCATAAAATCTCCGTCAACATAATAAAGCACTTCATCGCTGTCAATATTGCTGTGGTTGTACGGTGCGGGAATTGCCTGCGGATGATAGTCGAACAAGCGGGGGCAAAAAGAGCAAACCACAAAATTGTTAGCCTCAAAAGTTTGATGCACAGGTGGCGGCTGATGCACACGGCCGGTTATCGGCTCAAAGTCGTGTATAGAAAATGCAAAGGGATAACAATAACCATCCCAGCCAACCACGTCAAACGGATGCGTGCCGTAATGTAATCCGTACAGCACTCCTCTTTTCTTTGCCTTAATTAAATAATCTCCTTTCTCATCATAACTAGGCAGGTTTTGTGGTGGACGAATGTCTCTTTCACAATACGGCGAGTGCTCCAGCAACTGGCCATATTTACTCAGGTATTTTTTGGGAAATCGAATCGGGCTAAATGATTCCACAATAAACAACCGGTTGCTGCTGGTTGCAAATTCAATTTGATAAATGGTACCTCTTGGTATAACCAGGTAATCTCCATACTCAAAAGGCAATTCGCCGTACATCGTTCTCAACACACCCTGCCCCTCATGCACAAAAATCATTTCATCCGCATCGGTGTTCTTGTAAAAATAATCCTGCATGCTTTGCTGTGGTGCGGCCAATACAATATGGCAATCGTTATTGACAAGCACCGGTACACGGCTCTCTAAAAAATCTTTTTTGGGTTGAATTTTGAAGCCTTCAAAACTCCGGTGCTTCAGCATTTTTTCTTCGGCAATAACCGGCGCCACACTCACCTGCGGCTCAGTTTTTATGATTTGTGTGGGGGGATGATAATGATAGAGCAATGAGTAGTCGTTTGAAAAACCTTCTGTCGAAAACAATTGCTCAGAGTACAGCTCGCCATTTTCTTTACGAAACTGCGTATGGCGTTTATGCGGAATATTTCCAAGTTTATAATAGTAAGGCATGATGTAGAGTTTAGAATTATGAATTAAGAGTAATGAATTGACGAGGCTCTTAATTCACATCCAATTCCAAAGCCTGGAGCAAAAAAACATACTTCCACTTCCGTTTATCTATCCAGTATGTGAAGTTGCGATGAAAAGGCATCCCGCTAATTATCTAAACAAAATTAAAGATTCATTGCCATTTAAGCAGGGCTTAAAGTTTGCTAATTTCAGTGCATGGAGAATACCCTGCAAACCATTATTGATTTTGCCGATAAAGCTCATGATGAGCAAACCCGGAAATATACACCTGAACGATACATTGTACACCCTGTAAGAGTGATGAAGATTTGCCAGCCTTACACTACCAATAAAGCTATGCTGGCTGCGGCCATTTTGAACGATGTTTTGGAAGATACCCCTGTTACACCGGAAGAAATGCATGCATTTTTAAGATCAGTGTTTGATGATTCAACAGCCAAAAAACTTTACAGCTTGTTATTGAGCTGACCGATGTGTATGTAAAAAAGAATTACCCGCAGTGGAACCGCAGAAGAAGAAAAGAAAAAGAAATTGAACGGCTAAGTAAAACCAGTGCTGATGCGCAAACAATAAAATATGCGGATATTATTGACAACGCCACCGAAATTGCAAATCACGATACCGGCTTTGCCGGAAAATTTTTGCAGGAATGCAAAGCCCTGTTGGAGAAGATGGACAAAGGCGATACCGAACTTTATAAGAAAGCAATTGAAGTTGTAGAAAAAGGGCTGGAAATATTAAAAGAAAGAAATTGAAGGTTAAGTAACAAACCATTTCCCCTCTTTATCTTTTGCATAGGCCAGCCCGTTACTCATATGATAAACCTCCTGTCCATCGGGCCGCACAGCTGTTCTTTGCACATATACTCTTACTCCATTATTCTCTCTTGTTAAAAAAGCGATCAGTGCATTAATAGTTGGCGGTACTTCATGCAGCTATTGTTCATCACTTTCTCTAACAAATGCCTGGCTCATAGTTTTAATTTTAAAATACTTCAAACGAAAAATATGCCCAAGACAATTCCTCTCCCCAACTTTCTTTTTTAGTTTTTATCTTTCGTTATGACAAAAATTGGCATTATCTCAGACACACATGGCTGGCTTGATGAAGCTGTTTTTCGCCATTTTGAAAGTTGTGATGAGATTTGGCATGCCGGAGATTTTGGTTCTATACAGCTTGCAAACAGCTTAAAGCAAGGCATTGCTCATCGTGAAGTTGTATTGCGTGGTGTTTATGGAAATATTGACGCACAGGATGTACGAAGTGAATATCCTGAACAATTAGTTTTTATTGCGAAAATGTAAAAGTGATGATGAGGCACATTGGCGGCTATCCACCCAAATACAATCCTGAAACAAAAAAACAACTGCAGTTGAATCAACCACACCTTTTTATAACCGGCCACTCACACATTTTAAAAATCATGTACGATGAAAAGCTGCAATGCCTGTACATGAACCCCGGTGCTGCCGGCAGGCAAGGCTGGCATAAGCAGCGGACCATCGTTCGCTTTGCAATTGATGGCGGCCAAATTAATAACTGCGAAATAATTGAATTAGGAAGCCGCAACTTTTAATACCATCCGCTTCCTGAACCGACTGTTCTAAACGGCCATGGAATAGAGATAAGAATAAGCAGCAACGCTAACCCATAAAAAATAACGGTGCGCAAATGTTTTGCTTTATCGCTGATAACTTTTTTACCCTGGGCTTTACCGATATGAATAAGAATAATTGCAATCAGCATCATGGTAAGATGCTCCACTGCAAAAAATCTGGTGGTTGAATCTTTCATTACGTCACTCATGCCAAGTTGCTGAATCATTTTATAGCCTCTTGAACCACCAAACCATAAAGCAATTCCGATTAACAACATTAAGTCGGCAAAAATGGTGAGAATGGTGCCGGTTCTTAAATCGCCACGTGTATAAGCACGGCTACCGGCAAACAGGCTATTAAAAAATGCAATGACTAATAACAACAGCACAAACCAACGACCGATACTGTGTACATGAAGAAGCAGCGAATAAACAGCATTACTCATAATAGTAGTTTAGCACCAAAACTAATGAAAATGAATAACTGTGCTGCATATTATACCATTTGAGCACTAAGACTCTCCGTTTTCATTATCCTCCTGGTGGAGCATTTTAAACAGCCGTTGAATTTCCTGTCCGCACTTCATCATTTGATCTTCTTTCCCTTCTGTTTTTCTTAAATCAAGGTAGCGGTGTACCATTTCAACCAATTCATCTAAAAGTCTTGTTTTTTCTTTTTGATTCATGTCGTCCGATTTTAAAAATCCGGACCAGGGCATTCCTCAAATTTCAAAAACTATGCAACTAAAGGGTATTGGGGAAATAGTTCCTTTAATTTTTTGTCAACAGAAATAAAAAATATTGTTTATCAATTTAAAAAGATACGGCCCAGGTAAGGCTATTCACAAAAGCAAAGGCGCCATGGTAACCTTACAATTTTGCAAGAGGATAAAGTTGGCCTGGAGGATGAGCCTTCTGCAAAAAAATTTTTTGCAACATTGCCGCCATCTCATCAAAAATATTTCAGCAAATGGATTGATGATGCTAAAACCGAGCCTACCAAAATAAAACGCATAGCCTCAGCAATAAATGTTTTATCAAAACAAATGGGTTTTGGAGAAATGTTACGGGCTATGAAAAATAAACCCTGATATCCTCCATTCATTTTGTCTTTTTTTCTTTGCAAGCTTTTTGCCGGTAGTAATTTTATTTTGCCTAAGGCGCATGCAGGCTCAATATATAGCACCCGTATGCAAATAATTATTGAAGGTGTAGAAAATCCTGAGCAATCAGTGGAATGTTTTAATTGCAGCTGGGAAGGAAAATTAAAAGAATTGAAGAAAGGAGAATTGTTAGAACTAAACAGAATGACAGAATTGTTTTGTCCGCAATGCAACAAATACCTTGGCTTTGTTCAACATGCATGGGATAACGAGCATTAAATAATGGAAGTAACATTTGTAGTAACCAATACATATTTTGCAGAAATAATTGCCAGCACAGCGACAGTAAACTGAGAAATTTGCCGGCTAACGGTGAATGAAAAAATATTTTTCCCATCGCCAGCCTTTACCAGTTCCATTTCTTCCATGTTTTGTTTGTAGGTAAATAGAAATTTTTCCTCATCCAGTTCAATCATTCCTTTTTTCCCGTCTGCTGCTAATACAAACTGACCGATTTTAAAACCGTATTCATTTCTTAAAACATTTTTTTGGCGCAGCATGCCTTCTTTCCTTAAAAAAAAAACGCGTTGGTAACCGTATGCATTTAGCCGCAATGCCTGCAGATTTATATCATATTGCAATGTGGCAATTTTTTCTTCATTTTTAAGCAACTCATAATTTTGATGGCCATTATGGTTAGAAAGAAGATGCCAGCGCATATTTGTAAAATTTGTCTTTAAAAATATTTTTTTAGGTTTAGAAAAGGAGCGGTTATCTTACACTTAACCGAAACTTAATATTGCATTGAAATTTGTGAATAAACTGTGATTACCAAGATGCTGACTGAACAGGAACAAAAATTTTTAGACCGTGCTATTGAACTTTCCCGCCAGGGTATGCAGGGCGGTGCAGGAGGCCCTTTTGGTTGTGTAATTGTTTTAAATAATGAAATTATTGGTGAAGGGCATAACAAGGTAACTTCCACCAACGACCCTACGGCACATGCAGAAATTGTGGCCATACGTGAAGCCTGTAAAAAATTAAATAACTACCAACTTACCGATTGTATTGTTTTTACCAGTTGCGAACCTTGCCCGATGTGCCTGGGTGCTATTTATTGGGCAAGGCCTAAAAAAGTGATTTATGCCAACACACGTCAGCAGGCCGCAGCCATTGAGTTTGATGACGAATTTATTTATAACGAGATAAACACTGACATGCTGTGCCGGCAAATTCCATTTGTACACCAGCCAAGCCAACAGGCTGAAAAAGTTTTTGAGGAATGGAAAAACTTGGCGAATAAAATACAGTACTAACCACTACCCTTTTTGCAGCAGGCGATGAATGATGAAGTAACTGATGATGATTAAAACAATGATCAGTATGGCGGCAATATAGATCCAGCTATATTCTTTTAAATGAACGGGCCGTCGCCTTCTTGCTTTGTTTTTTTGAATTTGTTTTTTCAGCTCACGGTTTAGCTGTTGGGCAAGTGTTGCCAGCTTGTCTTTGTTGCTGAATTGCTTCAGGCCTTCCAGTGCATCTTCAGCAAATTCGTTTTCCAGTAATTGTTTTTCTACTTCATGCTTTTTTTCTGGCGTAAGCTTATCATGCAGGTAAAGCAGCAAAGTTTCCTGGTCAATTTCCGTGGAAAGATGGGATAATATGTCTTTTAAATTTTCTGACACTACCGGGTGTTCTGTTTAAGTTTTTTTTCCACCAATAGCTTCAAATTTCTTTTACCATTTTGAATGTAGCTTTTTACCTGCATCATGCTATAACCGGTTTGTTGGCTAATTTCCTGGTAGCTTTTCTTGTGCAGGTAAAACAAAGTTACACATTGCTGCTGGTCTGCATTTAATTCCTTCAATGCTTCAGCCATTAGTTGCATGGTATTTTCATTTTCCAAAAGCAATTGCTTATTGGTTGTTTCTTCTTCTCCTCTTAAATGCTGATCACTTAACTCCACAGGAATTTTTCCCTGCCTGTCACGCAATTTCATCAGGCAATGGTTTTTGGCCACCATGTAAATCCACGACTTGAAATAATCCACCTTGTATTTGTGCAGCTCAGTAATTGCTTTCAAAAAAACCTGTTGTACACAATCTTTTGCTTCTTCTTCATTCTTCAAATATTTCATGCAAACACCAAGTAATAAATAAGTGTATCGCTGCAATAAAATTCCCAGCCATTCATTATTATGATCGGCATAAAAGTTTTGCAGCAGTTGCTGGTCTGAAAGATGATTATACTTATCAGCGTTCACAAATGGAAAATAGCCATTTTGTTTGAGTTAGATGCAGGCTGAAAAAATTTTCATACTACTAAATTTGTAAAATGAGCTTTGCTATTGTTGTAGTGCCTGCAGCGCCGTTGCGCAAAAAGCCTTCTCACAAAAAAGAGATCACCAACCAGCTGTTGTTTGGTGAAATAATGCGGGTGATGAAACAGAAGAAAAACTGGAGCCTTATTCAATCTGTTCATGATTTCTATCGGGGATGGATAAGAAATAATTTGATCAGGCAAATTGATGAAAACCTGGCCGCACCTTCTTCTTTTTTAGCCGCCAGCCTTGTAAATACCATTGAAATAAATGGCGAGAAAATGCAGATACCCTTTGCAGCCAATTTGCCCCAGTTTAAAAACAACAAGGGCTGCATTGCAAAGGTTGATTACATATTTAACGGCTACGCAGTGAACAGAAACCTTTCACAACCATTGGCCGGGGAGATAAAGGAATTGGCGATGCAATGGTTGAACGCACCTTATTTATGGGGAGGAAGAACCATTTTTGGTGTTGATTGCAGTGGCTTTACACAAGTTATTTTTAAAATGCTGGGCTTTGATCTTTTGAGAGATGCCAAACAACAAATCACACAAGGAATGAAAGTGAAAAGTTTAAAGCAGGCACGGTGCGGAGATCTCGCATTTTTTAAAAAGAAAGGAAAAATTGTTCACGTTGGAATTTTATTGAGTCATCAGCAGATCATTCATGCTTCAGGAAAAGTAAGGATTGACAGTATTGATGAAAAAGGGATTATTCATGCAGAAACTGGCGTAAGAACACATTTGTTAGCCGCAATAAAAAGATATTGGTGATGCTAATGAAAGATGCCTTTTACCCAGCGAATAATACCAACGTCACAACCCATCATCCGGATAGCTGTATAAAAAAGCACAACCGCAAAAATTTTTTTCACTACCTCCTGTGGTAACGACAGAGCCAGCTTACTCCCCAAATATCCTCCCGCAACAAATGCCAGGCACATAATTGCAATTACCCTGAAATCAATATAACCCGCTTTGTAAAAATTAAGTACTGCTAAAATTCCAACCGGTAATAATAACAGGCCTAAAGAAATGCCCTGAGCCTGGTGCTGTGTATAGCCCAGGAACAAAACAAGGCAGGGCACTATTACAATCCCTCCGCCAATGCCTACCAGGCCACTCAGGGTGCCTGCCAGTAGCCCAATCAGTAAGAGGGCAATCACCGTTGTTGTATCCATATTCCCAAATTTATTTTTCAATGCTGTTTCTGAATGTTTCTTTGTAATAAGCGATAGCTTCGGTAATAATTTTTACGGCAGCTTCTTTATCCTGAAAATTATCAATCTCCACTTTTTTACTTTCCAGTACCTTGTATTGCTCAAAATAATTTTTTAGCTCCGCCAGAAAATGAGAAGGCAGCCCCCCTACATCTTTATAATGATTCACGGAAGGATCTTTTGTAGCAACACTAATAATTTTATCATCCCGCTTATCCTGGTCAATCATTTGCATATTTCCGATTACGGTGCACTGCACCAGACACAATGGCTGTATGGGTTGAGAACATAAAACGAGAATATCAAGCGGATCATTATCCTGTCCCAACGTTTGCGGAATAAACCCATAATTAATGGGATAATGAAAAGAAGAATAAATGACCCTATCCAGCCTTAGCAAACCGGTTTCTTTATCTACTTCATATTTTGACCGTGAGCCTTGCGAAATTTCTACAACGCCATTTACCATGTAAGGGGCACCCTCGCCGGGTGAAACGCTATGCCAGGGATGATGGACTGTCAGCATAAACAAATTATTTCGTTAACCGAATGCCTAACAAGGTGGCAGCGATGCCCAAGATAACACTGCCGCCTGCGTAAAAAATAAGTAAGCTCCATCGCTCCTCTTTAATAAGTGATACGCTTTCTAACCCAAAACCTGAAAAAGTTGTAAAGCCACCACATAAACCAGCCATTAAAAATAATTGCCACTTCTCACTGAATGCGGAAGACCGGTTGGCGAGACCCCAAATGAACCCGATGGCTAAACAACCAACCATGTTGATCAAAAAAGTACCCAATGGAAAAACTGAAGGATAAAACTGATGCACCAGCTTCTGAAAAAGAAACCTGGCAACGCTGCCCACTCCCCCGCCAATGCCGATCATTAAAATATTTTTCATTTCTACAAGCTGTCGGTTTTGTATTTGAAAATATATTTCAGATCAATCAGCCAGTCGCCATTCACCCTCACAGAACGTAAAGAATCCTTTTTATTCTTATAGCTGTTAGAGTAATAAATAATGTGGGTAGAATCGTTCAGCTCTTTATCTTCTAAGATGCGGATGGACGCGGCTTTGTAGTTTGCCTTGTCCTGATTGCTCATTCTTTCCTTGTAATTCCTTTCAATTTGCTCCAGGTAAGATTGGTTGATTGAATCGGGCAGCAGCAAGGTTTCAGCTTTATCAAAGTCACCGTCCAGCGCAGCCCGAATAAATTGCCTGGCGGCATCCAGATCATTTTCGGCTTTTTGATCTTTTTTATCGGAGTTATTACAGCAAAAATAAAAAAAAGAAAAGCTGCTGATTTCATGGCTGCAATGTAAAAAGAAAACCCCAATCGTTTGAACGGGGCTTGCATTTAAATACGTTGAACTATGCTTTCCTGTTTTCTTCGGGATTATCTTTCTTTTCTTCTTCTTTCCTGTCTTTTTCGTATGCCCGTAAAATGGCTTTAACCAGGCGATGACGAACCACATCTTCTTCATCGAGCTCAATCTGGGCGATGCCATCTACATTTTTCAAAATCCGGGAGGCCCGTTGTAAGCCGCTCTTTTGATTCCTGGGCAGGTCAACCTGCGTAAGGTCGCCGGTGATGATGGCTTTTGCATTGGCACCTATACGTGTTAAAAACATTTTCAACTGCAGGTCGGTGGCATTTTGTGCTTCATCCAAAATAATGAAAGCATTATCGAGTGTACGGCCACGCATATAAGCCAGCGGTGCAATCTCAATGGTTCT
>PSMD01000005.1:54467-56537 GCA_040289925.1 Chitinophagaceae bacterium | reverse complement strand
TCCCAGCTTGTCAGCCGGTATCATATCATCCAGCGCATCGTACAACGGCCGCAGGTAAGGGTCAATTTTTTCTTTAAGATCACCCGGTAAAAAGCCCAGGCTTTCTCCGGCTTCCACAGCGGGTCGGGTGAGGATAATTTTTTTCACCTGCTTATTTTTTAATGCCCTGACTGCCATGGCGACTGCTGTATAAGTTTTACCGGTACCAGCGGGACCTATCGCAAAAACTATATCATGCCTTTCTACCAGTTTTTTCTGGTTGGCTGTACGGGCACGCACTGTTTTGCCATTGGGGCCAAACACCAAAATGTCATTGGGATTTCTTTCGATAAAATGGTCAACTGTTTCTGCATCGTCGCCGCCGAGAATTTGTTCAAAATAATTCTCACTCATGTGTCCATTACGTTCCAGGTACTGAACAATGAGGTCAATTTTTTCCTTGGCATTTTCTACCTGCTCGGGAGAGCCGCTTAATTTTAGCTGAGTGCCGCGGGAGAGAATCTTTAACAGCGGGAACTTTTTTTTCAGTATGTCGAGCTTTCCATTATTTACTCCAAAAAACTCGATAGGGTTGACGGTTTCAAGGTTGATGATCGTTTCTGTCAATTCCGTTCAGTTTATTGATGGTGCTTGCCATCAGTTTCACAAAGCCGGCGAAGGACGAGACCGGATTATTATTGCGTCATCCCACCTTTGTTAGGGAAGCCTGCCCTTCTGTTTCAAATATAACTTCAGCAAGTTATTCTTTCCTAAAGTTAATTATCAACAATTGTTAATTAAAAAACTATGCCGTAAAGTTTGGTTAAGAAAAAAATTTGTTTAGCAGCAATATTCATCAAGTTAATCGGTGGTAATCGTTGCTGCTTAGTCAACCTGTAAAAATGATTGCAGGTAACATTTGCACACGAAGAATTTTTTCTTGCATTTCTTTCAGAATTTAATCTATGATTGTGCAACCAAAACTAAACTAACTATTATGAACGAAGATTATTATTACGATTATTACGATACCCCCGTGTTTCCAACCTGGGCTATCATTCTGATGATAACTGTTGCAATTGTGCAATGGGCCGGAATGTGGAAAGTGTTTACCAAAGCTGGTCAGCCTGGCTGGGCAGCAATCATCCCGATCTACAATATTTACATTATGACTAAGATTGGCGGTAAACCAGATAAGTTTGAGTTTGAAAACAAGCACTAAAGTTTTTTTCAAACTATCTTATTTAAATTGGCTCTTTAAGGGGCCATTTTTTTAATTCTGAATAGAAGTTAAAGCTCTTAAAATAGAAGAAGCCCAGGAGTACACGTTATGCCCCATAATCATTCTGCGCATCACTTTCATTTTTTGAAACTGCAACTCTTCAGGCATTTCTATTGCTTCCAAAATTGCATCTGCACTTTGTTCAATGTCATAAGGATTAATGATGAGAGCTGCATGCAACTCATGCGAAGCTCCTGCAAACTGGCTTAGAATAAGCACCCCGTCATTTTGCGTTCTTTCTGCAATAAATTCTTTTGCCACCAGGTTCATTCCATCGTGCAGCGAGGTAACCATGCAAAAATTAGCTGCCCGGTAATAAGGAATAATTTCTTCATGACTATGATGCTTCTTTAAAAAAAGAATTGGCTGCCAGTTTTTGGTTTTAAACTTCCAGTTAATGCGATTGGCCTCCTGCTCAACTGCATTGATCGTATCGGAATAGGTTTTTAACAACGACCGGCTGGGTGCACCTATTTGCACAAACGTAAACTTGCCCTGGTAGGCTGGATATTTTTCCAGGAATCTTTCAATGGCCAAAAATTTTTCAATCAATCCTTTTGTGTAATCAATTCTGTCAACTCCAATGCCCATAAATTCGGCATACACCCCATGCTGTTTCAGCAGATCATGAATCTTTGGCTTCTGTGTACTTCTATTCTCAAAATCTTTTAGTGTAAATGATATGCTGATGGGGAATGGTTTCACCAACGTAAACTGGTTACCAATCTTCACTGAAAAATTTTCCCAAATTACCCGTGACTCCAGCGTGTTATTTACTGTTTCCAAAAAATTGTTGCAGTGATATTGGG
>PSMD01000005.1:29306-54457 GCA_040289925.1 Chitinophagaceae bacterium | reverse complement strand
TGAAAGCCGATCAAATCAGCGCCAAGCATTCCGCTTAACAACTCTTTTTGCCATGGGCAAATACCAAACGACTCCGGGTTAGGCCATGGTATATGCCAAAAGATAGCCACTTTCGCATCAGGCCTTGATTGCTTTATGAGTTTTGGCAATAAAGCAAAATGATAATCCTGCACAAGAATGTAAGGCTCTTTTTCTTTTTTAATTTCTTCAATCACTGCTTTGGCATAAAGCTCATTCACTTCTTTGTAAGCATCCCAATCTTCCTTTCTGAAAACCGGCCTGGTGTGGGCAATATGGCAAAGCGGCCACAAGCCTTCATTTGAAAAACCATAGTAGTAATGATTTTCCTGTTCTTTGGTTAGCCAAACTCTGCGTAGCGTATATTTATTTTCGTAAGGAGGAACCTGCACCTTATCATTTTCATCAACAGTTTCTTTATCAGCATCGCCACTGCCTGATGCAATCCACAAACCGCCGCAGGCTTTTAAAATCGGTTCCATGGCAGTTACCATACCACTGGCAGGCACAATGCATTTAATTTCTTTGCCTGAATGTACATGCATGTATGGCTCGCGGTTTGAAACAACCACCAGTTTTTTATTCTGCAGCAGCATTTTCATTTCCTCATTCAATCGTTCCGGTGTCCAGATAGCCTCAGCGGTTGTTCTTAACCTGGCTTCTTCCCGGGCAATGGCTTTTGCTTCCTGCATGGCTTGTGCAATACCAGAAATTTCTTTATACAAAGGCCTGAGAAAACTGGAAGGCGGTTGTTGTTTTTTCAGCTGATCAACATTTCCAAACCTTGCTGCTTTAATCCATTCAATAACTTTGTTTACCGGTGTTAAAACCACCCAGCGAATGATGAGCAGCGTAACAACAGATACAACGAGAGATTGCAAAAACCAGCGGAAAAAATTTCTCATCCAGATTTCGCCTAAAATATTTTTGATATAACCTGCATCGGCATAAAACACTACTGCATGTGAAGGAAGACTGTCCCTCTTTACTACTTTAATGTACTCAAACAGCTTTTGATTTTCTGCTGAAATTTGATTGCCAATAGAAGAATCGGCGGATATTGCCTGCAAAATATAATCACGGGAAGAATGCAAATATTTTTTTGAAGAGCTATCAAAAGCAACCACACTATCATGATTGAAATAGATGGCAAGTCCGCTGAAATTGTATTGCTGCAGAACACTATCAGTAATTTTCAGTTGCTTTCCTTCTTCGATTGGTGACTTTAAGTGTTTGTCATAAAAGTCTTCGGCAGTACGAATGGTTTTTGCCTCCAGTTCTGTGTTCAACCGCTGTCTTTCACTGGCTATTTGAAAAGCAGTAAAGCCAAAAGCCACCAAACCCACGGCCGTAATAATAGAAATGATCAATGCCAGATTGAGTTTCATAAATACCATAATTAAACCAAGGAAGAAGAAACAGATGGTGATTGGCAAAGATATTCTGTTCTGCCAATCGAACAATGGCATAGCCAACAGTTTGCAGCAACAAACTCAACAGTTAATTGCTGAATGCAAAATGACAGGGAAAGATCATGAGGTGTTACATGTTTGGCTGGAAGATTTTCTTACATCAATAAAGCAATTAAAAAGTAGTGATGCAGAACTTCAACAGCAAGGCTTTGAAAAATTAACATGGTCGTGAAAGAGTTTGAGGAGTTTTTTGAATAAGATCACCACCTCGCCACAATCTTAAAATTCACCAATCTTGGCGTTAACCGGTTAGGCACTGTAAAAATATTATTTGCAAAGTCTTTAATCAGCAAATAAGAAATGGTGTTATCCCTGTCAATTAAATTAAAGACTTCCAAACTGGCCCAAATGTTTTCAAAACTGCGGAAAGGACTATGGCTTCTCCTGTTTGATTTTTCTGCATCCAGCAACAAGGCACTAAAACCAACATCAATGCGTATGTAAGGCGGAATGGTTAATGCATTCCTGTACTTTACGCTGTTTGGAATATTGTAAGGCAGGTTAGTGCCATAAATCATGTTCAGATAAACCTTGAAATTTTTATTGGTAGAAAGATAGTCCTGGAAAAACATTCCAAATGTCAATCGCCTGTCGGTAGGCCGGCGCACCCACCCTTTTTCAACTGTTGAACTATCAATGGGCCTGCCTGAACTGTCAAGACGATAAACTGTATAAAAATCTCCTTTCAAGTCTTCCTGTGCTTTCATAAAGCCTATGCTGATCCAGCTTTCGGCATCTTTCACTAACTCACCAAACAATCTTGTTTCTATACCTGCAGCATAAGCTTTGGCATTGTTGCTTCCGAAATAGCGGATGCGAACATTGTCAATATCGTAAGGTATCACGTTGGTCATCCTTTTATAATAACCTTCCAGCATCCACTTAAACGCACGGTCCCCAAAGCCTTTAAAATTGTAATCGAAGCCGCCAACAGCCTGCCAGCTGCGTTGTGCTTTTACATTTGTATTTACTGTGCCATCATATTTTCTTAATTCGCGGTAAAACGGTGGTTGATTATAGAAACCTGCTGCCACACGAAACACAATATCTCTTTGCCAGTTTGGTTTCCAGCTTGCCCCTGCACGTGGAGAAAACAACCATTCATTATTTAAAGAATTGTAGTTAGTACGCAAGCCGGCCTGTACAGTGAATGAATGAGCAGAATCGCCAAACAACATATTATCTTGCACGTACGCCGAAAGTTTATTTACAGAAAGATCTGCCTTCGACTTAATCACACTTGAAAGCTGCAACAGGTTAGGTGTATAAGGCAAAGAATAACCGGCTGAATCCTGGAACTGCCATTCATTCAATTTATCATTGATGGCTGTTCGGTCGTAGCCAATGCCCCATTGAAATAAATGATTCGCTTTATCCAGGCTTCCTTTTTGTGAAATGCTGTAGTTTATAATGCTCAGTTCATTTCTTGCAAAATTTTGGTACACACCGGCGCCTAACGGGTTTACGATTAAACCAAAGGTGGGTTTGCTCTTATCAAAATCTCTTTCGCCAAAAAGATAAGCTCCGATAATGTCCACATTTTCGTCTTCATCATTTTGAAAACGGGAAAGCAACCATTTTAATTTTAATTTTTTGCTGGCCTGCCAGGTTGTTGAAACGCCAACCATGTTTGTGATGTACTGATCTTTTTCCTGCCCGTCAAAAAATATATCAAGACCAAGATTAGCAGTAAAAAAAGGTGAGAATACAGATGAAGTGAGCTGACTGAACCGAGGCCTTAATGTAAATTTTGTTTGAGAAATATTTCCAAGCAACTCTGCCTGCCATTTTGTATTAAACTGGTATGTAATCAATGCCTGGAAATCTGCGGATGAGGGAACATAATTTCCCTGTGTTTCCTGTCGGCTTAATAAATTCCGGTTACTGCGATTGCGAATGCCAATGAGATAACTCAATTTTTTTTTTGCAGTTATTCCTTCCAGGTGCAAGCCCTGTTCAAGAATACCGATGTATGCAGAGCCGCCAAACAAACGTGGCTTTTTATATTGAATATCCAGCACTGAGCTCATTTTGTCTCCATATTTTGCCTGGAAACCCCCGGCATAAAAATGTATGTTGCGAACAAGCTCAGGGTTTATAAAACTCAATCCTTCCTGCTGGCCACTGCGAACGAGGTAAGGACGGAAAATTTCAAAATCGTTTACATAAATCAAATTCTCATCGTAACTGCCGCCACGAACATTGTATTGTGATGTAAGCTCATTATTTGATCCAACAAAAATCTTTATCAGGTTTTCAACGCCTGTAACAGGTGCAGGCAGGTTCAATGTATATTTTGGGTTGATTTGAATTTGTCCTGCATTTCTTCGCTCCCGCTGATCTGAAATCACTACTTCCTGCAAAACAGTTGAGCCTCTTTCAAGCCGAACGGTGATTTGCTCCTCTTCATTTTCATTCAGCAAAAAATTTCTTTGCTCCATTTTATACCCGCTGTAGCTGAACTGGATGGCAAATGCTTTGTCAGCCGGCACTTTTAGGCGAAACGTTCCCGAGTCGGAAGTTGAAATGCCTTTTAATTGCCCGAGAACGACTACCGAAACTCCACGGAGGGGGGTTTCATTTTCATCAAGCACTTTACCACTAACCCAGGCAATTTTTTTTTGAGAGAAAGAAAAAATAGTAACAAATAAACACAGAACAGTTAGTATAAATGGGCGAAGCATCAGTTTCATAATGAATACGTGACAAGATACAAAACAACTATGAAGTTTACTTCCCGGGTTAGCTGTTCAATTCTCACATTATCCTGAACCAGAATGAACCGCCGTGCTGTTCTTTATTTTTTAGTTGTGGCAACTGAAAAAATGGATTGAGCAGGCTGCTTAACTCTGCATCTGATGAAATAAAAAAATTGGGAGAAAGCGTTTCAAATTTCTGCGGGTGATTCAGAAGCAATGCGGCCAGCAGGTATTGCTCATTATAAAACCTGCTAAGCATAAACTCAGGATAATCATAAGGCAGGTAAACATAATGCACCTGGATGATGACTCCTTTTTGCAAAACAGGCAGCACTTCCAAAAAAAACCACATCACATCAGAATTAGGAAACAGTAAATGCGTGCCATCAAAAAAAACAACGTCGTTTGGTTGAAGTGCTTTAAAAATTTCAAGATTGGTGTGCTGCAAATTCTTTTTTATTAAGCTGTCAGTTATTTTACTAATCTGTTTTCGCGGTGAAGGATCAATAGCCGTTATAGAAAAATTCAGCGATTGCTCCTGCCGGCATTTATACGCAACAGTAGTTGAAGTACCGCTACCAATTTCCAGGTATTGCGATGGTTTAAATTGAGCAAGCAGCGAATATTGCATCAACATATCCAGCGGTGGAAAAAACTGGTTGTTCCAATGAGGCTTTGTTTCATCTTCCCCAGCTTCATCTTGTATGTCATTAAATTTTTCTATCCATACTAAACTTTGCCGGAGATGTTGCTGGTAAAATTTCCTGTTACTATTGATAAGCTGATATAAACCCTGGTGTGGGTTTTTGCCTTTTACAGAATAGCTGGCCTGGAGGTTACCCGGGTAATCAAGCAACACCATCCTGTTTTGCTGAAACAGGCTGTAACCAATTCCCTTCAACAATTTTTTAAAAGACAAGCGGTGTTTTTTGGTTGAAGATTATAAAGTCTTAGCTACGTCAATTGCTTTCAGCTCACTAATGGTACCCAGTGGATCGTTTGATTTGAAAACGGTATTGCCTGCCACCAGCACATCTGCCCCTGCGGCTATAATATCTTTTGCATTTTCGAGTGTAACGCCGCCATCTACTTCAATATGCACAGGTAAATTCCAGTTGTCAATCATCTTTCTTAATTCACGCACTTTGGAAAGAGTATGCTGAATAAATTTTTGTCCGCCAAAACCCGGATTTACGCTCATCATGCAGACAAGGTCTATTTCCTGTAACACATCTACAATGGAACTTACAGGAGTATGAGGATTGATAGCCACACCGGCTTTCATACCAAGGGATTTTATTTGCTGAATATTTCTGTTCAAATGCGGACAAACCTCTACATGCACCGTTAAAATATCAGCCCCGGCTTTTTTAAATTCTTCAGCATATTTTTCCGGCTCAACAATCATCAGGTGCACATCGCAAATTTTATTAGTGGTTTTCCTGATGAACTGAATAATCATAGGACCGAAGCTGATGTTGGGCACAAAGCGGCCATCCATCACATCCAAATGAAACCAGTCTGCTTCACTTTCATGCAGCATTTTACAATCCCTTGCCAGGTATAAAAAATCAGCCGATAATAATGAAGGAGCAATAATGGGCATGAAAAAATTTTTTCAAAGGTAAAGGAGGCAATTTAGATTCTGATATTGGTAAAAGCATAAAAGAGAATTTCTCTTCTTTCTTGTGGCATGAAATTGCTGAGATGATTTTAAAAATCAGTTATGCAAGATCAGCATGATAAAAAAGGTGAAGACCTGAGAAACGAGGCCAGCATCGGCGGCAAAACGCCCGGCCGCAACAGTTCGGAAACAAACTACATGGAACAAACCAGGTTAGAAAACCGCCGTGAAGCAGATTTGGAATATAAAAATCCTGCCGGCGATGCCGGGCCTGAAGATTCTAATTCCAGGCAAAATGATTATCAAAATAATTCAGGCGGAAATTATTAGTGAGATGCTAGAAGAGAAGGACAGAAGAGAACTAAACATATTTACTCTCCGCACTCTCATCTATTCTCTTTCCACTTTCATCTAATCCTTTAATCTTTCCGCTGCTTCTTTGGCTTCTGCAAATGTTTTATCCAAACCATAAGCTCTCTGGTAATTAAGCCGGGCTTCGTTTTTTTTCCCAAGAGCTTCCTGGCATTTGCCCATCCAGAAATATGCATCCGGAAAATCGGGAGAGATAGTTGAAACAAGTGTAAACACTTTTAAGGCTTCAGGATATTTGTTCTGGTTGAAATAAACTTTCCCTTTTTCTATATAAGCGTTCAGGTAATAGTAATCATGCAAAATAGCATGGTTAAAAAATGAAATGGCCTTTACACCATCACCAATATTTGAAAAATAAAGTCCTTTAAAATAATAAGGCTCGCCTTTTTTACCCAGTCTGTCTGCTTTTTGCAATGAGTCACATAAAGCCAGCACTTTTTCATTTTTTTGCTCCGCATATTTAAAAGCAAGATTGTAACAAAGGTCTTCATCAAAAGGCGCCAAGTGGTAAGCCTGCTCCAGCACTTTCAGGGAGTTGTTGTTGTCATTCAGCTTATCCAACAAATCCGATTTTAAAATTAACGCATCAATTTGATTGGGTTGAGCGGAAAGAATTTCATCCGTTACTGCCAGTGCCTGGTGATAGTCCTGCTTATCTGCATAAGCCTCTGCAAGGTTTAATTTTAACCGTATGCTTTGCGGAAGAATTTTTATGGCCTGCTTCAGAAATAAAATTGCAGAATCGGTTCTGCCATTCATATAAACCGTGCTGAGGGCAGCAGCATATTCCTCTTTCTTATTCAGCTCCCATGCCTTTTTAAAATCGGCCACTGCAGGTGGATAGTTTTGGTTTTTGTACAATAAAATTCCGCGGCGGTAAAACAAATCAGCATTGTTTGGGAATTTTTCAAGGCTGTCTGTAAGCGGTGCATAGGGTTGTTCAGCCAACAGCTCATCAAAAGCTGATCCATCCTGGTTATTACAACCTGCCATGATGAGCAATAGCGGGAAAATGATATTTTGCAGCCTGCACATGGGCCAAAACTAACAGTTTTCAATCAGGCAACTTTGACACTGAACTGACAGAAACCATTTTTAACGAAAATATCTTTACCACCGCATTTCAACAAACCACCGTCATGAAAAAGTTGATCATTGCATTTGTTACACTCGCATGTATTTTAGGTTTATCATCTTTTAAAAAAATAGTTCAAAAACCTGCACCCCAAATTTCAATTGCAGATACACTTCAATATCCCGACGAAAAGCATTTTAAAAACATCAGGCAACTAACATTTGGCGGAGATAATGCCGAGGCTTACTGGAGTTATGACAACAAGTACATCGTATTTCAAAAAACCAATCCGAAGGAAGGAATTTTTTGTGACCAGATTTTTGTGGGTAAGGTGCCAAAAAAACCAGGTGAAAAATTTATTTACAAAATGGTGAGCACCGGCAAAGGAAGAACCACCTGTCCTTTTTTTACGAAAGATGGCAAATACATTATTTATGCATCAACACATTTGGCTGCTGATACCTGCCCGCCTGTGCCTGACAGAAAAAAATTTGGCAACAAATACATTTGGCCTTTGTACGAGAGCTACGACATTTTTATGGCTACCCTGGATGGGAAAATTGTAAAACAGTTAACCCATTCAAAAGGCTATGATGCAGAAGCCACTCTTTCTCCCGATGGAAAAAAGATGATTTACACAAGTGATAAAGATGGCGACATTGATCTGTACATAATGGATTTAAAAACCGGAAAAGAAAAGCGAATTACCACTACGCTGGGTTATGATGGAGGTGCCTGGTTTAGCCCTGACGGCAAGAAAATCATCTGGCGGGCATCACGTCCTAAAACTGATGCGGAAATAAAAGAATACAAAGAATTACTTGCAGAGAATTTAGTGGCACCCACAAACATGGAAGTGTTTGTTGCCAATGCTGACGGCAGCAACGTGCAGCAGGTAACAAATTTTGGACAAGCCAACTGGGCTCCAGCATTTATGCCTGATAGCAAACGAATCATTTTTGCATCCAATCACGAATACAAAAGAGGTTTTCCTTTCAATCTTTATACAATTAATGTCGATGGGTCGGGTTTAAAAAAAATCAGTCATGATAATGGCTTCGATGCCTTCCCGATGTTTAGCCCGAACGGAAAGAAAATTGTTTTCTGCAGCAACCGTAACAACGGCGGAACTCATGATACAAATGTTTTTATAGCGGATTGGGTGGAATAGGTGAGGCAGGCAAGTTAAATGGTCATACAAAGTCCAATTGGTCAAATTAATCAATTGGAATAATATTTGACAACTTAACAATATCAAATATTAATTCCCATGATTCTTCGCCTTACCCTTTGCCTGTTTGCTTTTGCAGCATTTTTAGGTTGCCAGAAAACGAAAACTGTTTTTAGCAACAATCCTGATGCTCCTGATTATTTGCATAACCGCCCGGTTGGCGCTTCTGCCAATGAAATATTGAGTGCGGCAAAATACAAATCATTAAAAATAGAAATACTGTACATGCCGGGTTATGCACCTGATCCAAATGCTTTGGCTCACCTGCAAACCATGCTGAATACTTATGCGAACAAACCGAATGGCATTACTATTGAAACAAAACAGATCACTGCATCATCTTCTTCAACACTCAACCTTGATCAAATAAAAAGCATTGAAGAAACTAACCGCACAGCTTTTACCAATGGCGACCAGCTGGCGTTATATATTCTTTATACCAACGGAAATTATACAAGCAATAATGTAATCGGCATTGCATACCGAAACACTTCAATTGCCATTTTTGGAAAGACGGTGCATGATAACTCGGGAGGGTTGGGACAAACGAGCCGTACCAAGCTGGAAGCAACCGTAAATGAACATGAGCTTGGGCATTTGTTAGGATTGGTTGACGTGGGCTCGCCGATGCAAACAAACCATAAAGATGCGGCGCATGGTAATCATTGCAACAACAGCAACTGCCTGATGTATTATGCCTCGGAGACTACCGATATTCTTGGCTTCCTGCTGACAGGGAGCATACCCGGATTTGATGCGAACTGCATTGCTGACCTGAGAGCAAATGGCGGCAAGTAATTACCTGTTTATTGTTTTTGGTTTATAGTTTATTGTTCCATGATTTGCTAGCCAAAAACGATATATGATAAACCATAAACAAAAAGTCCCGTCTTGGCGAGACGGGACTTTTTTAAGCTCTTTTCTTTTCTGCTGTTTTTCTTTTTGCCTTTTTCAATGCTGCGTCAATCATCTTACTCAGGTTTTCAAAAGTTGGCTTGCCGGTTAATTGCTCATCGTTGACAAAAAATGTAGGAACATCTTTTACGCCACGGTCAATACCCTCTTTCAGATCATCCTGAACCTGCCAGCCGTATTTACCGTTCACCAGGTCTTCCAAAAAGGTTTTTTTACTGATGCCGGCTTCTCTGGAATATAGCTTCAGACTTACTGTACCTAATTGCCGCCTGTTCTTGAAAAGAATATTATGCATTTCCCAAAACTTACCATCCTGGGCGGCAGCAACAGCCGCTTCACCAGCTTTTAAACTGCGCTGATGAATTTTGGTTAAAGGGAAATGGCGGTAGTTAAAGCGGATCTTTCCATCGTATTCTTCAAGCAACTGTTTTACTACTTCATTTGCTTTCGCACAGGCTTCGCTTTCATAGTCACCAAATTCCATAAGGGTTACTGGGGCATCTTCATCACCTACAAATATTTCCTTAGGGGGTATAATTATTTCCGGTTCTTTTTTTAATGGCATTTTTAAGCTCCTTTTTTATGAGGCTGTTTTTTGGGGTTTTGCTTTAAAATCTGCATTTCCCGCCTCGTTTCTGAATACTACCGTATTATCAAAAACATCTACTAATACGGGCTTTGTTTTGTCTATTTCGCCGGCCAATATACGCTTGCTAAGTTGATTTATTATTTCTTTTTGAATCAACCTCTTCAGGTCTTGCGCCGAATTGAGGATCAAAGCCTTGATCGGCTAAAAAATCCAGCGCATAGTTACTGAATTCTAGCTGAATACCGCTTTGAGACACCAGCTTTTTCAAGTTACCCAACTGGATATTAACAATTCCCTTTATTTCCTCCTTCATCAGGGGCTGGAAAAGTATAATTTCATCCACCCTGTTCAGGAATTCAGGCCTGATAGTCTGCCTCAGCAGGTTCATCACCTCGGCCTTTGTTCTATTAACAATTTCATCTTTATTTCGTTCAGAAATACCTTCAAAATTTTCCTGGATAATATG
The DNA here is from genome assembly GCA_040289925.1 of Chitinophagaceae bacterium. Lineage (GTDB taxonomy): Bacteria > Bacteroidota > Bacteroidia > Chitinophagales > Chitinophagaceae > VBAU01. The sequence continues at coordinate 43,996 of PSMD01000005.1, read as the reverse complement.
ACTACCCAGGTTACTGGTCATAATTATGATCGTATTACGGAAATTCACCACCCGTCCCTTATTATCGGTCAGGCGACCATCATCCAATACTTGCAAAAGCACATTCCAAACGTCGGGATGGGCTTTTTCAATTTCATCCAGCAACACCACGCTGTAAGGCTTGCGGCGAACAGCCTCGGTTAACTGGCCGCCTTCATCATAGCCCACATAGCCAGGAGGAGCACCTACCAAACGGCTCACGGTATGTTTTTCCTGGTATTCACTCATGTCAATGCGGGTCATCATGCTTTCATCATCAAACAAATATTCTGCAAGGGCTTTGGCCAGTTCTGTTTTTCCTACACCGGTTGTTCCTAAAAAGATGAAGGAACCGATGGGCTTCTTTGGATCCTGCAGGCCCGCACGACTTCTGCGAATGGCATCGGCCACAGCCGTGATGGCTTCATCCTGCCCCACTACCCTTTCATGCAAATGCTCTTCCAAATGCAAAAGCTTTTCTTTTTCACTTTGCATCATTTTAGAAACCGGGATGCCGGTTGCTTTGGCGACGTTCTCTGCAATATCTTCTGCATCCACTTCTTCTTTCAATAATCTTTTTTCGCTGATGGCTTCCAGTTGCTGTGAATATTCGGTAATAATTTTTTCCTGCTCTTTGATTTTTCCATAACGTATCTCAGCCACTTTTCCATAGTCACCTTCCCGTTCTGCTTTTTCAGCCTGCAGCTTCAAATTTTCAATTTCTGCTTTGGCATTTTGAATTTTTTCAACCAGCTCTTTCTCCTGCTTCCATTTTGCTTTCAGCGTATCTCTTTCAACAGAGAGATTAGCGATCTCAGTGTTGAGCTCTTTGAGCTTGTGTTCATCATTTTCTCTTTTGATGGCTTCTTTTTCAATTTCCAGTTGACGAATTTGCCTTTCAAGCTTATCAAGTTCTTCGGGCATACTGTTCATCTCCAACCTTAACCTTGCGGCACTTTCATCAATAAGGTCAATGGCTTTATCGGGTAAGAAGCGGTCAGTAATGTAACGGTGAGAAAGCTCCACCGCAGCAATGATGGCTTCGTCTTTTATGCGAACGTGGTGGTGAGTTTCATAACGGTCTTTTAAACCACGAAGAATTGAAATGGCATCTTCTACACTTGGTTCATCAATCATCACTTTTTGAAAGCGACGCTCAAGAGCTTTGTCTTTTTCAAAATATTTCTGGTATTCGTTCAGGGTGGTCGCACCAATGGCTCTTAATTCGCCACGGGCCAAAGCAGGTTTTAAAATATTTGCAGCATCCATCGCACCTTCGCCTCCGCCTGCGCCTACCAGCGTATGTATTTCATCTATAAACAAAATAATTTCACCTTCGCTGGTAGCCACTTCTTTCACCACAGATTTTAATCTTTCTTCAAACTCTCCTTTGTATTTGGCGCCTGCAATCAGCTGGCCCATATCGAGGGCATAAATAATTTTTGATTTTAGATTCTCCGGCACATCGCCATTTACAATACGCATAGCCAGGCCTTCGGCAATTGCTGTTTTACCCACGCCGGGCTCACCCACTAAAATGGGATTGTTTTTACTGCGGCGGGAAAGAATGTGCAAAGTTCTTCGTATCTCTTCATCACGACCGATCACAGGGTCAAGCTTTCCCTGGCGGGCAAGTTCATTGAGGTTCTTTGCGTATTTATTCAATGCATTAAATTCCTGCGATTGCGTTTGCGATGTGATCTTTTCACCCTTACGCAAATCCTTAATGGCAGTAACAAGTCCTTTTTCAGTAAGTCCGGCGTCTTTCAGCAACTTGGCAGTAGCGTCGTTACCCTGTACAATGGCGAGCAAAAGATGTTCAGGAGTTACAAATTCATCACCAAATTGCTTGAGTGATGCGCCTGCACGAAGCACCACATTGTTTGTTTCGCGACTGATTTGTTGTGCAGCTTCACCGGAAGTTTTTGGCAAACGGTTAATTAATTCGTCCAGTTTGTTTTCAACCAGGTTGAGGGTTACATTATTTTTCTTGAGTAAATATTCCACCGGCGAATCCTCCTGGTCAAGCAATGCTTTTAATATATGCTCGGTCTCAATGTTGGGATTGCCGGCATTGAAAGCAAGCTGCTGTGCCTGTTGAACAACTTCGGCAGCCTTTATGGTAAAATTTCCAAGGTTCATATTGTTCGTTTATTGTTTATGGTTTATAGTTCACCTGTAATAAAAAAAATAAACTATAAACTTATTTAAATTGTTTGCATTTTCATTTGTGATTGATAGCTTATCGTCAACAAAAAATAATACACGACAAACTATAAACTTGTTTAAACTATACTCGCAAACACTAATCCAAACCGCAAACTCAGTAAAGATGTCACCTAAACTTAGTGCCACCTGCATGAAAGTCATTTATTCTTTGACATTCATGCTAACATTACAGCCTTTATTTGCTCAGCAATTTTCAGACCTTGATGCGGTATTTCAGCAAAAGGAGAAGCTGCTGGGGAAAGATTATGTTGTAATGATATGGACGGATACACTGGTTTATAAAAAAGAAAACGGCGGTTTTAACAGCAAAACGCAGGCTCCTATTGCCAGTGCCAGCAAGTGGTTAACCGCTGCGCTAGTAATGACTTTTGTTGATGAAGGTAAAATTTCACTGGATGATAAAATCACAAAATGGCTCCCTGAATTTGCCCGCTATGAAAAAAATTACATTACCATTCGCGACTGTCTTTCTCATTTAACCGGCATTCAATCTGAGGGAACCCTGGCTGCTATTCTTAAAAGAAGAAAATACAGCAGCCTTGAAGAAGAAGTGAATGCATTTGCTGCAAAAGAAATTCAGAACAACCCCGGCGTTGAGTTCAGGTACAGCAATATTGGTTTGAATATAGCCGGCAGAGTGCTGGAAGTGATTAGTAAGAAAAAGTTTGATGCATTGGCAAAGCAAAGATTGTTTAACCCGCTGGAAATGCGCAGCACAACTTTTAGTGATATGAAAGGCGGGGCAGTCAACCCATCCGGTGGTGCTGTATCAACGGCTGATGATTACATGCATTTTTTGCAGATGCTGATGAACAAAGGCGTTTACAAAGGCAAGAGAATTTTGAGTGAAGATGCGATTGCTTACCTGCTAAAACCACAAACAATTACACAGCAAATTAAATATGCACCCAAGGCGGCCGAAGGCTTTAATTATGCATCGGGCAGTTGGGTGATCAGTGAGAAAACAGCAAACGGCCAACGTGTGGCAACAGCCCTGGCAAGCCCGGGTTTGTTTGGCACCTGGCCCATGATAGATTTTTGCCGTGGCTATGCTTATCTTTTCTTTGTAAAAAATTTATTGGGCGAGCAAAGAGCCGATGCGCAACTGGAAATAAAAAAGATAATTGATCGGAAATTGGAAAAAAACTGCCAATGAAATAGATTGGTAAAAACAAACTGCCATGTTCGAAAAGAAACATCAATCGCTTGCTTCTCGGAAAACTTATTACAAAAGAATAGCCAAGCATACTTACCAGGTATTTGTGATACTTTTTCTAATGCTGGGTATTGGAACGGTTGGTTATCACTATTCAACACTTCCGACAACAGAATGGCTGGATGCTTTTCACAACGCATCAATGATATTAAGCGGCATGGGACCGGTAATTACTGAACACTTTACCGATGGTGGAAAAATCTTCTCTTCGTTCTATGCTCTTTTCAGCGGCATTATTTTTATCACCAGCATTAGTTACATACTGGCGCCGGGTGTGCACCGCATTTTTCATCGCCTGCATCTGGAAGAAGGAAAGTGATCATTCTTTTTTTACCAAAACAACTTTTGCCCAGTCGGCCTTATAAAGGGCATCATAAAACTTTACCAGTTCGCCATAATCTTTTGGAGAATGTCGTCAACTGCAATGCTGTTACCAGCGGTAGTAAACAATTTTATCTTTTTCAATTTTAGTTTGAGAAGAATATTTGCCAAACCTGGTTTGCAGTTTCATTTCCTGCGGTACTGCTTCCGGTGTGTACCCTTCAGGTATTTTTATCTCAACAGTATCAATATCAGTAACAGCAAGGTTAAAGACAATATCATATTTTCTTTCTGTCGTTTCTTTCAACTTGCGGTGTACTCTTGTCATAATATTAGGCACAACAAAAAAACGTTTACCTGTTAATACCGGTATGGTTGCTTTATCCTGTTTGTATTCAGATTTTCGAACATCGTAAGTTGGCAGCTTCTAACCGACTCTTCCAAATTATCAAGCGAGCTAATTTTTTGTTCACTTAGCTCAACGTCCTGCCCATAATTCTTCTTTTATACGTTTCCTGATTTTATGTGATTTATAAAACCAGCCCTTATTATTTCCAATTATTTCAGAAGAACCAACATCGGCAATAATGATGGCTGCTGCATGGCTGTCAATGCTGTAAACTTTTGTAGAAAAATCTTTGGGTGAAACTTTTCCAAACTTTACAGGCACTTTATCCTGGGCTTTTGTGCTAATAGAAAACCAAGAGTGGTGAGCAGAAACAAAACTTCTTCATAGCAGGTGTTTGGGTTGCTTGAAAAGTTAAAAAAAATAAAAAAACATACATGATTTAGAAACGCCTTAAACATATTTGAGGAAAATAGGCAGTAAGTTTACGGCTTCATTGATGACGCATGAAAAACATACAGCTTTTATTAAGCAACAGGCCGCCGCACTGGGCTTTGATTTTTGCGGCATTGCAAAAGCCCGGAAGCTGGATGACGATGCCCGGCGCCTGGAAAACTGGCTAAGCAAAGGCATGCATGGCTCTATGCATTACATGAGCAATCATTTTGATTTGCGTGTAGATCCTCAAAACCTGGTACCGGGTGCCAAATCAGTAATTACTTTATTATTGAACTACTATCCCAAACAAACACAAAATCAATCAGACCATCTTATTTCAAAATATGCTTATGGTAAAGACTATCATGAAGTAATTAAAAAAAAGCTGAACGTTCTTTTGCTAAAAATGCAGGAAGAAATTGGAGCCGTGCACGGCCGTGGCTTTGTTGATTCGGCACCGGTGCTGGAAAGAAGCTGGGCAGTACAAAGCGGCCTGGGGTGGATTGGGAAAAACGGAAACCTGATTAGCAAAGGCAATGGCTCATTTTATTTTATTGCCACATTAATTACCGACCTGGAATTAGTACCCGATGATCTATTTGTAAAAGATTTTTGCGGAAGCTGCACCAGATGTGTAGACGCCTGCCCTACCAATGCCATTTTACCGGGTAAAGTAATTGATGGCAGCAGATGTGTTTCTTATTACACCATAGAATTAAAAGAAGCATTAATTCCGCAGGAAATGAAGGGTAAATTCAACGGATGGATGTTTGGTTGTGATGTTTGCCAGGATGTTTGCCCGTGGAATCGTTTTGCAAAGCCCACGCATGAAACCGAATTTACCCCGCTGCCGCAAATCTTAAACTTTACCACCCGCCAGTGGGAAGAACTAACTGAAGAAAGTTTTAAAAAGATCTTTAAAGATTCACCCATTAAACGCTCAAAATTTGCCGGCATAAAACGCAACCTGCAAATTTTAAAAGAAAGCTGAATTAAAAATCATTTTGCCTGCGTACGTAATTCAGCGTTTTCACAAACTCAGCCCAAACTTTTTTGGTATCCGGAAAGCGATAATAGCGGTTGAAAAGCTTTTGTGTTTCAGCCAGGTTTTTTCCAAACGAATAAAAATATACTGCAAGATTGAGTGCAAACTCTTTTCGCCATCCATCGTCCTGGCTGTAAGCATCAGGCAAAGTTTTATATGGTTGCTCTGATAGCTTGGCAAGATTATCATGAATCACACTGCGCAACTCTTTATCAGGCGGCAACAGCATTAGCCTTCCCTTTTTATATTTCAGCAATACCGATTGAACAGGAATGGGAGCCACATCAGTCGTATCAGTATAAGCACAGGCATAGCAGGTAAAAAAATAACCGAACATCTCGTAAAAGTTATAACTGATCTCACTGCTGTCATTTATCCGGCTGTTGCCCGCAAATGTACGGCCGGCATACTGGTATTTTGATGCTGCAATATTTTTGTAAAAGCTGAGCACATCGCAGCAGTGTGCCCCGCCGGTGAAACTCCAAACAACCAGCTCTTTTTTTCCGTCTCCATCCAAATCAGCCAGGGCATACAAAGCCTCCGGCGCAAACTCTTCTTTCTTCAACAACGATTGCAGCGTAACCGTTTTCTTTTCTTTGGTAATTACAATAACTTTTTCAGGCTTCAGTAATTTTTCATTCTTCTCAAAAAATTGAAGCCAGTCATCCTCGCTGATCATGCTGTCTTTATTGGCAAGACTATCATTCTGTGCCCAGCAAACTGCTATCGAAAAAAAGGCAAAAACAAAAAGAAGAGGTTTTTTGAAGTACATGATGGCTGTTTGAATAAAATTAGTGAAATGAATTAGCATGGTGCCGGAGGTATATAAAAAAACTGCCGCCAAAAACAGGCGGCAGCTTATTAAAGCGAAATGCTTATTCTTTTTCTTTTATTTTAAAGCCCACTTCAGTATTTCCCCAATGCAATTCCACTTCTCCGTCTTTTTCAATTTCAATCAAAAAACGTTCAGTAAATTCTTTTGCTTTTTCTGCCTTAACTGTAACCCGCAGCGCATCATCGCTTTCTTTATAATTAAATGCGCCCCATTGTTTCCAGGTCTTGTTAAAAATGAACGTCCAGTTGTCGCCATCATCCAGCGTAAACAAACCATATTTGCCTGCAGGCAATTCTTTCCCTTCAATCAACACATCTTTACTAATTTCAAAAACAGTAGCTTCATTAGCACCGGTTCTCCAAACTTTGCCAGGCAAAGGTTCCAGGTCAACACCAATGGTGCGGCCTTTTACAGCAGGCTGACTGTAATCAATGGTTACAACCGTTCCTTTTTTTAAGGTTTGTTTTGCCTGTGCTGGCGGGCTGGGCCGGTTTGATTTGTCGTCTTGCGAAAATGCCAGCGCCGAAACAAGCATGGCAGCTATCAGCAGTAATGATTTCATGTAATTATTTTTTTGTGATGAATAACTACCTAAAGCTATTAAAAAATTAAAGTGCAAATTATTTATGGGATGAATGGTTTTGCTCAACAAAATTCTTCAGGTTTTCCAAACCTTTCTCCAACTGGGGGCCATATACTTTTTCAAAAATGAGGCTTGAAAATCTTTCCCAGGGATACCATTTTAATCTGAAATCCATATAACATTGTACGGTTACCCACTCCTGTGAAGAGTCTGCAATCAATTTCCATGTTAATTCAATATTTCTTTTTGAATGCAGAAATCTTGCTGAAACGGATGTATGGGTTATTGAAGAAACAACCACTGCTGTTTTTTTATCCATTTGCAGGCCTTTGGGTTTTCCATTTTCAACAAAAAGCTGCAAGGAATCTCCGCCAGGATACCAGTTTTTCCAGTTAGCAGGTTCACTCAGTTGCCCGTAAACTTGCTGGCTATTGCTGTTTATATCAATTGCCCTTGATACGCGAATATGTGAGGGAAAGAAAAATCCAATAGCTGTAATAATAAGAAAAAGAAAAACGATGCTTAACAAACTGAGTTTAATAATTCTCACAACTAATTTTTTTTACTATGCATTGCCGGCTATAGCCTGTCTTATTCCCACCGGAAAACTTTAATAGCCACCGCATAAATTATCACACCCCAAATTGCCAAAATTCCCAACTCTTTCCAGGTGTCGGTGATGTGTGATCCTTCAAAAGAGACTTTTCGCAAAGCATCGTTCAATGCTGTCAGCGGCAAAATTTCTACCAGCCATTGTATGCCCTGCGGCAACGCTGTTTTTGGAAAAAATGTCCCTGATAAAAAATACTGAGGAAACATAAAGAGGTTTGCGTAAATAGGAATTACGTTTTGATTTTTTGCCAGCGAACTAATCAAAAACCCAAAGCCCATAAAAACTACCAAAGCCAAAATTGTGATAACCAAAATTTCAAAGAAAGTAGTAAAGCCGTTAGCAAGCGTAAAACCGTAAAAGAATTTTCCAAACAATACTAGGATGATGACAATGATAATTTGATAAATGCCCCGGCCCAGGCTTTCACCAATTACAATATTGCGTTTATACACCGGCGAGGCATACATACTTTTTAACACCAGCGTTTCTCTTAAAGCAAAAAAAACAAATGCAACACCAAAAATGGCAGAGCCAATGAGAGAGAAACCGATCATTCCCGGAAGGTAAAAATCAATTCTCTTATACAGCCTTCCTGTTACCTGCTCTGATGAAATGGTTGCTATTTTTTCAACCGGCCTGATTTGCTGCGAAATTTCATTAACCATTCCTTTTAAAACCATGTATAATTGAGGAAGCTGGTTTTGATTGGCGGAAGATGATTTTACATGCAGGTCATATTTGGCAGAATCCGTTTTTGTTATTTGTAAAATGGCGGCTATCCTTCCTTTCTTTAAGCGGTCTTCAATATCTGCCGGCCCTCCTTTTACAATATTAAAAATAGGTGCACGGCTAATGTTTTGATAAATGACATTAGCAGTATCTGAATTTTTTTCAAAGGCAATATCAAAAGATGGACCTCCACCACGGCCCAGCGAACCGAAAATGATGAGCAATACAATGGGAAAAAACAAACTAAAAAAAACAGCCTGCGGACTTTTAGCAATGGCCCTGAAGCTTGCCTTCATAATGGCAAATGTTGCCCGCGACTGGCTATATGGCTTGTCCATGTTTAAAATTGATTGAGCAAATGTAGGCTAAGAACATTACCGGATGCTAAACTCAAAAGGCAAACGAGCCTGCACGGTACCTACCATTCTTTTTACCTGCAGCAATTGCCGGTAAGCAGAATAAAACTCTTCCCCCAATTCAGTTTTTAATTTTTGCTCGTAAGTAAATGGAGATGTTGATTTCATCAGCTTGTCAAACACATTATCAAATGGCTCCGGATATTCTTTCAAACGATAATCTTTCAGCTTTGCCATCCTGGCTGCACAATCAATGGCATCTTGCAAATTGCCCAGCTTATCCACCAGTCCAATTTTAATTGCATCATTACCGCTCCACACACGTCCCTGTGCAATGCTGTCAATATAATCAACAGATTTTTTTCTGCCTGTGGCGACACGTTGCTTAAACTGTTTGTAAAGTTTTTCTACTCCCTGCTGCACCATTTGCTTTTCTTTTTCACTCATGGGCCGCACACCCCCCCCGTCGCCATAATTTCCTGTCTTCACACCATCGAAGGTGATGCCGAGCTTGTTTTTAAAAAATCCTTCCATGTTGGGAATAATGGCAAACACCCCAATAGAACCTGTAATGGTATTTGGTTCTGCAAAAATGCTATCAGCTGCGCAGGAAATATAATAACCGCCACTGGCAGCTACATCACCAAAACTCACTACCAGCGGTTTCTCTTTTTTAGCAAGAGAAAGTTCACGCCAAATGTTTTCACTGGCTAAAGCACTGCCACCACCTGAGTTGACACGAAAGACAATTGCCTTTACTGTTTTATCAAGCCTTGCCCGGCAAATGATCTTTACATAATCTTCACTGGCAATGAAACCGGGTTGTTCCGATTTACCATCAATAATATCTCCTTGAGCATATATCAGGGCAATGCGTTCTTTTCCTTTTTGCCTGAAATCGCCTGCATCGGCATATTGATTTATGGTGATGAAATTTATCTTCTGATCTTTTTTTAATCGCAGTTTTTGCCTGATGAGTTCCTTTATCTGGTCATCATATTTCAAACCATCAACCAATTTATTATTGAATGCATCCTGCGGGGTTTGAATGATGGCTTCATTGGCCAGCCGGTGCAGTGTGGCTGTATCTATCTTTCTGCTTAAAGAAATTTGTTGCAAAAAATGAGCATATAAATTATTCAGCCAAACGGTGGTTTGCAATTTGTTTTCCGGTGTCATTTTATGTGTACGAAAAGGCTCGGTTGCACTTTTAAACTTGCCGGCATAAAATATTTGGGGTTGTATGTCCAGCTTATCAAGAGTGCCTTTAAAAAAAACCAGGTCAACTGTAAAGCCTAACCATTCAATGGCGCCTGAGGGATTTAAAAAAATCTGGTCGGCGGCTGAGGCTACGTAATAGCTTTTTTGAGTTAGAACATCCGAAGTGGCATAAATAAATTTTTTACTCTTTTTAAAATCAAGCAACACATTCCTGATTTCTTCGCTGGCGGCAAAGCCGTTTGCATTTGGCTTGGCAACAATTAAGATACCACTGATGTTTTTATCATCCTTTGCTTTTTCAATCATTCGCACTACATCGTACAGGCCGGGCACTTCACCCTCGTCCTCCTTGCTAAATGCAGCAAAAGGATTTCTAACCAGTTGCTCCCTGTAATTCTGCGAAAGATCAAGCACCAAAACCGTTTTGCTTTGCAACTTTACTTTTTGTTTGCCGGTTAAGCTGCCAACAAAAAGTACAATTACCAGTATAGATAATAATGAAGCCACAATAATGGCCAGCAAAGAGGCAAAAAACATTTTAAAAAAACCAGGCATAGAAATAATTTAGGTTGAATCAAAAATAAAGATATTTGAGCCCACTCTTGTATGAACAAAGCTTACCTGCTATTGGGCGGAAATTTAGGCAACCGTTTACAAAATTTACAGGCGGCAAAACAACTGATTGAAAGAACCTGTGGAGAGATCAGCAGAACTTCTTCTGTGTATGAAACGGCGGCGTGGGGAAGAACTGATCAAACTGATTTTTACAACCAGGCCATTGAACTAAAAACGGAATTGAATGCAAAACAACTGATGCGGCGGGTACTGAAAATTGAAAAACAACTGGGCCGGCAGCGAAAAGAAAAATTTGCCCCCCGGTTAATAGATATTGATATTTTATTTTTTAATGATGAGGTTTGCGATTATCCTTTTTTAAAATTACCCCACCCGGCTGTGCACCTGCGGCGGTTTGCATTAATTCCTTTGGCTGAAATAACCAACCTCACCCACCCGGTTTTAAAAAAAACCATCAGTGAATTGCTGCAGGCGTGTGCTGATAATTTGCAGGTAAAAGAAATTGCAGAGTGAAAAAAAGAGTTGCATGGATTTATCCACAATCACTGTTCTTTCATTTTTTCAAAAACCAATTCAACTATTTTGCGCTTCCGCAATAAAAATTTGAACCGAACTTTCTGTGAAATACCACTTCATCACCATAGAGGGAAATATCGGTGCCGGCAAAACCACACTGGCCCATTTACTGGCCAGGCATTACAACGCAAGGCTGGTGCTGGAAGAATTTGCCGACAACCCTTTTTTGCCGAAGTTTTACGAAAACCCGCAACAATATGCTTTTCCGCTCGAGTTGTTTTTTATGGCAGAAAGGTTTAAGCAGCTGAAAGAACTGATACAGCAAAAAGATCTTTTTCAAAGCCTCACTATTTCCGATTATCTTTTTACCAAATGCCTGTTGTTTGCAAAGGTTACTCTGCCCGAAGATGAGTTCAGGCTTTACCAGCGATTGTTTGAAATTATTCACCAGCAATTAATTCAGCCGGACATTCTCATTTATCTCCACTCTCCTATCAGCCGGTTGCAGGCCAACATAAAAAAACGTAACAGGCCTTACGAGCAAAACATACCAGATGATTATCTATTCAGCATACAGGAAACTTACACGCATTATATTAAGCAGCACAATTTGAAAACCCTTTTTATTGATGCCAGCAATGCTGATTTTTTAGGAAATGAAAAGCATTTGAAAATTGTTACTGATGCTTTGGAAAAAGACTATGAAGAAGGACAACATTATCTAACACTTCCCTGATCACTCCAAGCAATTTGAATCCGGCTGATTAGTTTTGCTGAGTTTTAATGAATTGATATGGATGAAGCAGAACTTAGAAAGGGAATTGTGATCAACCGGGAATTTAGTTTTTTCATTCTTTCACGCATTTTATTTATCTCTGGCTTGCGTATGACGCCTGTGCTATTGGGCTGGCGATTGTACCAGGTTACCGGTAGTGAGCTTTCATTGGGAATCTTAGGATTGTCAGAAGTCATTTCTGCCATTGGCTTTGCCTTGCCTGCAGGTGTAAGAGTTGATAAAAGCAACAAGCATCGGCTGCTGAGCATTTGCATGTTGCTGTATTTAATTATTATGCTGGGTTTGCTCACCGTAACTTCTGAATGGTTTTTAAAAAACACTTCTCCATTTATTGTTGAGTGGTGCATTTATGTTTTTGTTTTTTTTACCGGCATAGTAAGAGCATATACCGGACCCGCATTTAATTCTTTTCTTGCACAACTTGTACCTTCCGCTTCACTGGTGAGAGCAGTTTCAGTTAACAGCATGGTTTGGCTGATTGCCGCAGTTACCGGCCCGGCTATTGCCGGCGTGCTGATGGGTTATACCAACATTACGATTGCTTTTATTTTGGTTTGCTCTCTCATTTTTATTTCTTTCCTGGTTTTTCAACAAATAAAACCAAAGCCCATAACCTGGCAGGGTGGTCATGCAAAAACATGGGAAGCAGTTAAAGAAGGTTTACGTTTTGTATTTCAGCAAAAAGCCATACTGGGTGCGTTAAGCCTGGACATGTTTGCCGTGTTGTTTGGTGGCGCCACCGCACTGCTGCCTGTTTTTGCAACAAAAATTTTAGATGTTGGTCCCATAGGCCTTGGCTGGTTGGTGGCGGCAACTTACCTCGGCAATTTTGTGGCGATTGCATGGCTTACATCAAGGCCATTGAAAAAAAAGCAGGGCCAAACTTTGTTTTATGTTGTGGCAGGATTTGGTCTTTGCATCCTGGTGTTTGCACTCTCTAAAAATTTCTGGTTGAGTTTTGTGGCTCTTTTTGTCAGCGGGCTGTTTGATGGTGTTAGCGTAATTATCCGCGGCACTATTGTGCAACTTTTTGTGCCCGATGAAATGCGGGGCCGGGTTTCGGCGGTCAATTCAATATTCGTTAATTCTTCCAATGAACTGGGGCAGTTTGAAAGTGGTGTGGCAGCGAGACTACTGGGTACTGTTCCTTCAGTTATTTTCGGTGGCAGCATGACCTTGCTGGTTGCAATCATTACCTGGTTCAAAGCACCAACTTTACGTAAATTCGAATACTAAACCCGTTTCCTCACTTCACAAACTCTTTACCATGCATCGCCGGAAATTTATTCATTCTGCTGCCCTCGCATTCGGAGCATTAACGCTCAGCCAGCAAAAAATTTTTGCTTCGCTGTTTGAAGATCCCTGGAAAATAAAAATGCTTACAAAAAACCTCGGCATTTTTATGGAGAGAGGCGGAACTATTGCCTTTACCCTTTCCAAAAAAGGAATCATTGTAGTGGATTCTCAATTTCCCGATCAGTCAAAACATTTAATTGATGAATTAAAAAAACGGCAGGAAGCTCCTTTCGGGCTTCTCATCAACACACACCACCACGGCGATCATACAGCAGGAAATATTTCTTTTAAAGGCCTTGTTGAAACTGTGCTGGCTCATGAAAATTCGGTAAAGAATCAAAAGAACCATGCCATTGCACAAAAAACAGAAGACAAACAATTATACCCTGACAAAACTTATTCGCAGAGCTGGAGAGAGAAAGTAGCCAAAGAAAATATTTCGCTTTATTATGAAGGTCCCGCCCATACCAATGGCGATTCCATGATATTTTTTGAAGACCAGAATGTGGTGCACATGGGTGATCTTGTATTCAATCGCCGCCACCCGTTTGTTGACCGCAATGCCGGCGCCAATATTAAAAACTGGATAGAAGTTTTGGATAAAGCAGTGAATCGTTTTGGCACATCGGTTACTTATATTTTTGGCCATGCGGCCGAGGGTTATGAAGTAACCGGCATATCAGATGATTTGAAAGCTTTCCAGGATTACCTGGGCAAAGTGTTGCAGTTTGTTGAAGGAGAAATAAAAGCCGGCAAATCAAAAGACGAAATTTTAAAAGCCCAGGAAATTCCGGGTGCACCGCAATGGAAAGGCGATGGCATTCAGCAGCCGTTAACCGCAGCTTATGAAGAGTTAACGACTAAATAATTATTCGGCTGTTACAGGTGAGATGACGTTACGAACTTCTTCAATCCGGTTTGCCGGAAAAACACCTTTTACTGCATGCTCTTTTAATCATTTCTTTTTTAGAAGAATTGTAAATGCAGAAAAATTATTCAGTAGCGATTAATTTTTCCAGCACAAAAAAAACAATAGGGCAGAAAGTTGAATTCTTCAAAGTAAGTTGCTGTCGTTTTATCAGCACATCTTCATCCGTGTAAGGAAACCGCTGGCAGTCGGATGGCCGGGCTTCATAGATGCTGCAGAAATTATCAGCTCCTAAAAATGGGCAAGGCGTTGTCTTTGCAACAAAATCGCCGTCCTCATCTACCTTCAGGTATTGGTCAATAAATTCACTTTCCCGCATTTTAAGATGCCGGCTTATGCGTTTAATGTCGGGTGTTTTAAAGCGGGGAGAATAATTCTTACAACAACTGGCACATTGCAAACAATCTACTTTGGTAAATGCTTCTTCATGTAAAGCCGGTAATTGCTTCAGTATATTATTCCGGTCGGTTTTTTGCAAAAAATTCTTGTACAACTTTTGCCTTTCAGCCCGTAACTTTGCCCGGCTTTTTAGTCCACCGGAAAACCCCGCTCAAATAAAAAATCATAGCATCCTACATGAACTTACTCGAAAAACAATCCAATGAATTTATTCCCAGGCATATTGGAA
>PSMD01000005.1:26976-29217 GCA_040289925.1 Chitinophagaceae bacterium | reverse complement strand
CGCCTCTATCAGTACTAAAAAAAATTTAGATATACCCGATGCGGTAAGTGAAGCAGAATTGCTGAAGCAGCTAAAAGATATTTCACTTCGCAACAAACTTTTTAAAACTTACATAGGCCAGGGTTATTATGATACCATTACTCCCAGCGTTATCCTGCGCAATATTCTTGAAAACCCGGGATGGTACACGCAGTACACACCTTACCAGGCAGAAATTTCACAGGGCCGGCTTGAGAGCCTGCTGAATTTTCAAACTATGGTGAGTGACCTAACAGACCTGCCGATTGCCAATGCTTCTTTGCTGGATGAAGCAACTGCTGCAGCCGAAGCCATGAACATGTTTTTTCACCAGGTAAACAGGACTGATGAAATTAAGTCGCCTAAATTTTTTATTGACAACGAAGTTTTCCCGCAAACAAAAAATGTATTACTAACAAGAGCTGAGCCACTGGGCATAGAGATCGTTTTCGGTGATTATAAAAACTCAAACATAGACAGCAGTTTTTTTGGAGCTATCGTTCAATATCCAAATAACCGGGGTGCCATAGAAGATTACCGCAACTTTATTCAGCAGGTGCATAGCGCCGGTGCTTATGTGGCCATGGCAACTGATCTTCTTGCCTTAACCTTATTAACTTCTCCGGGTGAGTTAGGCGCCGATGTTGCGATAGGTTCTGCACAGCGGTTTGGTGTGCCGCTTGGCTATGGCGGGCCACATGCTGCCTTTTTTTCTGCCAAAGATGATTTTAAAAGAGCCATGCCGGGCCGCATCATTGGGATTAGTGTAGATGCTCAAAACAACCGGGCATTAAGAATGGCCTTGCAAACAAGAGAGCAGCATATTAAAAGAGAAAAAGCCACGTCAAATATTTGCACGGCACAAGCCCTGCTGGCTAACATGGCAGCTATGTATGCCGTATATCATGGCCCGGAAGGTTTAAAAAATATTGCAAAAAGAGTTGCCCTGTTAACACAAATTGTTGCAGAAGCCATTGAAGAAAGAGGTTTTGACTTAGCTACTCAAAACTTTTTTGATACTATTGCCGTGAAAGTGAATGATATTACTGCCATTAAAGAAAAAGCAGAAAGGCAGCAGATCAATTTGCGATACATCAACCAGCACCTGATTGGTATTTCACTGGATGAAACTACAACGATTGAAGATTTGTACGACCTCATCAATTGTTTTGAAAACGATAAAGACCCGGTTTCTTTTTCAATTGATGAAGAAGACGACCTGCATCACATTCCGGCATTTGCCGTTAGAAATTCATCTTTTCTCACACACCCTGTTTTTAACAGCCATCACAGCGAAACGCAAATGATGCGTTACATTAAACAACTGGAAAATAAAGATCTTGCTCTCAATACATCCATGATCTCCCTGGGAAGCTGCACAATGAAATTAAATGCAGCAACCGAAATGATTCCCCTTAGCTGGCAGCACTGGAGCAGGATACATCCTTTTGTACCTGCTGAACAAGCCGAAGGTTATAAACAAATTATTGATGAACTTTCTTCTCTACTGAATACTATTACAGGCTTTGATGCCTGCAGCCTGCAACCCAACAGTGGTGCACAGGGCGAATATGCCGGTTTGCTTACCATCCGCAATTATCATATTGCAAATGGTGATGCACACCGCAATGTTATGCTGATACCCATCTCTGCCCATGGTACCAACCCTGCATCGGCTGTAATGGCCGGGATGAAAGTAGTTGTGGTTAAAGCTTTGGAAAATGGCTACATAGATGTAGCGGATTTTAAAGCAAAAGCCGAACAGCACAGTGCAAACCTTGCCGGTACCATGATAACTTACCCCAGCACCTATGGAATATTTGAAGAAGAGATAAAGCTCATTTGCGACATTGTTCACCAGCACGGCGGCCAGGTTTATATGGATGGCGCCAATATGAATGCCCAATGCGGCTTAACATCCCCGGCAACAATAGGTGCTGATGTTTGTCATTTAAACCTGCATAAAACTTTTGCCATACCACATGGTGGCGGTGGCCCCGGCATGGGCCCCATTTGCGTGAGAAAACATTTAGCCCCCTATCTACCCGGTCATACAGCAACACATACAAAACAGCAAACTACGAACGCTGTTAGTGCAGCTCCATACGGAAGTGCATCTATTCTATTAATCAGCTATGCATACATAAAATTGCTGGGAGCAGAAGGTGTGAAAAAAGCAACCGAGTATGCCATACTCAATGCAAACTATATGAAAGCAAGACT
>PSMD01000005.1:11396-26888 GCA_040289925.1 Chitinophagaceae bacterium | reverse complement strand
AGCCGAGGATGTTGCCAAGCGTTTGATGGATTATGGCTTTCATCCACCCACTATGAGTTTCCCAGTGCCGGGCACTATTATGATTGAGCCAACAGAAAGTGAGGACAAAGCAGAACTGGACCGCTTTTGCGATGCATTGCTCAGCATTCGTGAAGAGATCAGGGCCATTGAGAAAGGAAAATCAGACAAAAAAGATAATCCGCTGAAAAATGCACCCCACACACAATTTGCCGTACTGGCTACAGACTGGGCACACAGCTATTCCAGGGAGCAGGCAGCTTTTCCATTACCGTATGTGATGCAAAATAAATTCTGGCCCAGCGTTGCCAGGGTTAACAACACAGTTGGCGATAGAAATCTTATTTGCACCTGTGAACCTACCAGTGCGTATGCTGACCAGGAAGCCTGATAATATATATTAATGGGATAAACCTATTTATTATCTCAGCCATTTTTGAATTATATCTGCGGTAATGTAAATGAGAAGGTGCTGCCTATGCCCGGCTCACTTTGAATCATCATTCTGCCGCCGTTCTTTTCAAGAAATTCTTTGCAAAGCATTAAACCTAGACCTGTGCCCTGCTCCCGGGCTGTGCCCTGGGTTGAAAAATAATTTTTCTGAAAGATCTTGATGATATCTTCTTTAGCTATGCCTCTGCCTGTATCTTTTACATAAGCTTCTACTACGGAATCATATTGCTGTACACCTATCGTAATGCTTCCTCCTTCAGGTGTAAACTTGATTGCATTGGACAGCAGGTTTCTCAAAACAGTATTGATCATATCCCTGTCGCCCCAGGCGTAAGTTGGCATATCAGTTTTCTTATCAATATATATTTTTTTAGCCTGGCTCTGCAAATTCAAAAGCTGAACAGTATTATGTATCATTTCACAGAGATCAAGCTTTTGGGGATTTACTTTATTTGACTGCATTTGATTTTTAGACCAGTGCAGTAAATTTTCCATTAAGCCTGTTGCATAATTAAGATCGTTAACAATATTGGGTAACATTTCCTTTAACTGCTTTGCAGGCATATTGTATTGCTGGGCGGTTGTAAATAAATTTTTAAGGGCATACAGCGGTGCCCGCATATCATGAGAAATAATGGAAAATAATTTATTTTTTAGGGCATTTAACTCTGCCAGCTCTTCGGCCTGTTTCTGCAGCAGCAGAGCTTTCTCATCCATCTCTTTTTTTTGCTGAGCTATTTCAAGATTTTGTTTATGCAGCTTACGGTGTTTTGTTAGCAGTTGGAACTGGTAGTTTGCATTTTCTTTTTTTATTAAATACAAACCATAAAAAATGTAAACAATGGCAATTACCTGGTTAACCAGGTAAGCAACAAAATTAATTTTTGCCATTTCATAAGGATAGTCTTTCCAAACCACTGAAAGCATAAAATAACTCACCATGGAAAGACAGATAGAGAAGATCATAAAACCAGCATCCTGCAAAAAAAACACCGATAAGATGCCAAAAAGGACAAAGGACAATTCAACACCCAGGTGCATCCCTCCTATGTAACTAAAACAAATAAAAATTGGATACAGTATAAAATAAGTGTACTTGGCAGCCTGGTACCTGCGATAATGATTTAAAACCAACACTGCTATACTAATACATGCCGGCAAACTTGCAATAAGCCAGCCTTGCGAGAGTAAAGCACTGTTATTAAAAAAACTCATTACCGGCAGAAGAATTCCGGTCAGGAACTGAAAAAAATTAAGTTGATTGAAAATCGAAAGTTTTCTTTTTTCATAATCATCTAATTCTTCAGTAACACCTAAATATTTTATTTCCTGCCACAAGTCGGCAATAAAACGTTGGAGGTTTAAATTCCTGTAATCAGCCAATTTAATTTTCCGGGAGAGCTGTTGAAAATAACCTTGAGGGTAGTACTCCATGGGCAACGGTTTTTATAGGTATATGGAATGGGTAATATATTGTGTTTTAACCAATCAGCATATCGTAATTTTTCTTAAGCACTATAATTTCTTCGTAATGAAAGTCACACGCAAAAAGATGTCAATTTACTAGAAAATTTTCATCTAATTGAAATTTCAGAATATATTTTTTTTAAAAAAACATTTTACAAATCACGCAAAGAATACTGGTAAAAAATTCTACATAAAAAGCCTTATTTCAAAAAACGCCGTTTGGGTACGTGACACAAAATTTCGCCGGTATTATTATTCACCTAAACATCGGTTATGAAAAAAATATGGTCTGCAACTTCAACTTTTTTATTAGGAGTGGCCGCTACACTTTTTATATTATCCCAGTTCTCATTCAATAAAAAGATCACAGAAAAAATAACAGGTAAAAAAAACACTACCCAAATGGACAGTTCCTGACATGACTGAAAAAATTTCTTTTGAAAATGAACCGGCACCCATTGAGCGTTGGTAAATAAAAGAGCAATTTGAAAAAGAGCTTTTACTGAATTACTATACCAGCGAAACCATTTTATATACTCTCAAATATTTTCCACTAATTGAAGAAAGATTGGAGGCCACTGGAGTTCACGAATACTTTAAATATTTATGCGTAGCGGAGAGTCATTTACAAAATGCTATTTCCAGGTCAGGTGCTACTGGGTTTTGGCAATTCATGAAAAACACTTTTCCTGAATATGCCCTGCAGATAACTTCTACTGTTGATGGGCGTTATAACCTGATTAAATCTACCGATGCTGCCTGCCAGTATTTGAAACAAGCTTATGCAAAATTCAGCTCCTATACAGCTGCAGCGGCATCTTATACTTGTGGCATGGGCGGTTACCAGCAGGCGGCCAGCTTTCAGCGAACAAAAAATTATTATGATCTCCTTTTACCGGAAGAAACGCAGCGATATATTTTTCGCATGCTGGCTTTAAAATTCATTTTGGAAAATGCGGATGAGCTCGATTTTAAAATTGAGGATAAGAACTTGTATAAATTCCCTGCAACCAGGTCCGTTACGATCTCTCAATCTATTCCTGAGCTTGCGGTTTTTGCAATCGAAAATGGAACAATCTATAAAATGATGAGGTGGCTGAACCCATGGTTAAGAAGCCGGTCATTAACGGTAACCGGGGAAAACCTTACATAATTACATTGCCTGCCAAAAAGTAAAACAGTTAAGGCTTATCAGTTTGTAGGGGAGGTTTATCATCATTTTGTGGAATACTTTTCTCTGCATTATTGCTGAGACGCAACCTGATTTCATTTAATTCTTTTGAACTGGCACCAGCATTCAGCGCTGTAAGAAATTCCTTATTCTCCTCAATAATCTGTCTTTGTTTTTCTTTGGTTAGGCTTTTATTTTAGCAGATTAGATTTAAAACAGACAAATGCCGTTCCAACCTTTTATTTAAAATTTATTAGTCAGAAGTTTTACAACTCTTTCTATTTACAGGGATTATGCACGGTTTTTGCTGCCAAAACACTACCTTTTTCAAAAAGGATTTTTTACATACTGAACTAAATGACATGAGCGGGTTTCAAAATTTTGAAACATCGGTTTTAATTGATCTCCTGGCTCAGCACACGCAACGACTGACCAAGTTATTCACCAAAAATGAATATGGCAGCGAATACCACAAATGCAAAAAAATAATTGAAGACTTACAGGTCGAAATTAACACAAGGAAAAAATCCGAGCCGGTAACAAATTCGAGCAACAGGGGCTTACAACAGACACAGAAGAATCTGCTGTATGAATAAATTTTTTAGCAGGCATCGTGGTCATTAATAGTTTTAAAATAGCCAAAGGCATATATTTTGTTTTTCTGGCAAAAAAAATATGAATGGGGTTGATGTTGTACTGGTCATTATTTTTTTGATCGCCATATATGGCGGTTACAGGAAAGGCTTTATTTTTTCCTCACTTGATCTTGTTAACTGGATAGGCAGTATTTTTCTTGGCTTTTTGTTTTACCCCTACACAGCAAAACTTTTTGAAAAAATCTTACCCTCGCTTGGTGCCTGGCTATTACCCGTTGCATTTTTGCTTACAATTATCGTTGCCCGCCTGTTAATTGGTTTAGTTACCAAACGAATTGCCTGGCTCACTACCCAGCGGGCCAATGACAGTCGTGTCAACAAAATCCTGGGAATATTTCCTGGTGCGGTAACCGGCTTTATTTATGCCACCATCGTTGCAGCATTATTACTTTCATTGCCATTGTGGGACGAGGTAACATCGAGTACGCAAAACAGTCGCATTGCCAATAAGCTAACTATGCAGGTGGAATGGCTGAATCATAAGCTTTCACCGGTTTTTGATAAAGCCATAAGACAAACGATAAACAATCTTACTATTCACCCTGATTCGGATGAACTGGTAAAACTGCCATTTAAAACTACCAGGGTTAAACCACGACCCGACCTGGAGGCCCGAATGCTGGAACTGGTAAACCAAGAAAGAATAAAAAATGTTTTACACCCGTTAAAAGCCGATTCTGAATTAACAATAGTGGCAAGAGCACATTCGCACGACATGTTTGCCCGTGGTTATTTTGCTCACGTCAGCCCTGATGGTAAATCACCGTTTGACAGAATGAAACAAGCCAACATACAGTTTTTAACCGCCGGTGAAAATCTTGCTTTAGCTCACTCACTGGAAATTGCACATGATGGATTAATGAATTCTCCGGGCCATCGGGCAAATATTCTCAATCCTTCTTACAGCCGGCTTGGCATTGGCATATTAGATGGCAGCTTTCATGGCCTGATGGTGAGCCAGGAATTCAGAAATTAATTCCTGTTTCCGCACAAGCATCCTATTTTTTTACATTGATAGTGATAGTTGTAGCCAGCTTACTTCCGTAAGAACGATGCACACCATCAGCAAACTGAAGGGTGAGTTTGTGCTTGCCGGGGCTAAGTGTTAAGTTGTCTTCAGTTTGCCCTTTGCCATAATGCAGGTGGGTAGAATCTTTCGGAACAATTTGCTCCATAGCAATGGAATCTTCTGCATCAATTAAAATATGAAAATGACCTGAGCCGGCTACAACAGAACCCGTTGTATCAACCCGCATATTATCAATAGCCATTTCAACTTTAACGGGCGAAGTTACAGTAGCATTATTCTTTAAATTTTTAAAGTACACTTTGGCATTTTCAGGAATAGCTGGTAAAGCAGGAATACCAGTAGTGGTCATATTGCTATGATTTACGGTATCAGTAGTCATCATGTTCATCGTGTCACTTGTATTTGCCTCATCTTTAGAAGAATTGTTACAGGACAATGCAAATACTGAGGCTGCCAGGAAGAAAATCTTTTTCATGGTTTTGCAATTTTGGTGTAAAGTTAGTGGTAATCAAATATGTTAGGCAATGTTGTCATTTTACGGTTGACACATTATATTTAGGGTATGAAAAACGTTCTCAACTTGTATAGAGAATTTTATGCGTTGCCAGATGAGTTGACAGACCGGGACGTCATCTCCCACCTTCTTGTGCTTACTGTTTTCTTTTTCACTCTTGGTTTTACCATCAGCCAGGTCATCATTTTCATTATTGGATAAAAGCGGATTGATAACAATGAATATAAAGGATTATTATAAAATCCTTGAGGTGCCTCCCTATGCTTCATTTGATGAAATCAAACAAGCTTATCGCAGGCTGGCCATGATTCATCACCCGGATAAAAATAATAACGATCCTTATGCTATTGCACAGTTCAATGAAATGAAAGAAGCCTATGAAATTTTAACCAACCCTGCCAAAAAAAATAATTGGTTGCAGCAACGCTGGTTTAACCAGGCAATGGGAAGAAAAAAAACGGCTACTCTCATTACCCCTGTAAACATTCTGAAGCGGTTAATAGAACTGGAAAAATATGTTGCGGCTCTTGATGTGCACCGTATGGACAAAGAAAGCATAAAAGAATATTTATTGGATCTTCTTTCTAATGATGCAATCGAGCAGTTAAACAATTTTCATGAGCCGGCTATAAAAAAACAGATCTGTTCAGAATCGCTAAAAATCATCCGGTCGTTCAAAACCGAAAATTATGAGCAGGTTTGCCTGCAATTGCAAAAGCTGGTTGTAAATGATGCAGTAGCAGTTAAATTAATCGAAATTTCAAAAGCAAATCATAGCCTTGAGTTATTTTGGGAAAAAGCAAGAATTTACTGGGTAATTGGCTTAACTATTGTTATTTGCCTGCTCATTTTTTTTATGAGCCGGTAAAAAACTTTCTGTATTATTTCTGAAAAGGGAAGCCTTTCATCTTCTTCTTTCTTTTTTTATGCCCACATGCTGCTCGTAAAAGCCACCAGCATTGTCTCACTAAAAAAGTTTCAATTATTTGTTTGATAAATTTCCCTCCCGGCTTCTGCTCAAACAAACCAGCTTTACAGCGGTTTTAATTACAAATCCCAATTTGCGTGTTTCAAGGAATTTTAATAGCTTTTTGCTACATCCCCCTTCATGTTAACTGCTCTTGCTCTTTATTATTCATCACCAAAACTATGTTTATGAAAAAATTATGCTTATGGCGGCAGTTAGTATTTTAGCAATTGCCTGCAATAACAAAAAAGAAGAATCAGGTACAGACAAGATGGTGAGCGGCGCCAGTGATTCAACCGGCGCAAAACCTCAATCAGAATTTGCCGATACCAAATACACGGAATGGGGCAAAAAAAATTTAGCCGCTTTTCAAGCAGGTGATATAGATAGCTGGATGAATGCCTATGCCGACAATGCTGTGTACAGTTGGTCGGCCGGAGACAGCCTGGCAGGAAAAAAAAGCAATTGCAGATTTCTGGAAAAAAAGAAGAAGTGAAGTGATTGATTCCATCAAAATCTCCAATGACATTTGGCTGCCCATAAAAGTAAACACACCGCAAAGAGGCCCAGACATGCCAGGCGTTTGGTTGTTAAGCTGGTAACAGGTAAATGTAAAATATAAGAACGGTAAGAAGCTTACATTCTGGACACACACCGCTTTTCATTATGATGCCAATGATAAAATTGACCGGGCCATTCAATACATAGATTTTGCACCCATCAATAAAGCTCTTAACAAATAAACATTTATTAACAACCAATGTAAAAAACAATTATGAAAAAAAAGTTGCTTGTAACCAGCAGCACTTTACTTGGCTGCTTTTCCTTGTATTTAGTAAGCTGTAACAATTCCTCAAACAACAGTGAGGTAAAAAAAAACCTGAAACAAACACAATGAGTCATGAAGAAATGGTAGCCCTGGGTAAATACATTATTACCACAGGCGGATGTGATGACTGTCATTCTCCAAAAATTATGACTCAGCAAGGCCTTATGCCGGATACAACAAAAAGATTCTCCGGCAGCCCACAGGGTATGCAGCTACCACCGATTGATAGCAAATCACTTCAGCCCGGCAACTGGATCAGTCTTTCATCGGACATTACTGCTTTTGTTGGCCCGTGGGGAATTTCTTATGCAGTCAATCTTACTCCGGATTCTGCAACCGGCATTGGTGCATGGTCTGAAGAAAATTTTATTAAAGCCCTGCGTACCGGCAAGCATCTTGGGCAGGAAAATGGAAGACCGATTTTACCTCCTATGCCATGGCATGGGATCGGTCAAAAAAATGACCAGGATTTAAAAGCCATGTTTGCTTATTTAAAATCATTACCACCAATCAAAAACCAGGTTCCATCACCTGTTGCACCACCTGATGTTGGCAGGATGATCAAAGGAAAATAAAAAAAGAGACGCCTTCACCGGCGTCTTTTTTTTGACCTAGCACTTTTTGCATCAGCTATCTTTGCCGCATGCATTATGTTTCTGCAGAAGAGCTAACCAAATCATTTGGCATTAAACCTTTGTTTCAAAACCTTTCTTTTCACATTGAAGAAGGCGATAAAATTGCTTTGATTGCCAGGAATGGCTCGGGTAAAACGACTCTCTTAAAAATTTTAGCCGGGAGAGAAACCACCGACAGCGGAAAGCTTTGGATAAACAAAGAAGTTGACATTGCTTTTTTTGAACAGGAACCGGTTTTCCAGGAAGAGCTTTCTGTGCTGGATAATATTTTTGACCATGCCCACCCTATAATTATTGCTATTAAAAATTATGAAGCGTTGGTAGATGAATCGCTGGATGACGCCAACTATCATCAGCAATTGAACGATGCAATTGTAAAAATGGATGAACTGGGTGCCTGGGATTTTGATGCGAAAGTGAAACAGGTGCTTGGCAAGCTCAACATCCATCATTTACAGCAGCCGGTAAAAAATTTATCGGGTGGCCAAAGAAAAAGAGTAGCACTGGCGAAAACATTAATTGATATCGGCTTTCAGCACAAGCATGTTTTATTAATCATGGATGAACCCACCAACCATTTGGACGTAGAAATGGTAGAATGGCTGGAGCATTACCTGAACAAAGAAAATGTTACGCTTTTGCTGGTGACGCATGACCGGTATTTTTTAGATAATGTTTGTAACGAGATATGGGAGTTGGATGGTAGTAACCTGTTTACTTACAAAGGAGATTATGAAAATTACCTAGAGAAAAAAGCAGCGAGGCTGGAAGCTGATGCATCAAGCATTGAAAAAGCAAAAAACACTTACCGTAAGGAATTAGAGTGGATGCGAAAACAACCCAAGGCCAGGACCACTAAAAGCAAAAGCCGCCAGGACAATTTTTACGAGATTGAAAAAAAAGCAAAACAAAAAATAGAAGATGAGCAATTGCAACTGCAAATGAAAATGAACCGGCTTGGCGGGAAAGTAGTTGAACTGAAAAAAATTTACAAAAACTATGGCGATAAAATTATTTTGAAAGGCTTTGATTACACGTTTAAAAAAGGGGAAAGAGTAGGAATCGTTGGAAAGAATGGCGTAGGTAAATCAACCTTCATAAACATTTTACAGGGCATAGAAAAACCGGACACCGGTAAGGTGAACATTGGTGAAACGGTGATCTTCGGAAATTATTCGCAACAGGGCCTGGAAATAAAAGATAACCTGCGGGTGATTGAATATGTGAAAAACATTGCTGAAAATTTTCCATTGGCCAGTGGTGGATCTTTGAGTGCTTCGCAATTTTTGAATTTGTTTTTATTCCCGCCGGATCAACAATACACGTACATACAAAGTTTAAGCGGTGGAGAAAAAAGGAGGCTGCATTTGCTTTCTATCCTTTTCCGAAATCCGAATTTTTTAATACTTGATGAACCGTCAAATGACCTTGACCTTCCAACGCTTACTGTTTTGGAAAATTTTCTCAGTGAATTTGCCGGTTGCCTGGTCATTGTTTCTCACGATAGGTATTTTATGGATAAGCTGGTAGATCACCTGCTTGTTTTTGAAGGTGAAGGAATTATCAGGGATTTTCCGGGCAACTATACCCAGTACCGAATTGAGGTGGAGAAAGAGAAGATCCCTGCTAACGATCTGCTATCGCAAAAACCAGCGGCAATTACTACCGCAATTGTAAATGACAAGAAGCGGCAATTATCGTACAAAGAGAAAAGAGAGTTTGAGCAGTTGGAAAAAGAAGATATCACTCAAAAACTGTCAGACAGCAACCTTCCTTACGAGGTATTACAAAAACTGTCTCACCGCATCAATGAAATTTCTGAGCTGCTTGATGAAAAAGAAATGCGTTGGCTTGAATTGAGTGAATGGATATCAGGAAGCTAAAGCCTGTTGTGAATCGCTGCCAGCACATCATCCACTTCAATCTTGTTCATGCATTTAAAATGGCCGCGGGGACATTTGTCGTACCCGATTTTTGAACAAGGGCGGCACCAAAGTTTGTGTACTTGCAAAATATCATATGGCTTTTTTGTTTGCACAGATAAAACCTGATCTCCATAATACGGGTACATGCCAAACGAAGGAACTGTATTTCCCCAGAGCGAAACAATTGGTTTTTTATATGCAGCGGCAATATGCATCAGGCCGGTGTCATTGGAAACAACCAGTTTTGCCTTTCTTACCAAATCAGCACTTTCATTTAAACTAAACTTACCGCAGGCATTATAAATTTTTATTGGGTCAACACTTGCAATCTCGTCTCCATTTGCACGGTCTTCTTTGCCACCCAATAAAATAACGGGATGGTTTAGCTTGCTGCAAACTTCTTTCAGTTTGTGAACAGGATATTTTTTGGTGTTGTGAGCAGCGCCAATCACAATACCAATATAGCCTGCATGATGAGATGCGGGAATATCTGACTTTTTGGTTTCTTCTTTTTCTGAAATAAAATAATCAAGCCCCTTACCGTCATTTTTTACACCAAACGTTTTCACCGTTTCCAGGTAGCGGTCAACTATATGTACATCGGGTATTAAGTTCCACTTCAGGTTTACGTAAATATATTTTTGAATGTTGAGCTTGTTGAAAGCAAATGAAGGTTTGCCCAGTGCCTTTTTCAACCTCAGTGTTCTGATGTTGTGATGCAGATCTATAACGTAATCATAGTCTTCCAGCTTCAGTTCATGAATCATCAAATCCCAGCTATGAGCCAGCACATGCAGTTTATCTATGTAAGGGTTGTGCTCAACAACCGGCCTGAAATTCTCCTTAACCAAAAAATGCACCTCGGCACCCGGTACCTGTTTCTTTAAACAGCGGATTACCGGCGTGGTGAGAACAATATCACCAATAGAGGAGAAGCGAACGATCAGAAATTTTCGCTTTGCCGTTTCATCCCTTATCATTTCTCGTTCATTACTCATGCGGAATAAATTCTTGTAGATGACTGGTTATAATGGTTGAAAGATTTTGATGGGAGGGGCCTGCCAAAAAAATGGCTCACGGTGCTAAAGCATATTCGCCTTCCACATAATTCAGATCCTTTCCAAAAGTTTCTTCAGTGAAAATGGCTGCTATTACGGTAACAATCATCACTACAATACCTGTAATTAATCCTGCAGTTACATAGTCCATGGAGCCTCTCAAACCTTTAAACAATAAAATAATTAACGGAAGAGAACCTCTTACCATGTTGGGTACTGTAGTAGCTGCAGTGGCCCTTAAGTTTGTTCCAAATTGTTCAGCGGCCATGGTAACAAAAATTGCCCAGAACCCCGTACCGAAACCAAGGCCGGCGCAAATCAAATACATCCTGTCTGCACTCCCTTCTTGTTGTAAAAAGAAAAGAGCAATGAAGATGGCAGTGATGGCATAAAATATATACAAGGCTTTTTTGCGGCTTTTTAACCACTGGCTTACGAAACCAATTAAAATATCGCCCACCGAGATGGCTGCATAAGCATACATGATGGCTTTGCCGGGAACAATCTCTTCCGTTATGCCAAATTCCTTTCCGAATTTATCTGAAAAAGAAACCAGCACGCCGATGATGTACCACGTAGGTAAACCGATCAGTATACTGAGAATATATTTTCGAAAACGGGTGCGGTTATTAAAAAACATACGGAAATCGCCACGGGCAACTTTCATTCTTTTTACATGGTGAAACATTCCGGATTCAAAAACTGAAATGCGTAATACCAGCAGCATTAATCCAAGGCCGCCGCCAATGTAATAGCAAATGCGCCAATGAAATTCCTGCGAAATAAAATAAGCCACCACTGCGCCGGTTAATCCTATGCCGGCAACCATGGAAGTACCCAGTCCACGTTTTTCCTTTGACAATAGCTCTGATACAAGTGTAATGCCGGCACCTAACTCTCCGGCCAAACCAACGCCGGCAATAAATCTTACAACAGAATATTGAGTAGTATTTGTAACAAGACCGTTTGCAATATTTGCCAGCGAGTATAAAATAATAGAACCAAACAAAACACTCAGCCTTCCTTTTTTATCACCCATAATTCCCCATATAATTCCGCCAATGAGCAGACCGGCCATTTGGATGCTGATGATATCTTCGCCCACTGTGGTAAGCTGATCGCTGGTTAAGCCCAGGTCAATCAAACTTTGTTTGCGGATGATTCCAAACAGCAGCAAATCGTATATGTCAACAAAATACCCAAGTGCCCCTACAATAACCGGTAATGATAAAATTCCAAAATGACGTTTATCCATATTAAGAATGGCTGGGATGGTCTTCTTCTTTTTTTCTGAAAAACAATTTATATAAAACAGGCAGAGTTGTAACCAAAATAATTCCTATAGCGATGGCTTCAATATGATCCTGCAGGCTGAAGCCGAATTTCTTTTTCATCCATGAATCCAGAAAATAACCTGACAGCATCATGGATGAAACCCATGCGATGCTCCCCACGATATTGTAAAATGAAAATATCTTCCAATCCATTTTTACCATGCCGCCCACAATGGGAGCAAATGTTCGGATGATAGGTAGAAATTTTGCAAGAAAAATGGTGCCCTTGCCGTATTTGTCGTAAAAGTTTTTTGCTTTAACAAGATGTTTCTTTTTAAACAACCATGTCTCTCTTCTTTCATACAACAATGGCCCCGTTTTTCTGCCAAACCAGTAGCCTACAAAATTACCCAGCACGGAAGCAATCATCACCATGATGATGATGGTTATATGCGGCCAGTGAAAATGTGTGGGTTCATCCTGCGGTACACCAATAAATTTATTGGTTATCTTATCTAAAAAAACGCCGGCTGCAAACAACAGCGAGTCGCCGGGAAAGAAAAAGCCTACGAATAATCCTGTTTCTGCAAAAACTACCAACAGCAAAATATAAAGGCCGCCATAGTCAATGATCCAGTCAATAAAATTTTGAAGAAACCCAAGCAAGTAAATCTGTAAAAACATTTCCATTTGGTGTTAATCTCGCTAATGTTGTTGATGATTTATTATGATTACTGTTGCCTCTAAAGCTGTAACTATCCTCTATTGATTACTCATTATGCCGACGCTTGCGGTCGGCATTCCGACCAGCTTTGCTGCGTCGGAACTCATTACTCATCATCTCAGTTTTCCAGTTCTCCCTCCCATTTGCTCACCACACTTGTAGCCAGCGCATTTCCAACTACGTTGG
Organism: Chitinophagaceae bacterium; assembly: GCA_040289925.1. Taxonomy (GTDB): domain Bacteria; phylum Bacteroidota; class Bacteroidia; order Chitinophagales; family Chitinophagaceae; genus VBAU01. The sequence continues at coordinate 13,981 of PSMD01000005.1, read as the reverse complement.
TAGCGGTTCTGAACATGTCGCAAAAATGATCTATCGGCAATATTAATGCAATTCCTTCGGGTGGAATTTTAAACATGGCGCAGGTAGCGGTTACTACTACCAACGATGCTCTTGGTACGCCTGCAATTCCTTTGCTGGTTAGCATCAGCACTAATAACATGGTAAGCTGAGTGCCCATATCCATATGAATGCCGTAAGCCTGCGCAATTGCCAGGCTGGCAAAGGTCATATACATCATGCTTCCATCTAAATTAAATGAATAGCCAAGTGGCAACACAAAGGCCACAACTTTATCGCGGCAGCCAAATCTTTCCAACTCCTCTGTTAGTTTTGGAAAAACTGCTTCACTGCTTGTTGTACTGAATGCAATCAGCAGTGGCTGTGCAATTCTTTTTAAAAGATGTGGAACCCGATGACGGAGAATGAGAAAACCCACAGACAATAAAATGATCCAGAGAATAATAATACCGATAATGAAATACAAAAGGTATTGACCGTAAAAATTGAAAACACTAAGACCTTTGCTGGCAATAACTGCTGCAATAGCTCCAAACACACCCAGCGGGGCAAAGTTCATAACATAGCCTACCATTTTTAAAATGACATGTGAGGCTGCATCCAAAGCTTTCACCAGTGGCTTTGCATAATCGCCCAAAGCCGTAGCGGCTACGCCAAAGAAAATACTGAAAACAAGGATTTGCAGAATTTCATTGGTGGCCATGGCTTCCACAATACTTTTGGGAAAAACATGCTCTACAAATTTTTGCAGAGAAAATTCCTGCGTTTTTCCAATCAGCTCTTTTGCACCGGCAGCATCAGCATTGGTTAAATCAATGGCATGGCCGGGTTGAAAAGCGTTAACCAGCAACATGCCCAGGAGTAAACTCACCAGTGAAGCAGAAATAAACCAGAGTAAAGATTTTCCGCCCACCCGGCCTAGCGTTTTTAAATCACCAAGTTTGGCAATGCCCACAACCAACGTGCAGAACACCAGTGGGGCAATGATCATTTGCACCAGGCGAAGAAAAATGGTGGTAAGCAGTTTTATGTTGTCGGAGAACTTTTTGATGAATTCAGGAGAGCTATTCTGATGAATGAAGTAACCGGTGAGCACACCGAGGGCCATTGCAATCAGAATTAAAATCGTTAGCCGGTTTCTTTTACTCATAGGCAATCGTTAATAGGATGACCGAAAATCGGAAAAAATAACGGACGAGAAAACTTTTCACACCGATTGTCCATTTGTGTAAAGAATTCATGGCTGAATAGAATTATTCTTTTATTTTACGCACTAAACTAAACCAATGTATGAGCTTATTTGCAAGAAAACCAATTGATGTACTGCTTAATGAAGCTAAGGCCGAAGGGGCCGGAACTTTAAAGCGAACCTTAGGTGCTGGCAATTTGATTGCATTAGGTATTGGAGCCATTATTGGCGCAGGCTTGTTTGTAAGAACGGCAGCCGCTGCTGCTAATCATGCCGGTCCTTCAGTAACTATCGGATTTATTGTTGCTGCAATTGGTTGCGCATTTGCTGGTTTGTGTTATGCAGAGTTTGCCTCAATGATTCCTGTTGCCGGAAGTGCATACACATACAGCTACGCCACCATGGGTGAATTTATTGCCTGGATTATTGGCTGGGATTTGATTTTGGAATACGGTGTAGGCGCTGCTACCGTTGGTATTGCGTGGAGTGAATATTTTAACAGACTGCTCGGAATGTTTGGAGAGGGTTGGCGAATACCTTATGAATGGATCCATTCGCCTTTTGAGAAAGACCCGGCTACCGGTGTGCATGGCATCATCAATATTCCTGCATTGTTCATTATTCTTTTACTGACACTCGTACTCATTCGTGGCACTAAGGGTTCAGCAAACCTCAATAGTTTTATCGTTATTTTAAAAGTTGCTATCGTTTTAATTTTTATTGCAATCGGCTGGAGTTATATCAGGCCAGAAAATCATACCCCTTTCATTCCCGAACCAGGTAAATACACCAACTCTCAGGGTATTACAACAAACTTTGGAGGCATACTCGGTATTTTGGGGGCAGCCGGAGTGGTGTTCTTTGCTTTCATCGGATTTGATGCAGTATCAACCGCAGCACAGGAAGCAAAAAATCCAGGAAAAGATATGCCCATTGGTATTTTAGGTTCACTGGCTATATGTACCGTGCTGTATATCTTATTTTCTTATGTTCTTACCGGCGTTGCCAGCACCGAAGACTTTCGCACACACGGCCGTGAAGCATCTGTGGCTTACGCAGTAGATCATATGGCTGGTTCAACAGTAAATGGAGAATGGGTGCCAAAATTCGGCTGGCTGTCAGATGCAATTACCATTGCTATTCTTGCAGGATTTTCTTCAGTGATCCTGGTTATGCTATTAGGCCAATCAAGAGTGTTCTATTCAATGAGCCGAGATGGCTTATTGCCAAAAGTATTTTCTGATGTTCATCCAAAATTCAGAACCCCTTACAAAGCAAACTGGATCATCTTTTTGATTTGCGGAGCTTTTGCTGGTTTTGTACCGGGGGATATTGTGGGTGAAATGACAAGTATCGGAACTCTGTTTGCGTTCATCCT
>PSMD01000005.1:8225-11386 GCA_040289925.1 Chitinophagaceae bacterium | reverse complement strand
GTGCTGGTGTATGGATTATGCGAATAAAACATCCTGAAATTCTCCGTGGTTTTAAAACGCCAGCAGTAGGTTTTGTAGCCATTATGGGTATTCTTGTTTGTACCGCAATGATATTTGGCCTGGGTTGGACGAACTGGTTGCGATTAGGAGGATGGCTTGTAATTGGTTTGGTGATTTACTTTGCCTACAGCAAAAGCCATAGTAAACTGGCACACGGACAGGTTGTTTCACCAAAAGATCCTGTAGATCCTCTCAATCCCGTTCAATAATAATTTTCGGTTGCAAGAAGAGCCGCTTCCACCCGGGGCGGTTTTTCTTTTGGTCTCATTGCTTAGATTTGCAGCCCTTAAACAATTTCAGCTGGCGGGTTTAGATTTTTTGACACCAATCATTCCAAAGGCTGAATTGAATTGAAATTTACAAGTCATGGGAAGAATTTTTGAAGTTCGTAAGGCCACGATGTTTGCCCGTTGGGACCGCATGGCAAAACAATTTACCCGCATTGGAAAAGAAATTGCCATTGCTGTTAAAGCAGGAGGACCTGATCCGAATACCAATCCTGCTCTGCGCCGCTGTTTTCAAAATGCCAAAGCGGTTAACATGCCCAAAGACCGTGTGGAAGCTGCGATTAAAAGAGCGATGGGAAAAGAAATGGAGAATTATGATGAGATTCTTTATGAGGGTTACGGTCCGCATGGCGTGGCTATTTTAGTGGAAACAGCTACTGATAATCATGTTCGCACAGTAGCCAATATCAAATCGCATTTCAATAAGGGTGGTGGTGCATTGGGAAACAGTGGTAGCGTTTCTTTTCAGTTTAAGAAGATGGGTGTATTTAAATTAAATCCGCATGGACTGAACATAGAACAACTGGAGTTTGAATTAATTGACCACGGCCTGGAAGATATGGGAGAAGGAAGCGGGGAAAATGGGGAGGAAGTTTTAGTGTTACGTTGCGCTTTTAATGATTTTGGTAAAATGCAAAAAGCACTGGAAGAAAAAAATATTACACCTATCAGCGCTGAAGTAGAATGGATACCTGCCACAACTGTTCCATTAACCGATGCGCAGGCTGAAGATGTAAGCAAACTGATTGAAAGGTTAGAGCAGGACGATGATGTGCAAAAAGTATTTCATAATATGGGATGAGCAGATTAGATAAAAATTAAAAACTAAAAGTGAATAGAAATTGACTGACGTGAAATTCATCTATTCACTTTTATCATTTTATCAACTCTTCTTTAAACCCGTACTGCCGAACGGCTTCTTTCACACTTTTGCCACATTTGATAAAATTCATTGGCAGAAGAAAACAACACGCTCAGCTCATTTGCATTCCCCATGTTGCGAATATCACGAACAAAATCTCTCACCATACTGTAATGAGCCATGCCATCGCGGTTGTAATTCCACGTATGCCCAAATGATGATGGCGCTGAAAAACCAAGATCATTGTACATCACTCTTGAACCGGCCCTGGGTTTTGGGGTAAATACAATGCTGTTAACATCACTGCCAAAACAAACACCGCGGTTGTACATACCACGCAAACCTTTGCGATAATTATCAACCCAGCCTGCAGCATCCTGGCCACTCCAGCCCACACCGAACAGCCCACCGAGGCGTGAAATAATATTCAACTGCCTGTATGTTCTTTGATTCTCGGATGCAGGTCTTACACCGGTATGACCTGAGTTAATGGGATAATTATATCGCAACGCAATTTGTAAAGTTGAGTCTACGGCATACTGGCTCATGTGATCAACATCTATCAGCATTCCTTTTTGCATCATCTTTTTGATTGCATACACTCCAATTATACTCCAATTGGAAAAAGCCCCGTTGAATTGCGATGGCCAAAACCTGCACCACAAACCGGTGGATTATCCGGTAATGAGTTTAATGCCATCGAACCCAATACAGCAGCTCCTATACCAACGGAAGTAAAAAGGCCGCACATTTATTTGGATAGAAAAATTGTTCAGTTGCACTGTGGGTGATCCAAACATACAGCCCACATCATTTACACATTCACCACGAAATTCAGGGCCATCACTTTCCCAGTTTACATTCAGGCGTATGTACTGGCCGTTCACTGATCCCCGAATGGATTGCAGGTTGATGTCATTGTAATTATATCGCCGGGGAGAAATTAAAACTTCCTGCAACTGATCGAAGAAAATAGTGTCGGGCCGAATGTCATTTGGAAATTTCATCCATGCGTCACGAGGCTTGAACCAGGAATCACCATGTCGTTCACCGTATGTGTTTAATTTTCCGGTGGTACCTCTCAATCTACTTTGTATGGTAGATGCCAGGGAAGTTTTGGGAATGGAAATCTCTCTTACACGTTTTGGCAAATCTTCCAACTCAACCACGAAACCGCGAAAGGTTATCATTACATAGCTATCATCATTGGTGTTGTTCCCAATGTCTTTACTTTCACCATCACCATTAATGGTTAAGAAATTAACAGGCCCACGGTTGGTGGGCGGATTGATGCGGTTTAACCCACCTCTCGGCAATTTTGTATCAAAATGATCCGAAAGCTCAGTTGGAAAACCAATTGCCCGGATTTGTTTTCCCGCGGGAGCACTGTACAGCAAACGTGTTTCATTAATCTCTGCCGCACTATGATCCCCTTCTGTTTCTTCCAACCGCAAATTGATAAAGGCAATGATCTGCCCACGGCCTTCCGTAACAGTTATGCGAATATCACCGGTAACTCTTGGCCCATGTCCCCAGAAATCACGGTTGCCACCTACCCATTGAGGAAAAATTCTTGGCGGATTTTGAGGAGCCACCAACGTACGTTGCCCATGAACCATTGTTGCGTAACATGCTAGCAACATGATAAAGATCTTTTTCATTTTGATTGTGTTTAATAGTTAATCAACGGTTGTTTTAATACTGCTCCAATCCTTCATTGATGCAGGTAATATTTTTTACAGGCATGGCTTCAAACCGGTTTTTATTTCTATTGAACCGCCATGCTTTTTTAATGTTTGCATTGCTGATGATCTCCGCATTAGTTTGTTTTACCCAGGCTACTATTTCTTCGTTGGTTGTTTCTCCCTCACGGCAGGTAGAAAGTTTTGCTATCACCCTTCTTGCCTACATTTTTTATTTTCAGTACATCTTCAATCACCATCATAGTGTCA
>PSMD01000005.1:0-8207 GCA_040289925.1 Chitinophagaceae bacterium | reverse complement strand
CTAAAAAATACCAACCATGTGGTTCCTTTCTGATAAACATCCACAAGCACATTAGAAGAAATATCTCCCACCACCACCGAACCCTCCCTGAATTTGCAGCCCTTTAGTGCGGGTATGTTCCGGGGATCAGAATATTTTATTCCGATCAGCTTTTTCATACTGCCGGCAAATTTTCCTTTTTGAGAAAAAGAAGCAAGGCTAAAAAACAGAAAAAGCAAAAGCAAACTAATTTGTCTCATAGTTTTAATTTTTGATAGAGGTTATTTCAGAGCTGCTCAGCAATTTGTCATTACTGAACAAATCCACTTTTATAATACCAACCATCGGCGCATACCACATCACAAATTTTTGTTTGGGCATCGTTCCCTTCATAGCATTCATGGCATCCTGCATTTTTGCATTCATGCCTTCCATAGTTGTTTCGGCCTCTGTGTCGGTAGTTATTTTATAGCAATCAAATTTTCCGGCAGGGGTTGTTATGGTTTTTATTCCTTCCACTTTACGGTTTTTCAACCAGGTGGTCACCTTCATTCCTTTACCGGATCTTGAAACCGTAAATGAATAAGAAGCATCCGACAGGCTTTCACCTTCACAAATGTTTAAAGAAAAAATTACAGGATCACCCTGCAGTGTTACATCTCCTTTTTCCATGTTTGCAAAAAGGCTTGTCATATCTACCAGCAAATTGTTGCCATCACAGGCATATTTCGCTGCCAGGCTTTTACCGTTACTGCTCCCGGGTTTTTGCAAGCAACTGTTGCTTCTCCAATTCTTCGCCATGCTGATTAATGGTAGCAGTCCTTAATTCATTTTCCTTGAATAGAAGGTCAATTTCATTTTGCTTTTGCTTTGCTTCCAGGATATTGCCGGCTATGATGGCTTTTTGCTTTTCAATTTCCAACTGTCGTATGCGTTGATCGGTATTTAACCGAATGATCTCTTTGTCTTTTTTTCTGTTTCGTACTGGGTAGTTATTTCAGCAATTGAAGCTTCTGTTTTTTCGGTAACAATACTGTCGCGGTAAGCAATGTATTTTTTATAATGCTCATATGCCGCTGCATAATTTTTATTGTCGCGGTAATAATTGCTCAACTGCAGATGCAAACCTCTCAGGTTATTTTTATCATTCATGCAGCTCAGCAGCTCCTGTGATTTTTTCAGATACCCCAGGACAACCGAGCTGTCTTTTTTTAATTTTTTACTGAGAATAGCTGCAGCAATATACCTGCGTGAGAGCATGGAAACATCGGGTTGCTTTTTTTCCAACGATGCAATTGCTTTTAATTCATAATTTAATGCTTCTTCAAACTTCCCATTCATATCATACACGGTAGATGCAGTGATGTATGAATGAATGATTCTCGATTCCTGCCCGCTTTGCATGGCATATTTCAGGCAAAGCGTCATGTATTTGTCTGCTTCTTCACTATCAACACCGATATAATATTGACTAAGATTGCAGCAACTAATTGCAAGGCGGCTAACGTCACCGGATTTTTCACGGTAGTACATAGATTTTTTTGCGTACTCAATTGCCTTCTGTTTATCCTTTAAACTATTGTACACGGTGGAAAGATTGTTATACGCTACACCTAATTCTTCATACATCTGCGGGAAATAAGTTTCATAAATACTGTTGCTTTGTACCAGACAATTCGCCTGCTTCCCCAGTTCACCTTTGCGGCCCAAGGTGTAACCGAGATCATTAAAAGCCAAAGCCGAATATTTTGTTGGGTGATTGGCCAGGTAATATTGCAGGCTTTGAATAAATAAGGGAATGGCTCCATCAAAATCGTTATTATACATTTTTTCCTGCGCCATCTGCAACCATGAAATGGCTGTCGTTAATGAATCTTTCAACTGCAATGCCAGCTTATTGCAGGCCTGGGCTTTCAATTCAGATTTTGCCAGCTCATCTTTCTCAATTAAAATATCCGTTGATTCATTGAGTGCATACAAAAGCCCTTTCTTAAAATTTTTTTCTTTCGCCAGTTCTTCTGCCTGCTGAGAATAATGTAATGCAGAATCGAGATGTATAGTAAACAATTTTTCTGCTTTTGCAATGAGAGAGAATATAGCGGAAGAATCTTCTTTTACTACCTGCGAAAAAAGAGTGATAGTACAGAACTGGATAACAAACAATAGGCAGGGCTTCCTTATACAGTTAACTTTTCTATTGAAAATTTACGATTAATAATTGGAACATATTGCCGTGATAACTTTGCTGCATGCAGACAAGCAAGCCTATTGTTTTGTTTGATGGTGTGTGCAACTATTGCAACCGAATGGTCAATTTCATAATCAGGCAGGACAGGAAAAAAGTTTTCCTGTTTGCACCGCTACAATCAAACACAGGCAGGCAGATACTGGAAAAATTTAGCATAACACAGCAGGCGGTTGATTCATTTATTATTTATGAAAAAGGGAAAGTGTATCTGCGTTCAACAGCTGCGCTAAAGTTGTATAACCGCCTTCCCTGGTACTGGAAATGGACCCAGTTATTTTGGATCGTTCCGCGTTTTTTACGGGATGCTGTTTATGATGTGTTTGCAAAAAACCGGTACAAATGGTTTGGCAAAAAAGAAGAATGCATGGTTCCGGCAACTGAGATAAAAGATCGTTTTGTGTAGCAATATCAAAGCTTACATTCACCTTTCATAAAAAAAACACAACTGCCGCCCATCATCACCCTATCGCCTTTGTATTCGCAATCAATTTCACCACCACGCTGTGAAAGTTGCAATGCTTTCATTTTTGTTTTGTTCAGCTTTTCACTCCAAAAAGGAATGAGCTGTGAATGTGCTGAGCCTGTTACAGGATCTTCATCAACACCAACTCCTGGTCCAAAAAACCTGGATACAAAATCAACTTCATTTCCTCTGGCTGTAATAATTACTTTGCCTGCTATTTTTTTTAGAGCGCCAAAATCAGGAGTGACATTTTTTACGTCATCTTCGTCGGCAAGTTCTACAAGTAAATCCCGGTGCTTGTAAACGCCTGTCATTTTATTTACACCCAAAGCTTGCTGCAGGCCTGCAGGATAATCATTAAATGGCTCAGGCTTCCACGCAGGAAAATCCATCAGCGCTTTGTAATTCTTTTTTTCACTTTTGTTGTAAACTGTCAGCAAACCGCTTTGGGTTTCAAACACTACTTTTTTCTTTTTTACCTTTAAAATTTGAAACACCACAAATGACGAGGCCAGTGTTGCATGACCGCAAAGATTGATCTCCGACATAGGAGTAAACCAGCGCAGTTCAAAATCGGCATCGCTATTTTTTGCAGGTACAAAAAAAGCTGTTTCAGAAAGATTGTTTTCCATGGCAATCTTTTGCATCAACTCATCCGGCAACCATTGTTTTAATGGCATTACTGCGGCGGGATTGCCCGCAAATGCATCAACCTGGTAGAGCTTCAGTTTCATAAATTCAGGCAATAAAATTTTTACAGCTAAAATTACATGAAACCTGCTGGTATCATCTTTTCTTTAATTTTTTCTCTTTAGCCTGAGCAAACGAGCTTAACAATTCATCCACACTACCTACTGTTTTTTCAACACCACTTTTGCCTGGCTGAATATGTAGGCCGGTTCAAGAAAAGCAATGTAGTTTGGCCATAGCCCTTTTTTATAGTAGGTTTTTTTGTAGATCTTTTTTGTTTGAAAAATGAGCTTGTCACCCTCCACTTTTGCTGTAGAAATAAAGGAGCCGCTTTCGTTGTCAACAGAAATATTCAGGTCCTGTAAACCATCAACCGTATAACCAGCCGGAATGTTTACTGAAATAGTATTCTCAACCGTTCTGCATACGGAAACCAGATATCAACCTTTCTGCCGGCCAGTTCATTTTTATCCAGCTTTATCTGGTCGCCAAACAGCTTACCCACTTCAAAAATGTAATTCTTATCTGCTTTGCTTAATAATTTTTTCAGGGTAAAAATCTCTATATACTTTAAGAAAGCGGCGTCACCATAGCGGCTATCCTGCAACAATTCAAAACTTTCATATCTGTCAACATCCAGTTCGTCTTTCAGGCTTTTTTCAAAAATTTCATTTCGTTCTTTGATGTGCTCCTCTTTGTCCGGGTCTTAGTATTTGGATGCATCGCTCACTATTTAGCTCAAATAACTTCTGTCCAGATTGGCACTGCCAGCTATTCCTGGATTATTTGCTTAATCACTGCTTCAATTTCCTCTGCATTTGGCTTGCTGAAATAATCGCCATCGCTGCCATAAGCCGGGCGGTGTGCTTTGCCGGTAATTGTGCGGGGCGCTACGTCTAACCAGCGATAGCCACCCTGCTCTTCCATCACTTTATTAAACATGTAGGCAGCAGCACCACCGGGCACATCTTCATCTACAAATACAATACGGTTGGTTTTTTTGAGAGAGTCAAGAATTTTATGATGAATATCGAAAGGTAATAGCGTTTGCACATCTATAATTTCACAGCTGATGCCCTGCTTTTCCAGCAGTTGAACAGCGTCCTGCACAATGCGTAATGTTGAACCGTAAGAAACAATGGTCACATCTTCTCCTTGTTTTATCACTTCAGGCACACCAAGAGCCACGGTGTACTCAAGAAGATTTGACGGAAGTTTTTCTTTTAAACGATAACCATTCAGGCATTCGATAATAATGCCCGGATCATTGCTTTTTAAAAGTGTATTGTACATGCCTGCAGCCTGCACCATGTTACGCGGAACACACACATGCATGCCACGAAGCGAATGGATGACCATCCCCATGGGTGAGCCGCTGTGCCAAATGCCTTCCAGCCGGTGACCTCTTGTTCTTACAATAATGGGACAGCTTTGCCGCCCCGCTGTTCTGTAATGCAAAGTAGAAACATCATCACTCAAAGCCTGCAGGCCAAACAGCAAATAATCCAGGTATTGAATTTCAGCAATTGGCCTTAAGCCTCGCATGGCAAGTCCAATGCCCTGGCCAATGATGGTAGTTTCTCTGATGCCCGTATCAAAAATGCGGTTGGCTCCATGCTTTTGCTGCAGGCCACTGAAACCCTGGTTAACATCACCAATGTAACCAAGGTCTTCACCAAAAGCCACAACTTTCGGATTGTGTGTGAACAGTTCATCAAAAAATTTATTCAGCACTTCAAAACCATTTCCCACCGGTGCATCGGGTAAATATTCTGGTGGCTTAGCCTCTACCTTTAATGCAGACCTTGGTCCTTCATTATACAGATAACTGTTGTACAGTTTTTTCCCCTCCTGCAATAACTCGTTGTAAAAATCTTTCAGCCAAAAAGCCGCATCATTCTCTCCAACAATATCAATGGCTGCATTCAAAATCCGCAATACATCTCTGCGCAGTGGCTCCTTGTTATTTTTTAATTCAACAGTCAGTTGTTTTAAGGTGCTGGCCTGCTGCGGTAAATTGCCGGCTACGTTCTCCATTAAATCAATTGCTTTGCTTACCTGGTTTTTTATGGGTGATAAATATTTTTCCCAGGCTTTGGCTTTGCTGTCCCGAACATGGTCTTTTGCTTCATTTTCTATTTGCTCCAATTCTGCAGCAGATGCCAGCGCATTTTCAATAATCCATTCTCTCATTTTCTTAATTCCATCCCATTCTCTTTCCCAGTTTAATCTTTCTTCGCTTTTATACCTTTCATGGCTGCCGGAAGTGGAATGCCCCTGCGGCTGCGTTAATTCTTCTACATGAAATAAGACGGGTGTATGCGTTTCTCTGGCGTAGCTAATGCCTACTTCAAACGTTTCGCAGAGAGCCGCATAATCCCAGCCCTTCACTTTCAAAATGCGTATGCCGTTTGTTCCATTTTCTTTTTGCATGCCACTCAATGCTTCTGAAACAGACGCTTTGGTGGTTTGATATTTTTTTGGAACCGAAATTCCGTAACCATCATCCCAAACAAAAACAGCAAGCGGCACTTGTAAAACACCGGCAGCATTAATTGTTTCCCAAAAATGTCCTTCACTCGTTGAGGCATCGCCAATGGTTGCAAAACAAACCTCATTACCATTATCAGAAAGATGTTTGAATTGTTTTAGCTGTTCAATATTGCGAAAACAGGTTGAAGCAAAGGCAAGTCCTAATGCACGGGGCATTTGGCCAGATGTAGGAGCAATGTCAGAGGAAATATTTTTTCTGTTAACCAGGTCCAGCCACTCACCATTTTCATTTACCCACTGGCTGGCAAAATGAGCATTCATTTGGCGGCCGGCACTAAAGGGATCGTTTTCAACATTTGGATCGGCGTATAACTGAGCAAAAAATTGTTCAACTGTTGCCATACCGCTGGCAAACATAAAAGTTTGATCACGGTAATAGCCGCTGCGAAAATCTCCCGCCCTGAAAAACTTTGCCATAGCCACCTGGGCAATTTCTTTTCCATCTCCAAAAATGCCAAACTTGGCTTTGCCGGTTAAAACTTCTTTGCGTCCCAGCAGGCTGGTTTCCCGGCTTATACAAGCTACACGATAATCCGCTAAAACTTCCTGTTTAAACTTATCAAAGGAAAGTTTTTCAGGAATAACCTCTGCCGGATTTACGTTTTCCATGCGACAAAAATAGGGCTTTGGCCCCTGTTAAAAAATGCTGAATTTGATTGCATCCATTCTATAGTTTCTGCCATCTTTGCTTTAAATTTGAGCTCTTGTAACCAGCATTGTATGAAAAAAATTTACCTGCTTTTCCTGTTTGCTATTGCCGCCTTTTTTGTACAGGCACAAAATGCAAACCCTGATGTGTTGCAGTTGAGAGAAACTGAACACGACTTTGGAAAAATTCCACAGGGCAAGCCTGTGTATTATGTTTTTGAAATTAAAAACACCGGCGATACTCCCTTAAAACTGGATAATGTACAGGCCAGTTGCGGATGCACAACACCCGAATGGAGCCGTGAACCAATACCTGCCGGGGGTACTGCACAAATAAAAGTAGGATATAATGCCGCTGGGGAAGGACATTTTCAAAAACCGGTTACCATTTTTTACAACAATAGTCAATCAACAAAAGTATTAACCATAACAGGTACTGTATGGAAAGCACCGGCGGGTTCAGCACCGGCTAATGCTTCTATTCAAATTCTTAAACAAGAAAATCTCTGATTAAAATGAAAAAACTACTAGTTGCAGCCGCTGCCCTTTTTGTAACTGTGGCCATGAATGCACAAACCAATTTTGATGATGTGGCAAAAGTGAATACCGAAAAGCATGACTTTGGAAAAATTTTGCAAGGCAAACCAGTTGACTATTATTTTGAAATTACCAATAAGAGTGATAAACCGATTGTGATTGAATATGCCCAGGCCAGTTGTGGTTGTACCACACCGGAAGTTCCCAAAGAACCGATTGCGCCAGGCTCCAGTGCAAAAATTAAAGTGAGCTATAATGCCGCCGGAACGGGTATATTTACCAAAACAGTTACTATTAAACTGGCAGGAATTGATCAACCCAAAATTGTAACTATTACAGGTGAGCAGTTAATACAGGCAGAGTATGACCAGTATGTAAAAGAACATCCTGTTCAAACTCCTGCAACCACAATTAAACCTGCCACTACAAAAGAAACAAAGACAAAAACCAAAACTGCCAAAACAAAAACGAAAACAAAGACTGGCAGTTAATTTTATAATGCAAAATCAGATTGAAAAATCCTCTTCACAGGAAGAGGATTTTTTTTTAAACGCAACTACAGTTTATGAAGGACCAGTTGATAAAAGCATGGCAGATTAACCATGAAAAGAATCTGCTGCTGATTGATGAATTAACAGATGAAGCATTACAAAAAACAGTAAGCACAAGAGGGGGCCGCACCATTTACCTGCAGCTGGTGCATGTACATAACCTAAGAGCCGGCTGGGCGGAAATAGCAGCCAAAGAATTTGCAAAAGACTGTGCACAGCTTAATAAAGAAGCGGCTGCAAACAAAGCTTCGTTACGCAAAGCCTTTGAGCAGAACGGAAAGGCAATTGAAAAACTAATTGATAAAAGTTGGGAAGAAGGCGGCAAGGTCAAGAGTTTTAAAAACGGGCTCATTCCTTTTATTAGCTACCTGATTGCTCATGATGCTCATCACCGTGGCCATGCGTTACTCACCCTGAAACAATGCGGTGTAAAGTTGCCCGACAGCCTGAAGTGGGGCCTTTGCGAGTGGACGAAGTGAGAAATTTTTGACACACTCAACGCTTCAGTGCTTTTTTCTGATGGCTTTTCGGAAAACTG
>PSMD01000107.1:2083-2696 GCA_040289925.1 Chitinophagaceae bacterium | reverse complement strand
GCCCTCACCCTTCTCGCCCATAACCTCAACCTCTGGCTCAACCCCTAAACGGCGTTATACTCTGTTGCCTGGCAGATTCTGTTTCTGCACTGAATCGCCAGCCATTGAAAGGAGTTACCCAATGTCCGACGATCAAGCAATCGTCCGTCCTACCCCCTCCGCCTGCCCGGAGTGCGGCACGACTCGCGTTGTTGCCGAAGGTCTGAATACTGTTCGCGTTGCACGCGCCGATGTCAACCTGCTTGGCAAGGGCATGGCGAACTACAACAGCGAGTTCTGGGCGCTGGTCTGCCCGAACTGTGGTCATACGACCTTTTACGCGAAAAATCCCGCCAGACTTCAGGGATAGTTATACTTCGCATGCGCACGAACCGCTGGTGCACAGCCATCAGCATTTCCCGGACAGCCATCACCGGCACCGGCACCCCTGAGGACATCGCAGCATGGTCCACAAGCAGCACTGGGAAACCGTCTACCAGACCAAAGCCGCGGATGCGGTGAGCTGGTACCGCCCGCATCTGGACACCTCGCTGGCGCTGATCGAGCGGGCCTTGCCCGATCGTGCCGGGGCGCTGATCGACATCGTCGGCGGCGAATCCACGCTGGTGGATGA
>PSMD01000107.1:0-2026 GCA_040289925.1 Chitinophagaceae bacterium | reverse complement strand
CGCGGTGGCGCGCCAGCGTCTGGGCGATGCCGCCGACGGGGTGACGTGGCTGGCCAGCGACATCATGCAGGCCGCGCTGCCGGCGCGGCACTTCGAGCTATGGCACGACCGCGCGCTGTTCCATTTCCTGACCGGCGCCGAACAGCGCGCCGCCTACGTCGAGCGGTTGCTGCACGCGCTGAAGCCGGGCGGCCACGCCATCATCGCCACCTTCGGACCGCAGGGGCCGGCCAAGTGCAGCGGCCTCGACACGGTGCGCTACGACGCCGCCTCGCTGCAGCGCGAACTGGGGCCGCGCTTCGCGCTGATCGAGCACAGCACCGAGCTGCACCACACGCCGTTCGACACCACCCAGCAGTTCGTCTACGGCCTCTTCAAGCTGAGCTGAGGCGCCTCAGCCGCAGCAGGATCAGCTCAATCATAATGAGATGTCCTCCGCTGCGCCGCGCCGATGTCCTACCCGTGCACGGGACAAACGCCGATAGGCGGCGATGAGGCCGGGCGAAACACTGTGCAGCCGTCGATGTACAGGAGCGTTTCGTGCTGTGCCTCACCGCACTGGAGAGACGCGCAACGTCGCGCCGCGCCAGTGCCGCACCGACCGCGCAGCCGGCCGCGCCGATCTACGCTCGCCATGTTTCCGAGCGCACGCTGCTGTACGCGCTGGTGCAGGCGCACTACCCGGATTTCATTGCGCGTATCGAGGCGGAGGACCGTTCGCTGCCCGCGACCGTGCGCGAGGAGTTCGAGGCGTTCCTGGGCTGCGGCGTGCTCGAGCACGGCTTCCTGCGCGTGGTGTGCGAGCAGTGCCATGCCGAGCGGCTGCTGGCGTTCTCCTGCAAGAAGCGTGGGTTTTGCCCGAGCTGCGGCGCACGCCGCATGGCCGAGAGTGCGCGGCACCTGGTGGAGGAGGTGTTCGGCCCGCGGCCGGTGCGGCAATGGGTGCTGAGTGTCCCGGTGCCGTTGCGTTTCTTGTTCGCCAGCAAGCCCGAAGCCATCGGCCCGGTGCTGGGCATCGTGCATCGCGTGATCGCAGGATGGTTGGCGGCTCAGACGGGCGTTGACCGCGCCAGCGCGCAGTGCGGGGCAGTGACGCTGATCCAGCGCTTCGGCAGCGCGCTCAACCTCAATATCCACTTTCACATGCTGTGGCTCGACGGCGTGTATCAGGAGGACATCGAGCAACCGCAGCGCAAACCGCGCCTGCACCGCGCCCGCGCGCCGACCTCCGCGCAGTTGACTCAGCTGGCCAGCAAGATCGCGCACCGGGTGTGTCGGCATCTGGCGCGCCAAGGCTGGCTCGAAGGCGAAGACGAATCTGCTTCATATAGCGCACGACGCATGTGGACTTCGAGCCGGTGGACTTCATCGCCAAGCTCGCGGCCCTGGTGCCGCCACCTCGCGCGCACCTGACCCGTTTCCACGGCATATTCGCACCAAACTCCAGTCTCCGTGCGCAGTTGACGCCATCGGGACGCGGCAAGCGGCCTGCCACCAACGCGGAATCGACCAAGGCGAGCAGTGACGACCGCACTCCCGACCAATGCCGCCGCGCCATGACCTGGGCGCAACGCCTCAAGCGAGTGTTTGGCATCGACGTGAACACGTGCATCCACTGTGGCGGCTCGGTGCGCATCGTCGCCAGCATCGAAGAACCCACCGCCATCCGCGCCATCCTTGCCCACTTCGCAAAGCACTGCGCGCTGGAGAAAGCGCACTACCGACCTGCAGCGCGCGCACCGCCCGCTGTGGCCGCGTGACAACCGTCAGGCACGCCGCCGACGGCGAAACCGCCATCTGACCCAATGCGGCCACGATCCCGCAGGGCTGCGTTTGGCGGCCACGATCCCGCAGGGCTCGGGAATCTGCGGGAAGTCGTCGAGAACGGCGCTGCCGAACAGCCATCAACCCGCCAAAACGCTCAAAACGCTCTGCGATGACGCCCCAGCCACGGCCAAACCGACGCTTGCGCCGCCTCCGGCTACCGCGCAGACTGCCCGAAAAGGGCGTTTAAATTTCCTATACT
>PSMD01000038.1:22925-24485 GCA_040289925.1 Chitinophagaceae bacterium | reverse complement strand
TGTTGTTGTTTTTTGTTGCGAACTGGTTCATTTAGCTAGATTGGAATGTACCCGCTTGCAAATAAGAATAGCTTGTGCTGTTTAAATAATCCTGCCGCATGGTTAATACAAATTGCCAGGGGTTTGAAGCGCAGCTGTGCGTTTACCCAATAGGTTTAAAAATTACATCTTCTATCTGGAAAATATGATACCTGTCATACAAATAATCGTAGCTCTGTTGCTCAGTTACTGTATCAGATGTATGTCCGTACAATGTTGAGCCAAGACTGATAAATCCAAGATTGCTTAAATAATCTTGTACCTGCGCATGAGTGCTTATTCTTACCATTTGTAAATAATAATCAGCCGCTTTTAAAGTGGAAAATACTAAAAACCCATAGTTGCTGTTAACTGCTATGCTTTCTGATGGAATTGAATCAGATAAATTAACCATTGGTTTTTGTGGAGAACCCGTCGCTTCATTCTTAAATTCCTTTTGACAGGCAAAAAATAATTATCAACAGAACAGCCAGCGTTGTTAGCAGCATGGCTGTGAATTTTCTTTTTCGGATACAACTTAGTTTAAGGTTAAGGCTTACTCTGGGTTACCGGTTTTCAGCTTTCCCCGGTCAATGTTGAACTATAAAATTAATGTATGCGGGGGTGGGGTAAACAATACCACTTTGCGGTAAGTTTTATGGCCACGCACCTGCACCTTCTCTAATCAAAAGCGGTTCATCGCCAGTACAGTCAATAACAGTAGAGGGAACTGTATTGCCTATGCCGCCATCAACCACGATATTAATTTCGTTTCTGAAATTTTCATGAATGACTTCCGGGTCCGTATAATCTTCCACCCATTCACCCTGCAGCGAACTGCTTACAATGGGATTCCCCAGCTCTTTAATAATTGCTCGGGCAATAGCATTAGCAGGTATGCGTAAACCAATCGTATCTTTTTTGCTCTGCAAAATTTTAGGCACCTGACTGCTCGCCGGTAATATAAATGTATAGGGTCCCGGCAGGTATTGTTTTAACAGGCGGTAAGTTGATTTTGAAACCTGCCTGGCAAAATCGCTAAGCTGGCCAAGGTCGGAGCAAATAAAAGAAAGCTGTGCCTTTTGCGGAACAACTTTTCTTATCCGGCAAATCTTTTCAATGGCATTGTGCTGAAAAATATCGCAGCCAAACCCATAAAGGGTATCGGTTGGATAAATGATCACTTCCCCGTTGCGCAAAGCATCAACAACAGTTCTTATCTGACGTGGCTGTGGATTATCGGGGTGTATGGTTACTATCATGAAAAACAGAAGATATGCAATACTAAAGCAATGTAACGATCATCCACATTTAAAAATTACGGACACATCAAAAATCAAACGCTATTTTGGTAACAATTTGTATTTTTCAGGTTGCCAAAAAAACTGTGTGTATGAAGTTGAAACAAGTCACTACTGTTAACAACATTGAGCCGGAGGTTTTCAGAAAAGAATTTTACGAGCCCTGCATTCCGGTGGTGATCAAAGACCTCGCAAAAAACTGGCCTGCATATACAAAATGGAACTGGAATTATTTTAAAGA
>PSMD01000038.1:22588-22913 GCA_040289925.1 Chitinophagaceae bacterium | reverse complement strand
GGTACCCCTTTACAACAATGTAAAAAGCGATGCCTATACACCAATTAATAAAGCAGATGATTACAAAACCTTTGGTGAATATATTGACATGATCAGCCAGGGACCTGCGGGCTGGAGGATTTTTCTGTTCAACATTTTTGACCATGCCCCGCAACTGGTAAATGATTTTACCTGGCCCGAACATTTAATGAAAGGCTTTGTAAAAAAATACCCGATGCTGTTTACGGGCGGCGCTACGTCCATTACGCACATGCATTTTGATATTGACATGTCCCACATTCTGCATACCCAATTTGCAGGCAGAAAAAAAGTGTTGCTTTTTCCC
>PSMD01000038.1:6683-22445 GCA_040289925.1 Chitinophagaceae bacterium | reverse complement strand
CCCTGCCATTAAGCTGGCCGAAGGATATGAACTTACGCTTGAACACGGCGACACTTTGTTTATGCCGGCGGGATACTGGCACCACATGGAATACCTGGACAGTGGCTTTGCCATGAGCTTAAGAGCCATGCAGCCTACACTTAGAGGCAAAATAAAAGGTGTTTGGAATATTGTAGGTATGCGCAATATTGACACGCTGATGAAAAAAACAGCGCCGAAATGGTGGTATGAAAGAAAGAAGAAAATAGTTTTTGAAAAGGCGGAGAAAGAACTTCAAACTCAATAATTAGAAAGTCCTCGATTGAGGGCTTTGATTTTTTAAAAAGTTTTTACTGTATCGTCCAGACCTCATTTCCTCTTAACAGCTTGTCCAGATCAGCAGCTTTCTTTTGTTTAGCTGCTTCAATTTGTTTTTCCATTACTTCTTCGTAACAGGGGCGGGTGGTTTCATAAAACACGCCAAATGGTCTGGGCAAATGTCCCTGCATTTTGGGATCGTCAAATATGCGCACAAGAATCTGTGCTTTATACATGTCATGTTCATCATGCACCCAGCAATCATCGGCACTAAATCCTTCAGAGAAATGGATCACTTTGGGAGTAAAACCATCCAGCTTTATTCCTTTATCCATATTAGCACCAAATACCAGAGGCTTTCCCTTTTCCAGGAAAATAGTTTCCTCTGCTTTGGTTCCTTTCTCCGTAAAAATTTCAAAAGCCCCGTCGTTAAAAATGTTGCAGTTCTGGTAAATTTCCAGGAACGAAGCTCCTTTATGCTGGTAGGCTCTTAGCAGCATAGCCTGCAAATGTTTGGGATCCCTGTCCATGCTCCTAGCAACAAAAGTGGCATCGGCACCGAGGGCCAGTGCCAGTGGATTAAATGGATGATCAATACTTCCGAATGGTGTTGACTTGGTGACTTTATTTTCTTCTGATGTGGGAGAATACTGCCCTTTGGTTAAACCATAAATCTGGTTATTGAATAAAAGAATGTTCACATCAAAATTTCTGCGCAGCAAGTGAATAGTATGATTGCCGCCAATGCTCAGTCCATCTCCATCGCCGGTAACAATCCAAACACTCAGGTCAGGGCGGGCAGCTTTTAATCCGCTGGCTACCGCTGTTGCACGGCCATGGATAGAGTGCATACCATAAGTATTCATGTAATAAGGAAATCGTGATGAGCAGCCAATCCCTGAAATGATCACAATATTTTCTCTTGCAATGCCCAGTGCAGGCATTACTTTTTGCACCTGCGCCAATATGGAATAATCGCCGCAACCGGGGCACCACCTTACTTCCTGGTCAGTAGAAAAATCTTTGGCGGTCAGTGGAGGGGCGGCTGTAATTGTATCACTCATGATAAATGTATTGATACAAATTTATTGATTCCTGAAGAAGGCAGAAAGATAAAAACGAGGCCGGGAGCTGATTTTAATCAAGCTTTAAAAAAATTGGAACTACAAGCTAAGAAGTGATCAATTTTTGTTGAATAAAAACCAAAATGACTTCAATTCTTTTTGGCAGAAGGCCTGATGCAGGTATTTTGTTTTTGTAGTAATGCGGTTGCGCTTCACCAGTTGATGAGCTTTTTGAAATTCATCAAAGCTTTCTGTTTGCAATAAAATTTTATTTAGCTGCACCACTTCCTGTTCAATAGCCTGCTGGCTCATGAACTTATTTTTCAATAAGAAGAGATCTCGGTTGGCGGTGAAATTCATGTCCTCTCGTTTTAGTACCCGGTCATTCCCTTGTGGCTGGGGCAGCCGCAGTTGCCTCCTCCTTTTCCGTTGCCGGAATAATAATTCTTATTACAGGCGGTTGCAAGGATTGTTCCGATTAATAAAACCAACAATACTATTTTGTTTTTCTTCATCATAAAACGGATATCTAAATTAAAACTATTTTAGAAACAAATTGGTATTCACCCTGCCTAAAAAGCAAAAAAATTAACGCCGGTCAGTATGAACCCTGTTAAAAACCCCATTGTGCTGGTAGCTCCCCTTGACTGGGGTTTGGGACATACCACCCGGTGCATCCCCATCATTCGGGAATTAATTAAACAAGGCTGCCGTGTTTTGATTGCCGGCAATGCCGTGCAAAAGGCCCTGTTGCGTAATGAATTTCCGCAGGCAGAGTTTTTAGATCTGTTTGGGTATAACATAAACTACTCAAAAAGCCAATGGGCACTGCCACTTAAAATTTTTTCACAGTCAACAAAAATCCTTTTTGCCATCAAAAAGGAAAGGGAATGGTTGCAGCAAATAATAAAGCAATATGAACCCGATGCGGTCATCTCTGATAACCGTTACGGCTTAACTCATCCGGGCATTTATACCGTCTTTATTACACACCAGCTTTTTGTGCAGGCTCCATTTTTCAGAAAGCGGATGCAAAAATGGAATTACAAATACATTCAGCAATTTTCAGAATGCTGGGTACCCGATTGGAAAAGCGATGATAATTTTTCAGGTGAGCTTAGCCATCCTGAAAAATTACCTAGGATACCTGTGCAGTACCTTGGCCCGCTTAGCAGGTTAACCGATCTGAATCTTCCTGAGGAAAAAAATCATCTTCTCATTCTTCTTTCCGGTCCTGAACCTCAGCGTACGATTTTAGAAAACAAAATTGTGCAGGAAATTGGCCAATATCCTTACACGGCTACGGTGGTACGAGGATTGCCAATAGCAAAAACAATCATACCTTCAACCAACATGATTCAGTTTTACAATCATTTACCAACTGAAGAATTAAATAAAGAAATAGCCAGGGCAGAATTTGTGATTGCAAGGGCCGGTTACACAACCATTATGGATGTACTGCAACTAAAAAAGAAAAGCATTTTAGTACCTACACCCGGCCAAACTGAGCAGAAATATCTTGCAGCTTACTTGCTGAAAAAGCAATGGATATTTTCTGTGTCCCAAAAAAAATTTTCAATGCACTCAGCTTTACAGCAAGCCAAAGATTTTCAATACAGGTTGCCGCCGGTGCAACCAGGCATTCTTAGCGGTGTTATAAACCAATTTTTACAAAAGCTGGAAATTCAATAGCTGGGCAGTCTGTTATCTTTGCGGGCAATTTTTGTGACAAACAGGACAAAAGCACATATTGCCGTTTTAGCTACTAATTTATTTTTTGCCATCAACTACAGTATGGTGAAATACATTTCGCCATCACTCATAAAACCGTTTGCCGTAAATTTTGTGCGGGTGGGTGTGAGCATGATCTTTTTTTGGCTGGTTTGGTTGTTTGGTAAAACAGAAGCAGGCATTCAGCGGAAACATTTGTTTCGCTTTATTGTTTGTGCAGTTACCGGCGTGGGTATTAACCAAATGCTGTTTGTAAAGGGCCTGACCCTGACCTCCACTATTCATGCCTCTTTATTGATTTTGTGTACGCCGCTTTTAATAACTGTCTTTGCATTTTGGATATTGAAAGAAAAATTAACCCCGGCTAAAGCAATCGGGTTGGCTTCAGGCATTGGCGGTTCCGTGCTATTGATTATGGAAAAAGAAAGCAGTGCCCATGCAGATAATTATTTGCTGGGAGATATTTTAATTATCATCAACGCCATTTCTTACGCTTTTTATTTCATTCTGGTAAAGCCCTTAATGAAAGAATATAGTCCGCTGCATATTGTAAGATGGATTTTTACACTCGGGTTTTTTATGGTTGTTCCTTTTGCGTGGACGGAAGTAACAGAAATACACTGGCAACAGTTTCATTATGCTGATTTTGGTGCTTTGGCTTTTGTTGTAATTGGTGGCACTTTCCTGGCTTATTATTTTAATGCGTTTGGTATTATGCATTTGGGTGCTGGTATTACAGGCTCATACATTTATACCCAACCCATTTTTGCTGCACTTATTGCCACATTTGTTTTAAACGAGCCTTTAACCTTTCAAAAAATTGTAGCAGGTATTTTAATTTTTGCCGGTGTTTTTCTGGTGAGCTTTCGGAAAAGCCAGTAGTTCGAAATATTACGAGTTATGGCTGAGTACAAATACTAAATTTTTCTTTCTGCCGTTGTATTGTTGTTAGAGCAACTCTGTTATTCAGCAGAGATTAAATATTTTGCCTATCCAAAATCCAATAGTATGAAGAACGCAAAGGTTTCTTTCACCGTACTTATTATTTCCATCACCTTTTTATTTTCCAGTTGCAAAGAAGATCAGATCGGTCTTACATCAACCGAACAACTTTTAATTGCCAGCCCCTGGAAGGTTGAATACTTTTTCCAGACGCATGATTTAACCAGCCAGTTTGGAAATGTTCGGTTGCTTTTTAGCAATACCGGAACAGTGGCTGTGCAAAAAGAAAATGAAACGGTTTATGGAAGCTGGTTAAAAACGCTGGAGAATAATTCAGAAGTAATACACCTGCAGTTTAACAGCAGCGACGTCATTATTGAAATGCTTCAGCAAAACTGGAAACTGGTTGAAAAAACACCAAACTCTCTGCAGTTTGAAGAAACAGACCCTGCATTAACCAGCCTGCGCATACGCATGCAATAGTTAATCGGCATTTCCTTTTGGAGAATCGAAAAACATAAATTCCCTTTTTGCTTGCCTTATGTCAGCCCATCTGTTGGTGTGCAGCTTTACCGCAAACACACTGCAGGTGGGCATATTGTCAATCCTCACTTCATCACTAAGCAAATTGGCGAAATCAGTAATGCCGGGGTTATGAGAAAAAACAGCGACAGTTTCGAGGTCATCATCAAAGCTTTCAATTACATTCAAAAAATTTTCTTCAATGGCTTCGTACAATTCATCCTTGTAAATGATGTTGTCTTTATTAAACTTAAAAGCTTCTGCAAATGCCTGGCAGGTTTTTTTTGCTCTTTTGGCCGGCGAAGAAACAAAAGCATCAATCTGAACTTTTTTTTTAATTTTTTTCGCCATTTCAGGGGCGTCTCTTTTTCCTCTTTCATTTAATGGTCTCTCAAAATCCGGTTGAGAAGGATCGTCCCAGCTGCTTTTGGCATGGCGAATGAGAAGAAGTGTTTTACCCCTAACCCCTAAAGGGGAATTTTGATCGTTATGTTGTTGCATTACTAATTTTTCTCTGAAAATATGAATTCAAGAATTTTAAAAGTCTAATAACCTCTTACATTTCTTCCTTCCATGTAATTCATAAATGCCTTGTTCACTACACGATTGCCGCCGGGTGTGGGATAGTTACCTGTAAAATACCAATCGCCTAAATTATTCGGACAGGATTTATGCAGGTCTTCAATGCTCTGGAAAATCACTTCAACCGGTATGCCCAGGTCTTTTGGTGTTATCAGCTCTGCAATTTTATTTGAAATTTCTTCGGTAGTAAAAAGTTTATACACCTGCTTCACCAGGTTTTCTGTATGAAGCTGGTTGTTTCTCTGCAGTTCCCGGCATCTGTCAAGTATTTCTTTTACACAATCAAATTTACCATGTTCTTTGGCCAGTGCAATGGCTGCATTAAAAGCAATAAACTCTCCCATCTTACTCATGTCAATGCCATAACAATCAGGGTAGCGTATTTGCGGAGAAGAAGAAACAACAATTATTTTCTTCGGGTGCAGCCTTGCCAGCATACGTATGATGCTTTCTTTAAGCGTAGTGCCTCTGACGATAGAATCATCAATAACAACCAATGTATCTTCCCCTTTACGCACAGTGCCATAAGTAATGTCATACACGTGTTGAACCATCTCGCTGCGGCTGGCATCTTCTGTAATAAACGTCCGCATCTTTACATCCTTAATTGCAATTTTTTCAATGCGGATGCGGCGATTGATCATCTCAGCTAATTTCTCTGCATCATATTCTTTTCCCCACGATAAAATCCTTTCTATTTTTATTTTATTCAGGTAATCTTCCATCCCTTTCAGCAAACCATAAAATGCAGTTTCGGCTGTATTAGGTATAAATGAGAAAATGGTATTTTTTAGATCATAGTTGATGGCATTCAGCACCTGCTCACTCAAATGATACCCCAACGCAATTCTTTCCCGGTAAATTTTCTCATCACTTCCCCTTGAAAAATAAATCCGCTCAAAGCTGCAGGCCTTTCTTTCTTTAGCTGGTATTATTTCTGTTAGTTGCAGTTCACCATCTTCATTTACAATAAGAGCATGCCCCGGCATTAATTCCTTTACTTCATTTTCACCCACATTAAAACACGTTCTGATGGCTGCTCTTTCTGATGCAGCAACAATAACTTCATCATTGTAATAATAGTATGAGGGGCGAATGCCATGTGCATCCCTGAAAACAAAACCAATTCCATTGCCTGTAATTCCTACTACATGAAAGCCGCCATCAAACAAAGGCAATGCTTTTTTTAACACGGATTTTATATCCATTTTTTCAGGAGACGTTTCATCTGCTTTTACCAGGAAATGATAGATCACTTCCATCATGGCAGCAAGGTCGCTTTGCTTTTGAAACTCTCCCGGATCCATATTCACCAAATCAAAAAGCTCTTCAGTATTTACAAGATTAAAATTTCCGGCAAGAGCCAGATTTCGTGCAGGAATGGTGTGACGCTTTACAAAAGGATGGCAGAATTCCACATTATTTCTTCCCTGTGTGCCGTAACGCAAATGGCCCAGCAATAGCTCTCCCAAATACTGAACATGGCCTTTCATCAACCCCGGATGTTTTTTTATATCAGGATTGAATTTTTCCAGCTCATTTATTTCAGCACCTATTTGCCTGAAAATATCAGAAATGGCTTGTGGGGCGTTGCTTCTTAACCTGTGAAGAAAGGGATAACCTGGCTCAACATTCAACTTTACTGCAGCTACGCCTGCACCATCCTGGCCACGGTTATGCTGTTTTTCCATGAGGAGGTAGAGCTTGTTAAGCCCCCACATAACCGTTCCATATTTCTGTTGATAATACGAAAACGGTTTTCGCAAGCGAATGAATGCAAGACCGCATTCGTGTTTGATAGCATCACTCATGGTGAGGCCGCAAAGTTAAACCATTACCCTGTTTTTACGGCTTTTGAAAGCTTAAAGATTTACCAACGGAATAGTAACAACTCTAAAGAGCAGCCTTTGCCTGCAGAGCTTCTAATTTCAGTATGGCCATTAAACAATTGAGCCCGGCTTTTAATATTGCTCAGGCCAGAGCCATTTGATTTAACAGAGGGATTAAAACCATGCCCATTATCTGAAACTGATAACATAAGCTCCTCTGCATCGTTTTGCAGCTGTATTAAAATAGTTGTTGCCTGTGCATGGCGAATAATATTGTTGATTTGCTCCTGCACAATGCGAAACAAAGTGAGCTTTAAATTGGCAGGAAGATTTTCCTCTTCAAAAAATTGGGAATAGAAGCGAATGGTGTATGCATGTGTAAGTTTGATAGACTCACAAATATCCCGAATGGATTCAACGAGTCCGATGTCTTCAAGTGTTGACGGTGTGATTGACCTGGATAGTTTGCGAATTTCATTAATGACGTCATACACAGATTTTGTAGCCAATGAAATCATTTCCATGTTTGCTTCATTGGCTGTTTGTTTTGCAATATCCAGGTATAGCTTGGTTGTGGTTAGCTGTTGACCGATATTATCGTGCAGTTGCTTACCGATATGCATCCACTCCTGCTCCTGTGTATCAATAGTTGTTTGAGTTAAAGCTCTCTGCCTTAATATTTCCTGTTCAACCAATTGCTGCGATAATTTTTTTTGAACAGTAATATCTGTAAAAGAAATAATGATGTAAACGATATTACCTTTTTCATTAAGAATAGAGTTGCAATTCACAAGTAGCCACACCCAGTCTTTTTTTCTTCGCCTGTATAAACCCATTACGAAATCCTCTACGGGTTTTTTGGTGTGGAGTGCAATCATTGATGGATGCTGCTCCATTGAAATCAGTTCATTGTTCTCATTAATCAGCATCAGCTTTAAATCAGCAAGCGGTTTATTAAGAAGATCATTTTTATCAACATCAAATAAATTCAAAACAGCATTATTACAAAGAATGGCTTTGCCATCGGCATCCCTGAGAATAACACCCAACTGAATATTTTCAACCAGGTTTCTGAAGCGTTCTTCACTTTGCTTTAAAGCATCTTCAGCCTGTTTTCGTAAGCTATCATCATAAAAATAAATGGCTACCCTGCGTATATGTGGGTTGTGCAGGAAGTTATGCCCGCTTACATTGCACCATAGATAGGTTCCATCTTTCTTCAGCAGCCTGACGAGAATAAATTTTACAACCGGCTTGTTGTTTACTTCGTTTAAAAAAGAAAGATAGGCCAGCTCAGTATCATCCGGATGAACGAACTCGAAAATATTATGGTTCACAATTTCTTCCGGGTCAAACCCTAAAATAGTTTTTACTGCAAGGGAACAGTAATGCAAAATGCCTTGTTCATCTGTCAGCAGAATTCCATCTAATGCTTCTGAAAACAAATTGCGGTAAAATAATTCGCTGTGCTTTAAGTTGTCTGCTGTCTGTTTTTCATCTATGGATATACCTACAAACTGAAAAGTTTCAGCTTGATCATCTTCAAAATCTGAAGGAAAAATTTCCCAGCTAATATTTTTTTACAACTAGAGTTTCAATCTGTCTGCTTTGTCCACAACGCTCAAGTGCTTGCGCAATTTTATTTTGCTCTGAAACAGAAAAAATTTTATCCGCGGAAACTTCTGAAGAAATACGTTTGAACAATGAGTTGCTGAAGAGAAGCCTTTTGAAGTTATCTATGACAAAACAATAAAATTGCCGGGAGTTGTTGAATACTTCGGGAACGGTTTTTGGATAGGATATCATTGGACTTGAGGCTTGTTTTGTAAAATTAATTCTATCCCTCGGCCAAAACTTATTCCACTCAGATCTTTTCTTAATGATTAATGATTAGCCATTAGAAAAAAAGAGGCCGGTTAACCTCTTTTATCAAAACGTTTTTTTGGAAACAAATTTTCCAAGGCTGCCGCATTGCGAAACCAAATCATCAGCCACCATGATGTAGTATGTGGGGAGTTTTGCGTTCAGCCATTTTTCCATTTCAATGGCTTTCTTTTGTTCAAGAGCAAGTTGAGATATTTTGTTGTAATCATCCTTCAGGTTCATGCGGTGTGGCTCTGTCCGTGATTTGAGATAAATAATTCTTACACCTTTTTTGCCTCTGTCATCAGTAAACACAGTCGGCTGAGAAATATCACCCACTTTTATTTTTCCAAGCAATGCCACCACATCTTTATCCAGCATATCAATAGTAACATAAGTTGAACCATCACGGCCAGTGAAGAATGGACCCGCAAATTTCGATTGCTCATCCTGGCTGTATTTTAAAGCGGCGTGGTTAAAGTTCATAGTGCTGTCAATAATTTTTGCACGTACTGAATCAAGCTTGGCAATGGAAGCATTTGTTTCTTCATCGGTAACCGGTGGGATGCGAAGTATATGGCGTACCTGTGCAACATCACCATTCCGCTGCACCAGTTGAATAATGTGATACCCAAATTTTGATTTTACGGGATTTGAAATTTCTCCTTCTTTCAAACGGAAAGCTGCGGCAATAAAAGAGGGATCCCAGCTTTTATCAGTTCTATTGATCTCATAAAAACCACCACGTTCTTTACTGCCCGGATCTTCTGAATATCGCCTGGCAAGGGTTTCAAAGCTGGCAACATTCGTTTCTACCTGGCGTTTATAGCGATTCAATTCGTCAATCACATATTTCTCAAGGTCACGGTTGGCCTGCGGATAAACTACAATTTGGCCGACTTCAAGCTCTGATTCAAAAAACGGAAGGCTGTCTTTAGGAATACGATTAAAGAAAGCCTGAACCTCTTTTGGGGTAATAGTTACTTTGTCAACAATTTTTCTTTGCATGGCTTCTGCCAGCTTTTTTTCTTTTACAGATTCTCTTGCATCATCTTTAATCTGGTAAATAGTTTTGCCGGCTAACTCTTCCACAGCTTTTTGCGAACCATATTGGTTGATAAAATATCTCACCCGCTGATCCAACTCTGCTTCCACTTCTTCATCGGTTACCGGTAAAGAATCTTTTTCTGCCTGCAGCATCAGCACTTTTGAAATAATAGCCTGCTCCATTAGCATGCAATCAGCATTCTCAGGCACATCAACGCCCTGCCTCATATAATCAAGAATGGAATTCCTGATATCTGAATGCATAATGATGCGGTCGCCCACAACAGCGGCTATTCTATCTGCAATTACTTTTTTTGTATTACCCGGCTGCGAAAAGGCAAGGGTTACCAACAAAATAAAAATGGAAAACAGGCTGAACTTTTTCATATGTATCAAAAGTAAAAACCATCCGGTTGAAGGAGAGCTTTCACATGGTTATTAACAAAATTTTGAAGCAGGGCAGGGTACAATGTAATTATCACTTATGCAATTATAATGTTCTCTTTACTTCTTCCATTTCGTAAGCCTCAATTACATCTCCCACTTTAATATCGTTGTAATTTTTAATGGTAAGGCCACACTCCATACCAGCTGAAACTTCTTTTGCATCATCTTTAAATCTTTTCAGCGAACCTAACTCCGCTATTGCACCTTCGGCTGTTGGATAAATTACAATACCATCACGAATGAGACGAACTTTCGAGTCACGTTTAATTTTACCATCCAGTACATAACAACCAGCCACCACAGCTTTATCAAATTTGTACACTTCTCTTATTTCAACATTGGCAACAATTTTCTCCTGCATTTTAGGCTCAAGCATTCCTTCCATAGCACTCTTAATTTCATCTATGGCCTGGTAAATAATGGAGTAATGCCTGATTTGAATGGCTTCCTGCTCAGCAAGCCTTGCAGCCTGTAAAGAGGGACGAACGTTAAAACCGATAATAATTGCATCTGAAGCATTGGCCAGCGTAACATCACTTTCAGTAATTTGACCAACGGCTTTGTGAATCACTTTCACCACAATCTCTTCGGTGGATAATTTTTGTAACGAATCACTCAAAGCCTCTACTGAACCATCCACATCACCTTTAATAATTACGTTTAGTTCTTTAAAGTTTCCTAATGCAAGGCGACGACCAATTTCATCCAGCGTAATATGCTTTTTAGTGCGGATGCCCTGCTCACGTAGGATTTGTGCACGGCGATAAGCAATTTCTTTTGCCTCTGATTCATCTTCATATACCTTGAATTTTTCACCGGCCTGCGGCGCACCATTCAATCCAAGTATGAGTGCAGGAGAAGAAGGTCCTGCTTCATCCATTCTTTTGTTTCTTTCATTAAACATGGCTTTGATGCGGCCAAAATGCTGGCCCGAAACAACAATATCACCTACACGCAGCGTTCCGTTTTGCACCAACACCGTTGCCACATAACCACGGCCTTTGTCCAGCGAAGCTTCAATGATGGTTCCGGAAGCTTCTTTATCCGGATTGGCTTTTAAATCGAGCAATTCGGCTTCCAACAATATTTTTTCAAGAAGCTGATCTACATTCAAACCTTTTTTCGCAGAAATTTCCTGGCTTTGATATTTACCACCCCACTCTTCAACCAGCAAATTCATTTGAGATAGTTGCTCATAAATTTTTTGCGGGTTGGCGCCATCTTTATCAATCTTGTTAATTGCAAAGATCATAGGCACACCGGCAGCCTGGGCGTGGCTAATTGCCTCACGGGTTTGTGGCATCACCGCATCATCTGCAGCAATTACAATTACTGCAATATCGGTAACCTTAGCACCACGGGCCCGCATGGCTGTAAATGCTTCGTGACCGGGTGTATCAAGGAAAGTAATTTCTTTTCCATTTGGTAAAGTAACCTGGTATGCTCCGATGTGCTGCGTAATCCCTCCGGCCTCTCCGGCTACCACATTTGCATTGCGTATATAATCCAGCAGCGAAGTTTTACCGTGATCAACGTGACCCATTATGGTAACAATGGGTGACCGGGGCTTTAACTCATCTTCCCTGTCATCCTCATCTTCCACCTCTTCCATTTCCATTTGCTTTTCCATGTCAATGAACTCAACACCATAACCAAACTCACTTGCTACCAGTTCAATTACTTCCGCATCTAATCGCTGGTTGATAGATACCATAATGCCGAGGCTCATACATTTACTAATTACATCAGCAAAACTTACATCCATCAAATTAGCCAGCTCACTCACACTGATAAATTCAGTAACCTGCAGTTTATTTTCTTCGGTAGTATCTCCCATTGCATCAGCAAGCTCCTGGCGTTTTTCGCGACGCAGTTTAGCTTTTAAGCTTTTGCCACGGTTTGCGCCACCAGCCAGCTTGGCCTGGGTTTCACGTATTTTTTCCTGAATTTCTTTTTCGTCAATCTCCTTTTCTTCTTTTTTGCGGAAATCTCTGCGTCCGGCTCCACCGACTCTTCTGTCATCTCTCTTTGGAAATACACCGGTGCCCTGCTGATCTTTTTTAAACAGCTCCGGCTTTTTTGTATCCTTTTTTTCAATAGGAATGCGTTTTCTCTTTCTTTTTTCTTCTTTTTTTGGCCGGGTATCGCTATCAACAGGCAATTCAATTTTGCCAAGGATTTTCGGGCCTTCTAATTTCTCTGCTTTAATATTTTCAATAACCAGGGGTTGTTCTTCTTCTACGGGTTTTACTTCCTCCACCACAGGAGTAGCTACCTCTTCGACAACTTTTTCTTCCTTCTTTGTTTTTTTCTTTGCCGGCTTTTCTTTTTCAGGTTTAGATTCTTCTTCTGCCTCTTTTTTGCGGGCTGTTTTCTTTGGCCTTGTTGAAGAGTCAATGGCAGAAAGATCTATTTTGTCAAGAATTTTTGGTCCTTCAATTTCAGGAGTTTCCACTTTTGTTACCTCCTCTTTTACCGGCTCTTCTTTCGATACTACTACCGGTTTCGGTTCTTCTTTTACCGGTTCTTCTTTCTTCGGTGCTTTCTTTTCCTCTTTTTTAAACAGAACCTCTTCTTCGTCTTTTTTCTTTTTGGCCTCTACTGAAGCTCCTTTAGGCAAATCTACCAGGTCGCTTTTTAGCTTCGCAACTTTATCGCTTTGAAATTCCTGCTGCAAGGCCCTGTACATTTCCTCTGTAAGTTTTGAAGTGGGCTTCAGATCATCTTTACTGAATCCTTTGCCTACCAAAAAATCCACAAGGGTATCTTTACCAATGTTGAACTCTTTGGCTGCCGCCATTAATCGTGGTGTCGTTGTTGTTGCTTCTGCCATAAGTGCCCCTTACATCTCCCTCAAAGAGGGAGGGGTGAAAATTTAATTTTTATAACAAGATAAAAAAGCATCCATGCTCTCTTTTGGGAGAGTTTGGAAGCCTAGTCTTTTTGAAATTCTTCTTCCAGTACTTTACGAACTTCTTCTATGGTTTCTTTTTCCAGGTCAGTTCTTCTTTCCAGTTCTTCTGTAGTAAGGTCAAGAACACTGCGAGCTGTATCGCAGCCAATGCGTTTCAGTTCATCTATCACCCATGAATCAATTTCATCGCTGAATTCGTCAAGGTCAATATCAAACTCTTCAACCTCTCCTTCATTATCGCGGTAAACATCAATGTCATAGCCTGTCAATTCGCAGGCCAATTTTATGTTTACACCCCTGCGGCCAATTGCAAGAGAAACCTGGTCAGGCTTTAAATAAACATCAGCATGCTTGTTTTCATTATCTAACTCCATTGACGTGATTTTTGCAGGAGTTAATGCCCGCTGAATTAATAACTGAATGTTATTTGTCCAGTTGATTACATCAATATTTTCATTTTTTAATTCCCGCACAATGCCATGAATACGGCTACCCTTCATACCTACGCAGGCGCCTACCGGGTCAATGCGGTCGTCGTAAGATTCAACTGCTACTTTTGCTCTTTCACCGGGTTCACGAACAATTTTTTTAATAACAATGAGGCCATCAAAAATTTCAGGCACTTCTATTTCCAGCAATTTGGCAAGAAAATCGGGTGAAGTGCGGGAAAGAATAATTACCGGCGTATTATTTTTCATATCAACCTTCTTCACCACTGCCCGAATATTTTCACCTTTCTTGAAATAGTCCTGCGGTATTTGCTCACTTTTTGGAAGGATAAGTTCATTCCCTTCTTCATCAAGCAATAAAATTTCTTTTTTCCATACCTGATAAACTTCAGCACTAACAATTTCACCAACCCGCTCATTGTATTTTTTGGCCAGCAGGTTTTTCTTCAAATCGCTAATACGGCTGGCCAGTGTTTGCTTGGCAGCCAAAATGGCCCGGCGACCAAAATCATACAGATCAATTTCCTCGTATAATTCTTCACCTACTTCAAAATCAGGTTCAATTTTTACTGCATCGCTGTAAGCAATCTGGGCAAGAGGATCTTCCACGTGGCCGTCTTCTACAATCATACGGCGACGAATAATCTCCAGGTCGCCTTTTTCTGCGTTTACGATCACATCAAAATTTTCATCACTGCCAAATTTTTTGCGCAGAAGGGTTTTAAACACATCTTCTACCACTTTCATCATGGTAGGGCGGTCAATATTTTCCGCTTCCTTAAACTCCTGAAAAGCTTCGATCAGGTTAATACTTGCCATATCGGTTCTTTTAATAAGTGATGAGTAATGAGTGATGTTTTATTTTACAATAATGACTCATTACTGATTTTTTAAAACTTGATTTGAATTTTTGTGCTTTTTATTTGATCAAATAACAATGATTCTGTTTTAGTCTCTTTCTTTTTCCCTTTGCCGGTTTCTATTTCAATCACAAATCCGTCATCTGTTACATCTACCAGCTTACCTTCTTTTTTTCCGCCATCTTTTAAAATGGTTTCAACATACCGGCCAATGTTCTTTTTGTACTGGCGGTTCAGCTTTAATGGTTCGTCAAGTCCCGGTGATGAAACCTCCAGCGAAAAATCTCCGGAAGGAAACAACCCGCTTTCTTCAATTTGTTTATAAAGTGTTCGGTTCAGTTGCGTTAACGTTTCAATAGTAATGCCATTGTCGGCGTCAACAAACAGCTTTACATTATTGGTGGGCTTTATTTTGATATTAACCAAAAACAAATCGGCCTGGTTTGCCAGCACAGCATTGGTTAATTCTTCCAGTCTTTCAATTTGTTGTTCTACAGTCATGTCTTTAGGTAAAAGAAGAAGGGAACGTTTTTCGTTCCCTTCTATCGTCTTTTGCCAGTGCAAATGTAAGGGAAATGAATTGTAACATCCAAACCTGAAAGCAATTTTGCCCGCCGGCTGGTTGAATAAAAACAATTGTTTTGCAAATTAGCCGCCTGCTAATTGTAATTTTGTTCAGTTATGTTCCGCATATTATTATTTATTTTTTTGGCTTACTTGGCTTACCAGTTCATTTTTCGTTTTATTATACCGGTTGCCCGTACCACCCGGGAAATAAAAAAAGGATTTAGAAATATGCAGCAAAAAATGGATGAGTTTTCCGCCCAGCAGCAAAATTCAAATTCTTCAACGCATACGAACAGTTCCAAAACCAGTGGTGAAAAAGGGGGAGAGTATATTGAGTTTGAAGAGATCAAATAAAAGCAATCGTTGAAAGTAAATTCTATATTTTTGCTCGCCTGGAGCAAAAAAGTTCAGTCGAGAAGCAGCGAAGCGGGTCTCGATGCAGACCGAAACGGCGGCTCTCAGCCCAGGTTTTTAAAAATGGTTGACTAATAGTCAGGACCCTTAGCTCAGACGGTTAGAGCATCCCGACGCAAGGTCGGGAGGGTTGAAGGATGAGATAGAATATTGAAATAAATTTTTGCTTCTAACTGAAGCAGGACCCTTAGCTCAGACGGTTAGAGCATCCCGACGCAAGGTCGGGAGGGTTGA